>CAZEDX010000179.1:0-1539 GCA_964511015.1 uncultured bacterium | reverse complement strand
ATCGCCTCCTGTACCTGCCGGCCGCCCATCAGTTCACACGACAGTGAGCGGCACAGGACGATCGTCTTGCGGCCCTTCGGGTGCGTCCAGAAGTGCGTGTAGAAGCTGACGACGTCCATGACGGCCGCCGGCGGCAATTCCAGCAACTCTGCTATTTGCCGCATGGCCCGCAGCGAGACGTAGCCGAGCGCGTCCTGGGCAATGTGCAACGCCGGCAGCAGCACGGCCCGCTTCGTCGGGTAGCGGGGGAAGAACGTGCGAATCTTCGCCAGCACCGCCTCGGACAGCGCCGGTCCGAGGTGCTCTGCGTCTACGGTTCGACGGTCAATCGTTCGCCAACTCAAGCGTTGCTCCTGGTCAAGAAGGCGCAAGGAACAAGGAAAAGTGAGAAAAGCGGGACTCGGGGGCGCAGGTCCTGCGCCGCCGGAAATGCCCGCGGCGCCCCACTCTTCATTGTGCCTTTTTCCTTCTTCATTTCGCCATTTCAAGCCTAGAACACCGGCGGCGGGCCGTGCCACTCCATCGTGTCGCGGACGTGTCGCAGGCGGGCGAGCAAGTCCGGCGGCAGTGCCTCGGCCATGTGGGCATCGATCAACCCAAGCGACAGCAAATCCTCAAGATGCACCTGGTCCCGGCGCCGAAATACCTCCAGTTTCATGCGCACCAACTCCGGCAGGTTAATGACCATGTACCCCTGCGGGCTGCGACACGCCGATGTCACGCTCGGGGCCGGTCGCGGGTCGTCCGGCCGCACGGGTTCATCGGCGTAGAGAATGTGCACGGCCCCGCGCGGCGACGGGGCCGCTTCCTCGACGAACATCGGAACGCCGAGGACTTCGCCCGGCACAAGGCCGATGGAACGTACCGCCTGGGCAATGCGGTCCATGTCCGACCGTCGCACGAGCACATCCACGTCCTTCGTCGTCCTCGTCGCGTCGGCGTCGACCGTCGCCACCCACGCCGCGACCGCGTTCCCCCCGACCACGGCATAGGGAACGCCGGCGGCGTCCAACGCGGCGGTAAACCGCCGAAGCTGTTTCTCGACCCGTTCTACCGCCATGAATGCCGCCTCGAAGTCCGGAACCACGCGCTGCCACAGCGGCTTGGTGGGAGCCGACGACTCCGTGTTGCCCTCAGGAACGGGCCGCGCCGCGTTCATCGATCCAGCTCCGCCGCGATGATGTTCACGCTGTTCAGCGTCGGCGGCACGTCGCTGATCTGGTGGCCGACAATCAGCTTCGGGAACACCTGGTAATTGATGAAGCTCGGCGGTCGGACGCGCACGCGGTAGGGGTTGTTGCCGCCGTCGCTCACAATGTAGAAGCCCAGCTCGCCGTTGGCCGTTTCGTTGGCGAAATACGCCTCGCCGACGGGCGGGCGGAAGCCGCGGTTGGTCATCACCTTCTCGAAGTGGTGGATCAGCCCTTCGATCGAGAAATACAGCTCGCGCTTGTCGGGCAGGGTCACCTTCTCGTCCGGCAGGGCGTTGATCGGCCCGTCGGGCAGCATCGCCACCACCTGCTCGATGATCGCGCAGGA
>CAZEDX010000178.1:0-1774 GCA_964511015.1 uncultured bacterium | reverse complement strand
CGACAACGCCGACGCCAAAGGCCGTCAGCACAACCGGCGGGTCGAGGTGTACGCCATGGCCCCCAAAGCCGCGGCGGCCGCGAAAAAGTAGTTACTTTTCCGGACGGCGTCGGGACAAAACAACGGGCATGAGCGCTCAGAACCTGGAGCCCGCCTTGGTATGTGTTTAGCGACCACGCCATCAGAACTCCGAGCGGAAGCGAGCGGGCCGGTGTAGTATGATGCACCGAGTATCGAACAATCATCCTTCTTCGCCCCCGCGCTCCCGCTTGGGGTTCTGACCGGGTGGTCCGCCTTCTTTGAAGGCGGGGGAGCGATGACGGATGGCAATACAAAACATGCCCTGTGTAGTGCGCGCTGCGTCTTAGTTTCAGCTTCGCGCTTCTGATTGCCCAATGGAGCACTTTATTGGCCAAGTCAAATGCCATCTTTTGTGGTCTGGCATGTAAGAAGATATATTGTTCATGTGCCTTTGAAAGCACCCACTCTTATATCTCGGTCTATAGAATTCTTTTTGTCTGCTTCTCTGTTCTCATCAGCACCGTAGGGTGTGCCTTTAATACGCCTCCTCCCTTTCGGGATATTGACTGCGCCCCAACCTTCTCGCCTGATGGTACTAAAATTGCCTTCCTGCGGAAGATGCGTGGACATTGGACGGTCTGGGTTATGGACTCAAATGGTGACGGCCAGCATTGTCTTCATACCGGTGCCGGTGGCGATAGCCCGCCATCTTGGTCGCCTGACAGTAACGCACTCGTCTTCACCACGTTGATCGGTTCTTTGTTCGGCCGAATCAACGAAACCCACCACATCGTTGATTTAACCGGAAAGCTCCTCACGCCAGGTCCAGGGGTGAATCGACTTTCAAGTGGTCGGTTGTTTTTTCATCCGAACGGTCGTCAAATGCTTTGGTTAGCGACCGATAGGCGCTTGTTTTCCATCGACAAAGACGGCGTGCTGGTACGCCTATGCCAGCTCGGCGATGATTGGTCAGTAGACCGGGATTGGTCACGCGCCGTCTTCACGCACCGGATCGAGGACTCCTATTCTGTCATGGCTGTCGACATCGCCTCGGGTTCCGTGAGAAATCTCAGCAGCGGTCTGGGCCCCAAGATCAGTCCGGACGGTAAGTTAGTTATCTTCTATCAACGTCATGAACTGCCGCGAGCGATCTGCGTGATCGATTTTGAAGGCCAACACGTCAAACCAGCAGTGCATTTCACGGGTACGGAAAGGCCCGTTGATTTCTGCTGGTTGGCCGATGGCAAGAACATCGTTTTCAGTTGTGAAAGTAGTATGCCTGAAATCATGGGATCATATGAATGCAGCATTCGGATCGTCAATCTCGACGGTACCGGGATGAGGCAACTGGTGAATGATAAGGAGACTTATAGAGATCTGCACAGCTCTCCAGATGGAACAGCAATTGTGTTCTATGGGGGACCGCGCATGAGCCGAGGATTGTATATAGTGTCGACAACGGACGGGACATGGAAACGATTGTCGCCGATGAGAAAAATAGAAACTACTGATTAATGCACTCCGCCCGTTGAAACGTGCTGTATTTAGGGGGTAATAGAGGGTTGGTTTATACCGGTCCCGCAACCAGCCCCAAAGGGACTGGCCTATCAGCCCGCCCGAGGCGGGAAACGCCGCTGGAAGCGGCTTGGGGATGAGTTTACGACCTGACCGACGACGAAATCCGGATCGTCGAGGAGGCGACGGGCAAACCATGAGAATGTTGACGGACTATCAGGGCCGGCCGATTCGTCTG
>CAZEDX010000177.1:0-1871 GCA_964511015.1 uncultured bacterium | reverse complement strand
GCGCATTGCTCGACGTAGTAACGGTAGGCGACCGCGCGCTCGGCTTGGTTCATCGCCTGCACCAGGCCGGGCGAGAGTCCGCGCTCCGGCGCGCCGATGTGGAACTCGCCGATGAGGATCGGCTTGGGCACAAGCGCGTAGATGCGATCCAGGTCGGCGCGGTCCGGCGCGTAGCGGTAGATGTTCACGCTGAACACGTCGAAGCCGTGCGCGGCTTTCATCACCTCATCGTGCGGATGGCCGCCGAAACGGATGCCGAGATTCAAATGGTTCGTGTCGTGCCGGCGGACAGCGGCGTTGATCGTGTCCAGGTAATGTTGAAACGCCGCGATCACGAACGCCTTTCGCCGCGCGGGCGTGTCCCTCGCAGCGAGATGCGCCTTGAGCCGTTTCTGGATTTCGCTCGGCTCACCGGCGAGGATGGCGTCGCACAACTGGCTCTCACGCCCGGGCCAGGGCGGTTCGTTGCCAATGAAGAAGCCAAGCATGAAGGGATCATCCCGAAACGGCGCGAGCTGGCTGGCGGCGGTTTCGTCCACGCGCCGCGCGAAGTCCTCCGCATACACGTCGGGCAGGCCCATGACCGATCGGCCCATCTGCCAGCCGCGCATCATCAGCGCGTAGGGCACACGCGGCTCGGGGCGACTGCGATCCGGCGCGCCCCAGTTGTGGACCGTATTGAAACCCCAAGCGGCCAACCGTTGCGAGGTAAACTCCGCCCACTTTGGCCGCCAGTCGTCGCCAAACCGCCGTTGCAGATTCCAAGTGTAGAACGAGCCGCCAAACGCGCGCCCGCCCCGCCCGCCGGCAGCGAGGCTGTCCGGTGGCATCGCCGCAAACAAATCCTCGCGCCCTTGCACGCGCGTGCCGGAGCCGGTGCCGACACCATTCAGGCCGGTCGAGTAAAACAAGTGGCCGTCGGGGCAAACGAACCACCAACGTCCGTCAATCTCCTCAACCCGGAAGAAACCAGTCGCCTTGGCCTGAGTCTTCAAGAATCCGCCATACGGACAGCGTTCGGTGGTGGCCGCCTTCAGCGCGGTTTCCTCGGCGGCCCAAACTTTCTTCAGCTCATCGAGCGAATGCGCCTTGCCGGGCCACTCGACGCGTGTGTATTGACCGAACTCGTCAATCAACGGTTTGCCTTCCAGCACCGCGTCACCGGGATCGGTCTTCGCCAGCGCGACCGAGCGAATCTCCAGCGTCGGCGACCCGACTGGGCGATCCATTGAGACAGACAGGCCGGTGACATTCGTGAGCGGCCCATGCGCGCTGGTATGGATGTTGATCCAATACGAGTTGCGCGGCTGGTTGTAGGTCGCCGCCATATCCACTCCGTCGCCGGCAGGCTGGCGATAGAACCGCAGCGGAATCGCCGCACGCACCCACACGCCTGCGAACGGCCCGATCCGCTTGGCGGTGCGACCCTGCGGCGTCTCCAGCCCGAGATCAAACCGCTGCGAGGACGACGCCTTGAATTCCAGCACCAGAAACTCGTAGCCCGTCCAGTCGGAAGGAAGGCTGGCGTCCAGTTCCTTGAGCGACCAGGTCTGCGCGGGTTTCGCGTCTGCGAACGTGGTCTGCACGGGTAATGCGGCTCGCGTAACGGCGGTCGCGAAGACCGAGGCGAGAAGGGCGATGGCGGCGGATTTCATGGTGGGGTTGAACGGCTGGTCAGCGTGTGAGGCAAAGGAGGCGCGGGCGCATCTCGAATGTTCAATGCGAAAGGCAGCCGTTAGCGTGTCTTCCCGTAGATATCCGCCGAGTCATACACGCGGCCGTTGGACGTACCGTACTCGGCGTGGAAGAACGGCTCGGCACCGGTGAACGCGGGCACGGCTTCCGGTTTGCCTATCATTGCCGCGGCCAGA
>CAZEDX010000176.1:0-1907 GCA_964511015.1 uncultured bacterium | reverse complement strand
AGGTCTGGCACCCCTACTTCGCTTAAGCCGCTGACACAAGATACATTACACCACCAGGTCGGATTCCCACTTGCATCTTGCCCACAAACTGTGATAATTTTATTTTGTTGGCGGATCTCAGAACTAACCTCCCCCGTTCACGCTAACCGCCGACGGGTCGGAAACAAAACAATTCAGAAACGCAGCGTGATGCGTATCCTTTTGGTACGTCCGCGAAGCAATGCATGTTGGTGGCAGTGTATGAGCACTGCGCCACTGGGGATTCTTAGCCTCTCGGCGGTTCTGCGAGCCAACGACTTTTCCGTCAAAGCGGTGGACGCAGTGCTGGACCGACGCTGGCAGGATCGCGTGCTGGACGAATTGCAGGAATGGAAGCCGGATGTTCTGGGTTTTTCGGCACTGACCGTCGATCTTCCCCGCACCGCTGAGCTGGTGCGGGAGGCACGACAGCGCGGTTACGGCGGCCTCGTTGTCGGCGGCGGAGTCGGGCCGACCTTCGCTGACAATCGCGTGCGCGCCGAGGCGGGCTTCGACGCGGTGGTGGTCGGCGAAGGGGAACACACGTTCCTCGAGTGGCTGCAGGCCCTGCGGTCTGGCGCGGACCCGCAGCAGATCCCCGGCCTGGCGCTGCGCACCTCCGGTTGCTACCGTCTGACCGCCCCCCGTGCGCTGATTAGCGATCTGGATACGCTACCCTTCCCCGACCAGACCGTTTTGCCGCCAGAGCAGTATTTCGGCAGGCCGTCGATGGATCTCGTCTTTCGCCATCCGCGCTGGATGAGCATCATGACTTCGCGATCCTGTCCGATGCGCTGTACCTACTGCGCCCACGCCATGGGGCATGGCTACCGCACACGTAGCCTCGACAACGTCATGGAAGAAATCGGCCTGATGGTTTCCCGGCATCGTATTGGCGAATTGCAAATCATCGATGACTTGTTCAATCTGAATCGCGACCGTACGCGGGAATTCTGCGAACGAATGATCCGCGCCGGTCACCGGTTGGCGCTGGTCTTCCCGAATGGTTTGCGAATGGACATGCTGGATAATGAGATCATCGACTGCCTGGTCCGTGCCGGCCTGGACCGCATGTTGGCGCCGATCGAGACGACCTCCCCTCGTCTCCAGGCGATGACCAAAAAGAATCTGGATCTGGCCAAAGCCAAACAGGCGATCCGTCACCTGCGCCGCCGGGGCGTGCTGCTGCGCATTTCGGTGATGTACGGATTCCCGACGGAAACCGCGGCGGAAATCGGTCGTTCCGTACATGACGCCTTCCGGTGGGGAGGCCATTGGCTGTCGTTCAACCGGGTGGTACCGCTGCCGGGTTCGGAAATGGCCCATCATTTCGTCGGCCGCTCTATCGACTGGAGCCAGTTCAACTACACACGGACCAACATTAATCTCAGCCCGGTCAGTACGATGCGGTTGCGAATATTCTGCCTCCGGGCGCGACTGGCATTGCTGCGACCCCTTCGGCTCGCGGCGATTCTGAAACGGACGCCGATGTCCAGCCTGCTGTCGGTGCTACGCAGCGCCATCAATCGCAGTTCGCCGACCTATTCGTAGCGTAGCGACTCGATCGGATCCAACGCGGCCGCCCGCCGGGCCGGGTAGACTCCGAAAAACACCCCGACAAAGAGCGAAAATCCGACCGCCAACATGATCGAGTCCGCCGAAAAAGCAATAGGCAAGGCGTCGGTGAAATGGCTGACCAGCAACAGTCCGCCGACTCCGAGCGCGACGCCCACCAGCCCGCCGAGACTCGATAAGGTGACCGCCTCGATCAGAAACTGCCGGGCAATGTCGCGCCGCCGAGCCCCCAGCGCCTTGCGCACGCCAATTTCTCGCGTACGTTCGCGCACCGACACCAACATGATGTTCATGATGCCGATGCCGCCCACCAG
>CAZEDX010000175.1:0-1957 GCA_964511015.1 uncultured bacterium | reverse complement strand
TCGCCGGGGGTCTGGTCTTCCGGAACGTAGATGTCGACGAACACCGCCTGGTTGAGGCCGGCTTCGACGTCAAATGGCGCGCCGTCGCGCGTTTCGCCGACGAAGTGGTCGACGAACGGCACCAGCCCGTCGGGCCAGTCCCCGACCTTGGTCAGGTCGGCGGGCGTGCGGCTGATCGTCTCGGCGGTCACCGGTACGTAGGCCACGCGGTAAAGCTCGATCTCGCTGATGCTGTCCCCCGGTCCGGTGAACGGGCTGACCTCCACGTTGACGTTGGTCAGGCCGGCGTCATCGAGCACCAGCACCTGGAACGGCTCCCACTCGTTGCGCGCGGAATAGAGATGGAACGTGTCGGCCGTCGAAATCGCGAACTCCCGCCGCACCTTGTCGGTGCCGTGGGTCAAGCCGACGTAGTACTCAGCCGTCGCCGCCGGCGCCACCAAGGCCACCAGCGCAAACACGGCCACCACCATGAGGAAGTTTTTGTAGTGCATGACGTACCCCGAATACATGGACTCCAAATGCCGGGCCATCCTAGCGCCGACGGGCCGTTTGCACAATGCGCCAAGCTTTGGAACAATGGCGGAGTCCGTGCAAGGGAGGATCCCATGAAACGCCGCGTTTTGCTGGCCGCTTTGTGTGTGCTGTTGCCCGTGTTGGCCTTCGCCGCCACCTTCTCGTGGCTGCCCGACCGCGACAATCCGCCGCCCCGCACCGAGAATCTGGTGCATGGGTTGCGGATCATGCTCGAACCGGCCGATCAGACGGTAAAAGTGGGTGAAGTCGTCAACTTCAAGGTGTCGTTCTTCAACCTCGGCCCCGACCCGCTGCAGGTCATCCGGCCGATCGACGGGTCCGAAGCCCGCTGGCAGCAGCCGTACCACGACTTCCTGGCCAAGCGCGAAAACGGCGAAGTGTTGCGCTGGATGCTGATGGGCGGCCGCCCGGCGCGCATGCGGGCGTTGTCCAACAGCGATGTGCTGCCGGTGAAGAAAGGCGAATCGATCGACCCGCGCCAGGGCCCCTACGCCGACTACCTGAAGTCGGTTTCGTTCCGCGAGCCGGGCACTTACGAGGTGTGGTACCTCTACGTCTTCGAACGCGTCACGGCCACGCATGACATCGACGGCGCCCCCGCGGCCGTGCCGACCGCCCTGCGTGGCGTCTTCACCAGCAACGCGGTCAAGGTGGTGGTGGTGCAGTAGGCGCCGGCACGCCGCCGGAATCCGGCACGATGGACGATAAAGCCAACTAGGCAAAGCAACAAGAAATCTCTCGCCGGCGCGCGGCATTTCTCATTCTCCCATGTTCGGTCGCCATAGCGACTTCCAATAGGCGGCGTACTTTTCCGCCGCAGTACCGGCAAGCAATAAGGTCCGTGCCGCGACCGGTCAAGTGGACGAGCTTAAAAATTTTTCTCGAACGGGCGTTCGGGTCGTTGCCGCCGCGCGCAAAGCCGCGCCTGCCGAAAACGCTGTGGGGATGAAGGTCCCGGCACCTTTACAGAATCCCTCGGTCCACCTCGAACTCCGGAATCGTCACGTCGGCGACGGCCGCATCGCGCAACGGAACACCAAAGTGGTAGGCAACCGCGTCTTCGCTTTTAGTCAACAACGCGATGTCGAAGATGATCATTAGGTTCCAGGAATTTCTGTTCCGTCGATCGCCCGTCTTCGTAGTAGCCCACCCGTGCGCGAACGTTGCAGCGCACCGCGTTTTCGCAGTAGAAGGCCATCTTCTCTTCGGCCAACGCCACGATTTCGTCTTCGGTCGGCAGTTTCACGATATCAACCGGATTTTTTTCGAACCGACGGGTCAAGTCGAACACGGCGTGCAGCGCGGCGTCGTTCCCAACGTGTACGCGATAGAAGCCGCCCGGACCGTACACCGGAATGCCATCGATGGCGCGGAAGACCTTGACCACCGTTTCGTTACTCGTCTTCTGAATTTCTCCCGC
>CAZEDX010000174.1:0-2056 GCA_964511015.1 uncultured bacterium | reverse complement strand
ATGTACATCCTGTCCAGAGGTCAACTATTTTAAAGAGTCGTTTTGGACAAGAGTGGATGTTCTTTATTTCCAATGACTTATTGAACATCGCGTCCGAAGAAAAATCACCGGCATTTCGATACGGGTAACGTTTCCTCATGGGGTGGTCGTGTTCCGGCTGTTCGGAGAGAAGTAGGGGGCGGAAAATTCCACGTGCGGTGTCGCGGCGAAAAGGAGATGACGATCCCCATCGGTACGTGGTAACAATCGTTAGGGGCGGACTGGTTTGCCTGGCAAAACGGCAAAGGAGAACGGACGGACGATGGTGGAATGTGGTTTTCAACCGGCGAATCTGACCGGCACGCTGTCGCACCTGCTGGCCAATGCGCGTTCGGTCACCTGGTTCGACAGCGCCGAGGAGATGCTCCAGCGGGCTCTGGGCGGGGAGAGCAGCGGCGAATTCGAAGTCGCTTTTGAGCTGCCTGACGGCCGCAGGGTGGTGGAAGCGCAGGTGGCGCGGTTGCGCAACGGACTCGCGGTCAATTACCCCGAACCGTACATGCGTCGCCGCGATCCGGACTGCCTGTTCGTGGCCGACGATTTGCCGACGGACAAGCCGCGCTTTGCCGACCGGTTCGGCTACGCATTCACCACGCTGAAGCAAGACACGTTTGCCTGGCTCCAGAAGCAAGACCTGGGTGTCTTTGCGTTCAACGCCGGCCAGACGCCACTCGATCTTCACGCGGTCGCCGTCGTGCCGCTCAATGCAGCCTTTTTTGCCTTGAGCCTGGCGCTGCTGCAGGGTGTCGTCGCCCGTTCCGTGCTGCCGGCCGATTTCGCGCCAAGGGTAGTGGTCTACGTCGCGCCGCCGTTTCGCCATTCGCATTTCGGGGGGCGGCAGGCGGTCGTGCACGACCGCAATGGCGGCACACTGCATGAGATGTTCGCCTACAACCTCTATCCCGGACCGAGCGCCAAAAAAGGTGTTTACGGCGTGCTGATTGCGCACGCAGAAGACGAAGGTTGGATCGTGCCGCATTGTTCGGCGGTTCAGGTGGTTACGCCGTACGACAATGAATTGGTCATCATGCACGAAGGGGCCAGCGGCGGTGGGAAGAGCGAGATGCTCGAGCAAATGCACCGCGAGCCTGATGGCCGGCTGTTGCTCGGCCACAACCTCGTTACCGACGAACGACGCTACCTAGAAGTGCCCCGCGCGTGCATGTTGCGGCCGATCGCCGACGATATGGCGCTCTGCCCCGAATCGCTGCAGAAATCGGACGGCTATCTGCGCCTGATCGACGCGGAAGACGCCTGGTTCATCCGCGTCAATCACATTCAGGAATACGGCACCGATCCGTCTCTGGAAAAACTGACCGCGCGGCCGGCCGAGCCGCTGGTGTTTTTGAACATCGATGCGGTGCCCGAATCGCGCGCCATGATTTGGGAGCACATAGAAGACGCGCCCGGCAAGCCGTGTCCGAACCCGCGGGTGATTCTGCCGCGCCGGCTGGTGCCGCAGATCATCAACGAGCCGGTGGCCGTCGACATTCGTAGCTTCGGCATCCGCACGCCACCTTGTACGAAAGATCATCCCTCGTTCGGCATCATTGGCTTGTTTCATCTGCTGCCGCCTGCCCTGGCTTGGCTGTGGCGGTTGGTGTCGCCGCGCGGCCACGCCAACCCGAGCATCGTCGACACCGAGGACATGGGCAGCGATGGTGTCGGTTCGTATTGGCCGTTTGCCACTGGCCGTTTCGTGCCCCAAGCCAACCTGCTGTTGGCGCAGATTCAGCGTTCGTCAAACGTGAGATACATTCTTTGTCCCAACCAGCATGTCGGGGCCTGGCGGTGCGGATTCATGCCGCAATGGATCGCCCGCGAATACTTGGCCCGTCGTGGTCACGCCCATTTTAAGCCTGACCAGATTCAACCGGCCCGCTGCTCGTTGCTCGGGTACGCGATCTACCAGTTGCAGGTGGAAGGGCGCATGGTGCCGCGGTGGTTCTTGCAGGTCGATACCCAGCCGGAAGTCGGCCCGGAAGCCTATGATCGCGGGGCGGCCATGTTGCACGGT
>CAZEDX010000173.1:0-2062 GCA_964511015.1 uncultured bacterium | reverse complement strand
CCACCTGCAAGTCGCCGCAGCAGATGTTCGGCGCGGTGGCCAAGACCTACTACGCGCAGAAGCTCGGCAGGAAGGCCGAAGACATCTACGTCGTGTCGGTCATGCCGTGCACGGCCAAGAAGTTCGAGTGCAGCCGGCCCGAGATGAACGACAGCGGCGCGCGCGATGTGGACGTCGTGCTGACCACCCGCGAGCTCGGCCGCATGATCAAGCAGGCGGGCATCGACTTCTTGAATCTGCCCGACGAGGAGATGGACGCGCCGCTGGGCATCTCGACCGGCGCGGCGGACATCTTCGCCAACACCGGCGGCGTCATGGAAGCGGCGCTGCGCACGGTCTACGAACTGGTCACCGGTCGCGAACTGCCGTTTGCCAATCTGCACGTGACGCCGGTAGTCGGCCTGGAAGGCATCAAGGAAGCGGCGGTCACCATCGAGAACCCGCTGCCCGAATGGAAGTTTCTGGACGGCGTGACCATGAAGGTCGCCGTGGCCCATACGCTGGGCAACGCCGGCCGGCTGCTCGAGAGCCTGAAGTCGGGCGAGAAGAGCTACCACTTCGTCGAAGTGATGACCTGCCCCGGCGGTTGCATCGGCGGCGGCGGCCAGCCGCGCTTCACCGACAACGCCGCGCGCCAGGCCCGCATCCAGGCGATCTATGCCGAGGACGAAGGTAAGAAGCTGCGCAAGTCGCACGAGAACCCGTTTGTGAAGGCGCTGTACGAGGAGTTCCTGGTGGCGCCGCTGGGCGAGAAATCGCACCACCTGCTGCACACCAAATACACGCCCCGTTCGCGCGTGTAAATGCTATGCTCTGTGCCGGGGCCGGTCCGCCGGATCGGCCCCGGTGAAAGGAACGCAACATGGCCGAGCTTCCGCTGGTGGTGGTGGTTGACGACGACATCGACTACCGGCAGATCCTCTCCGATTTGCTGGCCACGCTGCCCGCGCGTGTGGAGTCCTTCGACAACCGCGCCGACGCGCTGGCGTTTCTGCGCGACCATGTGCCGCAACTGATCGTCACCGACCTGATGATGGATTCGCTGACCGCCGGCTTCGACTTCGCGCGGCAGGTCCGCGCCGACGCCCGCCTGGCCGCCGTGCCACTGGTCATGATGACCGGCATCCGCGGCAAACTCGGCTTCGACTTCGCCCCGCAATCCCCCGCCGACATCGCCGCGATGCGCATCGATGCGTACTTCGAAAAGCCGCCCCAAGCCGGCCCGTTCCTCAAACGGGTGCGGGAGTTGATCGAGCAGTAGAAGACTCGGCCTGTAGTTGTTAGAAGAGCTTCCTTGGTCAAGGATGAGATTCGTTTTGGACCATCCCTCTCCAAAACATGGACTAGCCTTGGACGACCGACCACATCGATCACCTCGTCCACGGCCATCCGCGATTGCTCGATGAGTTCCAGCATCGGCAACAGCAGTTACCCATCCTTCGCCAGCCATTCAGCCATCTTCCGACTATCCGTTTTCTCCAAGACCTGATACGCCTTCTTCAAGGCGGTTCGCCTTATTTGGCGTTCCTAGTTTCGTCACCAGAGACGCTGATGAACCGCCTTCCTTTTTTCAACTTTCAACTACGGATGGGACACGCTCGGGGGGATGCCCATGTCGGTGTAAGTGACAGCGTGGATCTGAATGACCTGCCAACAATCTCCGTCTGGACCAACCGGAAGTTGTGTTGCTTGTCCGGAAACAATGGTTGCCGTTGAAAACAGCACCAACGCCAAAACCAACCCAAACCGAATATTAATGCGTGTTATCACAGCATTGTCCTCCTGATGGTACAATGCGTTCGATGTCAATAATTCGCCCACATACCCCGTGCGACGGGGTCGATTCCTGTTTCCTTTTCGAGTTGGTAGAGTTTGACCCGGTCGTCGACGTTCGATTTGAGAATCGTTTGGATGGTTCCTAGACTGCCTATTCCAGGATTGGCATGGAACCCATTGGACACCCATGAGCGAGCCTCGCGTCAAGTGACCAGCGGGACGGATTCGAGATCCTCAAACACCCATTCGGCGTCATCTCATCAATCGAGCGCGCCATCTAACGATT
>CAZEDX010000172.1:0-2071 GCA_964511015.1 uncultured bacterium | reverse complement strand
CCGGCCTCCCCCCGAAAATAGTCAAAGCCAGCCTCCAGTAGCGGAAGTCGGGCTAGGAGCAGCGCGTCGAATTGCCCGGCGCTGACCATGTGTCCGATCTCAAATGCGATGTCGAAATCGGCGTTGCCCTTGACCACCGGGCCGCTGCACGTCAGCGCGGTTTCGCGCGGGATTGATAGCACCTGCCAACCACGATGCTGGAAGTACACCTGCCGGCGTGTGTCACCCGTGTCGGCGACAATGACGGCCAGCGGAATTACGACGTCGGCCACGGCGTTCAATCGTTCGAGGGTCCTGCGATAGCTGAAGCGCAACGCCCGGTTACGGCTCGACAAGCGCAGATTGTCGTCGTCCATCACTGCCACGAGTCGCGCACCGCGCAGCGCCGAAAGGTCCGTCGTCGTCGGCACCGCGATGTTGGAAAAACGGCGGCGCCGGATCCCCAGCGTTGGGTAGTTGACGAGGAGCCGGGTGAATCCGTTGAGCTGGTTTGAGCCTGGCGCCCGGTTGTGTCGCAAGAAGCTATTGTGATTCGTATTCATGGAATGTTTCGGTTAAGTGTGGAAGCGCGGGAGAGCGGCTGCTCTCCCGCGCGTTCAGTTATTTCGGGCGAGCCGCCCGGACCTGAAAACCAGCGGGCAGTTGCACCAGCACGCCGGTCCAGCGTTCACCAACACGGGGCAGGTGGTTACCTTCAACATGCTTCCGGTGAAGGAACACTCCACTGAGCTTGCGCGACGGCACGTTACAGAAGCTGTAGCGGCCGCCGCTGTTCGTTATCACCAACTCCTCGCGGAGGGAGGCGCTCACGAAAACCTCGTCCCGCTGCCGGCCACCAGTCTTCTTCGCTTGGTTGCACTCGAAGCTGTCACCGCGCTGGCGAGCGAATTCCTGCCCCGGCGTCCAGGTGAACTTGAGATGCGCGCGATAAGCCGAGTGGTCGCTGCTGTGGTGATACACCATCATGCGATGCTGCGCGACGCGCTCCTTGGGGACGACGGGCATCACAGTACCGTCAACACCTACATGCTTTCCATTCTGTGCGTGCTGGCCGAAGTGTATGACTTGTTCCGCCATGATCGTCTGGTCAGCCGCGATCAGTTCCAAGGAGATCTTGCGAAGATTTCCGTTTGCGAGGAACGTCGCGAGATCGTGGGTCAAGTTCCGGCGGTACTCGTCATCGGGAATCAGGCCAAGGCCGTAGGCCCGATTGGTGATTTCGATCGAATGTACCGCCTTCGATACCTGAAGCATGTGCTCGCCCGACGGCGGGTAAATGCATGTGCCGCTGGAGTGATTGCCAGTAGCGGTAGGCTGGTTGTGGCCATTGGTTGTGAGCCAATCAACGATTTCTTTGATGTTAAGTTTCATGGTGATTTTGGAATTGTGGGGCGGGCCGTAGCCCGCCCCGGTTGTGGTTGATCAACGGGCACCGCGAATGGAGATCGCGAGTGCCTTACCTTGAGAGGAGGCGACTTGGAACGTCACCCGGCGACCCACCTGCATGTCGCGGGTGTCGGCGAACTGGGTCCGAAGGCCGAGCAGTGTCCGCTCGTCGTTGTCCTGCTGGATCACGGCGTAGCCGTCGCGAACCCGGATCACCGTTCCTGCCGGGAACCCGTCGTTGAAGCCGCTGTCGAACCGCCGTGGAACCGGCGGGCGCGGCGAGAAGGGCAGGCGACGACTGTGGCCGCTCGCGTCGTCGTTGGCGGCGGGCCAAGCGACGTTTGCGCGCGGGAGCGGACCGTCGCCGAAGGCCAAGTCGCCGACCAACACCATCTCCCCTGACGAGGGGCTGTGCGTCACCGCGAAGGCCCGTTCGGGCACCACCACTTTGTTCAAACTGCTGTTCCCCACCACTGTCGCGATGGAAAACCCCTTTTGACCCGTCATGGAAATAACGGCTGAGAAGACGGCAATTGATCTGCCGCTTGCGAGGTTGCTATAGAGCGTCCCTCCGGTTTCGCGCGCGGGACCCGATTTCACCAGAAGACCGCTGCCACTCGGCAGCGTGTTCGTAAGCGGTGTTGGGGCGACCCTCTGTTCTGCGGATGGAGGGCGTGGTAAGAAC
>CAZEDX010000171.1:0-2292 GCA_964511015.1 uncultured bacterium | reverse complement strand
GCTGTCAAGACAAATTGGGCCAGCCGTCTCACGCCTTTTTGACGAACAGTGGCCGGGTCATGTTTTCGGGCTTCAGGATCTCTTCGACCTGGGCGCGGGTGAGCAGACCTTTTTCGACCACGAGTTCGACGACGCCGCGACCGGTGGCGAGGGCTTCCTTGGCGATCTCGGCCGACTTCTCGTAGCCGATCAGCGGATTGAGCGCGGTTACCAACCCGATGCTTTGTTCCACATAGCGGCGGCACACCTCGCGGTTGGCGGTGATGCCGGCGATGCACTTGGTCGCCAGCACGCGGCAGCCGTTGGTCAGCATGTCCAGGCTGCGGTGTAGGTTGTAGAAGATCACCGGCTCCATGACGTTGAGTTCGAGTTGCCCGGCCTCGGCGGCCAGCGTCACCGCGACGTCGTTGCCGATGACCTGGAAGCAGATCTGGTTGACGACCTCGGGGATCACCGGGTTCACCTTGCCCGGCATGATCGACGAGCCGGGCTGCATCGGCGGCAGGTTGATCTCGTTCAAACCCGCGCGCGGCCCCGACGAGAGCAGGCGCAGGTCGTTGCAGATCTTCGACAGCTTGACCGAGACACGCTTGAGCACGCCGCTGAGTTGCACGAAGCAGCCCGCGTCCTGCGTCGCCTCGACCAGGTTCACCGAGGTGACGAAGTCGGTCTGCGCGAAACGGTTGAGGTATTGCCGCACCAGGTCGGTATAGCCGGCCGGCGCGTTTAGGCCGGTGCCGATGGCGGTCGCGCCGAGGTTCATCTCGCGCAGCAGTTGCTTGGCTTCGTGCAGGCGGTGGATGTCCTCGCCGATCATCACCGCCCAGGCGCCGAATTCCTGGCCCAGCGCCATGGGCACCGCGTCCTGCAATTGCGTGCGGCCCATCTTGATCACGTCGGCGAACTCGACTTCCTTCTTTTCGAGCGCGGCCTGGAGTTCGGCCATCGCCGTGGTCAGATCGACCAGCCGTGAGTACATCGCCAGCCGAATGGTGGTCGGGTAGACGTCGTTGGTCGACTGCGAAAGGTTGACGTGGTCGTTCGGGTGGCAGGCGGCGTACTCGCCTTTCGCGTGGCCGAGGCGTTCGAGGGCCAGGTTGGCGATCACCTCATTGGCGTTCATGTTGGTGGAGGTGCCCGCGCCGCCCTGCAGCACGTCGACGGGGAACTGGTCGTGGTATTTGCCGGCCACCAGTTCGTCGCATGCCGCGGCGATGGCTTCGCCGATCGGGCGGGGCAGGATGCCCAGGTCCATGTTCGCGTGCGCGGCGGCCTTCTTTACCAGCGCCAGCGCGCGGATCAAATGCGGGAACTGGCCGATCGGAATGCCGGTGATCGGGAAATTGTCGATCGCGCGTTGGGTCTGGATGCCGAAATAGGCCGACGCGGGAATATCGCGGTTGCCGAGCGAATCGTGTTCGCGGCGGAAAGCCGGTTGCGGCGCGGTAGGATTTGTGGCGACCATCTTTGTCACTCCTTCGCATAGCGAAAATCGGCAAACAGAAAAGGCACGGCACACCGTGCCCTTGACTGGCCCAATGGTCGATGCTCAAGCCTTGAGTTACGCTTTCGGCTTTTTCTCCCCCAGCACCATTGCCAGCATGACGCCTTCGGCTTCGGTAGGCACCGTGCCGCCTTCGGCGAAGCCGATTTTGTCCGACCGCGCGGCGGCGCGCAGGTCTTCGAGCACCGGTTCGAGCTCGGCCTGCAGCGCCGGCGGGCAGGTGACCAGCAGTTCGGCCAGCGGGTGGCCCTGGTGCACCGCCTGTTCGGTTTTCCAGCGCCGGGCGCCGGTCAAAATCGCCACCAACAGTTTGCCGAGGTCTTCGGCGCGCGGGTCGACGGCCTTTTCGTCGAATTCCGGCCACATGTCGACGTGCACCGAAACCGGTCCGCCGTATTGCCGGAAGACGCGCTGGTAGATGTCTTCGGTGAGGTACGGAATGAACGGCGCGAACAGCTTGATGATGCCGTAGCCGATGGAGAACAGCGTATGGCGCGCGGCGTCGATCTGGCCGGCGGTGAAGCGCGCCGGGTTCCAGAAGCGGTCCTTCACGATTTCGAGGTAGTTGTCGCAGAACTCGGCGAAGAAGAAACGTTCGATCGAACGCAGCGCGAGGCTGTATTCGTACTGCTCGAGGCTCTGCGTAACCGATTTCACCATCTGTTGGTAGCGGCTGGTGATCCAGCGGTCGACCACCGTCGGCTCGCCGGCGCTCATCGCCAGCGCGTTGCCCTGCTCGTCGACCAGGTAGGTGGTGATGAAGCGGATCGCGTTCCAGAGCTTGGTCA
>CAZEDX010000170.1:0-2292 GCA_964511015.1 uncultured bacterium | reverse complement strand
CCCACTGTAACGGATGTGGTGATAACGCCTGTAACGGATGTGTTGACAACCAACAGTCAAATACGCCCCTATGGCGCAGGTGATCCCATTCGGATCGCTGCGCGATTGTGCTACACTCCCGGTACGGGAGAATGAGCAAGATGAAATACCCACACTGGATGGCGGTTCTGGTATGCCTGGCACTGGCCTGGCTGGCCGGCGGCTGCGACTGCGACCGCGAATCCTGCGATTGCGAAGACGAGTTCTCGCCCAGCGATGACGATACCACCGACGACGACACTGCGGCGGCCGACGACGACCAGGCGGACGATGACGGCGCCGACGACGACACGAGTGACGACGATACCGAGCCAGACTTCGGCCTGACCTGGGTGCCTGTTCCACAGGGTGAATTCAGCATGGGCTGCTCACCGGGCGACACCGGCTGCAACCCCGACGAACTCCCGGCCCATCAGGTGTTCATCTCCGACTTTGAAATCAGCGCCTACGAGGTGACGCAGGAGCAATACTTGACCGTAATCGGCGTGAACCCCAGCTACTTCACCCCGGCCAACGGCTTCGCCGAGTGTCTCACTTGTCCGGTCGAAGGCGTTTCGTGGTTTGACGCCACGGAGTTCTGCACACGGGTCGGCGGGCGTTTGCCGACCGAGGCGGAGTGGGAATACGCCGCGCGCGCCGGCACCACCACGCGCACCTATTGCGGCGACGATCTAGCCTGTCTGGAGGGCGTCGCCTGGTACAGCGAGAACTCCGGCGAGCAAACCCACCCCGTCGGCGGCCTGGACGCGAACGACTGGGGCTTGTACGACGTGCTCGGCAACGTGTGGGAATGGGCGAACGACTGGTACAGCGACAGCTACTACACCTTCAGCCCGACCAACGATCCGCCCGGGGCCGAAGACGGGGATTTCCGCGTGCTGCGCGGCGGGAGTTGGATCTATGACTCCGACGCCAAGATGACCGTGTCCGACCGCTTCCTGCACAGCCCGGAACACGCGTATTCGTACATCGGCTTCCGCTGCGCGCGGTACTAACAAAAGAAAACCCCCGGCGATGTCCGCCGGGGGCCGTCAGCTCCGCGTCTGGTCAGTCTTCGATTTCCTCAGCCAGGCCGTCTTGTTCCTCGATGATGCGCGCCTGTCCCTCTTCGATCAGCGTGCCGCAACCGAAGCCCTCTTTGTCGGTCATGATGAAGCCGATCGCGAAGTCGGCGATGCCTTCGTCGTTCAGGCAGCCAGAGAAGATTTCCGGCATCTCGTAGTCGCATTCGTAGGTGGAGCCTTCGACACGGACGAAAACCGAGAAGCAGTCGCCGTCACCCGAGATGAAAGCGCCCAGGCCGCTGCCCGAGTCACCGGCGTCAGGCGAGTCGTAGCTGTGGCTGATCGAGCCCGCATCGGTCTGGTCGGCGAAGGTGTAGATGTAGTCCGCCGGCTGATAGCCGACCTGGCCGGCGTCGTCATAAACGGTGATCTGGCTGTTGGCCAGGTACGACCCTTCGATGTTCGGCGGGTTGTCGCCCGTGTAGATTTCCAGGCCCGCGTTCTTCAGTTTGTCGATGTCTTCCTGGTCGAGGAAGTCGTTCACGTCGTCGGGCACGTCGTCGATGCGGCCGCCGTCGTCATCGTCGTCGTCATTGCCGCTGGTGTCGTCATCATCGTCGTCGTCATCGCCCATGAGATCCGCGCAGGCGAGCAAGGAGCACGCCCCGCCGAGCAGGAACAGCACGAATAGTACTAGCCAACCCCGGGTTTTCACGGAAGCCCCCCCTTTGTTGATGGTCGAGATCGCACCAATTCCAACCCAATCGTAGCCTTCGGGTTGGGAGAGGGTCAAGTCAACAGTGATGGAATACGTCGTTTTTTCCGAGCGGACAAATTCATTGACTCCAGTTGCAAAGTGCGGACGAAATCCGCTGTTTCGAGGCCTGAAAACTAGCCGGTTCCTTTGGGGGAGTGTCGCAATCATGAAAAAACAACGCTTCTGTTTCTTTGTGTTTTTGTAATGCTGCTTGGCCTGCCGCTTATGGCTGGCGCGGTCGACTACGGCCAGACCCTGCCGGTTCCGGACTTCGGTCCAAGCCAGGCCTTCGTCGAAGCGGGCGACCTCTCGGTGCGGATCGTGGCGCCGCAGCATCAGTTCCGCCTTGCGCAGAACGAACGGCTTGTCGAGCCTCGCGGCCAACCCCACGGCCACCGGCTACCATACCCTCTATTAACGATTTCTTGGGATGGGGCTTTAATATTGTTTTTCGTGTGTTAAAGCTCTGTTCATGCCTCGACTCATCAAACC
>CAZEDX010000169.1:0-2373 GCA_964511015.1 uncultured bacterium | reverse complement strand
TTCACGTGGTCTACAAGGGCGACTACGCGATCTGGCACGCGCAGATCAGCCCGGATTTTTGGTAGAGCTTGGGGCGGCGGAAGACTGAAAAGTGTGGTGACGGGAGGCGCTCGTGTCGGCCTTACCCAGACCCCAAACCCAAGCCCCTTCAAAGATCTTTCGCCGGGCAGGATGACTCGTGATCAGTCTCTCAGCATCTCGGTTGGAAGTCCGCATTCTCCGCTTGCGCATTGCCGGTCGGCGCCTATGATACGCCGCATGCACAACGCGACCGCCGCTGTTCGCCGTCTGCTTCGGGCTTCAGGTCATGTCGAAGCTCGTCGCTGAGAGTCTGCCCCGCACGATCGTGAAGATGGCCGTGCCGATGGTGGCCGGTACCTTCGCGATGAACGCATACAACCTGACCAATGCCTATTTCGTCTCGCGGCTGGGCACCGAGGCGCTGGCGGCGATTTCGTTCGCGTATCCGGTGGTCATGCTGGTGATGTTCGTCTCCCGCGGCCTGGGCAGCGGGGCGATGACGCTGGTTGCGCACGCGATCGGCGCGAAGGATCACGCGCGTGCCGCGACGTTGACCACGCACGCGCTGCTGTTCGGAGTCGTCTACGCCGCGGCCATTTCGCTGATCGGCCTGTTGACCATGCGGCCGGTTTTCGGGCGGCTGGGCGCCAGCGGCGCGGTGCTGGAAACGACGGCTAGCTACATGCGCATCTGGTATCTATTCGCCGCGGTGATGGTGCTGCAGATGATGACGGCGGACATCATCATCAGCACCGGCAGCACGCGCACGATCAGCGCGCTGATGGTCCTGAGCACAGGGCTGAACGTGTTGTTCGACCTCGGGCTCATTTTCGGCCGGTTCGGCCTGCCCCGGCTGGGCATCGTCGGCGCGGCCTGGGCGACCATTCTGGCGCAAAGCGTGACCCTGCTGGCGTCGTGTTGGATTCTGGCCCGCCGGCTGCATCTGCTCGACGCGGCCGGCCTCCAGTTCCGCGCGATACTGCGTTCTTGGGGCCGGATTCTGCGCTTCGGCGTCCCCGGCGCGCTGGGGATGATGATGAACCCGCTGTCGGCGGCGGTCGTCACCCGTCTGGTGGCCAGCCACGGCAACGCGGCGGTGGCGGCCCTGGGTGTCGCCGCCCGCATCGAGATGTTCGCGTTTATGATACCGATGACCGTCGGCATGTCGCTCATTCCGCTGGTGGCGCAGAACTACGGTGCCCGGCGGCTGGACCGCGTGCGGGCCGCGCGGCGTGGGACGATGACCTTCGCCGTGCTTTACGGCGTGTTCATCGGCCTGATGTTCCTGTTGTTCGCCCCGGCAATGGCCCGGATCTTTTCTGCAGAGCAGGCGGTAATCGACGTGCTTTGCACGTACATTTACATCACCTGCATGGGCTACGGCATGTTGGAAGTCCACCGCTATGCCGGCTTCGTGTTGACCGGCACCCATGAGCCGGTTCAGGCGACGCTGTTGACCGCCGTGCGGGTGCTGGTGCTGCTGATCCCCCTGGCGATTGCCGGCAATGCCCTTTTCGGCCTGAAAGGTATCTTTGCCGGCCGGCTGACCGCTGAGTTGCTAGCCGGTTCGGTTGGTATCTGGTGGTCGGGGCGAGTGCTGGCCGCCAAAGCCCGGGAAATGGCGCCCCCGGCGGCCGGCGGCGCAGGGTAGATATTCGGCCGGCGGCGGGCAGCCTTGCAAAGCCCATTCCACTTGACAAAATTTGGGCTTGACAAAGGATTTTCGGCCTATATAATTTCCGCCCTCTTCGAGATCGAAGAGGAAAAGTGTGTGCTGGCGTAGCTCAATGGTAGAGCAGCGCATTTGTAATGCGCCGGTTGGGGGTTCAATTCCCTTCGCCAGCTGCACACCAGCGCTCTTTGCAGTCAGGTGAAAACACGGCGAGATACCCGAGTGGCCAAAGGGGGCGGACTGTAAATCCGCTGGCGGAAGCCTACGGTGGTTCAAATCCACCTCTCGCCATTATATACACGCCCCGTAGCCGGGGCAGGGTCCGCTTCTTTGACCAGGCGTTTGCGGAGGGACGCGGCAAGGTGAGTGCCGCGGCGATGACCTCCTTGGACATATCCACAAGCAGGCGGGAGTAGCTCAGCTGGCTAGAGCAACAGCCTTCCAAGCTGTGGGTCGCGGGTTCGAATCCCGTTTCCCGCTATTCCGGTCGGTCCACGGAGGAAATCACCAGCAACCATCCGCCGCGTAAGCGGCGGGCCGTGCATTCGCGGACGCGGAGCGAGTAGAACAGATACGGTAACGGACAGGTTACTAACGAACTAGAAGGCAAAGGCTGGAGGATCACAATGGCTAAGGCGAAGTTCGAGCGTACGAAGCCGCACGTGAACGTGGGAACGATT
>CAZEDX010000168.1:0-2387 GCA_964511015.1 uncultured bacterium | reverse complement strand
GCCGTGGATCTTCTTGCCCGCTGTCGCCTTGATGATTTCCTGGCCGTACTTGCGCATCATCACGCCCTGCACCGCGAGGTCGGGGTGTTTCAGCGCCACGCCGATGACGTTGCGGATCGCCGGGTCGGCGTCAAAGCCGAACAGCAGGTCGGGCGACACCAGGTGGAAAAAGTGCAGCGCGTGCGACTGGAAGAACTGGCCGTAGTGCATCAGGCGGCGCATCTTCTCGCCGGTGGGGGTCAGCTTGTCGGCGCCGACGATCACGTCCATCGCCTTGGCCGCCGCCAGGTGGTGGCTGACCGGGCAGATGCCGCACAGGCGCTGCACGAGCACGGGCACTTCCCAATAGGGCCGGCCTTGAATGAAGCGCTCGAACCCGCGGAATTCGACGACGTGCAACCGGGCCTGTTTGACGTTGTTCTTCTCATCGAGCAGCAGGGTCACCTTGCCGTGTCCTTCCACGCGGGTCACCGGCTCGATGGCGATTCGCTTCAGTCCGTTGGTCTTGCTCACGTTCGACTCCTTCAACACGAATCAGTCGTACTTGACCAGTTCGTAAGGCAGGTTCAGCGGTTTGCCCTCGAGCAGGGCGACCAAAGCTTCCCACAGCGTGTCCGCCGGCGGCGGGCAGCCCGGAAGGTGGTAATCGATTTTCACCACTTCGCTACAGGGGAAGACCTTGTTGAGCAGCAAGGGGATTTCCGGATCGTTGGGGATTTTGCCGCTGGGGTTGTACACCGTCGGGCCCTGCAGGTATGCCTCGTTCAGGCATTCCTGCAACGGCACGGTGTTGCGCATCGCGGGCAGGCCGCCCATGATCGCGCAATCGCCCACCGAGATTAGAATGTCGCAGTGCGCCCGGAAATCCTGCAGCACCTTGACGTTCTCTTCATTGCAGCAGCCGCCCTCGATCAGGCCCACCGTGACGCGACCGGTGAACTTCTTGATGTCGTCGACCGGCGAGCGGTCGAAGTCGACCAGCTCGATGAGCTTCAGGATGCGGTCGTCGATGTCCAGCAGCGCCATGTGACAGCCGAAGCAGCCGGCCAGGGATGCAGTTGCGACTTTCGGTTTCGCCATGTTCGTCCTCACTTGCCCGGCTGCGCGGAGGCCTTGGCTTCCACGTCCGAGCCGATGGGTTCGTGATCATACAGCCGCTTGCCGACGGGGATCGCGTAGCCGACGCGCTTGCGCAGAATCGAGCCGACCGGGCAGTGGTTGACCGCCTCGTCGGTGAGCTTCAGCGCGGTGGCGCCCAGGCTCGCCGCGGCGTCGATGCCGATCTTCTTGTGCGGCCCGCGGCCCACGAAGTGGAACACGCTCTTGCCGTCGAGATCGCGCGAGGAGCGCACGCAGCGGCCGCACAGAATGCAGCGGTTGCGGTCGATCATTACGTCGGGATGGGTCATGTCGAGTTCGCGCTTTGGGAAGAGGTAGGGGTACTTCGGCGCGGTGATGCCGAACCGGTACGCCATGCCCTGCAACTCGCAGTTGCCGCTCTTCTCGCAGAACATGCAGAAGTGGTTGCCTTCGACGAAGAGCATCTCGATCAGGTTCTTGCGGTAGGTGCGCAGCGGCTCGACGTTGTTCTGCACTTCGATGCCTTCTGCCGCGGGCTGCGTGCAGGCCGCTTGCGGACGCCCGTTGACCAGCACGGTGCACACGCGGCAGGTGCCGCCCGGAGCCAGTTTCTTGGCCCAGCACAGGCGGGGGACATAGATGCCGTTGTCGTCGGCCGCTTCGAGAATGGTTTGACCTTTCTTGCCGGTCACTTCCACGCCGTCGATGGTGAAGGTAATCGTATCGCTCATCGTGTATCCCCTCTCAGTCCTCGAAATGGACCGGCTCACGCCCGGCAATCTGCACCGCGTCGGAAACCGAGGCGCGCAAGTCGAAGGTCGGCTGCAGGCCGTCCTTCGCCGGCTTCACGCGCTTCTCGTAGTCTTCGCGGAAGTTGGCCAGCGTGGTCAGAATCGGGTTGGGCGAGGTCTGGCCGAGGCCGCAACGGCTCGTCGTCTTGACGGTCTCGCCGAGCTCTTTCAGGTACGTCAGGTCGTCCGGCGTGCCTTGGCCGGCGATGATCTGTTCCAGCTTGTTCTTCAGCAGCACGTTGCCGACGCGGCAGGGGGTACACCAGCCGCAGCTTTCATCGACGAAGAAGTCCATATAGCCATGGGCGACTTCGAGGATGTCGCGCTGCGGACCGAACACCACCACGGCGCCGCCGGTGGCCAGGTCGTCGTAGCACACGGTGCGCGAGCAGAGTTTCGGGCCGATGCACTGGCCGGACGGACCGCCGATCTGCACCGCCTTCGCGCCTTCGCCGGCCACTTCGGCCAGCAACTCGGTGATGGTGATGCCGTAGGGCAGTTCGTACACGCCCGGCT
>CAZEDX010000167.1:0-2395 GCA_964511015.1 uncultured bacterium | reverse complement strand
GTTCGGGCGCGGCGGCAGCGCGCAACCTGGCGGTGGCGGCCGCGACCGGTGAGATATTATACTTCGCCGACGCCGATGTGCTGGTGCCGCCCAATATGCTCGCGCGCGTCGCCGAGATCTTCGCCGCCGATCCGGACCTCGACGCCTGCTTCGGCGCCTACACCACCTTGCCGGCGGCGAACAACTTCGCATCGGTCTACAAGAACCTGATCCACCACTACACACACCTGACCAGCGACAAGCACGCCGCGACGTTCTGGTGCGGGTGCGGCGCGATCCGCCGTGAGGCCTTCGCGCGCGTGCAGGGTTTCAACGAAAGCTACCCGGCCGCGAGCGTGGAAGACATCGAGCTGGGCTATCGCCTGACCAAACTCGGCGCGCGCATTCAACTGCACAGCGACCTGCGCGTGACGCACGCCAAACGCTACACGCTCTGGTCGCTCATCCGTTCCGACTTCTGCGACCGCGCGATCCCCTGGACGCGGCTGATGGCGGCGCAGAACATCTTTCGCGCCGACCTCAATCTCAAAGCCTCGAACATCGTCTCCGGCGTGCTGCTGGCCATCTTCCTGCCGCTGGCCGTCGCCGGTATTTTTGCCCTGCCGGTCGAATACCAATGGGCGCCGGTGGCCGCGGTGGTGCTCGGCTACTTCGCGCTCAACGCGCGTATCTGGTGGTTCGTGCTGCGCGTAAAGGGCTTCTTCTTCTCGCTCGCCTTCCTTGGCATGTACGTGGTCACCTACCTCTACAGCGTGATCGGCTTCGCCATCGGCGTAGCGCAGGTGGTGGTGGGCAGGTTGCGGGGGAAGAAGTAGCGGCGACGGTAGGGGCGGACCCGCGTGTCCGCCCTCCGAAAGGGTTCCAAGAACAGGGTAGGCACGGGGGCCTGCCTCTACCGCACTTGATGCAGGATCCAGTAGGGGCGGTTCGCGAACCGCCCCCACCGATCGATTAGGCCGTCGATTTCTCACTCCGCGTCGGCGGCGAGAACCAAGAAAGGAACGGCGGGCAGTTCAATAGCGAACAACGTTTCCGCTGCTTGGCCCACAAGTCGCATGAGCACGACTTCGGGGAGCGAAACCGCAAGACCGCCGCCGCTCGCCCCGAAATCCATCCACCATGGAGTTGCTCCCCAGGAATGTGACATTTCAACGCCGTCGTCACGGAGGATCACGCTGATGCGATCGACGCCGCTGTCCAGATAAGCGAAGGCTGTGTGATGTTCGTCGATGCGGGCCATGGTCGCCGTGTCATTGAATTCGGCCGGGAAATGCTCGTCTTCTCGCTCCCAATCGCCGTCACGTCGAACATCGATCGAGGCGGTCTCGTAGCCGCACCCCTCGGTGTAGATGCGATATGCCAGATCCGACGATTGCATGAGGACTTGGTAGGTGCAGGTCAGCGATTCTGTCTCGAATGATCCTCCGTCCCACCAATAGACGCCTTGATCGTTCCACACGACGCACTCGTTCCACGAAAGACAGTCGATGCCGACGCCGTAGATCCAATTCCCTGGTTCGTACGCCGGTAGTTCGTGCGATGTCCACTCGCTGCCGTCCCACGCCAGCAGGTAGGCACCTTGGCAGACTACGTAGCCCGTTCCATCCGCGAAAGCGCGAACTCCTTGCATTTCCGGATGAACCGAGCCGTAGGCGGGGCACGGCGGTTGCGGATCCATCAGGGTCCAGGTTCCGGATTCGAGGCGATAGAGTTTGTTTGTTCCTTCGTCATAGTTCAGCACCCAACCGACGTCATTGGTCGGCAACGATCCGTTGAAGAAAGGTGAGTCCCCCGGGGAAGCAACCTCAACGGCTCCTTCTTCGTCGATCTGGTACAGTTTTGTCCAAGTCGCACCGTACGGAGGTACCGCTTCGCCGGTCGCGACCCAACCGACCACCGGTTTGGTGTGGTCGGGCCAACCCGATGTGTCGTCGTCCGTAGTGTCATCGTCGATCGAATCGTCATCGGTCGAATCGTCGTCCGGTGTCTGGTCATCGTCGACGGAATCGTCATCACTCGTGTCGTCGTCGGAAACGTCATCGTCTGACGCGTCGGAGTCGCCGTCGTTTTCGCATCCGCAAGAACCAACGACGAACGAGAACAAAATGAAAAGCGCCAGTATTCGCTTCATTGGTCGTCGTCCTTTCTCTTCCGTTTGAAAGAGACCCTTGCCAGCATTATAGGCCATCGCATTCGTCGCAGTCGGCCGTCGTCAGATTCGCCAGGCAATCGTCCGGAATTCCGAGGACACCATACTAAGAATTCCGGGAATTCCGGGAATTCCGGGGACACCATACTAGAATTCCGGGGACACCATACTAAATTATTGTCTTTTGTAATGGATAGTGCGAATTACAATCCATGTCGCGGATAGCTAGAGTCATAGTTGAAGGGT
>CAZEDX010000166.1:0-2510 GCA_964511015.1 uncultured bacterium | reverse complement strand
GAGGAAGGCCGCCATCAAGTCGATCGGCAGCGGGAAGATCGTCGTCGAGTTGTTCGAACTGGGCGAAATGGATGGCGATGTGACGTTCTATTGCGGCTCCCTGACCGGCGCGGAAATCACCAACGAACCGGTCTGGGGCGACGTGACCTGCGGCGACTATACGATCTAGCAACAGCACGCCAGACCCGCCCGCACTGTGGCCATGACCCGGGGGCGGGTCTTCTTGTCTTCGCGTCCGGTATGTGCGAAATTTCGCTTGACAAATCCAGAACAAACCATATCCTACCAACATGGTGGTGTTTGGATGGTTTGCGTGATGAGCGCCCGATACTTCCAGCCGATACGACTCTGCAGTCGGGCGGCCCTACCATGTCGGCTGAACGATCGATGTCGCCCCTGACACCCTGTTCGGCGCGTACGGTTTGGATGAGCAAAAAAGAACGAGATCAAAAGGAGTTCCGTAATGCCAAGAATCGCGGATAACATAACGAAGTTGGTGGGCAATACGCCCCTGGTAAAGCTCGGCCGCCTAGCCAAGGATCTGCCGGCCACGGTGGCGCTCAAGCTCGAGTTTTTCAACCCCCTGTCCAGCGTGAAAGACCGCATCGCTGTGGCGATGATCGAAGCCGCCGAACAGGCGGGGAAAATCAAGCCCGATACCGTGCTGATCGAACCGACCAGCGGCAACACCGGCATCGGCCTGGCGTTCGTCTGCGCGCAGCGCGGGTACAAGCTGATTCTGACCATGCCCGAAACGATGAGCATCGAGCGCCGCAAGCTGTTGCGCATCTTCGGGGCCGAACTGCTGTTGACCCCCGGTGCGCAAGGCATGCCCGGTGCGATCAAGAAAGCGCAGGAGCTGGTCGAGGCCAACCCAAATTACCTGATGCTGCAGCAGTTCGACAACCCGGCGAATCCGGCGGCCCACCGCGCCACGACCGCCGAAGAAATCTGGCGCGACACCGACGGCCAGATCGACTTCCTGGTGGCCGGAGTCGGCACCGGAGGCACGCTGACCGGAATCGCCAGCGTGATCAAATCGCGCAAGTCGACCTTCCGCGCGGTCGCGGTGGAACCGGCGGGCAGCCCGGTGTTGTCCGGCGGCAAAGCGGGGCCGCACAAGATTCAGGGCATCGGCGCCGGCTTCGTGCCGACAGTCTTGCAGCAGGACCTGATCGACGAGATCATTCAGGTGAAGGAAGATGACGCGGGCGATACGGCGCGGCGGCTGGCGCGGGAGGAAGGCATTCCGGTCGGCATCTCCTCCGGCGCGGCGGTGTGGGCGGCCCTGCAGTTGGCGGCCCGGCCCGAGAACGCCGGCAAGCTGATCGTGGTGATCGTCCCGAGTTCGGGCGAGCGTTATCTGTCCACCTGGTTGTACGAGAACATCGATGCCTGACAAAATCAATCTGCCCCTGGTCGGCCCCACCGAAGTCGATCTGCACCAGGTCGTCGACGAGTTGTGCGACGCCAGCGACCATCTGGCGCGCAACCTGAGCCGGCGCCGCAACGATCAGCCGCTGCCCGCCCGCGATGCGATCATCGGCATCGTGGAAGGACTACGCTCGGTGCTGTTTCCCGGCTACTACGGCGTGTCCGAGGTCAGCGCCGACAGCATGCGCTACCACATCGGCTCGACGATCGACCATCTACAGCGCGACATCCTCGAGCAGGTGCGGCGCGGACTCTGCTTCGTCTGTCCCGACGAAAAGAGCAGCCGCTGCCCCGAGTGCGACCAGCGCGCCGCCTCGATCACCGCTCTGTTCCTGCACCGCCTGGCTCGCGTGCGGCACCTGCTGGCCACCGACGCGCAAGCAGCCTACACCGGCGACCCGGCGGCGACCAGCGCCGACGAGGCGATCTTCTGTTATCCCGGCATGCAGGCGATCACCGATTTCCGCATCGCACACGAGCTCTACCGGCTGAACGTGCCGCTCATTCCGCGCATCATCACCGAGCACGCGCACAGCCTGACCGGCATTGACATCCACCCCGGCGCGCAGATCGGCGAAAGCTTCTTCATCGACCACGGCACCGGCGTGGTGATCGGCGAGACGACGATCATTGGCAACCGCGTGCGGCTCTACCAGGGCGTCACGCTCGGCGCGAAGAGCTTCCCCATGGACGAGCATGGCAACCCGATCAAGGGCATCGCGCGCCACCCGATCGTCGAAGACGACGTGATCATCTACTCCGGCGCCACCATCCTCGGCCGTGTGCGCATCGGCGCGGGCAGCGTCATCGGCGGCAACGTGTGGCTAACCGAGTCGGTGCCGCCCGGCAGCAACATCACCCAAGCGCGTCCGTACGAGCAGCACTTCGAAAACGGCGGGGGAATCTGAGGTCGGGTGGGGACGCGGATCCCGGGGTCTGAGGGCTGCGGCCTCCGACCTTCACCCCAAAGTCTAAAGACTACAGTCTCCCATGGGCCCTTTTTGTAGGGGCGGACCTGTGTGTGTACGGTATCATGACATCCGTTACACCCGTTATCAGGACATGCGTTACAGGTT
>CAZEDX010000165.1:0-2826 GCA_964511015.1 uncultured bacterium | reverse complement strand
ATGATCTTTGGGTACTTCAATCGAAAACCTTACGTCGACTCTCTCGGCAACGCATGGCTGCCGGCAACGGAAGTGGTCGTCCGGTCGGGCCACCATACCGATCCGGTGGCCCAATGCTGGTGGACGGAACCGACGCAAAAACCCACCACGGGCACTTCGGACACCGAGCTTTACCGCTACGGCCTGCACGCCCCCCGATTCTGGGTCAATCTGACCGTGGGACCCGGTAAGTATCGGGTGGTGCTTAAATTCGCCGAACGGCGAGCAAGTGACGATCCCAAACGGCGCCCCATGACCGTTGCCATCAATGGCCGCGTCCTGGCCGAAGCCCTGGACGTAGCCATCAAGGCCGGTGGAACAAACAAGAGCTTCGACCTCGCGTTCGACAATATTGCGCCCCAAAACGGGATCATTGAGATTTGCTTTACCGGCACCGATGATGGCGAAGCCATGGTTCAGGCAATCGAAGTGACTCCAGTGGAATGATCACACCACAAGCTAATCCTGACTTTCGAGGATCATTTCGTCGTCGAATTCGTGGTTGACCGCCTCCGGCTGCGCCCAGAGTTCAACCGGTTCGCTCACCGGCTCGGCAGGCGGAACACATTGGCGCGTGGGGCTGATCACCTTGACCGGCATTGAAATCGAGTTGAGCCGAATCCTGGGCCGTCAGGTGGACATGCACACGGCCAAAGGCCTGAATCCGCATTTCCGGGACGAGGCACTGGTCTTGGCGGAGATACAGTATGAGCAAGCGTGACGACCAGGTGAGCCTCAAGGACATGCTCAGTCATGCTTGCAAAGCCGTTGAGTTACTGGGTAAAACCGGCCGGGAAAATCTGGAGCGGGATCGCACCATGCAATTGGCCCTGACCCGGCTGCCAGAATCTCGCTGCACGGAATGTTGCACACCGTTTGAGGCATCATCTCTTTAGATTGCTGTCAATTTCAAATAATGATGCTTGCCATCTTCATTCACGCTTCTCCCAGTGGGACACATTCGGCACCGATGACTACACCAATGGCTTTCACAAGCATCCAAAGGTCTTGGCCGTCGAGTGTGTCAATCGGACCAGCGTCCGTACGCAAGTCAGTCTTTTCAACAAGGGCCATGCGCTCAGCACGCGCGACACAATTCATCGTGAAGCAGTATTGTCCTGAGGTGAACGGCACACAATTCGGCATATCTTTACGTTCAGTGAACCGCTTACTTGTTATCGGAACAACAATCAAATACTTGCCGCGATTAAATCGTTCTTGTGAAACAACAATTGCATAGTGGGATTCCTCCTCTCCAAGAGCAAACTCATAAATCTCTCCTGGATAAATCGAACGGCTCATTTAATCATCATTCCGAAGTGCTGCACGAAGTGCTTGGGTTGAAGTGGCTGCGAGCAGGGCGTCAAACCGTTCTTCAGAATCCTCAAGGGCGGTGGGCGAAGGTGATACGATGTAGGTATAAAACCCGCTGGACTGCCGTTCGACTCGGTTCGGCAACCAATCTTGTGTTCCTGTGTTACCGGTGTCATATGGATCATCTACGTGCGTATCATACGCTACGCCGATGACAAAGTCAGAGTCGAGTAAATTCCAAGTATATTCTATTGTTGACATATGCACCTCCACTAGGGTTTTAGAGAATTCAGACATTTCTGCATGAATGTATAGGTATCTTCGATATAGCGGCTGGGCGTTTCGCCAATTGGGCGGATGCGGAAAAGATCGATCCCTCCAGCCGGGATTGCTCCTTCTGAAAGCTGTGGCCAGCGACTCACTATTTCAAGGTAAATTCCCTTGCTATCTTCATGCAATGTTTCTATTGTCAGTTCTCGGTATGGATTCTCGATCGGATCCTCACCAAAGGAACCGGCAGGTGTGATAAATTGAGCGGACAAGTGTTTGATTGAACCAAACGCATCGAACCATTGACCTGGTAAATGGAAAATGTCCGCGCGCATGAAGCCCGTCGCGCTATCATGTTCGTTTGGGACGCTGCATTGTGCACGGATTCGCGCTTCAGCAAGGACGCGGGTCCAAGTACCTTCGATGTTCTGGAAAGCTGCCTCAGAGATACTGTCCATCGTCTCTGTCACATGTTCCACGCTCGGCGGCCAGTGGTACTCCAGCAGAAGACGTATCGGGGTTTGCATACCTTGATTGTCAATTGTAACAGCGATTCCTCCCCGTCCTTCCTTACGACGGAATTGGAGGATGAAAGCTCGCGATCCTGGTTTCTGCGCCTCGGGATTCTGGTATTGAAAGGATAGATCGTCGCATTTCAGATCATCGCACACGCCCCTATGAATTTTATAGGCTTCTTCTCTTTCGACAACACGCGGTGGACCGAAAAGGTAAGCGAATACGATGCTTCTGGTTCGAAGGGTATTTGCGATCATTGCCCTATGATACCTGTATGGCTGCCATACATCAAGTAGCCTGATGACTGGCGATCAAGAAATCATCTGTTTCGTTATCCCTCACAACTCCAGCACCATCTCATCGTCGTATTCAGCCGGATCGGGTTCGTGATGGATGTCGGCGTTAGTCGGTTCGCTCACCGGCTCGGCGGCCGGAGCACATTTGCGTGTGGGGCCGAGGACGTGGACATTGTTCGCCCCGACGAGTTGTTCCATATCGCCGCGGAAGGCCTCGGAAGGTTTAACGCCGCCGCGGCCGTTGACCCGGATGGTCACCTTCATCTCCGCTGACGTCACCATCTCCAGAAAAACCGGGCGATCGCCGGGATAACGATCAAGCACTTCGCGGATTTTCTGCAATAACATCCGGTCGTTACCCGGGCAACGAATACGGATCAGAACCATGGTA
>CAZEDX010000164.1:0-3116 GCA_964511015.1 uncultured bacterium | reverse complement strand
TGCGGGTCGGCGGCAACGCAGCCGTTCTTCTTCAACCCGGGCCCGCGCGGCAACCCGACGATGGAAAACGTCTCGACCACCGACTGCGTGACCGAAGAAGAAACCTGGACCGTCCGCTACAACCACGAACTGTTGGCGTGGGAAGTGTCCGGCTCGCACAGCGGCGACCAGATCAACCTGGCGTACACCAACCAAGCGTACGCGTCCGACAACAACGAGGTCAAATTTTTCATTCGCGAAGGCAAATACCGCGAATCGGACGGTGACTACTTCCGCTTCGAAACCACGGTCGGCGTTGCGCCGATTCCGGTCGGTTCCGTGCCGTGGGGCGTGGTGGTCATGCCCGATATCGACGAGCCCGAATACGACCGCGTCTTCGTCTCCGACGCCGCCGGCAAGTCGGTCAGCCGCATCTTCACCGGCGACGACACCAACGAAGGCGCCATTCTGTAACGGAGCGACGAACCGACATGACCTGCTTGGTCATCCTGCTGAAAGTGCTGGCCGGCGTTGTCGCCGTGATTCTGCTGGCCGCGTGGATCTTCGGCCGGATGTTCCGCGTCGAGCGGCGGCCCGATGCCACCCATTTCGTGCGCACGGAAGACGGCTGGACGCTGGCCTTGCACCGCTACGATCCGCCCGCCGGCGCGCCGAAACGCCTGCCGGTGATCGGCTGCCACGGCCTAACCGGTAACCATCGCGGCTTCGACCTGATCGAACGCACCAGCCTGGCGCGCACGCTGGCCGCGGCCGGCCACCCAACCTTCCTGCTCGACTTGCGCGGCGCCGGCGACAGCGACCTGGGTGGGCGCGGCGGCCACCCCTACTACTGGCGCCTGTCCGACCACTACCGCTACGACGCCCCGGCGGCGGTGCAGAACGTGCTCGAACTGACCGGCGCCAAGAAGCTGCACTGGATCGGCCACAGCATGGGCGGCATGATCGCCTACGCGTTTTTGCAGGGCCCGCTGGCGGCGAAAATCGCGCGCTGCGTGATTCTGGCCAGCCCGTCGGTCTTCACCCAGATGCGCCCCCTCCACCGCTTCGCCCCAGTGCTGAAGCTGGCGCGCGCGGTGCCGATCCAAACCCTGGCCCGCGCCGCGGCGCCGTTGTTCGAACACTCGCGGCTGCTGCAGCGCATCGGCGGCGCGGCGTACCTCGCCCCGGGCGTGGCCACCGTGTTCGCAGCCAACGGCCAGGGCCAGTGCCCGACCAGCCTGCTGGCCGACTTCGCCCGCTTCATCGCGCACGGCCACATCGTCGACGACCAGGGCCACGACCTCGTTGCCGGCATGAGCCAAATCAAAACACCGACGCTGTTCCTGGTCGGCGAACACGACGCCACCGCGATGGTCGATTCGGTGCGCACCGCCTACGAGGCGTTCGGTAGCGCCGAGAAGAAATTCATTCCGCTCGGCAAGAAGCACGGGCATCAAAACGACTACGGCCACATGGGCCCGCTGATCGGGCGCACGGCGGCCGAAGAAGTGTTTCCGGAAATCCTGAACTGGTTGGCGCGGGACCACTGAGCCCGCGGCGAGGTTCATCATGAATTTGAAAAGAGCCTTGATCGGACTGCTGGTGGCGCTGGCCGTCGCCGCGCTGTTCGCCGCCTGCGGCAAAAAACAAGACGACGAGGGCACCTGCGCTTCGTTCGCTGATTACCAGATCTATCCGGCCGTCGGCGGCCCGACCAGCGTGTACGAGCTGTTCGTGCGTCTGCGCGACACCGACGCGGCCGGCGAGGTCGTACGCCTGTACGCCGACCTCTACTACTCGAACGGCGAATCGGCCGGCGTGACCTACGACCTGGTCCGCACCGAAGCCGACTCCCTGCGCTACCTGCGCACCTTCCGCGGCGAAGACGTGTGCGAAACCAGCACCTGCAGCTTGTTCTTCAAGGTCTACGCCGAAACCGAGGACTGTACCAAGTCGTTCGAGACCGACATGTTTCAGGTCGTGATCGACAGTGGCGACGATGACGCGGCGGATGATGACGACACCGACGACGATGCGGAAGGCGACGACACGACGGACGACGATACAACGAGTTGAAACGGGCGGCGGCCGCAGCCGTTGCTCGGACCCAAGTCCCTAGACTCCGGACCCTGGACACAACCATGGACACAGTGCGCTACATCAACGACATCGCCGCGGCGACTGAACGCCGCTTGCGGGAACTCACCCGCGCCGACCCCGGCCCCTACGGCCTGGTCAAAGAAGCGATGGAATACTCGCTGTTCGCCGGCGGCAAACGCATCCGGCCCTGCCTGTGCGTGGCGGCGGCCGAAGCGTGCGGCGGCGACACCGGCCTGGCGCTGACTTACGGCTGCGCGCTGGAGATGATCCACACCTACTCGCTGATCCACGACGACCTGCCGGCGATGGACAACTCGCCGCTGCGCCGCGGCCGCAAAACCAATCATATCGTCTACGGCGAAGCGCAGGCGCTGCTCGCCGGCTGCGGGCTGTTGACCTGGGCCTACGAAATCATGGCCGCGCCCGGCGTCGAACGGCAGCTCGACCCGGCGGTGGCCGTGCGCATCATCGCCGAAACCAGCCACGCCATCGGCTGGTCCGGCACGATGGGCGGCCAGAGCCTGGACATGATCTATACCCAACGCGGCCACGCCACAGTGGCCGAGCTCGAGGTGATGGAATACGCCAAGACGGCCAAGCTGCTGATCGCCGCGATCCGCAACGGCGCGCTGGTCGCCAACGCCACCGAACCGCAACTCGCCGCGCTCACTCTGTTCGGCGAAAAGACCGGCCTGGCGTTCCAGGTCGCCGACGACGTGCTCGATGTCGTGGCCGACCAGGCCAAGCTCGGCAAGCCCGTCGGCGCCGACGCCCAGGCCGGTAAAACCACTTACGTCGCCCGTCTCGGCCTCGACGGCGCGCGCGCCTTCGCCCGCCAACTCCTCACCGAAGCCCTCGCCGCCATCGCCGACTTCGACGCCCGCGCCGATCACCTGCGGGGCCTGGCGAAGTTCATTGTGGAAAGGGCCTACTAGCGTTTTGTCCCATATATACATTGAATAACTAGCAACCTTGTGTTAAACACCACTGCTGTCCAAAACGTTTCTAGACTAGCCTTCATTGTACGCCATTCATTG
>CAZEDX010000163.1:0-3346 GCA_964511015.1 uncultured bacterium | reverse complement strand
AAGGTGGACAGCACCGGCTACCTGGTCAATTCGTCCGGCTACCGCGTGCAGGGATTCGCGCTGGACGCCAATGGCGAGATCGAAGGCCTGCCGACCGACATCCTGATACCGACGGCGCCGATGAACCCGGTGGCCACCACCGAGATCACCATGTTGGCCAACTTGGATGCAGATGCGGAATATGTAGGTCCGTTCGATCTGACCGATCCGGACGGCACGTCGAATTTCGCCACTGCCATCACCGTGTACGATTCACTAGGCAGTGCTCACCAGGTGACGACTTACTTCACCAAGGCGGCCACGGCCGGGCCGGGTGGCGGCGGTCTTTGGAACTACAACGTGGTGGTGGGCGCCGATGACGCCACGGGTGGTGCTGCGTACATCGCCAGTACCGGCACCCTAGAATTTAGCACCAGCGGCGCGCTCCAGGCCCACACCCCGGGCGCCAGTGCGAACTTCAACTTCGTCGGCAACGTGACCCAGGGGCAAGTGATCGAAATGAACTTCGGCACACCGATCGCCGACGGCGGCACCGGCTTGGATGGCACGACGCAGTTCTCCGACACCTCAGCGATCATCTCGCAGCGGCAGGACGGCTACGCCCCCAGCTACATGGAGTCGCTCGCGGTGAACGAAGACGGCATCGTCTACGGCCAGTTCGCCAACGGCAAATCGCAGAATTTCGCCCGCATCGCGGTGGTCAACTTTGCGAACCCGAACGGCTTGAACCAACTCGGGTCGAGCATGTTCTCCGAGACCACCTTGTCCGGTGAGCCCGTTGTGTCTGTGGCCAATGTGTCCGGCAACGGCTCGATCTTCTCGAACAACCTGGAACTGGCCAACACCGACATCGCCGGCCAGTTTGTGTCGTTGATCACTACGCAACGCGCCTACCAGGCCGCGTCTCGTGCCATCACAACCGCGAATGAAATGATGTCGGAAAGCATCAACATGACCCGGTAATCGACCGATACACGTCGGGGCGGCCCGCGCGCCGCCCCGACGGCATCGCCCGCGAGGAAGAACGGTCATGGCCGAAAAGACCACGAGAACAAGAGGCGCCGAGCCGCCGCCCGAACCGGCGCGTTCGGAGCAGGAAGAGCAATTGGTGCAGACGGTGACGGCCTATCTGGAAGACTGCCGTTTCTCGCGCCTGCTGATCAAGAGTTTGACGGCCGTGGCTTTGATCTACACCGGCATCGCCGTGGTCGCGGCGCTGATCGACGCGACCGACAACCTGTTGCCGACTGTGCTTGGCCTCATCGCTAAGTAAACAACCGCTTCCTCTTTCGCCAGGCCGGATTCCTCAATCGCGGCCGTACGGCTTGACAAGCGAGCCGCAAAGAAAATAATGCACCGCGTCACGCGGCGAGGGTCGACAGGAGGTTGTTGCGATGACGGTTCCGCTTCCCAGTTACGATCACGGCTCCAGTGAATTGCGCTTATTGTACATGACCATCGGTGAAGTTTTCGACATGATCGCCGAGAAGCACCCGAATGCGGAGTGCTTGGTGTCGCGCCCGCAGCAAGCGCGCTTCACCTACGCCGAGTTCCAGACGATCACCAACAACCTAGCCAAAGGCTTCCTGCGGTTGGGGATCAAGCGTGGCGATCGCGTGGGCATCTGGTCGATCAACCGCTGGGAATGGGTGGCGGTGCAGATCGCGACCGCGAAGATCGGCGCGATTCTGGTGAACATCAACCCGGCCTATCGCACGCACGAGCTGGAGTACACGCTAACCCAATCGGGCACGCAGACGATTGTGCTTATGGAGTCGTTCAAGACCTCGCTCTATTTAAACATGCTGCGCGACATCTGCCCCGAACTGGCGAGTTGCGCTCCGGGCCAGCTCCAGTCAGCGAAGCTGCCGGAGCTGAAGAATGTCGTGCTGCTCGACTCCGCACAGCCGGGCACCTTCAGCTTCCAAGGTCTGATAGAAGACGGCAAACAGGGCTCCGACGAAGAGCTGCGGGCGACGCTGGCCTCGCTCGATCCGGACGACGAAATCAATATCCAGTACACGTCGGGCACGACCGGCTTCCCCAAAGGCGTGACGCTGACCCACTTCAATATCTTGAACAACGGTCACCACGTCGCCCACATTTGCAAGTTCACGCACAATGACCGCCTCTGCATCCCGGTCCCGTTCTACCACTGCTTCGGCATGGTGATGTCGAGCATCGCTTGTCTGTCGCAGGGCTCGACGATGGTCATCCCCGCAGCGACCTTCGAACCGTTGGCCGTGCTCGAAACGATCGAGGCCGAGAAATGCACGGCGCTCAACGGCGTGCCGACGATGTTCATCTCGCTGCTCAATCACCCCGACTTCGCCAAGTTCCAGGTCAACACGCTGCGCGCGGGCATCATGGCCGGCGCCCCGTGCCCGATCGACACGATGCGCGATGTCATCAGCAAAATGGGCATGAGCGACGTGGTCATCGCCTTCGGCCAGACCGAGGCCTCGCCCGTCACCACCATGACCCGCACCGACGACACCCTCGAGCGGCGCGTTGGTTCGGTGGGCCGTGTGATGCCGATGCAGGAAATCAAGGTCATCGATCCGAACACCGGCCAGACCGTGTCCCGCGGCCAGCAGGGCGAGATCTGCTTCCGCGGCTACAACGTGATGAAGCGTTACTACAAGAACCCCACGGCGACCAGCGAGGCGATCGACGCCGGCCGTTGGCTGCACAGCGGCGACCTGGGCGTGATGGACGACGCCGGCTACCTCAAGATCACCGGCCGCATCAAAGAGATGGTCATCCGTGGCGGCGAGAACCTCTACCCGCGGGAGATCGAAGAATTCCTCCGCGGTCACGAAGATGTAGTCGACGTCTATGTGATCGGTGTGCCCGACATCAAGTTCGGCGAGGAACTCATGGCCTGGATCCTGCCGCGCGAGGGCGTGACGCTGACCGAAGATAACATCCGCGCCTTCTGCAAGGGCAAGATCACGCACTACAAGGTGCCGCGTTACTTCAAGTTCGTCGCCAAGGCCGAGGACTTCCCGATGACCGTCACCGGCAAGATCCAGAAGTTCAAAATGCGCGAGCTTGCCATCAAGGAACTGGGCCTCGAGGCCGCCGCGGCGGTCAAGACCGCGTAGCCCGAACAACCGGCCCGCTTCGTCCGTGTTTACCCCACGAAACGAAGCGGGTTTCGTGTCTCCGGAGCCTGAAAATATTGGCGCGGTTTCGCCGAAAACGTCGGTGTTTGACGCGCGGCAAGCGCAGTCGCACCAGCGCCGCTATTGACGCCGTTTTGTGGAAATCGGCCGTGTTATTGTATGGCACCACTGCTGTCCAAAACGTTTCTAGACTAGCCTTCATTGTACGCCATTCATTG
>CAZEDX010000162.1:0-3398 GCA_964511015.1 uncultured bacterium | reverse complement strand
CCAAGATCTACTTGAGTCCCGAACTCGATCCTTCAGCCGACGATTCTGGTCCCGCCGTGTACTACAACGACGATTCCGACTCCGCCGGCTGCGGGTGCTGAGGGGGAGGGAAGGCTTTAGGCTGTAGACCGTAGACTGTAGGTCGGACGCTGCAGACCCGGAACCCGCTCGATATGATATGATTCCCTCCCAATGGACCTCGCACTATAACGGCATCAACCCATCGCGCAGGTGGCGGCGAAGATCGAAACGGAAAAGACAACGACCGACCTCTTCTCGCGCCGGCTGACCGCGGCGCTGTTTGCGGCCGTGGCGGCGTGGGCCGCGATCCATGTCGTGTTCGCCCGCGTGTTCGGCGACGAGGGCTGGTACCTCAACGCCGCGCGCGAACTGCTTGCCGGGCGCTGGCCGCACCTCGACTTTTTTTATCCGCAGGGCCCGGCGGCCGTGTTCGTCCACCTTCCGGTGATGATCTTCGCGCCGGGCATCGCGACGGCGCGGGTGCAATCGTTTCTGCTCTTCATGGCCGCGCTGGCGCTGGGCTGGTCGATTCTTCGGCGCGACGGCCGTCTCGCCGGCGGACCGTGGTGGCTGGCATTGGTCGGCCTGCATGCGATGCTGGTCAACATGTGCACGCTGGTGGTGTCGGCGCCGTACGAGCTGTTCGCCACCGTGCTTGCGCTGTGGTTCGTGCAGCGCCGCCGCCCGGTCGCCGCGATGATCGTGCTGGCGACGGTGGCCTGCCTGCGCGTCAGCATGGCCGTGCCGGCGGCGGTCTTCTGGTTCTACGGCGTGGCCACCGCACCCCGCGGCGAACGCGCGGGCGCGGCGGGGCGTCTCTTGGCCGGCGCGCTGTTGCCGCCGCTGCTGCTGGTCGGACCGTTCCTGCTGCTGGCGCCGGGGCGGCTGCTCGACGGCCTGCTGTTCTATCACGTGTGGGGCGGACGCTTTCCGATCTCCGCCGGCACCGCGTGGCATCATCGCCTGCAATTCATGCTGGACATCGTGCGCGTGTACTGGCCGGTTGTCGGGTTGGCCGTGCTCGGCTGGTGGCGTTCGCGGCCACGGGCGTGGGACTCCTTCGAAGTGCTGTTGCTGGGCGCCGCGGCGACGATGACGGTCGTTCACGCGCTGCCGGCGACGCCCGATCCGCGCTATCACGTCGTGCCGGCGGCGCTGACCGCGCTGTTCGCCGCGCGGCGGCTGGCCGAAAAGTCGCTGCCCCGCTGGGCGGTCGCCCTGCTGCTGCTGGCGATCGTGCCGTGGGAGATGAGCAGCTACACGTTGCGGTGGGAGCATCTCAAGCAAGACCTGCGGGCGCCGGCCGCGTTTCGGCAGATCGCGCGGCAGGTCGGCGCGCTGGCGGGCGGCCAGCCGGTGCTGACCTTCGAAACGGCCCTCGCGGTGGAGGGCGGCTTTGCCGTGCCGCCGAAATACGAACTCGGCTATTTTTCGCTGACGCCGCTGACCGATCAACAGCGCGTCGAGCGCGACCGCCTGCTCACGGCGCCGCAGTTGTTGCGTGACCTGACCGAAGCCCGCTACCCCGTGGTCGCCGTCTACGAAGACGACCTCGGCAATCTGCCCGCCGCCGAGCGACAGCAAGCCGCCGACGCGCTGCACCGCCGCTATCGCTTTACGGCGAGATACCCCGGCCTCGGCCAGCTTCGCCAGATGTTGTTCGTGTTCGTGCGCCAGCCCCTTGCCCCGCCGACCACCGAGCCTCCGGCCACCGGACAGTAGCCGCCTGCTATTGACCGCACGTTTCTTGTGTTATCATGCCAGCGGTTCGCATTGGGAGGGTAAAAAATGATCTCGCCGCCGAGATGGCTTTTCGCCATCGTTTTATTCCTTTTCTTGGCCTCTTGTTCGAGTGGGGCGGAGTCCACGGACGACGACGCGTCGGCCGACGACGATGCCGACGACGATGACGCCGACGACGATGCCGCGTCCGATGATGACACCGAAGACGATGCCGACGACGACACGTCCGGCCCCGAGCCTTTTCGGTTGTTGATCATCGGCCACGCGGGCACCGAGCTGAAATCGTGGGAACAAAACGGCGACGGTTGGCGCGAATGGAGCGTGCCCCAGGTGCAACTGGCCGTACCCGACAGCTACCAGTCGTTCGGTCCGGTCTTGGTGCGCGAAGGACTCCAGGCGCATTCTGCCGTCAACGGCCTCATTATAACCAAGTCGCGCGGCTCCGTTCGAGAGGCTACCGTGGGCCATGCCTGGATCGATTTCGATTCCGCGAACGGCTGGCAGGTGAACAACGACCGGCCGTCGGTGGGCGAATATGCGAACATCACACAGTTGCAATTGCCGTTGCCGTACGGCAACGAGTTGTGGGCGGCGGGCGAGGCTTTCTACTATTGGGCGGACTCGGGCATCGGCCCCGGGCCTCACTTCGGCTACTATCTGTCCTCGACGCTGAATCGCTACCGCGGCGAAAACCACACCACGCCGTTGTCGGTCACGTACCGGTTCATCCAGGCGCTGGCCGTTCCGGCGACGGACTTCGGCCTGGCCTGGATGAGCAGGGGCATCATCCGGCCCGCGGCGCTATGGTTGTATGACGGCCAGAGTTGGACCGAGGTGGAAACGCCGGTGCTGATGGCCGGCGGCAATGTCACGTGGTTCTGGTTCGATGAGCCGCGGCATGGCTTCGCCTCCTGGACGGCCGACGATGGTGACAACGTCAAGTTACTGGAAACCGACGACGGGGTAACGTGGCGGGAAGTGGCGTCGCCGGAAGGGTGCGCCTCGGTGCAGCCGAGTCTGGTGTTTGCGGCGGCCGGTTATGCAATCGCGCTCGACACCTTGTCTATCGCCGACTCGTTCTGGGAATTGCGCGACGGCACCTGGACCTGTCGTCAGACCGATCAGTTGGGACAGTGGGCGGGTTGGCAGCAGGCCGTGATTACCACCGACGGGCGGGTGTTTGTCGCCGCGCACGATAGTGTCCGGCCGGCTTTGTTGGAGGTCACCGCCGAGGAAATCACGCAGATCGCGTTGCCGGAGGAGCTGACCTACCTCGGCAGTGTTCACGTGTTAGGCGACGGAGCGCCGGCGATTAGCTACGCGCCAGCGGTCAGAATCGTGCCGTAGGTGTTGTAGGGAATGGCGGTATAAGGATCCACCCTGACCGGCGGCGGTTCGCAAGCCGACACGTCGATCGTCTTTTTTCCTTCCTTGCCCGCCGAGCCAACCGGCGTTACAACAGGCCCAGCCCATTGACCCGCGCGACGGGAGAACTGCATGAACCACGTTAACGTTCAAGCCTTTCACCGCGGCGCCCAACACCCCTGGTGGAAGACGGCCGTGTTTTATCAGATTTATGTGCGCTCGTTTGCCGATTCCAACGGCGACGGCATCGGCGACCTACCGGGCATCAT
>CAZEDX010000161.1:0-3503 GCA_964511015.1 uncultured bacterium | reverse complement strand
CCGGTCGGCAGATCGGATAAGATACTCGGCGGAAGACACCCCGCCTTATCAAGGAGCAGGATCATGAATAATCGTTGCTGGTTGTTTGTGCTTTTGTTGCTCGCCGTCGCTCTGGCCGGTTGCGGCAACGACGGCGGCAACGGCTCGCTGGCGGCTGGCGAGGCTGACGCGGTAAGCCTGGTTTCCGAAAACGAAAACGACATCGTGTTTGCGGTGCAGGTCGGCGATCTGGCGACCGAAACAACGGCCACGTCGGCCGGCGAATTTGCCGCGCTAAACGTGTCCGGCTTCGATTTTGCCGGGGCGGTCGGCGCGCCGGCGCTGCCGGCAGTGCGCCGTCTGGTTTCGCTGCCGTTGGGCGCGAAGGTTACGGTCACCGCAGAAGCCAGCGACGTCGAGCGCATCGTGCTGGCTGACCCGGTCATGCCGAACCAGCCCCCGGTCGAGAAACTTCCTGGCGCATTCGAGCGCGCGCAGTTCGTCATCGACGAAAACGCCTATGCCGGCGACGAATGGACCAACGACGGCTGGGCCGCGTTGGTGGAAGAAGGCATGATGCGCAACCACCGCCTCGGCCTGCTGGAAATCACGCCGGTCAACTATCACCCGGCCACGGGCGAGTTGTTGGTGGCGCACGGACTGACCGTCACGCTGCACCTCGACGGCGCCGACTTGGCCGCCTCGCTCGAATTGGGCGACCGGCTGGGCTCGCCGGCGTTCGACGCATTGCTGGCGGTGAACGCGGCCAACAAGGGCGAGAAATGGACGCGCTTTGCCGCCCCGGTGGACGGCGCGAACTATCTGATCATCTACGCCGACGCGCTGGCCGGCACGGCGCTCAACGATTTCATTTCGCTCAAGACCAGCGACGGCTGGACGGTGTCGACCAAGAAAGTCAGCGAGATCGGCAGCACCGTCGTCTCGATTCGCAATTACATCATCAGCCAATACAAAGCGCTGCCGAACCTGACCTTCGTGCTGCTGGTCGGCGACACCAACACCATTCCGAGCATCACCGGCTTTGCCACCAACAAGCCGCCGACGGACCTCTACTACTCGTGCATGGACGCCACCGACTACTATCCGGACGTGTTGCTTGGTCGCTTCCCGGTGCGCACCACCACCGAATTGGGCAACCTGACGGCCAAGATCCGCGCCTATGAGACGGCCACCTATGCGTGGTCGAAGCGCGCGACGTTCATGTCCAGCGAGGACAATTACACGATCACCGAGGGTACGCACAACACGGTGATCTCCACGTTCCTGGATCCGCACGCTTACTCGTCGCAGAAGCTGTACTCGCACACCTACTCGGCGACGACGGCCCAGGTGACTGCGGCCTTCAACGCCGGCACCAACTGGGGTATTTACTCTGGCCACGGCGACGTGACCTACTGGGCCGACGGTCCGGTGTTTTACCAGAGCAACGTGACCGCGTTGACCAACACCTACTACCCGATTGTGGCCAGCTTCGCCTGCCTCACCGGCCAGTACACCACGGCCGAGTGCTTCGCCGAAACATGGGTGCGCGCGGCGCGCGGCGCGTCGGCGATCATCGCCAGCTCGGTGACCTCGTACTGGACGGAAGACGACTGGTTTGAGAAGGGCATGTTCACCGGCTTGTTCGACTTCCCGCTCGCCGGCTACCCCGATCAGATCTGGCTGGCTAGCGCGAGCCTGTGCGGCAAGATGGCGGTGTACCTGAAAGCCAACGCCAACGCGCAGCGCTACTACGAGATGTACAATCTCTTCGGCGACCCGTCGATGGAGGCGTTCACGTACTGAGCCGTTGCGAAGAGCGCGAACCAACGGGGCGGGGGAACAACCCGCCCCGTTTTTTGCCTGGTCCTTGGTGTCAGTGCCGACCGAGCGAATGATTCGCCGTTGCGCGTGAAGGCGCCAGCGGTTACTCTTTGGATTGACAGCGGAGGCGGAATGTCCAAACCCGTTCGTTGGGTGATTCTGGTGCTTTGGCTTGGCCTGGCGGCCATGTTTGCCTGGCGTGAGGTGAAGCAGGCGGGCGCGCCCGGCGCGCTCGATCTGGCCGCGGCGGCGAGCAATACCGGCCAGGATTGGTATGGCCTGTACGTCGAGCATCCGGGCGGCCGGCGCGACAAGATCGGCTACGCGGCGGTCCAGCGCGAGGAAAACTCGACCGGTTTCGTCACCCATGCGTCCACCTACATGAAGATGGCGATTCAAGGCGTCGAGCAGACGTTGCGCACCGAAAGCAAGGCGCTGACCGGCTTCGACCACCGGCTGAAGTACATCGACTTTTCGCTGCGCTCCGACGCCCTCAAGTTCAAGGTCGTCGGCACGATGCGCGGCAACAACCTGGAACTGGAAATCCAAACCGCCGGCGACACCCGCCGGCAGACCATTGCCGTGCCCGAACCGCCGCTGATGCCCGACACGCTGGTCGAACTGCTGGCCTCGCAGGGCGGGCTGCGCGAAGGGGCGACCGCCGAGTTGCCGTTCTTCGACCCGGCCACGTTCCGCTACGACAAGGCCCGCGTGAAGGTGACCAAGCGCATCGAACACCAGACCGCCGACGGCGAGAAGATCGTCGCCTTTCGTGTGCAGACCGAACTGGCCGGCGCCATCGCCGAGGAGATCGTCGACGAACGCGGGCGCACGATCGAACAGAAGCTCGCCGGCATCGTCATGGCGCTGGAACCTTACGAGATGGCGCTCACCCAGGGCTGGCGCAAGCTGCCGGTCGACCTGCCCGAATTGGCGCGCGTGAAGACCGACAGACCGATCGAGAACCCACGCGAACTGAAATACCTCAAAGTCCGGCTGTTGGGCGTGGAACTTGGCGACCTGGAATTGGCCGACGAGCGGCAGTCCTTCGCCGACGGCGTGCTCACCGTGCGCGTGCCGGCGCCGCCGCAACGCGGCGAGTTCCGCATCCCGTACTCCGGGCCGGATCAGGCCCTGCTGAAGCTGTTGCAGTCCACGCCGCTGCTGGAGGTGGACGACCCGATGATCCAGCAGCGCGCGAAGCAGATCGTGCCCAACGCCACCGACGCGCTTTCCGCCGCCTGGGCGATTCACCGCTGGGTCTACGAGAACCTCGAAAAGAAGCCGCTGATTTCCATGACCAGCGCGCGGGAAGTGCTGCAAATCCGGCGCGGCGACTGCAACGAGCACGCGGCGTTGTTCGCCGCCCTGGCGCGCGCGGTCGGTATTCCGGCCGAGATTCGCGTCGGCATCGTTTACGCCAACGGCGCCTTCTACTACCATGCCTGGAATGGCGTATACCTCGGCCAATGGGTCAGCTTGGACAGCACCTTCGGGCAGTTCCCCGCCGACGCCACGCATTTGCGTCTGGTGTCGGGCGGCCTCGACCGCCAGGTAGACCTGTTGCGCGTGATGGGCAAGCTGTCGATTCAAGTGCTGGAGTACCAATGATCGTTACCAAGGGATTGACCAAGCGCTACGGCGAATTGGTGGCTGTCGATCAGCTTGATCTGCTGGTGCGGCCGGGCGAGATCTTCGGG
>CAZEDX010000160.1:0-3890 GCA_964511015.1 uncultured bacterium | reverse complement strand
AAGCAGCAGGAAAAGGTGGAAATGAAGAAATATTGTCCCCACGACCGTAAGCACACGGTGCACAAAGAGGTCAAGTAGGGACTGATCGGTGCGGAGCAGGTCCGGCGCTTTGGTGAACGACTAAGGCGCCGTCGCCATTTCCGGCTTGAGGGAGTCGACGTGCTGAACAAGATCAAGACGTTCCTGCGGGAAGTCCAGATCGAACTGAAGAAGGTTTCGTGGCCGAGCCGAGACGTGACCGTCGGTTCAACCTGGGTCGTGCTGGCCGTGTGCGTGATCTTCGCGGTCTACTTTTTTGTGGCCGACTTTGTGATCAGCCGCGCGCTGTTGCTCTTCCTGAAATCGTAGGAAGCGAAGGGAACGGTTATGGGCGAGCACAAGTGGTATGTCGTTCACACCTATTCCGGCTACGAGCAGAAAGCCAAGCTCGCGCTGGAAGAGGCGATGAAGCAACAGGGCTTGGCGGAATGCCTCGAGGAGATCCTGATCCCCTCCGAGAGCGTGGTGGAAATGGTCAAAGGCTCGAAGCGGACCACCAACCGCAAATTTTTCCCCGGCTACCTGCTGGTTAAGATGGAACTGAATGAACGCACGTACCACGTCGTGAAATCGACGGCTAAGATCACCGGATTTGTCGGCGGCTCCAAGACTCCGCCGTCGGTGCCGGAAGAAGAAGTGCGGCGTGTCACTCAGCAGATGCAGGGCGTCGCTTCGCGGCCGGTGCCCAAGGTCGAGTTCGAGAAGGGTGAGATGGTGCGCATTACCGAAGGTCCGTTCGCCAACTTCACCGGTGTGGTGGAAGAGGTGAAGCCGGACAAAGGAAAGCTGCGCGTGATGGTTTCGATTTTCGGCCGGTCCACCCCGGTCGAGTTGGAATTTTTCCAGGTAGAGAAGGCGTAATCAACCGCCCCCGCGGCGTGAGCAAAGAGGCATACGATGGCAAAGAAAGTAATGGCGTTGGTGAAGTTGCAGTGCCCGGCCGGGAAAGCCACCCCGTCGCCGCCGGTTGGTCCGGCGCTAGGCCAGCACGGCGTGAACATCATGGAATTTTGCAAGCAGTTCAACGCCAAGACGCAGAAGCAGGCCGCGGAAGGCTTGATCATTCCGGTCGTCGTGACCATTTACGCCGACCGTTCGTTTACGTTCACGCTGAAGAGCCCGCCGGCGTCGGTGCTGCTGAAGAAAGCGGCCAACATCGCCAAGGGCTCGGGCGTGCCGAACAAGGAAAAGGTAGGAAAAGTCACCTGGGATCAGGTGCGGGAGATCGCCAAGACCAAGATGTCGGATTTGAACACCGACACGCTAGATGCCGCGGTGCAGATCGTCGCGGGCACGGCTCGGTCGATGGGGATCGACGTCGTCTGAACCATACCGCACACCAGAGGTAAGTACGATGGCTCAACGTGGCAAGAAGTATCGGCAAGCGGCCGAGAGCATCGATCGCGCCAAGCGCTACACCGTGGCCGAGGCGATCGAGCTCGTGAAGAAGTCCGGGCCGGCGAAGTTCGACGAAAGCGTCGACGTGGCCATGCGCCTGGGTGTCAACCCGAAGCACGCGGACCAGATGGTGCGCGGCAGCGTGTTGTTGCCCCACGGCACCGGCAAAACCCTGCGCGTGATCGTGTTCGCCAAGGGCGACAAAGAGAAGGAAGCGCGCGACGCCGGCGCCGATGAAGTCGGCGGCGAGGAACTTGCGGAAAAGATCGCCGCGGGCTGGATGGATTTCGATCGCGTGATCGCGACGCCGGACGCGATGAAATTCGTGTCCAAGCTCGGCAAGGTGCTCGGCCCCCGCGGCCTGATGCCCAACCCGAAGACCGGCACGGTCACCTTCGACGTCGCTCAGGCCGTGGCCGAGGCGAAGAAGGGCAAGATCGAGTTCCGCGTCGACAAGGTCGGCAATTTGCACGCGCCGGTGGGTCGCAAAAGCTTCACCGCCGAACAACTCCGCGAGAACTTCATGACGCTGGCGGAGATGATCATCCGGTTGAAGCCGCACACAAGCAAAGGCACGTACATGAAGAACGTCGTGATCAGCACGACGATGGGCCCGGGCATCAAGATCGACCCGGCCGACCTGCAGACCGCATCGAAGTAGCGTTAGCCCGGCGGGGCGGATCCCGGATCGCCGCCCCGAAGGTTGTCGGCCCCTCCGGGGGCGAATGATCCGGACCTGCGTCGAAGACCGCAGGCGCCGCAAGGCTTAATTAGCGACGCTGACCTGCCCAGACGCTCTTGGCCGTGGTTCGGGTGCCTGTAGGAGGCATCCCCCGAAGTGGGCGGCTGGGTTGCTGGGCAAGCTAGCGCGCTCACCCGAATAGAAAGGGGGGAAAGCAGTTTGGAACGCCAAGACAAAGCCCTAACGGTGGCGAAGCTGGCGGACATGGGCCGGCGAGCGCAGTTGTTGATTCTCGTCGGCTATCGAGGCCTGAAGGTCAACGAGCTGAACCAGGTGCGCCGCGAGCTCGAGAAAACCGGCGGCAACGACTTTTTGGTCGCGAAGAACACGCTGACCAAACGGGCGTTGAAGGACACCGGCTTCGAGCAGATCTTCGATCAACTCGAAGGACCGAATGCCCTATTGTTCGCCTACGACGACCCGGTGGCGCCGACCAAGGCGTTGACCGAGTTGGCCAAGAAGTTCCCGCTGCTCGAAGTCCGCAGTGGCATACTGACCGGCAAACTGTTGGATGCCGAGCAGGTGCGCAACTTGGCGAAGATGCCGGGGCGGATCGAGTTGTTGGGTACGTTGGCGGGCGTGCTCGCCGCGCCGATGCGCAACCTGGCCAGTGGTTTGGCCGCGATTCCGCGTGGCTTGGTCAATGCGCTGACCGCCGTGAAGGACCAGAAAGAGAAACAGGCAGCCTAAGAAACAAAAACACGTTTGCAACGATAAGGAGTAAGTACCATGGCCGAGATCACCAAAGAGCAGATTCTGGAAGCCATTGCGAGCATGACCGTCTTGGAGCTCTCTGAGCTCGTCAAGATGATCGAAACCAAATTCGGCGTGACCGCCGCCGCCCCCGTCATGATGGGAGCGATGCCGGCCGCCGCGGCCGCCAGTGGTGGCGAAGCCGCCGAAGAAAAGACCGAATTCGACGTCATCCTGGTGGATGCCGGCGCGCAGAAGATCAACGTGATCAAGACCGTGCGCGCGATCCGCAGCGACTTGGGCTTGAAAGAGGCGAAAGACCTCGTCGACAACCTGCCCAAGCCGATCAAAGAAGGCGTGTCCAAGGATGACGCCGCGAACATCAAGAAGCAACTTGAAGAATCGGGTGCGAAGGTCGAGGTTAAGTAGTTGCCGATCCGGCGATCGTAACGCCGCGCGGGGGGGCGGAGCACGCCCCCCTGTCGCGGCTTTCCGGGTTTGTCGGCCGGGCTCCGCAGCCGGCCGCAGCGGGCCGCAAGGTCCACGTAGTTAGGGCTCTCGCACCGTCGCAAAGGAGACCCTCGGATGTACACATCCCTTGGCGAGATCAAACGTTTCCGCAAGTCCTACGCGAAAATTAAGAAGATCATCGACATCCCGAATCTGATCGACATTCAGAAAAAGTCGTATGACCGCTTTCTCCAGGCGGAAGTGCCTCCCGAGAAACGCGAGGATTCAGGCTTGCAGGGCGTGTTCAAGAGCGTCTTCCCGATTCACGACTACAACAACCTCAGTTCGCTCGAATTCGTCTCGTACTCGCTGGAAGAGCCGAAGTACGACGTCGAAGAGTGCAAACAACGCGGCCTGAACTTCGCCGCGCCGTTTAAGGTCGTGATTCGCCTCGTCGTGTGGGACATGGACGAGAAGAGCGGCGCGAAGTCGATCCGCGACGTGAAAGAGCAAGAGGTCTACTTCGGCGAAATCCCGCTGATGACCGACAACGGCACGTTCATCATCA
>CAZEDX010000159.1:0-3916 GCA_964511015.1 uncultured bacterium | reverse complement strand
CAGGGTGCCCAGCAAGTCGGGAATACTGTCGGTTGCCGCCACGGCATCCCCTTGCTTTTAATTCAATCGTGGCAACGACGGAGTGAGACGAATCTTGGCGGGAGGACTCGGCGTCGGGAAGGTGCGGATCCAATCAACGCCCCCCGACGACCTCCGCGCCGGTCAGTTGCCACTTTAGATCATCCCAGCGGTAATGCGCAGTGAACCGCAACCGCACCTCCCATGGTTCTTCCGACAGAGTAAGGTTGGCCCGGATCTGATAGTCCTGGGGGAAGTTCATTTTGTCGCGTTCGATGAAGTACAACGATTGATTCTGTTCCGGGCGAATGCCCCGAAAGCTCCCTGGATCTCATCTCAGAACCGAAGTTAAGATCTCGGTTAGTAAGGTCACCGATCAATTGGTGATCACTCGGTGCGCGGCGACTGCAGCAACCGCCAACCCGACAAGATCCCGGCTACCAACACCGCCGTCACGAAAGCCAAGGCGCGCTCCCTCATGCGCACCACCCCTCTCCGGTCACTCGGGTTACGACCGGATCGACGCTCCGGGATCGGCGGAGGCGATCTCTACGCCAACAGCTTCGCGGCCTCGATGATCGGCGGATCGTCCTGATCCATGACACGAATAATGTGATCGTTCATCCGCTTTTTCATTTCGCCGAAGATCCCGCGCTGCTTATTGAACGTCTTGGCGAAGGCCAGCGCGGATTCCTGCAAGTCCTTGTCATCGGCGCACGCTTTGATGATCACGTGCGCTTCTTCGAGTTCCTTGGCGCCGGCGCGTTTGCCGGTCAGGCTCATCTCGGTAAACTTATCGTGTGGGAAGGCGTTTTTCACCAACGCGAGCATGCCGGGGAGGAACGGAATGTTGATATCGACTTCGGGGAAGCAAAAGAAACCCTTGTCCGCACGCATGAGGCGGAAATCGCCGGCGCAGCACATGATTGCACCGTCGCCGAAGGCGTGGCCGTTGATGGCCATGATGACCGGCATCGGGAACAATAACATGCGTTTGAACATCTTGTTCAAGCCGTAGAGGAACCCCTTCATGTCGTCAGTGCGTTTCTCGTTGATCAGCGTCATGACCCAGTTCAGGTCGATGCCCAGCGAGAAGTACTTCGGATCGTAGGAAGTGATGATCACCGCGTTCATTTCTTTGTCGGCTTCGATTTCATCGAAAATACGCAGGATCTCCTCGATGTAGGCCGGCTTGTGCCGATTCTCACCGTCAGTCATGACGATGCGGGCAACGTGACCCTCTTTTTCCCAGTGCATGATGGACATGTTGTGTTCCTTTCCAGGGTTCGCAGGGGAATACCGTGTCCTATTTGCCATAAGATCGGCCATAGCTCAATGCGTGCCCCCCCGCCGGCGAAATGGATTGTCCAAACGCCATAGCCGTTACCGCCATGCCGTACAGCAACAGCGCGCCGCCGCACACAAACCAACCGGCGACCACCGGCTCCGTGATACTGAACAGCGGGGTCACGCATATCATCACCGGCGCGGCCAACGGCAAAAACGAATCGGCCAATGTGCGCTTCACGCCGCGCTCGCGCGGTCGCAGGCCGACCAGCAACAACGGAATCGTCGCCGTGAAATAGTGTAGCCACACCAATTTCGCGCCCAACAGGTAGACGAGACTGCCCAGGCCGACGACGTACAAAGCGAACAAGGCTTCCTGTCCCACCGCCCGGCGCTGCCGCCAAATCGCCACCACCGCGGGCAGCAAAAACGCTGCGGTCAGCCAACCGCTCGCATCCAACCCGGTGGCTTGGCGCAACAACAACACCAAGGCGAAGTTGCCGCTGTCGAGCGGAATGATGTCCTCCGGCATGGCCAACAGCGCCACGACCCAATCCGACCAACACCCCAGCGAACCGAACAGCCAGGCCGACGCCCCAAACGCCAACGCGGTCCCCAGCACGGCACCGCCGGCGGCAAAGGCCAACCGCCGTGTCCGCCCGGCCACAAGCCACCACCACGCCCACAACGCGGCGACAAACAAGGTGTTAGGTTTGAATAGCACCAGCAAAACGACCGCCGCGCCGGCCAATACATCATGCCAGGTTCTGGTAGAACGAACGACCAGCAGAGTGAAGACTGCCAATCCGGCAAGTTGGATCTGATTGACGTTGGCCATGCGCACGTCGGACATCAGCGGTTCAAAGAAGCCGACCGCCACCGCCACGGCGAACAAGCTGGTCGTCCAGGAAAAGCGCAGTAAACGAGCAAAGACCAGTACGGCAAAGACGGAACACAATAGGCCGAATGCCTGGTAGTGGCGGAACGCTAGTTCGTAGTGTGGCGAACGGAACAGGCTGAGCGCAGCATAGAGAAAGGGAGTCGAATAGGTTTCGAAGACCGGCCGGAAACGCGCTACTGCGCGATAGCGTGGACCCATCGGATCGGTTCCCGCACGGCGCGCCAGTTCGACGGCCACCCCTCGCCGGTCGACATCGCCGTAGATGTTGTGCACGGGCATCGTGCGCAGCGCCTGACCGACGCCCCAGAACTGGTAGAAATCCATGCCTAACGCGATCTCGGAGGTCCGCCAGGCGCGTACCAGACCCCACGCCGCCAGCACCAAGGCGAGTACGAAGGCGCAGGGCTTCATGGGCGCCCTCTCACAACCAGCGGATCTTCTCCTTCAGCACGCGGCGGAAGATGTCCTTAAGGTTCATGATCTGCGTAATGCGCACATGATCGCCGGCCTTCTTCGACTGCAAGTGCAACGGCAGCCAGTTGGGACTACCGGCATTGCCGAGGTTGATCTTCATTTTGAGCACCTCGCCTTCGTCGATCTTGTTCACGTCCTCGATTTCGTAAGCGTCGTCCTCTTCCGGAATTCCCATGAAGCTGACCAACTTGAACAACAACTCGCTCGAAGGCAGGGCGTCGAGACCGGACACCTGGCTCTGCGCATAGCCCGTCTCGAACAGGCGCTTGAACTGATTGCGGGTCATGGACACCACTTTCGGCTTGGCAAAGCGGCCGGCGCCATCAACCAACGAGCCGAAGATGCCGCTGCGCTCGCTGATCTCGCCCACGGTGATGTCGACGCATTGGCCGATTAGGCTTTCGACATCAACGTACTTCTCAAACGCCGCGTAGTCTTTGCGTTTGAAGGCGTCGGCGGCGCGCAACATCGCATCGAGGGTCTTGGACCGGACCATGCAACCCGAACCGGCCACCAATAGTGCGGCCAGCGCAAGCATCAGCAACAGGCGAAGGCTTCTCATTTGTTCTTTCCCCTGGTCAAACATTCGGCTGAGTATTCCGCCGCGCGCCGCGCGCTGTCAAACGGCGTAGTCCGGCAGCAGATGGCGCCGACGGTCGGCGGCGAAGCGGCGGAGGTCCGGCTGCCACGAACGCTCCAGATCACCCAACGGCTGGCCGGCCTCGATCGCCAACCGCACCCGGTCGGTGCCACATAACAGGTCAAAAGCCAGCCGGTCAGTCTCGTATTCATAAGGTTCGGTACGCCAACGGAACTCTGGCGCGAGCGCGCGCGCCTGCGCCACGAGTTCGAGATACGTGCGGAACGGCCGGAACGAGCGGCGATCGGTCACGTGCACGAACACCCCGCCGCACGCCTGGCCGGCGAACTTATGGAAGGTCGGTATGAACGTGACCGGACGGAATCGTACACCCGGTAACGCGCGTTCGTTCAGCCGCACGGCGAACTCCAGGCCGTCGAGAAACGGTGCGCCGACCAGTTCGAACGGCCGCGTCGTCCCGCGCCCTTCCGACAGATTGGTGCCTTCGATCAGGCAGCCGCCGGGGTAAACGATTGCGGTGTCGAGGGTCGGCATGTTCGGGCTCGGGTTCACCCACGGCAACCCGGCGCCGTCGTGCCACTGCCGTCGCCGCCAGCCCTTGGCCGGCAGCACGGTCAGCCTGGCGCCAAAGCCCT
>CAZEDX010000158.1:0-4437 GCA_964511015.1 uncultured bacterium | reverse complement strand
AATATTTTTATAGCCAGTGGAATTTGGCTCAACAACTACCAGGAGGGAAACGATGAAGATCAGCCTGATTCGATGTCTGATTATCGTGTCGGCGTTCTCGTTGGTGCTTATATGTTCCGTCAGTTTCGTTAGCGCGGGTTCGTTCGCGCGCTACAACGAAACAACCTACACAGGTAGTCTTTGCGGAGATTGTTGCCAATCCCATGACGCCAGCGGTGAGTACTTGACTGACGATTGGGCCGACGAAATAGAATCCCACGGATATACAAGGCACGATGCAGATGAATGGAATTTCGATCGGACCTGGATAGCGGATTATCACCTCAAATGGTGGGGTGTGGACGACGAGCACACGGAACTCCGTGACATCGTGCTGATTTCCGGCCACGGCGGCATTGATGGCAGCGGAGACGACTCAGTGTGGCATTTCTCGCATAATGAAAAATACCTCAATAGCTGCAAAGTCTGGCCGTCGGATTCCATGCGGCTGGGAGATGACACAGGAGATACTCTAGAAATACTTCACGTGCAAGCCTGTGACAGTATGACTGTGGACGATTCGACTCACGCTCACACTTGGCGTCCAGTCTTTGGTGGGATCCATCAGATCATGGGTTTCCATGGGACATCTTACGGAGGCAGCCATATCAAGGGCCACTATTACAACCTCGCCAGAGACGGATTCAGTAGCGCCGTTGCACTTGAATGGGTTAATGAGCTTTATGACAGCAACGGTTATCTTGGCACGTGGGACAACTGTCCGGTCGCCTACACAGGACGAAATAGTGAAGCCGCCGCCATGGCTATTCTTACCAATGAGCAATACGACACGCGATGGCAGTATTCGAGTATCGAAGACCCTACAGTCTTCAGACGGATTTACATAGGTGGGTGTCTTCCTAATGGCGCTAATGAAATGTGAACAATTTTAACTATATCAGGAATATGGAGGACTGAAACGATGCAGTGGAAAAACTCGGTAACTGCGGTTATTCTCCTGTTGGTGGTCTTCGGATGCGGTGGATTCGCCATAGCCGGAACGCCTGCCAAGGCGGCGACTTTCAAGGTCGTGCAAATGGACGACCCGGCAATGGCACTCGAAACCGACGCCGTAGCTCTGGGACTTGATCTTGCCAAGGCCGAGTTTAATGAAGACGACTTCGGATTTTCCAGCTATGCCACCGACGATTACGAAATTCGGCGACAAAAAAATTCGAGCTATTTCAACTATATCAGCAAGTTGACAACATGGCGCGAATACGAGCGGGCCGAAGAACCGGTCAGTATTGAGAAGATAGAAGAGGCCGCCTTGACTTTATTGGAGCAACTCGGCCTGCCTTTTGACCAGATTCGTTCTGTCGACGTCAACCGAATCTCGTCGCAAACGGAAGACGGATCAGGAATAGCCCTTGGGCCGGAAACGACGGTCGGTTTTCTGGTCTATGTTCTCCGTGAAATCGATGGTTTTCGCGTGTACGATTCTAGCGCAAAAGTAGTGTTCAACGCGGAAGGCGAGCTACATAAGATCACGCTGGAATGGCGCGAGATCGATCCGGACCCGATTGCGTACGAGTACATCGTTGACGAAACTAGTCTTTGGGACGCCGGTGTTGCCGCATTATTTGGTGACGCGCCGTTGGCCGAAACCGATTGGGCAGATGCAGAGTACGGCTACGAGGAGGCTGAGTACCGCGCCGAACAAACGACAATGGAACTGCGATATGTCTTTTCGTACGTGAAGGGCGTCGAGTCGTTCTTGATGCGGGAAAGTATCTCCGCAATCAACTGAATCGCCGGGCATGGTATGGGCTCGGAAAAAGGGGACTTGGAGATGAAACTGCGACAATTGCTGGTAATGGCAGGTATAATTTTTTGTGTGGGTTCCGTGATGATGGGATGCGACAACGCCGACGACGGGAATGACGACGACAACACCGACGACGATGATGCGGAGAGTTGTCACGAATTGGGTGTGCCGTTTGTCGCGCCGGAAGGAGAGATCGACCCATGGCGCGCGCTAGAAACCGAAACTTGTTGCGGTGACGGACATCAAATGACGATCGTCGAGGAGATGTCCGCGGATGAATGCATTCGGCTCGAACCGCTGCAATTTGTTTGCACCGAACAGAACGGCGATCGAGATTGTGACGAACACGAGAATTTCTGCACCAGCCCGATAGATTGCGCACCGCCAGAAGGCTTTACCGAAACCTGCTGCCAGGAAGGTGACTTCTGCTGGCGGTCGAACTACTCCGAGTTGCCTCCTTCCGGCGTTCTCGGTTGCTGCGCGGGGCTGGAAGAAGTTGATATCGACTCGTGGAATAGAAACTGGGCCGAATGCATCGGCGCGTACAGCGAAAGTACCGTGATCTGCGTCCTCGACTGCGGCGACGGCGATTGCACGGTGGGTGAGAACCCGTGCAACTGCCCGGAGGATTGCCCGGCCGACGAGTGGTAGCGCGCAACGAGGCAAGTGACGCTGGGCACAACGGGCATTCGCGATGGTCAGGTGGACTCGCCGGTGAGGGCGTCGAGGCTACACGATCATTGATCAACCCGCTCGCCGCTCTCAGTCGTCCTGTACGTGGGCGTCGAGCGGGCGCCGCTTCATCATCACCTTGCGCACGCCGCGTTGCACGATTTCGCCGTGCTGGTTGATCAGTTCGCAGCGGAAGTTGACGATGCCGCGGTCGAGCTTCTTGGTTTCGCGCAGCGACTCGACCTCGAGTTCGAGGTGCAGGGTGTCGCCGATAAAGATCGGCTTCAGGAAATCCCAGTTCTCCAGCCCCATGAAGGCGTGCATGGTGCCGACGGTGATGCCGAGCGACTGGTTCATGCCGGTCATCAGCGCGATGCCCAGCGCGCCGTGCGCGATGCGGCGGCCGAAGATCGTGGTTTTGGCGTACTGCTCATCGACGTGCAACGGGTTGTAGTCACCCGAAATGCCGGCGAAGTTCACCACGTCGGCTTCGGTTACGGTGCGGCCCCGAGTGATGTAGCGAGTGCCGATCTCGAATTCCTCGAAGTACAAACCGCGCATGTGTCACCTCCGACAGCGGGCAGGGCTCCAAGTTTCTCCTTTAATGGCGCACTGTGTCAACCGAAAACCTGCGCCGCATGGACGACCGGAATCCGGCCGCCGATCCGGTCGATCAGATCGCGCAACTGCAGCAAACAGCCGGTGCAGGTCGTGACGATGGTGTCGGGATGTGCCGCCAGCATCGCGCGCGCCTTGGGCTCGCCGATACCGCGCGAGAGACCAGCATGGCGCACGCCGAAGCTGCCGCCCATGCCGCAACACGCGCCGTCCAACTCCGGGTCGAGCGCGATCACCTCGGCGCTGCATTCGCGCAACAGAGCCAGCACGCTGTCGCCTTCGCGCACGCCGTGGCGGGCATGGCAGGGCAGATGAACGGCCAAGCGCCGCCCGCGCAGATCGGTTCGCCAGCCGCGGGCGCGCAGCCAGGCGAACAGGTCGTGCGCCCGCGCCGCGGCGGCTTCGGCTTCGGGGGCGCGGGGCGTGCCGGCCAGCACCGCCGGCAGGCCGGTTTGCAGATGTGCCGCGCAACTGGCGCAGACCACGAGTACCGCGTCGTATTGCGCCGGCGGGAAGGCGTCGAGCCATTGCGCCGCCGCCGTCTTGGCGGCGCGTTCAGCCCCGAGACCCCAGGCGGGCAGGCCGCAGCACGGTTGTTCGGGCACGGCGGCGACAAGCTGTTGGGTGGCCAGAATCCGGTCGACCGCCTCGCCGACGCCGTCGAATAGCCGGCCGGCGCCGCAGCCGAGGAACAGCGCCACGCGTTCGCCGCCGGCGGCCGGCCGCGGCGCGACACGGTCCAGGTAGGGCGTGGCCGGTACGCGGGGCAGATAGCGTCCGGCTTCGAGGTACGGCACGACGAAGCGCAGGCGCAGACCGCTGCCGTCGGGCGTCCGGCGCGCGAGCCACTCCGCGAACGAACGCGCGCGGGAGGTCAGGCGGCGCAGGCGTTGGGCGTCGGCCAGCAGATCGACCATCATTGCTTCGGCGGCCCCGGCGGCGCCGGATTCCGCTTTGGCGCGGCGAATGATCGACGGCAGGTCCAACTCCGCCGGGCAGACCGCGCGGCAGCGTCCACATTGCAGGCAGCGCGAGAGGGCTTCGCGGTCGGCGGCGGTGAACCGCTCGCCGGCGGCGGCGCGTTCGAGCCGGGCCAGCAGGCCGCGCGCGACGTCGGTTTCGAGGTGGGTCAGGTCGAACACCGGACACACTTGCCGGCATGCGCCGCAGCGCACGCAACGGCGGAGTTCGGCCGACCAGTGGGTCATGGGATCACCAAAACGATACGGCGCTTCACGTTGCTATACTGCGCTCGGAAAAGCCGGCTCGTCATGGAAACATCTTGCCCGGGTTGAGCAGGTTCAGGGGGTCGAACGTGCGCTTCAGCCGCAATTGCAGAT
>CAZEDX010000157.1:0-4447 GCA_964511015.1 uncultured bacterium | reverse complement strand
CCCGGAGGTGTGTCGACAACTCTGTGGAGCCAAGATATGACTAATAGGTGCTATAGACGCGCTTTTTGAGGCTGAGGTAGGGCTCGAAGCGGTGGACCCCGTCCTCCCTGCTGAAATGGAAGTTTGCTGAGGTCCGGCAACGCGCACCCTGCACACTTCCCGGAAATGCCGGAGGAGCCAAAAAACGGGGCCGGTCTGACGACCGGCCCCGTTTTCGTTGGCCCTCAGGCGGTGGGTGCTATTCGTAATACGGATACACGCGGAGATTGTCGTAGTCGACGATGCCGCCGTTGTCGGCGTCGCTCCAATCGGCAACAAACACGGAGCTGGTCTGGAACGCACCGGCCGCTTTGATGTCGGTGCAATCGGTGCTATCGCCGTTGACCAGAATCGTGAACTTCGGCCCGACGAACGCGACGTTGACGATCAACGAGACGGTGAACCATTCATAGTCGTTGAGCGCGTAGTTGCAGTCGATGAAATCGCCCGCTTCGTAGTCCCATGCGGTCAGCGCGCCGATGTCGGCCTCAAAGACGTAGGCGACGCGGTCCATGCCCTTGAGCAGGCCGAAGCCCCAATTCGCGTCCGGAGAGGCGTAAATATCCACATCCGCGCGCACCAAACCATTGATACCGGCAAACGGTAGCGAGGCAATCAGGTAGTCGACATCGCCGGTGTTGCCGCCATCAACCTGCAGGTAGTAGCTGGCGCGCTCATCGAGCGGCGTGACGACCGTCGCCGTGCTGGCGCCGCCCGCGTTGATTTCCCAGGGCGAGCCCAGGGAGCCAAGCGGGTAGTCGTTGAAGTCGACGAACGCGCGCGCGTCCGCACCCGCCATGATGTAGGCCACGAAGTTTGCGAACAGATCCTGCGCCGTGGCGGTAAAGCCGCTGGGCGCGACCGCGCCGAAGCCCCACAAACCGTAGAACATGTTTTCCGCGACGACTGAATAGTGCGGTTCCGGCGCCTTCGTGGTGAAGTAGCCGAGGAATTCCACGCCGGGGATGTTGGCGCCGTTCTGCCACAGCTCAACTACGTCGGCGGCGCCGCCGGAATAGACCTGCACCGTCTGGGACGCGTCAAATCCCAGATCATTCGGGGTGTGCCACAGGGGATGGCCCAGGTAGTCTTCAGTGACCTGGAAACTATCGTCGGTCACCGTCCAGCATTCGCTGGAGTTAATGTAGGTGTCGGCTTCGTCCATCACCGCCACGCCGTTGCCCAGAGCGATGATCGGCCGCTCGCTGTCGTAGATCTTCTGGCGGCGCGCCGTCGTCCAGTCATCGGCGCCGGCGTTGTTGTCGATCATGAACACGCGGTAGTAGCCTACTTCGGCCTTGGTATCCAACTCGGCAATTTCGTGCAGATCGACAGTGTAGCCCAGGCCTTCCAGGAAGTTCTGGTAACCCAGGGCCACGGTGTTGTCGCTGTGATAGAAATAGCCCACGTCGGTCCATTCGATCACCGTGTCATCATCGGCATCGTCGTCGGCATCGTCGTCGGCATCGTCGTCGGCGTCGTCGTCGGCGTCGTCGTCGCCGGTGTCGTCGTCGATCGTCGTATCGTCGTCGATCACATCGTCGTCACCCGTGTCGTCATCGCCCGCGTCATCGTCGGACACGTCGTCGTCCGTGCCGCTGTCGTCATCGTCGTCGCCCGAAGAACAGGCGGCGCCCAGGACGAGCAAGGCCAGCCACAAAAAGACCAGATAATACTTCAACATTTTCATTCTCTATCCTCCCTCTAAAGGTCCTGTTTGTCGGTAACCTTACAACTTCGTGTCAGTTTGTAACGTATTTCTCCCGTTTGGCAAATAGTGAAATACGGCCAAGGGCAAAAACGTCACCGAGCGACAAGGAGAATGACCCGAGGCAAAGTTCGTGGAACGAAAACGGTAGGTTGTTGGCCGTAGACTCGGAGCCGCTCCTTGGCCGGCTGATTCAGAGCAAAAACATCGGGGCGTTTAAAACGTATTTGTATGCTCCCGACGTTCGGGACATCATTCCATTTGCCCGCCCCCCTTCCGTGCGGGGGGCTAACGGCGGGAAAAAGCCGTTGTCAAATGTGCGCGCGAAGGCAATTAGCCGTTTGATTAATGACGGTGCGCCCTTCTCGCCGGACGGGGGGCAAGGCGGGGTTTGTAGCCTTCGAACAGACCCGAAAAATTGGGGCTTGCGCCGCGTCTGGCGGGGGAGTATAAACCCCGCTTCCTTTTGCCGGGCTATGGAGGAAACATGCCCCTTTCGAAGGTTAGAAACATCGGCATCGTGGCGCATATTGACGCCGGCAAGACGACGGTCACCGAACGCGTCTTGTTCTACACCGGCGTGACCAAGCGCATGGGCGAAGTCCATGACGGCAAGGCCACGATGGACTTCATGAAGCAGGAACAGGAGCGGGGCATTACCATTGCGTCAGCGGCCATCACCTGCAAGTGGATGGGCCACACCATCAACCTCATCGACACCCCGGGGCACGTCGACTTCACGCTGGAGGTCGAACGCTCGCTGCGCGTGCTGGACGGCCTGGTGGTCGTCTTTTGCGCCGTTTCGGGGGTCGAGCCGCAGTCGGAGACGGTCTGGAACCAGGCTGAGCGCCACCGCGTGCCGCGCATCGCGTTCGTCAACAAGATGGACCGCGACGGAGCCGACTTCCCCCACTGCGTGCAGTCGATGGACGAAATGCTCGACGCCAAGGCCGTGCCGTTCCAGTGGCCGATCGGCTCCGGCGCCGACTTCGAAGGCCTAATCGACCTGGTCGAAATGAAGGCCGTGCTCTACGCCGAAGAACACAAGGAAATCGCCGAGATTCCCGCCAACCTGCGCGAGGCCGCGCAGGCCGCGCGGGTAAAGATGCTCGAGGCGCTGGCCGACTACGACGACGAGCTGGCCGAGCGCTACCTCAACGACCAGCCGATCGACGCCGAAATGATCTGGCGCGTGGCCCGCAAGTGCGTGCTGGCCGACGCCATGACCCCGGTGTTCTGCGGCGCCGCCTACAAGAACAAGGGCATCACGCCGATGCTCGACGCGGTCGTGCGTCTGCTGCCCTCGCCGCTGGACAAAGGCGCGGTGGTCGGCAACGACACCACGGAAGAGGGCAAGACCCACCGCCGCTCGCCGTCCACCCACGACCCGTTTTCGGCGCTGGCGTTCAAGATCATTCACGATCCATACGTCGGCCAGCAGACGTTCATTCGCATTTATTCGGGCGTCGTCCGCTCGGGCGACCGCGTGGCCAACCCCCGCCGCAATCGCGACGAACGCGTCGGCCGCATCTTGCGCATTCACGCGCGGGAGCGCGACGAAATCGAAGAGGCAAGCGCGGGCGACATCGTGGCCCTGGTCGGCATGAAGCACACGCTGACTGGCGATACGCTCTGCGACCCGGCCGCGCCGCTGATCTACGAAGCCATCGCCGTGCCCGATTCGGTCATCTCGATCGCGGTCACCGCCGACGGCACCAAAGAGCAGGAAAAACTCGGCGCCTCGCTGCGCAAGCTCTCGCTGGAAGACCCGTCGTTCCAGGTCAAATTCGACGAAGAAACACGCGAGACGGTCATCTCCGGCATGGGCGAGTTGCACCTGCAGATCATCGTCGACCGGCTCAAGACCGAGTTCAACGTCGTGGCGCAGGTCGGCGAACCGAAGGTCGCCTATCGCCAGACCATCACCCGCGAAGCCCGCGTCGACTACCGGCACGTCAAGCAGACCGGCGGCCGCGGCCAGTTCGCGCACATCGTCTTCCGCGCCGAGCCCAACCCAGGCGGCGGCTACGTGTTCGAAGACCACACCAAAGGCGGCGCCATCCCGCAGGAGTTCATCCCAGCCATCGAACGCGGCATGAAAGAGGCGATGGAAAAAGGCCTGGGCTGGCCGGTGGTCGACGTGCGCATCGTGCTGGAAGACGGCACCGCGCACGACGTCGATTCGTCGGATTTCGCCTTCCGCTCGGCGGGCATGATGGGCTTCAAAGAGGCCTTCTTCCAGGCCGGCCCGGTGCTGCTGGAGCCGGTGATGAAAATCGAAGTCGCCACGCCCGACGATTACATCGGCGACGTGACCGGCGACCTTGCCCGGCGCCGCGGCCGCATCAACAACATGCGCCGCTACCGCAAGGGCTCGCAGAAGCTGGCCGGCGTCGTGCCGCTCGCCGAAATGTTCGGCTACGCGACCACGCTGCGTTCGATCTCGAGCGGCCGCGCGAACTACTCGATGGAACTCGAGCGCTACGCCCAGGTGCCGGCGGAGGTCGAGAAGAAGCTCCGCGAACAGGCCGAGAAAGAGAAGAAGGAAGGGAAGTAGGGGCTCGGGTTCGGGGTTCCGTTATCTTTCGTAGGGGTGGACCCACGTCTCCGTTAGGTATGATGATAACCAATTTTTCATACCTCCCATCCTGTCGATCCGGTTGATCCTGTTCATCCTGAAACTATGAAGCAAGCCTCGAA
>CAZEDX010000156.1:0-4520 GCA_964511015.1 uncultured bacterium | reverse complement strand
GGTTGCGCGGATTGATCGGCACCTGGCGCGATCGTCTGGCCGAGCTGCGCGAGCGCGCCCAAGCCGCGGCGCAAGCGGTGGAGGACGAGCTTCTGCCCGAGGCAGAGATCCCCGTGCCGGGTCCGAGCGAAGCGCAGGAACGGCAGGGCCTGGCGCTCGGTGAATTGCCCGCCGTGCGCTTCGACAACCGCGTGCACGTTTCCGACCTCGCCGCGCTCGGCGGTATCGACGCCGAACTCGACGAGAACATGCGCACCGCCTTCAACCAACTCGATCAGCAGGTGCTCGATGAGGACCCGCACATCGAGGCGGTGCAGGAATACGTCAACCAACTGCGGCGCGAGGCGGATTCGGGCATTTCGTCGGCGCAGGCCATCATGGCCGGCGCGTCGTTCGCTTCGCAGCTCAACGCGAACACCGACCAGATGGGTGCGTTCCGCAACCGCGCGCAGGGCGCCCAGCAGGAATCGTTCAACGAGTTCATGTCGCAGTACGCGCAACACCTGGGCCGCATCGCCGAACGCAAGACCGAAGTCAACGAACAGCGCAAGCTCGACGAAGGCGAGAACAACAACCGCCGTCCGCTGGTGGCCGATCAGGGCCAACAGGTGCCGCCCAACAGCGAGATGCGCTTGGTGGCCGTGCCGCCGGAAATAGCGCAGCAGATGCAGCTTTCGCCGCAAATGGGCCAGGTGATGGCGCCGCCGCCGCAGACCAACGACGGGCCGGCGGGAGCGGGGCGAGGTGGCGGCACGTACCGCGGATCGATCAAGGTCAAGCATCTGGAGCAAGACGGCCAGGGCCGGCGCGAGTCGTTGCAAGGCCAGGTCGACGAAGGCCGCGGTCCGGATGAAACGTTCGACGACACTGAGGAAGATCCGATTCAGAACTACAACCGGTTGTTCCAGCCTTTCCTCGAAGACGCACAGCAGACGCTGAACGACCCGACGATTCCGCTGTCGATCCGTGCCTACGTGCAACGGTATCTGCAGTCGATCAGCCCGGAACAGGTGCAGGGCACTCACTGACGTAGCAGCAAAACACCGGACGGCAGAAAAGACCGTCAGGGAAGTTGAATATGGCGAAGCTCTTCGACGACGAATTCCTGAAAAAGCTGGAATACCTGTATCTGTTGTCGAAGAAGATCTTCGCCGGCAAGACGCAGGCGCAATCGCGTTCGAAGAAGCTCGGCTGGGGCATGGAATTCGCCGACTACCGCACCTACGTGCCCGGCGACGATTTGCGCTACCTCGACTGGAACCTCTACGCGCGGCTCGGCCAACTGGTGACCAAGCTGTTCCATGAAGAGGAAAACCTCAACGTCTATTTCCTGCTCGACGCTAGCCGCTCGATGAACTACGGCTCGCCGAGCAAGCTCGATTACGGCCGCAAGGTGGTGGCGGCGTTGGCGTACGTTGCGCTGTCCAACCTCGATTCGATCGCCATTCTGCCCTTCGGCCGCGACCTGTTGCCCGAGCTTGGTTTGACCCGCGGCAAGCAACAGATCCTGAAGATCTTCGACTTCCTCGAGAACCTCGAGGTGGCACCGCAGACCGACCTGAATCGCGCCGTGGCGGCGTTCATCGCGCAGAAACGCCCCAAGGGTTTGGTGGTGGTCGTTTCCGACTTCTGGGACGAGGCGGGCTACGAGCGCGCGCTGAAGATGGCCTATTCCGCCGGCTATGACCTGTCGGCGGTGTGCCTGCACCACGAGTACGAAGCGCAGCCGAAATGGCGCGGTACGGTCATGTTGACCGACTCCGAATCCGGCCAGCGGCGGCAGATCAGCATCAATCCGCGTTCGCTGCGCAAGTACGCGCACGAATACGACGCGTATCTCGAGCGGCTGAAGAACGTCTGCCACTCGTTGCATTGTCACTACTTGTACGCCCAGACCAAAATCCCATTTGAAGATCTGGTGCTGGGTTTGTTCCGGCAGGGGCAGTTCGTGAAATGATTCCACAGGGCATCGCCTGGGCCTCATTCGCCAAGCTGTACGGCGCCGCCGTCGCGGTGACGACGCTCATCTTCCTGGTGCGTTTCGCCCGGCGCGGGCGCGCGGTCAGCTCAACGCTGATCTGGGAAAAGGTGATGCGCTCCAACCGGTCGCTGTGGCGGGAACTGATCAGCTACCTGCTGCAACTGGCCATCCTGTTTTGCATCTGCCTGGCGCTGGTCGATCTGCAACCCAAGCCCGAAACGCTGCACCGGCGCTGGGTCGGGTTGATTTTCGACACGTCGGAAAGCATGGCGGCGCGCGATGGCGAGGCCTCGCGGCTGCGCCTGGCCGAACGCGAAGGCTGGCGGCTGGTGTCGCAACTCGGCGCCGCCGACCACGCGATGATCGTTTCGGCGTCAGTCGACGTGCTGACGCTGACGCCGTTCACCACCAACAAGACCGAACTGACGAGGGCGTTGCCCAAGCTGCAAGCCAACGGCGCGCGGCCAAAGATCGCCGAAGCGATCTCCTATCTGCTCAGCGCATTCGACTACGCCGACCTAGCGCCGACCGACGAAAAGCACATCTACGTCTTCACCGACCGGCCCGATGAGATCAAAGCGCCGTCCGCGGCGGGCGTCACCTTCCGCGTGATCGGCATCGGCCGGCCGGCGGCCAATCTGGCGCTGACCTCGTTCGACGTGCGGCGCACCCTGAACATGACCAACCTGCACGAGGCACTGGTTCGCGTGCGGAATTTCTCCGGCACCAGTGCGAGCGCCGAACTGGTCCTCTTCACGCCGCAGCAACGGCTTGGCGCCGAGGCCGTCGCCCTGCCGCCGGGCGGCGTGTTCAGCAAGGTGATCGGTTTGCCGTTCAACACGGCCGGCAAGGTGACCGCCGTGCTCGAGCACCCGCGTTTTGCCGGCGGCGGCACCGACGCGCTGGCCAGTGACGATGTGGCCTTTTCCTTCGTGCCGCCGAGCGAACGGACGCGCGTGGTGCTGGTCACCAAGAATAATCCGTTCCTCTACAACGCGCTGGCGCTCAACCCCGAGGTCGAGTTGCAGGCCGTCCAACCCGGCGAATACCAACAGGGGCTGACGGCGACGGCGAAGGTGGCCATTTTCGACAACTACACCCCGCCGACCCTACCGCTGTGCAATGCGGTGTACTTCCACCCCGCGCCGGGCGGCCCGTTCCAGGTGTTGAAAGACGAAAAGGCCAAGCCCGAGACCAACGGCTGGGCCGACGGCCATCCGTTGTTGCGGCACGTGAAGCTCGACACGTTGGCCATTGAAACCTCGCGCGTGCTGGTGCCCGGTCCGGCCGACGTCGTGCTGCTCGGTCATTACGAAAATGCGCTGATGCTGCTGCACCCGGCGGAAGGCCGCTTCCTGCTCGGCATCGGCTTCGAGCTGACCAAGACCGATTTGCCGCTCTACAGCGCCTTCCCGATCTTGTTGCACAACATCGTGCAGGTCTTCTCCCACGAAGTGATGGAAGACCCGGTGACCAACTACCGTCTCGGCGAGTTGGTCGAGTTGCATTTGGCGGGCAACAAACCGGCGGTGACGCTGGTCGACCCGCTGCAGAAGCAAATTAACGTGCCGGTGCGCGGCGGACTCGCGTTGTTCCGGCCGACGGTGCCCGGATTCTACGCCTACGCCGACGCCGGCGTGGCCCGCGTGTTTGCGGCGAATCTGCTGGACGAGGAAGAGTCCAATCTGACCCAGGCCAAACCCGGCGCGTTGCCGGAGTGGAAAACGGTTCATCAACAACAGTCGGCGGAAGGACCGCGGCCGTGGCTGATTTTGGTCGCGCTGCTGCTCGTCGCCGGCGATATGGTGTTGTTCTTCAATGGGCGCATCTCCTAGTTCGCACGGCTGGCTCGACTATCTGACCGGCTTGTCGCTGGCGGCCCCTCCCGACCGTCTGTGGTGGCCGGTGATCGTGCTGGTGTTGGCCGCGGCGGCGATGATCGTGCTGGCGCTGCGCAGCCGCCTGATGATGCACCGCGCCCAGCGGCTGCTGCTGGTCGGGCTGACCCTCATCTCGTTGTTGGCGCTGGGGCTGTCGCTGGCCGAACTGACCCACACCAAGAAGGAAAAGCGGCTGGCCGTCGCGTTGCTGGTCGACGGTTCGGCCTCGGTGCCCGATGAGGAACTGGCGCGCGCCCGCCAGTGGCTGGCGCAGACCGGTACGGTTCGTGGCGAGACCTGGACGCGCACCATCGCCTTCGGACGCGCCCCGCAGCTTTTGCCGGCGGCGGCCGACCCGGCCCAATCCCTGACCCGGCCCGAACAGCCGCCCGGCACCAACGTTGCGCGCGCGCTGCACGCCGCGGTCGAGTTGTTCCCTGCACAGGCGGTCCGCCGCGCCGTGTTGTTCACCGACGGCAACCAGACCGAAGGCGATCTGCTCGGCGAAGCGGGCATTCTCGCGGCACACGGCATTGAGCTGTACACCGTGCCACTGAATACGCGCGCGGTCTTCGACTCGTTCGTCGAAGCGTTGCACGTGCCGGCGGCGGCGCGTCCCGGCGAGCGCGTCAAGGTCGGCGTGACCGTCGGCTCGAACC
>CAZEDX010000155.1:0-4669 GCA_964511015.1 uncultured bacterium | reverse complement strand
CGCTCGCGGCTCGCCTGTCAGACTTCGCTCCGGGTTGATTGGTTTCCTATCCTATGCGGCAACGAGTAGGCGGACAAGGAGGATGTAGGCATCAGGCTGTAGGCTGTTGGTCGAGCCTTCGGGTCACGGGCGCCGGCCGACGGGTTATCATCGCATGGGCAGACCGACGTGTCTCACTGGGCGCAACAAACGTTGCCCGGGAAAACGCCGTCTTTTGCTCGCGCTTTTCACGCGATATCGGCGGGCAAGTTCTTGATTTTGTTGACGTCGCTTTGCGGGCAACGACCGTGCAAACGAGCCTTTTTCGACGGGCAAACGCTTGATTTTTTTGAGCGCGATTTGTCGAAAAATGGCCTTTTTTCGGCCGTGAAATGAGGTGGCATTTGCGCCCGCGCGAGGCAGCACCCGGGACTTATGGGACGTATAGAGTGTATGGGATCGGCAAAATTTCGCTTTGCGTCGAAGGCGTGTGTGGCGAAGGTCGGTCGAAGTCCCGCTACAAAGCGCCGTCGCGGCTCAATGCGCCCCTGCCATCATTGCTTTCCGTCATGCCCATGCATCCCATTTCATCCCATTCCACTTGATCTGAGGCCGGCAAACATGGGCCGCGCGCGAGGGCCCCTGCCGCTAAAAGGCCGTGCCGCGAAGTGCCGAGTTGCCCGCTTCGAACGCGCGTTCGTTTCGTTTCGTAACGCGCTTCTTTTCGTCCTACGAAAAGTTTTCATACCCCACCGGTGGGGGGAATGCGGGTTTCACAACACAAGGGTGGAAGGGGGGTGTGACAATCGTAGGGGCATGACACGTCATGCCCCTACCGGTATTCCTCGTCCGTGGCCCAATTTTTCGGGTTTTCGACAATGTAGTCGCGAATGCGATTTAAGTCGTCTTCGTCGCGAATGACGTGATCGAAATAATTGCGTTGCCAAAGACGATGCTCAAAGGGCGGCCAACGTTGCTCGTCAACGGCACAACGATAGCGCGCGGTGGTCAGCGATTTATAGCGGTGTATGACCTTCGACAAAGAGGTAGGGGCAGGCCCCCGTGCCTGCCCCGCCGCTACTGGGCAACCACGGGGGGTTACCCCTACCTCGGGCGGATTCAATACCACAATGCCGTGAATATGATTGGGCATGACGACAAATGCATCTAAGGCAATGCCGGAGTATCGGTCGGGCATCTGAAACCATGTGTCTTGAATCATGGCTCCGACATCGTTCAAGATCATTATTCCGTTCTGGATCTCACCGAAAATACTCTGCCGGTTCTGAACGCATATAGTCACAAAATACGCGCCCTCCGAAGTGTAGTCGAAACCACGCCAACGAACCGATTGACGATGGTGGATGTGGGAATCGAAAGTCATTTGCGAACCTCCAATGATAACCGTAGGGGTAGGCCCCCGTGCCTGCCCTGCCGCTACTGGGCAACCACGGGGGGTTGCCCCTACCTCAACCATGAGACCCGGACACCATACCTAATAGCTCACCGATCCGGCAACAGCTTATCAAATAAGACCCTCCCCCTCCCCACCAACACAATTCCAATTCGCGCCCGTTGCACCAGCGGGCGATTGCTCCATTTTTTTGGCGAGGCTGGCGAATCTCTTGGAGCGAATGTCCCTCTATGTTCACCGCCTGGGACTTATAGGACGTATGGGATCAGCGGCTGTTTCAATTTTCTTCGTCTTCGCTCGGGGCAGGCGCTAACCTGCGCCCACGCTCCCGTGTCTTGCCGATCGCCACATGTGGAGTATTCTGCTTCGTCAACCGGAGATGACATGATGACTCGCGTTCGCAGCCCGATGCTCGCTGGACCGCTTCTTGCCGCTTTCCGCGGAACACTGGCTGTTCTCGCGTGTGCTCGCGTCGCTTGGCGGCCGCAATATCTTCGCCCCGTCGCTGACCGACATGGGCCCCATCGACCCGGCGCGGCTCGACTTCGGCGCCCTGGTCCGCCGCGCGCATCTGGTCACGCCGCTGATCTTCCCGCCGATCTTCGGCGCCGGCGTCAGCGGCTTCCGCGACACGCTGACGCTGACCGCGGGGTTCTGCGCCTCCGGCGTCGATGGCGGCATGATGAACGAGTTGTTCGACCGCTGGCTGCGTGAGATGCCGATCTGAGTCTTTCTGACCAAAGCTTGTTTACCTCGCCCGCGCCCGTTACCATGAGCGGGCAGGCATCACCCAACCGGGAGGTGGCATGAAAAAAAGGTGGCTGTTGCTGGCGCTGATCGCGCTGCTGTTTTCGTTGCTCGCGCCTTCTTGCGGCGGCGATGACGACGATGACGACGGCGCGGCGGACGATGACAGCGACGACGATTTGCTCGACGACGACGCGGCCGACGACGACGCGGCCGACGACGACGCGGCGGACGACGATACCGCCGACGACGACACGGCCGACGACGATACCGCCGACGACGATGCGGCCGATGACGACACCGCACCGCCGCTCGGCTACGACGTCGGCGACACCATGCCGGACTTCACCCTGACGGATTCCCTCGGCAACGCCGTCAGCCTGTCGGACTATGCCGGAAAGGTGGTGCTGCTCGACTCCTCGGCCATGTGGTGAGGGTCGTGCCAGGATGAGACTCCCGTGTTGGAGTCCAAGTTCTACCAGGCATACAAAGACGTGGGCGATGGCTTCGTCGTGCTGCAGCTCATCGGCGAGAATATGAACAGTCAGACACCGACGGTGGCCGATCTTGCCGCCTGGGCGGAGTACTTCAAGGTGACCTTCCCAGTGCTGGCCGACCCGGATTGGCTGATCGGCGACGCGGTCGGCAACGGTTACGTGCCGTTCTACTGGGTGGTCGACCAGGAGGGCGTCATCCGCAAGAAGTCGACGCTGATCACGCCGCTCAGCGCGTTCCACCGCATCATCAAACAGCTGCTGGGGATCGGGTAGCGTCGAATTCTATCGGGCGCAATCCACCGGTTTGGCGTGGAGCAGCTCGAGCAAGACCCGGGGCGCGATGCCGACCAGGTAACCTCGGCGTCCGCCGTTGATCAGAATGCGCGGCAGATCGAGCACGGTCGTTTCCACGTAGACCGGCAGGTTTTTGCGCGTGGCGAACGGCGACGTGCCGCCGACCTGATAACCGCTGGCGCGCTGGGCGCCCTCGGGCGTGCACGGTTCGACGCTTTTCACGCCGATCGCGCGCGCGAGATTCTTCGTGCTCACCTCGCGGTCGCCGTGCATGAGAATGATGAGCGGCCGTTCGCGCTCATCCTGCATGATGAGCGTCTTGACCACCTCGTGCTCGGGCACGCCCAACTGCCGCGCCGACTCCGCGGTGCCGCCGTGATCGACGTATTGGTACACGTGCTCGGTGAAGGCGATCCCGTGGCGGCGCAAAAACTGCGTGGCCGGCGTATCGCTTACATGCTTGTCCTTCTTCGCCATGCCGCAAGTTTAGCACAAGGAACAAAAAGGGGGGGGGCGGCGTTAAAGCGCGCGTGTGGCGACGTGCTGCTTCACGAAGTCGGTGATCGCTTGCAGCGTGGTGCCGGGAGTAAAAACCTCGAGCACGCCGGCCGCTTTGAGGCCCGGGATGTCCTGCTCCGGAATGATGCCGCCGCCGAAGACAGCGATGTCGCCGGCGCCCTGTTCTTTCAGAAGGCGGATCACCTCGGGGAACAGGTAGTTGTGCGCGCCGGAGAGGATGGACAGGCCGATCGCGTCGACGTCTTCCTGAATGGCGGTGTTGACGATCATTTCGGGCGTCTGGTGCAGCCCGGTGTAGATGACTTCGAACCCGGCGTCGCGCAGCGCGCGCGCGACGACTTTTGCGCCGCGGTCGTGGCCGTCGAGTCCGGGTTTGCCCACGAGAATGCGAATCTTGCGGTCCATGATCAGAACTCCCCTACCCTACAAAAACGCCGGGTCGCGGTACTCGCCGAACACCTCGCGCAGCGTATTGACGATTTCGCCTTCGGAGGCGTAGGCGCGCACGCAGTCGAGAATCGGCGGCATGACGTTGCCGCCCTCGGCGGCCACGCGCTTGAGCTGCGCCAGCAGGCGTTTTACCGCGGCGTTGTCGCGTTCGGCGCGCACCTTGGCCAGGTTGGCGACCTGTTCGCGCTCGACGCTTTCATCGATGTACAGTAGATCGATCTTGATGTCTTCGCCGGTGGCGTACTTGTTGACGCCGACCACCGTCTTCTCGCCGGACTCGACCTGCTTCTGGTAGTGATAGGCGGCCTTGCTGATTTCCGTCTGCGGGAAGCCGGCTTCGATCGCCTTGAGCATGCCGCCCATCTCGTCGATGCGGCGGATGTAATCGAGCGCCTCGGCTTCCATGCGGTTGGTCAGCGCCTCGATGAAGTACGAGCCGGCGAGCGGGTCGATCGTGTTGATGACGCCCGACTCCTCGGCGATGATCTGCTGCGTGCGCAACGCGACCGTCACCGCGCTCTCGCTCGGCAACGCCAGCGTTTCGTCCATGCTGTTGGTGTGCAGGCTCTGGGTGCCGCCGAGCACCGCCGACAGGGCCTGCAACGTGGTGCGCACGATGTTGTTCAGCGGCTGCTGGGCGGTTAAGGAACAACCCGCCGTCTGAGTGTGGAACCGCAGCAACCACGAGCGCGGATCTTTTGCGCCGATTTCTTCCTTCATGAAGCGCGCCCAGATGCGCCGGGCGGCGCGGTACTTGGCGATCTCCTCG
>CAZEDX010000154.1:0-4703 GCA_964511015.1 uncultured bacterium | reverse complement strand
GTTCTGCTGGCCGGCCCTGGCCGCGGCGGCGGTGGGGTACGCCGCCGCCTGGAGGACACGGAAATGGGATCGAATCGATACCCTTCTCCTAAGCGGAGCACTGGCGCTGACCATCGTGCATAGTCTGCCGGCCACCCCGTATCCGAAGTACCAAATTGTGCCGACGGCGCTGCTCGCCCTAGCGGCCGCAAGGCGGTTTGGCGCGGTCCGGCGGAAGGCCTGGTTCGGCGTGCTGGCTACGGTGGCGCTGGTGTGGCAGGTCGCCTACTACCCGTACGCGGCCAACAGCGTCGATTTCGTCTGGCCCTCGCCACCTGCCCGCCACCATCAAGTCGGGCGAACGCTGGCCGAACTCGCCCCTGGGCAGCCGGTACTGACCTTCGACACGCTGTTGGCCGTCGAAGGAGGCTTCCGGGTGCCGGCCGGTTTCGAGATGGGTCCTTTTTCGTTCACGCCATCTTGGGACGATACCTACGCCCGTCGGATGGGCACGGTCACCCCCTCGATGCTGATCGACATTCTGCGGACCGCCAAATTTTCAGCGCTCGCCCTGCACGAAGACGACCTCGGGCTGGCGTCGGCTTTTTGGCGCGACCGGGCCGTCAGGGCACTGAATGAAAACTACCGTCGGGCGTTCGTCGTACCGCGGATCGGTCATTTCCAGACCCCGTTGTTTGTCTTCGTCCGCAAGTAGCGACGCTCTCTTTCGGGCGCGGCCGACCTGTCCGCATCAGAAATTACCACAATTTTTGAGTACTTGAACGAGTACACGTACGGCGCAACATTCAGCAGAGAACTTGATTCGATCAGGAAAGCGATAAGATATTGTGATTCAAAGGCAAATTGGCGATGTTCGAATGGAAGTCGGGCTGGGCGGACGGGGTCAGGCCGACAAAGTCAGCAAGCATAAGCCAAACGCGATGAGCGACATCAAAAACCGCTTCGCTGGAGCTGATGAAGAAGGTCATCAACGCCAGCACCAGCACGCACAGCAGCAGCGCCACCGCCAGGTTCGACCGGTGAATCATCATGCACTGCTGCGCGAGCATGTCGCGTTCGATCCTCCGGCGGGTCGCGAGTGGTTGATGGCGGGCCATGATTTCGGCCATGCGTACTCTCCTTCCGGCCTATTTACTATCAAATCGCGTGCCAATTTCGTGGGAAGGTTCGATTTACGCGAATTCAAATAGTTACAACCAACTAGGCGAAAGAAGCGAGGGAAAGTCCTGCCGCTGGAAAACAATCTTTTGACACGTTCCAGGCGAAAAGGTAATTATTAGTCTGTCGCCAAGGCGTTATGTGAGAAAGGTGAACCATGGACCTGCTTGCCGAACTGAAGCAGATCACCGACCTGCCGACGATTCCCACCACGGTGGTCAAGGTGTTGCGGGTGGCTGGCAGCGAAACGGCCAGCGCCGCGGATCTGGCGAAGGTTATCACCGCTGACCAATCGCTGGCGGCGAAGATTCTCAAGGTCGCAAACAGCGCGCTATACAGCCTGCCGCGGCGGGTGGACGACATCCAACGCGCGGTCACGCTGCTGGGCTTTCGTGAGGTACGCGACATCGCCTTCGGCGTCGGCGTGTTCGACTCGATGTATCTGACCATGCGCCGCGCCTACTGGAACCGCGCCAAGTTCTGGGAGCACAGTTTCGTGGTGGCCTATCTCACGCGCGAGTTGGTGCGGCACGTCGGCTCGGGCGAAGGCGAGAACGCGTTTGCCGCCGGGCTGCTGCACGACGTCGGCAAGGTCGTGCTTGACCGCTACTTCGCCGACTTCTTCCGCCAGGTGATCGAGCAAGTGGAATCCGACAAGATGCCGTATTACACCGCCGAAGTCGCCATGCTCGGCGTCGGCCACGACGTCGTCGGCGGCTACCTGATGGGCCTGTGGAACCTGCCCGACGAGCTGGTCGCGGCAGTGTCCGGCCATCATCACCCCAGCCACGAACATGAGGCGATGGCGGCGTGGGTGTTCCTCGCCAACCAGCTGGCCAATGCGGCCGGCTTCTCCGCCATGGCGTCGGAGCCAGCGCCATCGCTCGACGAGATCTGGGAATCGAGCGAAGCCATCGCCCTGCGCGAGGCCGGCCGCCTGCCCGAACGCGCCACGCTCGATCAGCTCATGACCATGATCGACGAAAAAGCCGAAGAACTTTCGGCCCAGGCGGCAATGTTGTTTTAGGGTCTGCGGGCTGGGGTCTAGCAGGTTGTTTATCAACACCCTGCTAGGGTTCCGGGTATGAAAGAAGGCATTGGAGAACAGTGAGAATAACCAAAATGCGATGCCGCCGATCCTGTCGATCCGGTGCGATCCGTTCGATCCTGACCATCCTGTCAGATGACCGGCGACATCCTGTCGATCCGGACAATCCTGTTCATCCTGTCAAAAAAGACGTTGTTGCGGCAAAACACCGTGTTTTCAAGCAACCCACTGTCGCGCAAGTGTTTGATTTTGAAGGGGTCATTTTCCAGCACATTGCCGAAAAAAGATCGTGCAAATGTGCCGTTTTCGGCGGGCAAGTGCCTGATTTTGCTAGGGCCGATTTCCCGTTAAAAGGCCGTTTTTCGCCCGTGCTTTTGGCCGATTTCGCCCGCGCGAAGGACTGCGACTGTAGGAGCGGCAAATGCACATTTTGAATGTCGGGTCGGCGAGACTAGAACGTTCGTTCGAATTGCTGTGACAGATTTCACAAGGCGACGAATTTCACAGCGGGGCCCTGTCATCCCGACTGAAACCCGGAGCGAACGCGGCGGGCGAGCGGATCCTTTCCCAGACCTGATCCCCTCCGCAAAATGGTTGCCGCACAAATCTAATAAGGAAGAGACTTCTCCGCTCGGCTCGCTCGTCGAACTCACGCGCCTCGGTCGGAGATGACAACCACCCTTCGACTTCGCCCAGGGCAGGCCCCGCGAGGGATCTATGAATGAGTCTTCGACTGCCGCCCGATTTTTTGTCCATGTTTCATTTTTCATTCGCCCTGTCCCCTCAGCACCCGCAGCCAGCGGAGTCGGAGTCGTCGTCGGAGGAGGAGTTGTTCGAACCAGTCCCGCCGTCTGCTACCTCCAAATCCGGATCAAGGACTATTTGGGAATAGTAGTCGGCAAACAACACAAACACTTGCGCCTCTCCGGCGGGCAAATTTGCACTTGGCGGACCATCAGCCAAAGTGGACCATATTGTTCTACCTTGTGCATCAAACACCACAACAAATAGTTGCTTTGCTTCGCAAGTGGTGTCATAGCCTTGCACGAGGCAATATTGACCCGTGACGTAGATCCGGCCGTCTTTGTCGGTCGCGATATCGTAGGCCTCGTCACCTGCGGTGTCGGTGCCCGCAAGCTGGCGACTCCATAGTCGAACTCCGGCGGACCCGAAAGCGGCAACGTCGATTTGCGTCCAGTTGCTCGTCGCAAGAACCGGTCCTCCCGATTGCTGATTCGCAATGAGAACAGGTTCATAGCTATAGCGGTAGTAGTAGAACTCCGCCAACCACAACTCGTTGCCTGACGAATCGTATTTGACGACACAACCGGTATCCACTGCACATTCGTTGACCACGTAAACGTTGCCTTCTCCATCGGAAGCGACTCTTGGCCCGCTCATCCAGGAACTTGAACCCGATTCGGCCTGCCAGATCTCGTCACCGTCCGAACCGAGACAGAAAGTGGTCGTCACCGTAGTTTCGCTTTCCTCGTCGCTGACATCTCCCGCAAAAACGATTCTACCCCCGGAAAGAACTATCCAGTCCGGCGAAGAATAGCCCCCTATTTCTCCGTGCGCGACGGCCCAATCCCACACCAGGTTGCCTTCCCCGTCCAGTTTGGCAATGAAGTACTCGTCTTTGGCGGGACAAGAACCCCGCACCAGGATATCCCCATTGGAATCCATTTCGACGCGCGAAAGTGCAACCCCATCGATTCGGACCTTCCAGATTGTATCCCCGGTCAAATCGTAGGCGGAAAGCAAACCATAGATCTGATAGTCGTCGTCTTCGAACCAGTTCGTTACATAGACGACGGATTCCCGAACCAAAACATCTGTGCCGCAATCCGGTTCGAGCGGAGTCAAAGCCGCGACATGACCGCTTGCGTCGTACTGAATGATCTCGCATGACTCATCGTCGTATTGCACCAACACCACGCCTTCGGACAACCCCGGTGGGTAGACCTCAAGATAGTCCGTGTCGGCAAATGACTCTGTCCAGATTACGTTTCCAGTGATGTCGTACCCGACCAAATACTGGTCTTCCGCAAAAGTCGGACCGCTCATGACGAGAAAAGTGAACCCTATCGCCCACAACACGGCAACCGATCGAGCCAACCATGTATCCCGGGAATTCATCATTCCTCCCAGGGCGGCAAGAATTCCTCGTCAACGATGCCACCATCAGTTCTTCCAAAACCCGGCGGCGAATCGTGATCATAGAATTCATTGCCGTGGGAATCTGGGGACACCATCCCGTGGGAATCTGGGAATCTGGGGACACCATACTCATTTCCCGTTCTCATGCCTTTCGCCCTCCCTCTTCGACTCCGTTCGTTCGCGCCCGGCGCGAAATCCATTGGGTTGCGATCATATCACAACATGCGGGTTTCGGGTTGGCCGGGGCAAAGACGGCGTTCGTCGCCGTAGGGGCAGGCCCCCGTGTGTTGGTTGTCAACACATCCGTTACAGGCGTTATCACCACATCCGTTACAGT
>CAZEDX010000153.1:0-4717 GCA_964511015.1 uncultured bacterium | reverse complement strand
TCCGGCATGCGCGTTTCGTCTTTTTCCCCGGAAGGAACGCAGCTTTGGTCCTCGGCGTATATTGAGGACTTTGCCGCTTCCCAATTCGTTGCCGCCGATTCCCAAGGAAACATCATTCTGGCGGGTTACCAGTGCACAGAGTTCGAGGACGAGATGGGCGGTTGTGCGTTGTTGACCTTCAAGTTCGATGCCGACGGCAACCAACTCTGGTCGAACCGCGTCTCCAGTCCCAACGGCTACGGCGAAGAGGTGACTGACCTCGCCGTCGACGAAGACGACAGCATCTACGTCCTCGGCTTCTACCAAGACCAGCGGGACGAAGAGGAAGAAAGTGGTTGCGGGTGCTGAGGGGAGAGAAGGCTTTAGGCTTTGGACTGCAGACTGTAGGGAGAACACACCAGATGCGGAACCCGCAACTTGGGATTCTCCTCGTGCGGTGTTGTTGCGAAGTCGGAAGCCGCCTACGGCCCCGCTATTGCGCTGAGCGGCTGCTCGAAGCTAACCGGCGCGGATCAGATCACCTACACGATGAAGAACGCCAACGGTGATATCGTCGCGATGCCGAGCGGGCAGCAGGTGATCACCGACGACACGAAATCGATAACGCACCCTATTTTTCGCACTTTCTGACCGGGGATTGAAGAAGAGCCCTAGGTTGAGTCTGCAAAACAAACAACCAAGCACCGAAGGAGGACTCTATGACGAACAACAGTCCTTCGCGCGGGCGAAATCGGCCAAAAGCACGGGCGAAAAACGGCCTTTTAACGGGAAATCGGCCCTAGCAAAATCAGGCACTTGCCCGCCGAAAACGGCACATTTGCACGATCTTTTTTCGGCAATGTGCTGGAAAATGACCCCTTCAAAATCAAACACTTGCGCGACAGTGGGTTGCTTGAAAACACGGTGTTTTGCCGCAACAACGTCTTTTTTGACAGGATGAACAGGATCGTCCGGATCGACAGGATCGACGGCAAGGAAATATGGTTACCATCTGGGAGGCTGTAGACCCCAGACTCCAGCTCCGCTCTACATCCCGCCGAACAGCAACGCAAACGCCTTGCGCGCCGTCGTGCCGTGGGTGATCTGCACCGTATTGCTCTTGGCCTGTAGCGGCACCAGGTCGATCGAGATCAGCCGGTCGCGGTAAAAGACATGCCGGGCGAGGAACGCCAGGTCGGTGCCGGGCTCGTCGGAGCCGGCCAACGACAGGTTGCCCAAGCCGCGCGCCACGATGCGGCCGCGGTAGAGCGTCATCCCGCGCGGCGCGAAGCGGCCGGTGACGATAGCGGCCTGCGCGCCGGCGTCGATCGCGGCTTGCGCGGTCTTGACCAGCGCCTCGCTGTCGCTGTTTTCGTCCTGGTAGAAGTACACGAAGACCAGCGCGTCGTCGGCCGCCGCCTGCTTGATTTCCTGCTGCATCGTCTCGGGCGCCCACGAGGCGAGATAGCCCGCGTCGTAGCCGAGGAAGGTGAACGCGCGGCCGCGGATCTGCATTAGTGCGGCGTTCGGAGCGCCGGCCTGGAAGGCCTGCACCGAGTGGCGGCGGTAGAGATTCAACGTGTCGGTTAGCGCCGCCGGACCGAAGTCGTTCAGGTGGCGGCCCAGCGCGGCGACGATGTCGATGCCGGTGAAATCGAGCGCGCCGAGCCATGCGCGGTTGGTGCACAGCTGACGGTCTTGCGGCACGCAATCGGCGGTCAGCGGCGATTCGATGGCCGTCAGTGCCAGATCGGCCTCGCGCAACAGGTTGCCCAATTCAAAAACGGCGTCGGTCGCGGGCTGGACATCGCCCACCGCGCGGCCGGCCATCACCGCCGGCAACATGCCGCCGCTGAGGATCACGCTGCGCAGTTGGTAGGGCTCGTACACCATTTCGACCGGCGGCTTCTGCGGCACCGCCAGCGGCACCAGGAGCGGGTAGCTGTGGAAGTACGTGCCCACCGTAGCGCCGCCGCGCTTGGCGCAGTCGCGCACATAACGGCCGGTCGGCGTTTCGCCGTCGACCTGCATAACTTTCATTTCCGGCCGCAGTTGATCGAACGGCACCATCGCCAGCACGCCCGGGTCTTGCGCCATCAGCGCCAGCAGGGCCTCGGCGTTGGGCACGACCTCAATCGGAACCGGACGGTCGATCTTCAGCCGCGCGGGCACCCAACGTTCGAGCGGCGCCATAGCCACCAGACGCACGCGCTGGTCGACGCCGGTCAGCTCTTTCCAACTCGTCACCGTGCCGTTCAGGAGGTTCTGGAAGAAGGTGCTGAACACGCCCTCGGCCGTGTTGGTGAACGGAACCACCAGCGCGGTCACCAGCCGGTAGGGCGCCTTCTCGTCATAGGTCGCGCCGGGCGGGATGGTGGCCAGCAGCTTGTCGAGGTTGTACTTCGAGTATTCCGCCGGATGTTCAGGGATGATGTTGTTGAAGTTGTGGTGGTAGATGAACTCCAACGTCTCGGTCGGCAGCTTCAAGCCGTCGAGGCGGCGGATGGTCGGCTGGCCGTCGAGCAGCAATTTGAGTCGCAGGCTGCGGCGTTCGAGAAACAATCGCGCGTCGACGAAGTATTCGTTGAGCCAGTCGAGGTTGCGGCCGGCGGCGCTGGCGATGCGGATGTTGGTCGCAAACAAGAAACGCTCTTTGTTCTCGATCAGCATCCGGCGCGCGGCAGCGCGGTTCTTCGCTAGGTTTTCCAGCGCTTGTAACTTCTCCGGTTCGAAACCGAAACTGAAGTCGAGAAACAGGTTGGGGTAGCGGTCGAGCAGGTTGCCGAGACGCTCGAGGTCGCCGGACAGGCCGAGCAGGCCGGAGACGACGAAGAACAGGTTGGGGTAGTCGCGCAGCAGTTGCTCGAACTCGGCGGCGTAGCGGTCGTATTCGATATCGAGATGGATCGACAGCCGGTTGAGTTCGCACCACTCGTAGAGCGGACGCAAACGGGCGTCGGTCAGCGGCATCAATCGAAAGCGGGTTTCGCCATTGACGATTTGGAACCCGCGGGCGCCGACGCTGACAAACTCTTTCGCGTAATCGAGCAGGCGGTCTTCATCGCCGCGGATCAAAGGGAAGAATTCAATGCGTTCCGGGGCACGCTCTTTGGCTTCCAGCAACATGCGGTTGGATCGTTCCGACGAGGCCCAATCGGGCCGGCTGTTCCGGCTGAAGCCGGCATCGAAGGAACCGAGCAATATGGTCTTCTTGATCTTGGCCTTGTCCATCGCGTTCAACAAGTCGGAGCCTTTGGACATGTCGGCGATGCGTTCGTCGACCCCGTAGATTTCTTCCTTGTCGAACAACTGGTTGCCGCACGCCGAGAGGAGAAAGGCAAGCGGTAAGAAGAGAAAAATCCATTTTACTTTCAACATGATACGGCCTCGTGCTGCCTTGTGGTACGCGTGCGGATTGTAGCACGTTGGTCACCGGGGTCAAAGCAAAAAGCTCGTATTCCTCCGTGCTTGGCGACATTTTGACCGACAGGTGTTTTGGCCCTTCACACTCTTGAGGGTCGGAGGGTGCACAAGAAGTCCAAGTGCGCGTCAGAAACGCTCTTTTCGGCCCAGTGGCGCAAACGGCGTGTGAGAACGGTACCGGGAACGAAAAAGCCTAGCGTTTTCATTGACAACCATCCGTGACGTGCTTAAGTTGCACGCGCTCGGTGAGATTCGAGTTATTGAAAGGAGAAGGCATCGATGGGCAAAATCATTGGTATCGACCTGGGGACCACGAACTCCGTCGTCGCGGTGATGGAGGGCACCGAAGCCAAAGTCATCGTTAATTCGGAAGGCGGTCGAACGACTCCTTCGGTCGTTGCGTTCACGAAAGACGGGGAAAAGCTTGTTGGCACCGTGGCCAAGCGCCAGGCCGTTTCCAATCCGGAAAATACGATTTTCTCGATCAAGCGCTTCATGGGGCGCCGCTTCAACGAGATTACCGAAGAAACCAAACTTGTGCCGTACCACGTTGTGCGCGGGCCGAACGATGACGCACGCATCGAGGTGAGCGGCAAGCAGTACAGCCCGCCGGAGATCAGCGCGTTGATTTTGCAGAAGCTCAAGAGCGCGGCCGAAGACCATCTGGGGCAGAAAGTCACCGATGCGGTGATCACCGTGCCGGCGTACTTCAACGACAGCCAGCGGCAGGCCACGAAAGACGCCGGTGCGATCGCCGGCCTGAACGTGAAGCGCATCATCAACGAGCCGACCGCAGCGGCGCTGGCCTACGGGCTCGACCGCAAGAAGAACGAAACCATCGCGGTCTACGACTTTGGCGGCGGCACGTTCGACATTTCGATTCTGGAGGTCGGCGACGGCGTGGTCGAGGTGAAGGCCACTAACGGCGATACCCACCTGGGCGGCGACAATATCGACCAGCGCATCATCGACTGGCTCATCGAGGAGTTTAAGAAGGATCAGGGCATCGATCTGTCCAAGGACCGCATGGCGTTGCAGCGGCTGAAGGAAGCGGCGGAAAAGGCCAAGATCGAGCTATCGCAGGCGCAGCAGAGCAACATCAATCTGCCGTTCGTGACCGCCGACGCCTCCGGCCCCAAACACCTGGATTTCACTTTGTCGCGCGCCAAGCTCGAGCAGTTGATGGACGATCTGATCGAGCGTTCGCTGGAACCCTGCCGGCAGGCGCTGCGCGACGCCAAGCTCGCGCCGAAAGACATCGATGAGGTCGTTCTGGTGGGCGGGAGCACGCGCATTCCGAAAGTGCAGCAGGTGG
>CAZEDX010000152.1:264-4742 GCA_964511015.1 uncultured bacterium | reverse complement strand
GGAAGAGGCGCTACGCGATAGTGAAGAAAAATTTGCCGCCGCATTTGCAATAAGTCCCGATCCCCTGGTTTTTTCCGACATGAATACCGGCCGTTTGATCGACGTCAACCCCATGTTTGAAAGGTGGACCGGCTATACCAGGCAAGAATTGATCGGTCGAACCGCTTCGGAGTTGGGGTTGTGGGAGTATCCACAACAACGCGCCGATTTTGTTTCGGCGGTCAGGCGCGATGGCCGAGTAAACGATCGGGAAGTGATTATTCGGACCAAAGGCGGTGATTTGCGCATCACGTGGGTTTCCGGTGCGGCGGTGAAGGCCGCGGGTGTCGAGTGCTTGTTCATTCGTGCCCATGACATCACCGACGTTCGTCGCGTGGAGACCGAACGCCGGCGACTGGATCAGCGCGCGCGGCGACAGCAAGAAGCGATCGTGCAACTGTCGATCGACAGCCGCTACATGGCCTTGCCGCCGCTGAAGGGAATACAGGCGTCCTTGGAGTGTGCCACCGAGCTGCTCGGCGTGAACCGGGCCAGCGTTTGGATGCTCAATGAAATGGCCGATGAATTGGCTTGCCTGGATCTGTTCGTCGCCGGGGCGGGTCATCAAACGGGGACCGGTGTGCTGCAAGCCGCCAGCTATCCTCGCTATTTTGCCGCGATCTTGGCACAACGCGCGTTCGACGCGCAGGATGCGTTGACCGACCCACGCACCAGCGAGTTTGCCGAGCACTACCTAAGACCGTTAGGCATTGTTTCGATGTTGGACGCAGCGGTGCGTAGAAAGGGTCGGACGGCCGGAGTCGTCTGTTTCGAAGTGACCGGTACGCCGCGGCGTTGGACGCTGGATGAGGTGAACTTCGCGGGGCAGTTGGCAGATCATATTGACCGCATTTTCACTCTAGACGAAGCCCGCCGCGCCCAGGAAGCACTGCTGGAAAACGAGCAAAAGATCAGTGCTATCGGCGACAACCTGCCCGGCAGCATGATCTTCGAGGTCGCCTTCGATGCGTCTGGCCAACCACATTTCCTGATGATCAGCGAAGGCGTCAAGGAATTGCACGAATGCACACCGGCCGAAGCGATGGCCGATCCGATGCTTATCTACAATAGCATTGTTGAGGAAGACCGGATGATGCTGCTGGCCGAAGAGCGCAATGCGATCGAAAACGGCAATGTGTTCCGGGCCGAAGTGCGGCTGAGGCGGAAAGACGGGTCGATCCGCTGGAGTCAGATTACGTCCCAGCCGCGCCGGTTGCACGATGGTACCAAGGTGTGGGACGGCATCGAGATCGACGTCACGGAACGCAAACGCGCCGAAGACGAGGCCATAGTTCGCGACCGGCGCCTGCGCTTGTTCCTCGAGCAATCGCTGATGGCCATCATGATCATCGACAGCGACGGCCGCGTGATTGAATGGAACCGCACGTTTGAGAACATCTCTGGGCTGACCAAGGATCAAGTACTCAATCGTCCGGCATGGGAGGTCATTATCGAGACGGCGCCGCTCGAGCGCCGCACGCCCGCGTTCAGCAACGAACATCGGGAGAAAATCATCGAAGCGTTGCGTAGCGGTCTCGATGGCGTGCCTGCGACCACGCCGCAGGAACCGACCACTTGGTTGTGCATGCGCCCCGATGGAACCTACTACCATTTCGAGCACGTCTACTTCCCGATCAAGATCGGCGACAGCCACCAGTGGGCCGTGGTTGGCTACGACGTCACAGCGCGGCATCGCGCGTTGGAGGAGAAGGAACAACTACAGGCGCAACTGCAGCAAGCGATGAAGATGGAGGCCGTGGGGCGTCTCGCGGGCGGCGTGGCGCACGATTTCAACAATCTGCTGACCGGTATTACCGGCAACGTCTCGTTGGCCTTGATGGATTTGGATCCGGCCGATCCGCTCTCTGATACGTTGAACGAAATCGGCAGAGCTGCCGAAAGCGCGGCATCGCTGACGCGGCAGTTGTTGGCGTTCTCGCGCAAACAGATCATTGAACCTAAGGTGTTGAACTTGAACGAAGTGATCGACCGGTTGCGCAAGATGCTGGTTCGATTGATTGGCGAAGACATTGCGCTGGAAACCATCCAGGCCAAGAATCTAGGGCAAGTGAAGGTTGACCCGGGCCAATTCGAACAGGTGTTGATCAACCTAGTGGTGAATTCGCGCGATGCTATGCCCCACGGCGGACGACTGGTTATCGAAACCGCCAACGCCACGTTGCGTGAGGAGGATCGTAGCCGACATCCCTCGTTGTCACCCGGGCCCTATGTGATGCTGGCTGTCACCGACAACGGCCATGGTATGACCGAGGAAGTGAAAAGCCATTTGTTCGAGCCGTTTTATACCACCAAGCCCAAAGGGCGCGGCACCGGTTTGGGCTTGGCCACGATTTTCGGCGCCGTTCAGCAGGCGGGTGGTTCGATCGATGTCGAAACCGCGGTAGGAGTCGGCACCAGCTTCCGGGTATTTTTACCGCGCGTCGAGGAACAACCCGAGCCGGTGGCGTCCCAGGCCCATTTTTCCGATTTGCCTTCCGGACATGAGACCGTGCTGTTGGTGGAAGACGAAGACACCGTCCGCGCGCTAGCCGTGCGGGTACTGAAGCGGCTTGGCTATCAGGTGTGGGAGGCGGCGAACGCCGGCGAGGCATTGTTGATGACGGAGAACCCCGCGGCGTCGATCGATCTACTGTTGACCGACGTGGTGATGCCCGGCATGAGCGGTCGCGAGCTGGCCGAACGGTTAACCATGCGCTTTGCCGGGCTGCGAGTACTTTTTACCTCCGGGTACACCGAGGATGTTGTATTGCAACACGGTGTAGCCGAAGAGACGCTCAACTTCATCAGTAAGCCCTACACGCTATCGGCTTTGGCCAAAAAGGTGCGCACGGTGCTCGACGCAAAACCCATTTAGATTGCCGCCGGTTTGACGCCGCGCGAACCAGGCCCGTATGATGCCCTTATCAGCCGCTTTTCTTGACGGGATGGTCTTGTTGAACGCCGGACGCCGCTATTTCGCCCTCTGGCTGCTTTTTGCGTTGTTGCTGTTGGCCACTCGCCTTCCCGTGCTATGGACTTCGACCTTCATCTACCGCGGGGCCGAAGAGCAGGCACGCGGCATTCTGCCACTGCATCTCGACCAAGGCCTTTTGATGCCTTTCCAAGACTATCAGTTCGACGAGTACAACGGTGGCGGGATGGTGATCGGCCTGTTGGCGTATCCGTTCTTCCATCGCTACGGCCCGACCTATCTGTCGCTCAAGATCCCGGCGCTGTTGATCTCGCTTGTTTTGTTCACTTTGCTCTTTGTCTTCGCGCGAAGATACTTCGGCATCGGCGTCGCGGTGGCGATGAGCCTGCTGTTTCTATTCGCCCCGGCGCATTACCTGGAACGTTCTCTAATCGCGTACGGCAACCATATGGAATTGGCGACGTTTGTCGCCGCTGGGTTGCTGCTGTTTATGGCGATCCAACAAGGCGCCCGGTCGCCCGGCACGGCGCGACGCGGTGTTTTGTTCGGCGCACTCGGCTTGGTGCTCGGTTTCGGCTTCTACTTTATGTATGAGATTCTGTCCTTTGTGGCCGTGCTTGCACTGGTATATGCGGCGACGGCGCGGCAGTGGCGTTTTGTCTTGATGGACGGCTTGTGCTTCGCCGCCGGATTCTACGTCGGTTTTCTGCCGTGGATGTTCTATCACCATGACTTTCTAGTGCTCGACTACTTCTGGCGGATGGCTCATGAATCACCACCAGACAAGGTCGGATCGTTCAATCACCTTGGCTTGTTCATCAAAGCGATCACCGTCAACGTCGCTGATTGGTTTGGTGCGCATGACCTGACCATCGGTACACGCCGCGTGCCCGGCGGCGTATTTAATGCACTGTTCCTGGCTGTCTTTGCCGGCTCGTACTTCTATCTCGTCTGGCAACACCGCGCACGGCTGCTCGAGCTCGCCCGCGGTTGGTGGCCGCGGTCGCGGCAGCCGCTGGCCTTTACCGCCGAACACGCACTGCTGCCGCTGTTGCTCTATGTCCCCTTGCACCTGCTGGTCTACGGCAAGACGCGCTACCGCGGTGTCGAGCCGCTACCGCCGACCCGCTATTTGCTCGTCTTGTTTCCGGCCTACTTCCTGCTGGTGGCCGTCACCTTGCGTGACCTGTGGACGAACCGCCGACGTTGGCTCGCGCTGCTCATGTTGCTGGCGGTGGGAGTGGCAAGCATCGGCGGCAATGCGCACTACTTGCAAGGTGCCCGACCGGGCGAGCCGCTACGCCGGCCTGGTTACTCGTACCAGTACTTTATGGAAATGCTCGAGCGGCAATATCATGTGCGTTGGAAATTCGACTACCAGTGGTCGCGCGCCGAACGCGTTTTTCCCGAACAAGAAGGGCAGTACACTGCGGGCGCGGCTTCGGCCATTGCGTTTTTGAACGGACGGCGCATCGACGGCCAATTGCGCTTCGCCGCGCAATCCGGA
>CAZEDX010000152.1:0-254 GCA_964511015.1 uncultured bacterium | reverse complement strand
TGGTCTCGGACCCCATTGCACCGACCACGTGGATCCAGACCGCCTCGCGCAACTCGACGCGCTTGTTCCACCGGAATATCGACCTTGGTACGAATACGGACGCCAGCTCGATTGTCCGCCACCGCGCTAGTTGAGGGCTTTCACGACGTCCGCCGCACGCCGAACCGCCGCGTTCATATTGCGCCGTTGGTTGGGGTAGTCGAGGTAGGCATCGGTCGCGACCAGGTTCGGTAACGGGCGCGATACTTGCCACT
>CAZEDX010000151.1:0-4835 GCA_964511015.1 uncultured bacterium | reverse complement strand
CGAAGCGGCCGAGGCGCCGTTTGTACGCGCCGGTGAACGAGCCCTTTTCGTGGCCGAACAACTCGCTTTCCAACACGCCCTCGGCCAGCGCCGAACAGGCCAGCTTGATGAACGGATACTTCGCTCGCGGACTGGCTTCGTGAATCGCCCGCGCGATCAGCTCCTTGCCGGTGCCGCTTTCGCCGTAGACGAACACGGTCGAATCGCCGGCCGCGACCTTGCGCACGGTTTCTTTGATGCGTTTGAGCGATTCGGACGAGCCGATCATCAGATCCATCGCCGGGCCGCCGTGCTCGGCTTCGCGCAGGTACTCGTTTTCGTTTTCCAGTCGTGTTTTGTCTTGCGCCAACTGGCGATGTTCCAACGCCTTCTCGACGCGGAAGCGCAACTCGTCCTGGCTGAACGGCTTGGTGACGAAATCGAAGGCGCCGGTGCGCATCGCCTGGACGGCGGTTTCGATCGTGCCGTAGGCGGTGATTAGCATGACGACGGTGTCCGGACTGCGTTCCTTGATCTCCTCCAGCACCTTGATGCCGTCCATGCCTTCCATGCGCAGGTCGGTCAAGACGACGTCGATCGGATTCATCTCGAGGATCTGCAGACCCTCCGGCCCGTTGGCGGCGCTAAAGACCTTGTGCCCCATCTTGGCGATAATGACCGCCATACCTTCGCGCATCGTTTGGTTGTCGTCGATAACCAGAATTTGGCTCATTGCTCCGCTCCCCGTTGCGGCAGGGTGAACCGCACGTGTGTTCCCTGCCCCGGTTGGCTCTCCAGCGTGATCGTGCCGCCATGGCTCTCAATGATCTTGCGGGCAAAGGGCAGCCCCAGCCCCGTCCCGCGGTCTTTCGAGGTGACGAACGGTGTGAAGATGGTTTCGCGCAGATTGTCGGGTACGCCGGTACCGGTGTCTTCGATCTCCCACACTAGCTGCGTACCCTCGCGGCGTACGTCGATCATCAGCCGCCCACCACCAGGCATAGCCTGGATCGCGTTGAGCAGTAGATTGTGCAGTGCGCGCCGCAGCAGGTCGGGGTCGAATTGCGCCTGTTCGATCTCCGGCGCGACGTTCTTGCGGATATCGATGCCTTGCGCCTCGCACATGCCGCAGTAGACCAGCAGTAATTCGCTGAGGTATTCGGAGACGTTGACCGGCCGGATGTCGGGGTGCGACTCGCGCGTGAAGTCAAGGAATTCGTTGACCACCGCGCCCAGCCCCTGCACCTCGCGCCGGATTTTTGCCACGTGCTCCTGCAGCTCCGGCCGGCCGCTCAATTCGTCTTGTAGAATGTCGCAATACAGTTCCATGCCGCCGAGCGGATTGCGCACCTCGTGCGCGATGCCGCGCTGAAGCATCTGCAGATAACGGTCGCGCTCGACAATCGACAGCCGCATCTGGTTCATTGTCTCGGCCAGGAAGCCGACCTCGTCATACGTCTCGCGTTCGATGGCGCTGTTGAAGTCGCCGTCGCCGATCCGCCGTGCCGACGCGGTCAGGTTGCGGATCGGGCGCACCAGCCGTCGGGCGAACAGCACGCCGGTGCCGGCCAGCATCGCCAGGCCGATCAGGCCGATCAGCAACAGGCTCTGGCGAGTGCGCCGCAGCCGTTCGAAGAACAACACGCCGGCATCCACTCCGGCCAGTGCCGCTGGCTGGCCGTCGACCAACAGCGGGGCGTAGCCGGCCTTGAACATGCGGCCATCGGCCGCGGCAAACATGGTGGAGGCCGCTGTGCCGCCCTGTTGCACACGGCGCAGTTCCTGCCGGTCGCCGGCCAGGCGGTACATGCGCTGGCCGACCACGCCGGCCAGGTCGGTGTCGAGCAGAATCGTCTCATCGAAGCGCACGAAGTAGATGCGTTCAACCTGGTTGGCCTCGGCGAACTGCCGCAGCCGCTGCACGATGTCTTGATACAACACCCCGCGCTCGTCGCCGGCGGTGAAGCCGAGCAACAGCCGGCCGTCCACCTCCAGCGCCGCACTGCGCGCGATGCCGACCAAGCGCCGGCCCATCTCGTCTTCCAGGCTCGCCCGGGCTTCGAAGTAGAAGTAGGTATAGCTGCCGAAAATAAACAGCGTCGCCGGCACCAGAATGATCGCCAGCAGACGGACCAGAATGGTGCGGCCAGGACGGGGCAGCTTGAACATGCCTACTCCCCCGCCAGCCAGGCGTCACGGATCCACCGCACCTGCGGCGGATCGGTCCAGAGCACTTCCACCACATCGAACCGCAATTGCGGCGGATCGACCCGCCGGCGAAGGCAAAACCGTTGCGCCAGCGTTTCGATCGTGCGACGCTTCGCACGGGCGACCATTTCGCCGGGCGCGCCATGCTCGTCGTCGCGACGGGTTTTGACCTCGACAAACGCGAGCGTGTCGCCGTCCAGCACCACCAGGTCGAGTTCGCCCTCGCGCGATTTCCAATTGCGGGCCACCAACCGGCCGCCTTCGCGTCGGATCTGCCGCGCCGCGAGGCGTTCGCCCTCGTTCCCGAGCAGCACGCCGGTCAGTCTCATTGGCCCTCCCCACACACGCCACGGAACGTGTAGCGGTGCAACGGGCAAGGACCGTGTTCGCGCAGGGCAGCCAGGTGATCGGGCGTGCCGTAACCTTTGTTGCGGTCCCACCCGTAGCAGCCATAGCGCTCGTGCAGGCGCAACATCAGATCATCGCGCGTCACTTTGGCCACGATCGACGCCGCCGCGATCGACAGGCTCAACATGTCGCCTTTCACCAGCGGCCGCTGCGGGTACAAAGTGGGAATTTTCTGGTTGCCGTCGACCAATAGCATGTCGGGTTCGACACCCAGGCGTTCCACCGCCATCCGCATCGCCGCCAGCGACTGGCGCAAGATGTCGGATTGGTCGATACGCCGCGCCGATCGCATTCCCAAACCGATCGCCACCGCCTGACGCCGAATCTTGTCGAACTCCGCGCGCCGCTGGGCGTCGGTCAAGGCCTTGGAATCGGTGACGAAGGGCAGATCAACCTCCGGCGGCAGAACAACCGCAGCCGCTACCACCGGCCCGGCCAGGCAGCCGCGGCCGACCTCGTCCACCCCGGCGACCACGAGGTTCCGTCGCCAGTACGGACGCTCATAGCGCAACGAGTCGAACCCGTCGGCGGAGTCGAAAAGCGGTTCAGTTGTGCGGGCCAAGCACTGCCTCGCCGGTTGAAAAGCGGGCCCATCATACAACAAAGTGTTGCGGTAAGCGTCAAAAATCTGAGGGTCTTGGGGGGCGCCGATAACCGTCGGGCAAAAAAAACCGGGGGGCTAACCCCCCGGTTTTCGTCATCGAACTATGGTTCGATCACGCGGTGCCGTGGCAGCCGTTGCACTGGTTCATCTGTGGGCCCTTCGCCTTGGCCTTGTGGCAGTTGGTGCACTGCTTGTGGAAGGCGGTCTTCGCATTGACGCCGCCGCCGTTCGGCTGGCCGGTGGCATTGTGGCAGGCGCCGCACTTCTGATAGGCGCCGTTCACGGCCGGCTTGTGGTGGCAGGTCGCGCAGTTGTTCGCGCAATAGCCTACGTGCAGTTTGTGCGTGAACTTGACGTTGCCCTTGGTCGGACTGGTTAGGGTCAGCACGTCGCTCACCGCTAGGGCCACGCCCACCGCGGTCAGCATCGATACGATCACCAGGATGACAATTAACTGTTTCTTCATTTATGCACTACCTCCTCAAAAAAGGTCCATCGACTACTCAACAGCGCATATACAACATTTTGCCTTCCCTTGGCAAGCCGACCCTTCCCACCGGGAAATCGTGCAATTCCGGTGCCCGGTGACAAACTGAGCACATCGCTTCGATTCACGCAGGACACCCACCGCCAGCCCTCCTCTTCTCCACGGCTTGCTTTCCCGGGTCAAACCGGTTCAGTCTACGGCAACAAGGGAGGAAACCCACGGAAGCACGCGAGCGAAGTGACCGGTCCGGCCGCGATCCGGTCGCCGTATGGACCGAGCGCGTCGTCGCCTTGGTAGCGGCGATGGCGCTGGGGGTCTATTTCTACCTCGCGTTTTTCCGCCTTCGTTTCGCCTTTGAACTGGAATGGCTGGAATCCCTGGTGCTCAACCATGTGCGGCGCGTGGCCGCCGGCGTTCCGATCTACGTGCGGCCGTCGTTGGATTTCGTGCCGACCTTCTACCCGCCGTTGTACTACTGGATCTCAGCGGCGTTTTGCCGCGTCTTCGGATGTGGCTACTTTCCGCTGCGGCTGGTGTCGGTGCTTGCTTCGGTCGGATCGTTCGCCGCGATCTTCGCCCTGGTGCGGCGCGAAACCGGGCGGGCCGTATGGGGGCTGGTCGCGGCCGGCCTGTTCGCGGCGACCTATCGCGCATGTGGGGCGTGGTTGGACCTCGCGCGCGTCGATTCGTTGTTTCTCTTCTTTCTGCTGCTCGCCGTCGTGATGATCCGGTTCGCCGAAACGCCCCGGAGCGGTGTCGCGGCCGGGCTGCTCGCCGCCGCGGCGTTCTTCACCAAGCAATCGGCCTTGACCACGATCGCGCCCCTGCTGCTGTGGGCCGTTGTGTTTCGCCGCCGGCGGGCGATGCCCCTGGTCGCCTCGTTTGCCGTGGCGGTCGGGTTGGGCGTCCTCGTTCTCGACCACGCGTCCAGCGGCTGGTTCTGGCGCTTTTGTTTCACCTATCCGTCACAACAACCGCTGCGCCCGGAAAAGCTCGGGCTGTTCTTCGTGGAGCTTGTCGTCCGCCGGCTGCCGGTCGTGGCGGCGCTCGCTGCTTTCCTGCTGGTGAAGCTTCTTCGTGGCGGACCGTTCAACGCCCGTCCGTGGTTCTATTTGCTGGCGCTGGTCGGCGCGACGGCCAGTTCGCTGG
>CAZEDX010000150.1:0-4901 GCA_964511015.1 uncultured bacterium | reverse complement strand
TCATCAACGGCACCGAACGCGTCATCGTCAGTCAGCTCCACCGCAGCCCGGGCGTGTTCTTCGATCACGACAAGGGCAAGACCCACAGCTCCGGCAAGCTGCTGTACAACGCGCGCATCATTCCTTACCGCGGAAGCTGGGTCGATTTCGAATTCGACTCCAAAGACATCTTGCACGTGCGCATCGACCGCCGCCGCAAGTTGCCGGCCACCGTGCTGCTCAAGGCGCTGGGTTACACCGACGACGAGATCCTGACCCTCTACTACGACACGCATTTCGAGAAGATTCCCGTCAAGCTCGACGGCGAGCACGCGGTGTTCCGAACCGATCCGCGCTGGCTGCGCGACCAGGTGCTGACCACCGACCTGAAGGATAACGAGGGCACATTGATTGCCCGCCGCGGCACGCGCATCGAAGGAAAGCATCTGCGCCGCATGCGCGAACTGGGCATGAAGGAATTCCGCCTGGCGCGGGAAGATCTGCTCAACAAGTACGCGGCCGAGTACATCATCGACACCAAGACCGGCGAAATCGTCGCCGAGCCGTCGCAGCAGATTGACGAGGCGGTGTTGGGTGAGATCCAAAAACGCAACATCACCCGTCTGCACGTGCTGCGCACCGAAACACTGACCATCGCCCAGTCGTTGCGCGACACACTGGCCGCGGACAAAGTCCGCAGCCGCGAAGAAGCGATGATCGAAATCTACAAGCGGCTGCGCCCGGGCGATCCGCCGACCAAAGAAACCGCCGAGCAGCTCTTCGACAACCTGTTCTTCAACGCCGAGCGCTATGACCTGTCGAAGGTCGGCCGTGTAAAGATGAACCACAAGCTCGGCTTGGACGAAGACGTGAACAAGATGACCCTGAGCCGGGAAGACATCCTGGCCGTGGTCTTCTATCTGCTGAACCTGAAAGAGGGCAAGGGCAAGGTCGATGACATCGACCACCTGGGCAACCGCCGCGTGCGCACGGTCGGCGAGCTGGTGGAAAACCAGTACCGCATCGGCCTGGTGCGCATGGAGCGGGCGATCCGCGAACGTATGAGCCTGCAGGAAATCGACACCCTGATGCCGCACGACCTGATCAACGCCAAGCCGGTCAGCGCGGTGATCAAGGAGTTCTTCGGCAGTTCGCAGCTCTCGCAGTTCATGGACCAAACCAACCCGCTGTCGGAAGTCACCCACAAGCGCCGCCTCTCGGCCCTGGGCCCCGGTGGCTTGACCCGCGAACGCGCCGGCTTCGAGGTGCGCGACGTCCACAACACCCACTACGGCCGCATCTGTCCGGTCGAAACCCCGGAAGGTCCAAACATCGGCTTGATCGCCAGCCTGTCGACCTTCGCGCGCGTCAACGATCTGGGCTTCATCGAGACGCCGTACCGGCCGGTGAAGAACGGCGTGGTCAGCGACGAAGCGATGTTCCTGTCGGCGCTGGAAGAAGAGAAGTTCATTATCGCCCAGGCCAACGCGCCGCTGGACGAGGGCAATCGTTTTTCCAAGAACATCGTCGCTGCGCGCGCGTCGGGAGAACCGACGCTGGTCGGCGCCGACCAGGTCAACTACATGGACGTTTCGCCGCAACAGCTCGTGTCGGTTGCGGCGAGCTTGATTCCCTTCCTGGAACATGACGACGCCAACCGCGCCCTGATGGGCAGCAACATGCAGCGCCAGGCGGTGCCGTTGCTCAAGACGCACGCGCCGTTGATCGGCACGGGCATGGAAGCGGTGGTGGCGCACGACAGCGGCGTGACCGTAGTCGCCCGCCGCGGGGGCCAGGTGCACTCGGTCGATGCGAGCCGCATCGTTATCAAGGTCGGCGAGGATGAGAAGAGCCCGACCGAAGCCGGTGTCGATATCTACAACCTGATCAAGTTCCAGCGCAGCAATCAGAACACCTGCATTAACCAGAAGCCGATCGTCTCGGTCGGCGAGCGCGTATTCCGCGGCCAGATCATTGCCGACGGTCCGGCCACGAACATGGGCGAACTGGCGCTGGGCCGCAACGTACTGGTCGCCTTCATGCCGTGGGGTGGCTACAACTTCGAAGACTCCGTCCTGATCTCGGAAAACCTGATCAAGGATGATCGCTTCACCTCTGTGCACGTGGAAGTTTTCGAATGCATCAGCCGCGATACCAAGCTGGGCAAAGAAGAAATCACCCGCGACATTCCGAACGTGTCGGAAGAAGCGCTGCGCAACCTCGATGACTCCGGGATCATTCGCATCGGCGCGGAAGTGCATCCGGGCGACATCCTGGTCGGCAAGATCACGCCCAAGGGCGAAACGCAGCTCTCGCCCGAAGAGAAGCTGCTCCGCGCGATCTTCGGCGAAAAGGCCGGGGACGTGCGCGACACCAGCCTGACCGTGCCCCCCGGCGTGGTCGGTACCGTCATCGACGCCAAGGTCTTTAGCCGTAAGGGCGTGGAAAAAGACGCCCGCGCGCTGCAGATCGAAGACGAGATGGTGGCCAAGATCCTGCAGGACCAGGAAGAAGAAATCAAAATCATCACCGAGAGCACGCTGAAAAGTCTGAAAGATCTGCTGGTTGGTCGCATGGCCACCGCCGCGGTGCTCGACGAAGACGAGAACGAAGTACTGATCAAGAAAGGGCAGCGCATCACACCGCAGATCCTCGACGCGCTCAGCTTCGAAAAATTCGCCGAACTGTCGCTGGCCGACACGAAGCTCGAACAGCGTGTCCGCGACCTGGTCAGCAACGTCAAACAGCAGATCATCGACGTCAAGACCTGGTTCGAGAACAAGATCGGCCGCCTGAAGCGGTCCGACGAAATGTCGCCGGGCGTGATCAAGATGGTCAAAGTGTACGTGGCCATCAAGCGCAAGCTGGCGGTGGGCGACAAGATGGCCGGCCGTCACGGCAACAAAGGCGTGTTGTCGCGCATTCTGCCCGAAGAAGACATGCCGTACCTCGAAGACGGCAGCCCGGTCGAGATGGTGCTCAACCCGCTGGGTGTTCCGAGCCGCATGAACGTCGGCCAGATTCTGGAAACACACCTGGGCTGGGCCGCCTATCACTTGGGCCGCCGGCTGCAGGAACTCATAGAGTCGAAGCAGAACGCCGCGAAGATCCGGCAGGAACTGTTGCAGATCGTCGGCAACGGCAGCGAGGCCAACCGTGAGATCGCCAAGCTGGTCAAACAGGCCGGCGACGAGGAACTCATCCGCTTTGCGCGCGGCTGGGACGGCGGCGTCTATATGGCGACACCGGTCTTCGACGGCGCGCCGGAAGAGGAGATCAAGAAGTCTTTGCAGTTGGTCGGTCTGCCCGGCAAGGGCCAGACGACCCTGTTCGACGGCCGCACCGGCAATCCGTTTGAACACGATGTCACGGTCGGCATGATGTATATGTTGAAGCTGCACCACCTGGTGGACGACAAGATCCACGCCCGCTCGATCGGTCCGTACAGCTTGGTCACCCAGCAGCCGCTAGGCGGCAAGGCGCAGTTCGGCGGTCAGCGCTTGGGCGAAATGGAAGTGTGGGCGATGGAAGCCTACGGTGCCGCTTACACTCTGCAGGAATTCCTGACGGTGAAGAGCGACGACGTAGCCGGCCGCACGCGCATGTACGAATCGATCGTCAAAGGCGAATGCGTGCTTGAACCTGGCCTGCCGGAGAGCTTCAACGTGTTGGTCAAGGAACTGCAGAGCTTGTGCCTCGACGTGGAGCTGGTCGAAAAGAAGAAGGACGAGGAAGAGGTGGTCGACGAAGTGGCCCAGGCGCGTAGCGCGGCCGAGGCGCTCTTTAGCAAGAGCGTGAGCGTCGAAGTGCCCGACTCGGTCTTCACGGACGAGGAAGAATCCGAGTGATCGAGAAACCGCGCGGTCGGCGTGCCTGTTCCGCCGGTCGCTTTCCCTACGGGAGGAACGTGCGGTGAAAGACTTTTATAGCCTGTTCGAGAAGCCGAAAAACCCGATCAACTTCTCGGCCATGCGCATCGCCCTGGCCAGTCCGGAAAAGATCAAGGAATGGTCGTTCGGTGAAGTCAAGAAACCCGAAACCATCAACTACCGCACCTTCAAGCCGGAACGTGACGGCCTTTTCTGCGCCAAGATCTTCGGGCCGGTCAAAGACTACGAGTGCAACTGCGGCAAGTACAAGCGCATGAAGCACCGCGGCATCGTCTGCGAAAAATGCGGTGTCGAAGTCATTCAGTCCAAAGTTCGCCGTGAGCGTATGGGCCACATCACGCTGGCCACGCCCGTCGCCCACATCTGGTTCCTGAAGAGCCTTCCCAGCCGCATCGGTGCGCTGCTCGATATGTCCTACAAGCAGCTGGAAAAGGTGCTCTATTTCGAAATGTACGTTGTTGTCCGGCAGGGCAAGACCAAGTTCAAGCCGTTCGAGTTGATCAGCGACGAGCAGTACCGCAAGGCGCAGGAAGACGACCCGGTCGAATTCGAAGCCGCCATGGGCGCGGAAGCCATTAAGAAGTTGTTGGCCAAGATCGACCTCGACGAGCTGTCCCGCGAATTGCGCGACGAAATGAAAGCCTCGAGCAGCGAAGCCAAGCGCAAGAAGATCGCTAAGCGCTTGCGCGTGGTCGAAGCGTTCCGCGATTCCGGCAACAGGCCGGAATGGATGATCCTTGATGTGATTCCAGTCATTCCGCCGGAACTCCGCCCCCTGGTGCCGCTGGACGGCGGCCGTTTCGCTATCTCCGATCTGAACGACCTTTATCGCCGTGTCATCAACCGCAACAACCGTCTGAAGCGGCTGCAGGAGCTGATGGCGCCGGACATCATCGTCAAGAATGAAAAGCGCATGCTGCAGGAAGCGGTCGATGCGCTGTTCGACAACGGCCGTCGCGGGCGCGTTATCACCGGACCGAACAAGCGGCCGCTCAAAAGCTTGTCCGACATGCTCAAGGGCAAACAGGGCCG
>CAZEDX010000149.1:0-5063 GCA_964511015.1 uncultured bacterium | reverse complement strand
AACCGACCTACGGGCGCGTCAGCCGCTACGGCATTTTCGCCTTCGCCTCCAGCCTCGATCAGGTCGGCCCGTTCGCGCGCGACGTCCGCGACGCGGCGCTGCTGTTGCAGACCATCGCCGGCTACGACGACCGCGACGCCACCACCGTGCCGGCACCGGTGCCCGACTACCTCGCGGCGTGCGACCGCGGCCTGAATGGGTTGCGAGTCGGCGTGCCGCGCGAATACTTCGGCCCGGGTCTTGCGCCGGCCGTCGAAGATAAGGTGCGCGCGGCGCTGGCGCTGTTGGAGCGGCAGGGCGCGCGCCTGTGCGAGATCTCGTTGCCGCACACCAAGTACGGCGTGGCGGTGTACTACCTGATCGCGCCGGCGGAATGCAGCTCGAACCTGGCGCGCTACGACGGCGTGCGCTACGGCCACCGCGTGCCGGGCGACGAGCTGGTCGAGTTGTACACGCGCACGCGGCACGAGGGTTTCGGGCCCGAAGTCACGCGCCGCATTCTGCTGGGCACCTTCGCATTGTCGGCCGGCTACTACGACGCCTACTACCGCAAGGCGCAGCAGGCGCGCACGTTGATCCGCCGCGATTTCACCGCCGCGTTCGAGACGGTCGATGTGATCTGCGCGCCGGTCGCGCCGGAAACCGCGTTCCGGTTCGGCGAACGGCTCGATGACCCGCTGGCGATGTACCTGTCCGACGCGCTGACCATCGGCGTCAACCTGGCCGGCTTGCCGGCGTTGAGCGTGCCGTGCGGCCGCGACGGGGACGGGCTGCCGGTCGGGTTGCAGATCATCGCGCCGGCCTTCGGCGAAGAGGCGATGTTCGGCGCCGCGGCCGGCTACGAGGCCGCCGCCGGTCTGGACTGGCCCTGGCCGGAGGTGGCGTGATGAACTGGGAAACGGTCATCGGCCTGGAAATCCACGTGCAGTTGCTGACGCGCACCAAGGCGTTCTGCTTCTGCCCGGCAAACTATGGCGACGAACCCAACAGCAACGTCTGCCCGGTGTGCCTCGGCTTGCCCGGGGCGCTGCCGGTGCCGAACCGCATGATGGTCGAGCTGGCCCTGCGGCTGGCGGTGGCGGTCGGGGCGGAGATTCACCCGCGCTCGATTTGGGCGCGGAAGAACTACTTCTATCCCGACCTGAGCAAGGGCTACCAGATCAGCCAGTACGACCAGCCGCTCGCCACGGGCGGTGTATTGCCGGTGCGGCTGAGAGACGGCGTGCGCGAGGTGCGCTTGACTCGGCTGCATCTGGAAGAAGACGCCGGCAAGAGCTTTCACGGCGGCGGCGAGCGCCCGGCGAGTCTGGTCGACTTCAATCGCTGTGGCGTGCCGTTGGTCGAAATCGTCACCGAACCCGATCTGCGTTCGCCGGAGGAAGCGGCGGCGTTTATGAAGGCGCTGCGTCAGCTCGTCGTGCACCTGGGCGTGTGCGACGGCAACCTCGAACAAGGCAGCTTGCGTTGCGACGCCAACCTCTCGCTGCGCCCGGCCGGTTCGGCGGAACTGCGCACGCGCAGCGAAATGAAGAACCTCAACTCCTATCGCTTCCTGCGCCAGGCGCTCGAGTTCGAACAGGCGCGGCACCAGGCGGCCTACGAGGCCGGCAACACCATCGTGCAGGAGACGCGGCTGTACGACCCCGCGCGCGGCGAAACCTTCGCCATGCGCTCGAAAGAGGAAGCGCACGACTACCGTTACTTCCCCGAACCCGATCTGCCGCCGCTGGTGATCGAGCCGGCCTGGATCGACCGCGTGCGGCGGGAGCTGCCCGAGCTGCCATGGGCCAAGCATGCACGACTGGTGCGTGAGTACGGCCTGTCCGATTACGACGCGGCGGTGCTGACCGACGAGCCGGACACGGCGGCGTTCTACGAAGCCGCGGCCGCGCTGGCCGACCCCAAGCTGGCGGCCAACTGGGTGATGGGCGATCTGACTGCGCTCTGGAAAGAACGCAACCTCGCGCCCGCGCAAAGCCCGGTCAGCCCGGCGGCGCTGGCCGAGTTGATCGGCCTGATTCAATCGGGCACCATTAGCGGCAGGACGGCCAAGGACGTGCTGCTCGCCGTGGCCGACGGCGAAGGCGCGCCCGGCGAGATCGTCACGCGGCGCGGGCTGGCGCAGATCAGCGACGAGCACGCGCTGGCGGCTGTTGTCGACCAGGTGCTGGTGGCCAACCCCAAACAGGTGGCGCAATACCAGGCCGGCCGGCAGAATCTTTTGGGCTTCTTCGTCGGCCAGGTGATGAAGCAAACGAAGGGCCAGGCCAACCCGCGGCTCGTCAACGAGTTGCTGGCGAAAAAGCTTGCGCCGTAATTCCGGCCGCGCGCCGGGTGAGGAGGGACGATGAATTGGCGCAAACTGGCGCTGATCGTGCTGGTGGTTTTGCTGGTGCTGGCGCTGGCCATACCGGCGGCGGCGGACAAGAAGAAAAAGAAGAAGCACCATGGCCAGGATGACGAAAGCGGCGAGCCGGCCGACCCCATGGCCGGGCGTTTCGGCTTCGGCTTCAGCTTCGGTGGGGTGACCTCCTCGGCCGGCACCGGCTTTCAGGGCGGGGTCAGCCTGACCTACTACTTCAACAGCTACTTCTCCACCACTCTCGGCACCGGCTACGGCTTGTATCCGGTCGAATATGAGGGCCCCGACGGCGGCAGCGAAACCACGCAGGTCAACTTCATTCCGACCACCCTCGCGCTCACGCTGCACCCGATGCCGGGCTCGCGTATCAGCCCGTACTTCGGCCCGGGCGTCGGCGCGACCTACACCTGGTACCAGCAGAAGGTTGAGCAGGACAACGGCGACATCGAAGAAGAGAAGTTCGACGAAACGCTGTGGTCCGCCTTTCTCCAAGCGGGCATCACCTTCGCACTGGGCGGCGGCTTCTCGGCCAACATCGGCCTGACCTACACGCTGCCCGACCTGTCCGACATCGATTTCGCCGACGCCTACTTCAGCTACTCCGGCGGCGGCGGCTTCATGTTCTAGCCGTTGGCGCTGGCGATAATCGGTCCTCCCGCGATATGATCGAAGCGAACCTGGGGGGAGGTGTCGCCATGATCTCGCCTTTTGTGTTCAGCAGTCTGCCGCGAATTGTCTTCGGCGCCGGGGCCATCCAGGAAGCGCCGCGGCTGGTCGCCGACTTCGGCACCGAGGTGCTGCTGGTGACCGGCGCCAGCGCGGTGCGCAAGTCGGGCCGGTGGGACGCGCTGCTGACAGGATTGGAAGCCGCCGGCATCGGGCACCGGCACGTTTCGATGCACGGGGAGCCGAGCCCGGAACAGATCGACACCATTCTCGGCCTCATGCGCAACCAGGAGATCGACGTCGTGCTCGCCTGGGGCGGGGGCAGCGTGCTCGACGCCGGCAAGGCCATTTCGGCGATGCTGCCGCTCGAAGGTTCGGTGTTCGACTACCTGGAAGATGTCGGCACGGGCGCGACGCACCCGGGCGACAAAACGCCGTTCATCGCCGTGCCCACCACCGCCGGCACCGGTAGCGAGGCGACCAAGAACGCGGTGCTCAGCCGCGTCGGCCCGCAAGGCTTCAAGAAATCGCTGCGCCACGACCGTTTCATGCCCGACGTTGCGTTGATCGACCCCGAACTGGCACTGACCTGTCCGCCGCCGGTGACCGCCGCCTGCGGCCTGGATGCGTTGACGCAATTGCTCGAGGCGTTTGTGTCGACGAAGGCCTCGCCGTTGACCGACGCGCTGGCGCGCTCGGGACTCGCCGCCGTGCGCGACAACCTAACCCGAGCGTTCCGCGACGGCGCGCAAGATGTGGCCGCGCGCGGCGGCATGGCCTATGCGGCGCTGCTATCCGGAGTGACGCTGGCCAACGCCGGGCTCGGCCTGGTGCATGGTCTGGCCGGCCCGTTGGGCGGCTTCTTCCCGGTGCCTCACGGCGTTGCGTGCGGCACATTGCTGGCGCCGGCCAACGCGGCGACCATCCGGCGGCTGCGCGAGACAGCCGGGCCCGCTCACCCCGCGCTGGCCAAGTTCGCCGAGGCCGGGCGTTTGCTCGCCGGCCGGGACGAGCGGGATTCGGCGCGCGCGGCCGATCTGTTGGTGGAAACGCTGGCGGCCTGGACCGAAGAGTTGCAGGTGCCACGCTTGTCGGCTTACGGCATCACAGCGGCGGATCTGCCCCGCCTTGCCGCGGCGGGCGACAACAAGAACAACCCGGTGGCGCTCAGCGCCGAGGAACGGCAGGCCGTGCTGGCCGCGCGACTGTAGCGCCGCGCGCTAGCAGCCGCACCCGTCGTCTTCCGCTTCGCCTTTCTCGTTGTCGTCGTCTTTGTCGTCATCGTCTTCGGTGTCGTCGTCGGGCGTGTCGTCATCGGTGTCGTCGTCGGGCGTCTCGTCATCGCCGGTGTCGCAACTGCCTCCGCAGCCGGCGGCGCAACCCCAGCAGAACGCGTCGAGGCAGCCGTCGTCTTCGTCCTCGTCCTCGCCCCATTCGTCTTCGTCGTCATCTTCGTCTTCGTCGTCGTTGACGAAGTAGTCGGGTTCGAGCACCTCGTACGCTTTGAGCAACCAGGTGCTCTCGTCGCGGCTGACGATTTCGAGGTCGTAGACCCCCGCCGGCAGGCCGACGGGCACAACGGCCACCAGTTGATCCTGGTCTATCACCGACCCGGTCAACGCCAGCGCGTCGCCGCCGTGGTGCAGCGTGACGGTGTCGCCCAGTTCGAAACCCGCGCCGACCACCGTGATCTCGACTTCCTGATCGTTCTCGCCGGCCGGGGGGATGACTTGCGCGGCACGTGCGTGGCAGAAGCGATAGATCTGATTGGCTTCGACCGCGATGACATCGGCGCCGTACATGGCGGCCCCGCCGACCAGCACGAACGCGCCGCCGTCGTCAGGCACAAAGGCCGAGCCTGCCGCGACCAGTGGCACGCCGGGCGAAGGCACGAACGTCTTCCACTCCTCGTCGGCGAGCCGATAGACCTCACTGGTTTCCTGGGCGGAGTATTGCTCGCCGTCGTCGCCGCCGCCGGCGAAGGCGTACAGCGCGTCGAAGGCGTAGCCACCGCCGGGGTTCACCCGGGGTTGGT
>CAZEDX010000148.1:0-5132 GCA_964511015.1 uncultured bacterium | reverse complement strand
ATACCGGTCAGAGCGCCGCCGTAAGGGTCGAGTGCGCTGGGGCTGTTGTGGGTTTCCACCTTCATCACCAGCGACCAGTCTTCATTGAAACGAATCACACCGGCATTGTCGGAAAAGACTGAAAGGCAAAAATCCTTGTTACCTTTCGACTTGCGAATCCGGTTGGTCCCCCGGCGGATGTACGTATCAAATAAGCTTTGGATGAGCTCTTTGTGGGCGCCTTCCTTGTAAACGATTTCCGCATTGAAGATCTTATGCTTGCAATGTTCCGACCAGGTTTGCGCCAAAGCCTCAAGCTCAACATCGGTCGGCTGCTTGCTCAAGCCAAGCTTACGGCGCTTGGAAACAACATCCGCGCGATTGAAATAGTCAGCGATCGCCTTCATCTCCGGCAAAGTCAGAGCCAGCGTGCGTTCCCGGCTCAGCTTGACCAGACGTTCGTCTGAAAGATTCAGGTTGATCTTCTTGACTTCCGGCTTAGTCACGATCTCAACCTTGGGCACGTATGCCGGAAGTCCCTTGCGTTGATTGAACTTTTCCTTCGAAACGATGACCGAACGCTCAATCAGGTCATTGGCCAACAAATCGCGGGCAATGTGCTCGACCTGCGATTTTTCTAATTCCCCGGTAATCAAGTACTGACGGCTCGTATATACGGCTTCCGGGGATTTGAAGGAGAGCCCTAGTACGGTTTCGATGGCCTCGCGCGCCGTACGACCGACATTGTCGGTTACACCCGGGCGATAACCGACCTCCACCAGCCAATCCCATTCCAGATCCGCCGCCGCCGGTTCCGCCACATACGCTTCCTGGATGATCGGATCGGAAAGCGCAACTTCGGCAACCAACCGCAGATTTTCAAAGGACAGGCGCTTGTCAATCGTGTAGACGGTGATGACACGCACGCTTTCGACCTCCAGGCCGAGGTCTTCCCGGATGCGTCGGGCCATTTTTTCGCCCAGAGCGTCAGTCACCCGGTCTTTCAGCTTGACTTCGATACGTTGGGCCATAAAAAACATCCTCACCGATTCGGTTGCCGATCTGGCTCGCTAAAAATCTTGCCGCGCCATGTTCGCCGTTTCGTTTTCATTCTGCGTACATAGCACTGCATAGCCCAATGGCCGGGCTACTATATGCAGAGAGAACCGAGAGGTCAACAAAAAAGTCAGTAAGTAGTTATTGTCTCACAATCGATATTCGAACAATTCTAATATATCCTTTTAATTCGTATAGTTACAGCATTATTATACACGGCCATATTCTTCCTATTGCCAACATTTAAACCGGTTCTTAGCCCCTTGACACTCTCTCGATGACCTATTTGGGCTAGGCCATGTAAATCCGGACAAATCCAACAAAAACGGGGGATTGAAATCACTGCCCTCACTGTGATACTTGAAAGCAAGTTGGATGCACCTTCCAACATAGTGTTTTTGTTGTGATTGCTCTTGAAAATGATTTGTATCACTGTGCAATGGTTGTAAACCCAACCATCGCAAGGAGGGATCCCAAATGAAAAGGGCATTGATAATGTTCGTTTTAATCGCCCTGGTCGGGTTTGCGTCAGCGTTGAACGCCGCCCGTCCCTTGAATGACGTCGCACCCGGCGTACATCCGGGTGAACCCAGTGGCGATGCCTTGGGCGACGAATTGTTCGACATCGATGTTTCAACACCCACCGGCAGTGACATAGTACTTGCCGTGGAATACGTCGATGGGTACTTCTACCTGACGGCCGCTGGCCCGCCGAACATGGTCTATGTTCTTGACCAGGATTACCAACTGGTCGACTCCTTCAGCCAAGGGACTTCAACCCAATGGGGGTTCCGCGATTTAGCGTGGGACGGTAACTACCTGTATGCGAGCGATAGCACCACGATCCAGGCATTCACCACGGACGGCACAATGGTTCCGGCTTCCAACATCAACGGTCCGGAAGACCCTTGCCGCGCTCTGGCCTATGATCCGGAAACCGATCACTTCTGGGTGGCCAATTTCGCTTCGTCCATTTACGAAATCGACCGTTCCGGCAGCATCATCAACGAGTACAGCAATTCGTACAGCATTTACGGTCTGGCCTGGGACAACGTGAGTGATGGCGGCCCGTTCCTGTGGGCGTTCGAGCAGGACACGAATAGCATTCGTCAGTTCAATCCGTCTACCGGCACCTATACCGGTGTGCGAATCGAAACTGACTTCGACCCCTACTACAACGAATTCTGCGGCGGTTTGACTTTCATCGATGACTGGGGCGCTTCCGACGGTTCCGCAATTCTAGTTGGCATCATGCAGACCGAACCCGACCAGTTGCTTGGTTACGAAGTGATCGAGGAAGTATGGCCGACCTTGAATTCCGGCTTCACCAACACCCCGCCGACCGTCGATGGCAACATCGAAGCCTCCGAGTGGGCTGACGCGGTCGCCGAAGAATATGTCGGCACGACCTTTACCCTGAACTTCAAGTTCATGGGCGATACGCAGTATCTCTATGGCGCAATCGAAATCGAGGGCGACACCACCCTCTCCGGAAGCGACAGTTTGATGATTTACTTCGACAACGACAATAACAATGCTTTCCCCACCGCATGTGATGAGAACACAACTGACGGCCTCTACCTAATGGTCTATGATACCGCCACGGACTCGTTCCTCATGGAATACCAGTCGTTGTGGGACAACGCCTCGACAATCACTGTTTGTGACACTGTCGTTTCCCCTCCAGGATTGACGGCCGCTGTTGCGCTGCACACCAACGTCATGTGGGAGTTCGCTATCGACTACACCGCTGGCGAGATGTATGGCGAAATGGGCGAAAAGATTGGCATGGGGATCCGGGTCTATTCCGACGTCAACGATGCTCCGACCTACATTGATTTGTGGCCGGCCACGCTCGACGTCGAAGACCAAGCGACCTATGGTGATTTCAAGTATCACCAATGCGGCGGCTGCTTGATCGACGACTACTGCTGGGATTCCGGCACGCCGAACCCGGACAACGAATGCGAAGTCTGCAATCCGGCCGCGGCCGACGACGCGTGGTCAAACCGTGACGGCTTCGTCTGTGGTGACGACGGCGAATACTGCAACGGCAACGAAGTGTGCGAAGGCGGCGCGTGTACCGGTCACAGCGGCGATCCGTGCGGCGACGACGGGATTTGGTGCAACGGTGCTGATTCCTGCGACGAAGCGAACGACACTTGCGTGCATGAGTATAACGACACCAATCCCCGGTGCCCGGACGACGGTTTGTGGTGTACCGGCGAAGAGTTCTGCGCCGAGTTGCTCGACGCTTGCGCCGTGAAGAACGTCCCCTGCCCCGACGGTGAATGCGACGAGGAAAATGACGAATGCACCGGTGCCGATGATGACGTGGTGGACGACGACACGGTTGACGACGACGTGACCGACGACGATACAACCGTTGACGATGACGTCTCCGACGACGATGACGACACAACGAACGGCGGCGATGACGACGATGACGACGATAGCGGCTGCGGCTGCTAAGATGTTCTGAAACAAACCGGGATGGCGGTCGGCCGCGATCCTGAAAAAATTCTGCCGGGCGGAACTGATTTCCGCCCGGTTTTTTTATTTGACAGGGCTTGCGCCACCTCAGTCAAAGTGCTATATAGCTTCCACAAATTGTTCGCTTTTCAAGCGGGCGGCCTCGGGGCAACCCGCTTTTTTGTTGAACCGCTCGGCAAAACAAGGCGAACGGAAGAGAGAAATGACGGACGTCCCTGATATTCGGTTTATTCCGGAAGACTCGCTGACGCGCAAGGTACGCGTCTTAGCCGAAGGCGTTTGTGCCGCCTGTGGCGTGGACTGCTATCTCGTCGAAATCACCGGCCAACGCGGGCGACGCCGAGTCCGGGTATTCATCGATGCGATTGATGGCGTCAACATCAGTGACTGCGCCAGGGTAAGCCAGCAACTCTCCGCGGTAATGGACGTCGAGGACCCGGTCGAAGGCTCGTACAATCTGGAAGTATCTAGCCCCGGCCTCGATCGTCCATTGCGCGCCTTGGCCGACCTTCCTGGCGTAATTGGGCAATATATCTACCTCGAAACCGCCGCTCCTGTGGGCAATCGCCGGCGGTTCTCGGGTCAACTCACGGCCGTCGAAGGTGAAGAAATTATCATGCTCATCGACGGTCACACTGCACGCGTGCCTGCTCGATCCGTTCGCAAGGCACATGTGCAGTACTCATTCGGCAACCACTAGGAGGAGTGGGACATGTTCTCAGATCTCAACCGCGTGATTGAAACCGTGGTCAAGGAACGCGGCCTGTCCAAAGCGGTAGTCATCGAAGCCCTCGAGGTGGCCATGCTCTCGGCCGCTCGCAAGAAATTTGGCCTTGAATACGATATCGAGGCCCAGTTCAACGAGGAACTCGGCGAAGTAGAACTGTTCCGCTTCCGGGAAGTGGTGGACCAGGTCGAGGATCAGGCGCGCCAGATCACCTTGGAACAGGCGCGCAAAATGGATCCGGAAACCGAGGTCGGCGACGAACTTGGAGAGAAGATCGAAATCTCAGAGTTCGGGCGTATCGCTGCCCAAATGGCGAAGCAGGTCATCTTCCAGAAGATCCGCGACGCCGAGAAGCAGAACATCCTCAACGAGTATAAAGACCGCGAACACGAAATCGTGAACGGTATCGTACGGCGGTTTGAAAAGAAAAACATGATCATTGACCTCGGACGCGCTGAGGCGATCATGTACTATCGCGATCAGATCCCCAACGAGGCCTACAAGCCCGGCGACCGCATTCGCGGCTACGTGACCGAGGTGCGCGACACCGCCAACGCGCCGCAGATCGTCATGAGCCGCACGGCGCCCGACTTTATGACCAAACTGTTCGAAATGGAAGTACCGGAAATAGCGGAAGGCACCGTGCAAATCGTGGCCTGTGCCCGTGAACCCGGGCAGCGGGCAAAGATTGCCGTGTACAGCCGGGAGAGCAATGTGGACCCGGTCGGCGCTTGCGTCGGCATGAAAGGTAGCCGCGTGCAGGCCGTGGTGAACGAGTTGCGCGGCGAGAAGATCGACATCGTGCCCTACTCCGAAAACCCCGCTACCTTTGTCTGCAACGCCCTGGCCCCGGCCGAGATCACCAAGGTCATCATCG
>CAZEDX010000147.1:0-5490 GCA_964511015.1 uncultured bacterium | reverse complement strand
GTGAGGTCGGCCAGGGCCGCCCATTCGTCGGCCGCCGGGTCGTAGGCCAGCGTCTCCGCCAGCATGTCGGCGGACGTGCGCCCGCCGATGAGATAGAGCCATTCGCCGTCGCTGGTGCCTAGCGCGCCGGCGCGCGCCAGCGGCAGGCGGGCGAGGGAGTCATCCCAGTCGTCGTTGGCGATGTCGTAGGCCGCTACCCGGTCGAGGTACTGGCCGCGGTCCGTCGTGCCGCCGGCGAGGTAGATCGTGTCTTCAATCACAACGCACGCGCCGTCGGCCACGGCATAGGGCGCCGGCGCGGCGGCGGACCATTCGCCGGTGGCGATGTCATAGATCAACGTGTCGTTGTGGTAGGCTGGTTCCTCGTCCGCGGCGAAGCCGCCGATGAGATAGAGCCGCTCCGCGTGCGCCACAAGGCACGCGCCCGTCCAGCCCTGGTCATCGTAACTGTCGCCGACGCTCCATTCGTCGAGCGCGAGGTTGTAGACCAGCATCGCGTTCAAGTAACCGGTGTTGGTCGTTCCGCCGGCGACGAACACGCGGCCGCCGTAGGGCGCGGCGCCGACTTGGAAGATCTCCTCCGGCAGCGGCGCGCCGGCGTGCCAACCGGGTTCACAAACATCCGCCGCCGCGATGGCCGGCAGCAGCAGCACGATCAAGATCGCCAGTGTCCGTCTCATGTCCCGCCTCCCCAGCAACGATAAAAAAAGCAAAAGCGGCGAGAGCTCGGCCCCCACCGCAATGACCGTAGGCTAGCAGAACGCCGGGTTTTTGGGAAGAACGAAAACGGGCGAGCCAGAGGGCCCGCCCGGGGTATGTTCCAGGGGGACGGTCAGGTCAGTTTCACGATCAGGCGCACTTCCCCGAATTTGAGCTGGTCGCCGTTTTTGAGGATGGTTTTGGTGACGCGTTTGCCGTTGACCAACGTGCCGGAGGCGTGGCCGAGATCTTTCAGCAGGTACTGCGCTTTGCGGTCAACCTTGATCCAGGCGTGTTTCTGCCCGACCGAGGGGTAGGGCAGGTAGATGTCGCACGATTCGTTCGAACCGACGATCGCCTTGGCGCCGCCGAGCACGAGCGGGTGCTGTTTTTCGCGGCCGTCGGGCAGGCGCTCGATCAGCGCCGGGTTCAACGCCGAGCGCGCGAACGGGTTGGTGAAGAACGAGCGTTCGGCCTCGTCTTCGTAGACCTCTTCGATTTCCTCGACGTATTCTTCGCCGGCGAGTTCGCCTTCGCCGATTTCCTCCTCCGACAGTACGCGTGTTTCGCCGTCGCCTTCGGGCTCGTAGATTTCTTCCTCTTCGGCGGGACCTTCGAGTTCGGCCAAGTGGTTCTGCACGACCTGTTCTTCGAAGTCGGGCGGCACGGCCTGCTTCAGGCTTTCGATCTGCTCGTCCACCTTGCCCAGTTCGTTGTCGAGCGCGCTGAGGTCGCCCTCGGCTTTCTGGATCTTCTTCTTGCTGTCGGCGACGAGTTGATCGTACTCTCCTTCGTTGCCTTCGAACTCGCCGATGTCCTTGCGCAGGTCGAGTTCTTCCAGTTCGGTTTTCAGGGCAGACAGATCGCCTTCACAGGATTTGCGCTGTTCCTGCAGGCTGGCGGCATGGCTTTCCAGATCGCGGCGGCGCTCATCCTGCTGGTGGCGCCACTGATCGAGCAGGCTCTGCAGCTCGTCGTTGTATTTCTCGATCAGCAACTGACGCCGCTGCTCGATGCTCATGGTCTTCTTGCGGGCTTCTTCTTCCTGCCGGCGGCGCTCTTCTTCCTCGCGGCGCTGGCGCTCCTCTTCCTGCCGGCGGCGTTCTTCTTCCTCACGCTGGCGACGTTCCTGCTCCTCGCGCGCGATAGCCTGCATCACCTCGGCCAGCCGCGCCTCGGCGTCATTCATTTTCTCGTCGATCTCACCGCGCAGTTTCGCGTAGAGCTCGGGCTTGACCTTGTCCTTGCGTTCCTCGAGCTTCTGCAAGCGATCCTGCAGGACGGCCTGTTCTTTTTGGATACTTTCGCGATCTTCGATGAGACCCATAACTGCCTCCGGATTACTACACTTCATCCACCGCGCTAGACTCGACTCGCAGGTCAGCCGGATCGAAGTCCGCTCCGACGAAGGTCAATCCCTCCGGCGGCGCGGTCGGTCCAGCCAAGCTACGGTCGGCGGCGCTTACAATAGCAGCGAAATCCGCCGCTGTCATCTTGCCCCGTCCGACCTCCATCAGCGTGCCGACGATGGAGCGCACCTGGTTTTTCAGGAAGGCGGTACCGGCGATGGTAATCGCCAACAGCCCGTCTTCCGGACCGCCCGCGTATCCCCACTCCGCGGCTTGGCCGGCTCCCAGCGCCTCGTCGAACACGGTGACCTGGGCCGCAAACACCCTTCGAATCGGATGGCCTGCTTCGCAGTCGGCTGCCCGGAACGTGGAAAAATCGTGCTCCCCAAGAATCGCGGGCAACGCCGCACGAATGGCATTTATATCAAGTTTGTCGGGGATATGCCAGCACCACCGCGCCAGGAACGGACTGGGCCGGCGGCGGTTGAGCAGGATATACCGGTAGGTGCGGCGGCGGGCCGCCCGGCGGGCCGAAAAGCCCGTCGGCACCCGGCGCACTTCGCGCACCGAGATGTCGCGGGGCGTGACCGCATCCCACGCCCGGGTGAGCTCGGCCAGGTCGAGTTCGTAGCGCACGGTCAAGTCGGCGGGCATGGCCAACGCGTGCACGCCGGCGTCGGTGCGTCCGGCGGCGCGCAGAGGCGTGGTCAGGCCGGTCACCCGGGTAAAGGCTTCCTCCAACGCTTGTTGCACGGACAGGCCGTTGGGCTGCCGCTGCCAGCCGACGTAGTTGGTGCCGTCGTACGCGGTGGTGACCAGGTAGGTGCGCTCGTCGTCCGTCGGACGCTTCAACGTTTAGAACTCGAACATGATGCCCAGGGAGTGGAACTGACTGGACAGATCGATCGTGTCTTCACGCTCGAAGTCATTCATGTAGGAGTAGCGGTACTCGTAGAACAGGTACGAGTTGTTGATGCCCCACATCGACTCCAGCGCGCCGGACGCGCGCGTTTCCAGCTTGTCCAGCAAGAACATCACGCCGGCCGAGCCGAACATGCCGTAGAGATAGCCGCGGTGTTTCTGGCCGCTGTGCTGGCGCTCCTCCATCCAGTACGCCAGCGCCCCCTGGGCGCCGATGTACGGGACGACCGGCTGGTCGAGCACGAAGTTGAAGCGGTAGGTCAGGCCGAGCGAGCCCGGGGCGTAGTGGATCTTGTACCACTCATCCGTTTTTTCCCCCGCGACCGGGTCCACGCCGCGGCCTTCGGAGAAGCCGTAGCCTATCGAGCCGAGCAGTTCCAACTCGTGCACGATCTTCAAGCCGGTGTTCATGTTGTAGAACACCATGCCGCGGTTGCCGTAAACGTCGCGGAAGTTTTTCGAGTTGTAGAACATCAGGCCGGAGTTGAAACTCCAGGTGCCGTAGATGGGGCTCTCGTTCCAATGCCGGTCCTGGTTCGACGGCGGCGGCGCGGATTCATCCTGCGCCACGGCGACTCCGGCGGTCAGCAACCATGCCAGCACACAGGCGACAACGGCCAAGCGCTTCATTCCTTCTCTCCATTCGCACGACGTTGCCGCACCACCAACCAGGCGGCGCCGAGCAGCAGCACCAACGTAACGGAAACCGAACCCGGATGTTTCACCTCGCGCCCCGCGGCCCAAGCCACCGGCGACAGCGCCGCGCGCACCGCCGCGCGCGCCCACGCGTGATGGGCGATCCAACCCGCCGCGGGCGGGCTGAGGCGGTAGTAGGTGCGAATGAACCACCGGCCGGCCGCGCTGTGGCGTAGCACCTGGTCGCGCAAACCGCGCAGGTTGCGGACCATGGGGTGGTGGTCATCGAACGCCGCCGTCGCGATGAAGCATTCGCCCTCATCGCCTTCGAGGTCGGAGAAAGACACTGTATCGGTCGGGACGCCGCTGCGCTCGTCGGACAGCGGGCCTTCTTCGTCGGAATCGTTGACCGCCGACACGCGGATGTAATACCGCACGCCGTTTTCCAGTCCGGTCAATTCGAATTCCAGCACATCGCCGACGTCGATCGGGCTGTTGCCGGCGGTGGACTGCCAGCCGAGGTAGTCTTCGGGGGCGGAGCCGGAATCGGTATCATAGTAGAGCAGGTAATGGTCGAGGTCTTCCGCTTCGCTTTCGTCCCACGAAACGAACAGACGCTCGTCGCCGCGCAACACCAGCAGGCCGGTCACCGCTTCGGGCGGCACCTGCAGCGTGATGGTGGTGTTGGCAAAGGCGCTTTCCTCGCCTTCGGTGGCGATCACGTACACCGTGTAGTCGCCGCTGCCGTCGGTGAGGTCGTCTTCGGTGATGGTCGTGCTGCCGGAGGTGGTGCCGTTGTAGTCGCCGTTGCCGTTGTCGGCTTCGACCAGCGTGCCGCTTTCGGCCGTGCCGTCGCCGCCGATCTCCACTCGGTACGTGCCCGAGCCGGTCGATTCGATCTTCCAGTACAGCGTGAGGGTTTCCCCCTCGCCGATCGTGCCGTCAGTGGGCATCGTGCCGATAATGGTGACCGTCGGCGCGGCCTGGGCGATCGCCGCTCCGGCCAGCACCACGAACAAGGCAAAAACCAATGGCACGATTCGCTTGGCCACGGGATATGCGCTCAAAACAAGGCCCTTTCACCAGAGATTCGTCGTATCCTACTTGCCGGGTTTCGCGCGGTCAAGGCGCGAGTGACGCGCGCGCCGCGAAAAATGGACAGTGAAAAACACTGGTTACAACCAGTCGCCTTTTCCGTCTTCGCAAGATCGCGCCGGCGCAACTCGCGTCTGTCACCTGTGACCCGCCCGGCGCCGCCCCGGTTCAACCGCGGGCGAGGCGAGCCATGGCTTCGGTCAGCCGGGGCAGGGGCGCGCACAGGGCAATGCGGGCGTAGCCTTCGCCTTCCGGACCGAAACCCACGCCCGGGGTGACCACCACGCCGGTGCGTTCCAGCAGGTCTTGCGCGAAACGTCCGCTGTCGCCGCCGGGGACCGGGAACCAGAGATAAAACGTCGCCTGCGGGGGCGTTGCCGCGATACCCGCTTTCTGCAGTCCGGCGACCACCAGATTGCGCCGTTCGCGGTAGGTTTCGACGATGCCCCGGTACGTCTCGTCCGGCAGGTTCAGCGCCGCGATGGCCGCCCGCTGCACCGCTTCGAATACGCCGGAATCGACATTGGTTTTCACCTTGCCGATGGCCCGTACAATCTCGGCGTTGCCGGCCACGAAACCTACCCGCCAGCCAGTCATGTTCGCGGTCTTCGACAGGCTATGGAACTCGGCCGCGCAATCGAGCGCGCCGGGGGTTTGCAAGATGCTCGGCGCTTGGTAGCCGTCGAAGCCGATTTCGCTGTACGCCGCGTCGTGCAGAAGGGCCAGTTTGTGCTCGTGTGCGAAGGCGACTGCACGTTCGAAAAAGCCCGGGGCGGCAGTCGCGCCGGTG
>CAZEDX010000146.1:0-5639 GCA_964511015.1 uncultured bacterium | reverse complement strand
CACGAAAAACAATATTAAAAGCCCCATCCCAAGAAATCGTTAATAGGGGGTATATACGGAAAATCGGACTTCGTAAAATCAATCACTTGCACGCCGAAAATGCCTCGTTTTCACGGTTGTTTTGCGGCGACGGGTGGAAAAACTAACCCTTGTAAATCAAACACTTGCGCGACGGTGGTTGCTCGAAAACACGGTCGTTTACCGACATGAACCACTTTTTGGACAAGATGCACCGGATCGATCGGATGGACAGGATCGGCGGCAGCGGAACAAGGTTATTCTGCTTTCGCTCGCACGAACATCACCGCCGCCGACAGCGCCATGACCGCGCCGAAGACGAAGGCGGCCTGCGCGTTGATCCAGTTCCAGATCGCGCCGAACAAGAGCGAGGCGGGCAGGGCGCCGATGCCCACGCACAGGTGGAACCAGCCATAGGCGCGTCCGCGCTCGGCCTCGGGCACGAGGTCGGCGACGTACGCCCGCTCGGCGCCTTCGACCAAGCCGTAGTACAACCCATAAATAACAAACAGCGCCCAGATGTGCCAGGTCTTGGTCGCCAGCGCGAAGCCGAGGTAGACCAGGCCGTAGAGCGCCCACCCGGCGAGGATGGTGGCGCGGCGGCCGATCTTGTCCGACAGCATGCCGCCGGGCGTGTTGGACAGCGCCTTGACCAGGTTGAGCACCATCCAGATCACCGGGATCAGGGCGAGGGTCACGCCGGCGTTCTGCGCGCGCAGCACGAGAAAGACGTCAGACGAATTGCCAAGCGTGAAGAGAATCACCGCCAGCAAATAACGGCGGAAGACGCCGGTGGGAATGCCGCCGGCCAGCGGCGAGGGCTGGCCCGGCACGGCCGGAGCCGGTGCGGTGGGCGCGGCCTCCTTCACGCGGGTGACGAGGATCCAGATCGCGATCAGGCCGGGGATGAGCGAGAGCAGAAAGATGGTCTTCAACCGCGCCGGCTCGGCCACCGACGCCAACAGCCACAGCAGCGCCGAAGCGATCAACGGCCCGATCGTCGCGCCGAGGTTGTCCATCATGCGTTGGTAGCCGAAGGCCTTGCCGCGGTCGGCGGCGGGCACGGTGTCGGCGAGCAACGCGTCGCGCGGACTGGTGCGCACGCCCTTGCCAACGCGGTCGGCGAAGCGCAGCGCCAGCCCGTGCCCGCCGGCGGTGGCCTGGCCGAGCAACGGCCGTGCGAGGCCGGAGATGCCGTAGCCGAAGACGGTCAGCACCTTGCGCTTTTTCAAGCGGTCGGAGTACCAGCCTGAGACGAGCTTGAGCAGGGACGCGGTCGATTCGGCAATGCCTTCCAGCGTGCCGAGAAACGCCGGGCCCAGACCCAGCACCGAAGTGACGAACGCCGGCAGCAGGGGGATGATCATGTCCGACGCGACATCGTTGGCCAACGACACCGTGCCGAGCGCCTTCACGTTTTCGGGCATCGAACGCACTTCGCTCATGGTTCACCTCAGTTGGATTGATCGTACTTTACCCGTTGGCGGAAGCGGGCACAAACGGCGTTCGTTGACACCCCCCGGGGCGTGGGCTACTTTCGCGGCCATGACTTCCACCACGGCCTCTTCACCGTCGGCCATGCCTCGCCTGCTGCGATGGCTGTTGGCGTTGCCCGCCATCGCCGGCGTATTGCTGGCGGCGTGGGGCCTGCTGTTCTTCGGCCGCCTGCGGCTCGGGTTGGCGTTGCTGGGCGTGGCGCTGGTGTATCCGGTTTTGTGCTGGGCGGCCGTGCGGCGGCCGGCGCTACAGACCATCGCGAAATGGTTGGGCCGGGGGCTGTTCGCCGTGTCGTTCGGCGCGCTGACGGTGCTGGCGGCGTTGGCTCATTTCATCGCCCCGACGACGATCAGCCTCTTGCTCGCGAGCGTTGCCACCGCCTTCACGCTTGAGCGCTTCGTGCGCACTCGCCCTCCTCTCGGGGCGCTGCCGCTGTTGATCGCCTTCGCCGTGGTGTTGCCGCGCTGGCATCCGGCGCTGGTGGCCTGGCCGCTGGTTGCGCTGGCCGCGTTCGCCTCGTGGCGTTGGCGGCCGCACTGGACACCGCGTGGCCCGCGGTGGTTTCTGCTTTTGTGGGGCGCGGCGGGGCTGGCAATTCTGCTGCCGTTCTGGGCCGGCCGACCGACCACCACCGTGGCGCAGGTGCTGGCGCAGCCCGGCGTCAAGCTCGTCTACGACGCGACCAACTCCAGCGGCAAGCTGTTCCCCGCCCTCGGCCCGGAGCCGCGGTTTGCGCGCCCCGACTGCGACGAGCGCACGCTGGTCGGCACGCGCCATGGCAGCTACGGCCTGTACCGGCTGGATGACAACGGGCCGCGCGGGGCCGACCTGGGTCCGGTCAGCGACACGATCGTGCTCGATTGCCGCGGCCGACGCATTGTCGCCGGCGAAGCGAACCGGCCTTACCTCAAGTTCTTCGACCACGAGACGCTCGCGCTGCAGCCGGCGGAATCGCTGATCCTCCGGCAGTTCAACCACGTCTCGCGCGTGGAGTTCGCGCCGGCGCTCAACCAGCTTTTCGCGGCCGGCGACGACACCCGCGACGTGTTCGTGCGCGACCTGGCCACTGCGTCCACCTCATATTTACCGACCCCGGGTTTCGCCAGTGACTTCGCCGTGCTGCCGGAAGGAGAACAGCTCATCGTTTCATCGTGGGGCGGCCGCCTCTACAGCTACCGTTGGGCCGGTGCGTCGACGAGCCTCGCGGCCGAGACGAGCCTGCGCGATCTGGCATTGTTCCTGACCGCCGACCCAGACGGACGCACGCTGTGGATCGCGGCTCCGTTGCGCGGCGAGTTGATCAAGTTTTCCGCCGCCGATCACCGGCCGGTGGCGCGGGCGAACCTTGGTGCGGGAGTGCATTTCGCCACGGTGGACGCGGCCAGCAATACGGTCTATGTCGGCAACTTCATCACCGGCGAACTGACCGCCGTTGACCGCGCCACGTTGCGCGTGAAGCAGCGTTGGCAATTGGGCGAGCGGCTGCGCAGCGCGAACGTCTTCCCGCGCACGCGCCGGCTCATCGCCGCCTCGGCGCTGGGGCTGTTCGAGATTCCACTGCCGCTGCCGGCGGGGCTGCCGCCCGCCTGAGTTCGGAGTAACCGCATGGCCGTATTTCAACTCGTCTGTTTCCTCTTTCTGCCCTACGCGTATTGGCGGCTCTATCGGGTCGACCCCGAGTTGCTCACGCTCGGGCCGGTGATCTTTGTCGCTTCGTGGATCGGTGAAGCGACGGCGATTCACTTCTACGGCTTCTATCACTATCGCGAAGATTGGTGGCTGCGCGTCGCGGGCGTGCCGGTGCTGATTCCGCTGATCTGGCCCGCCGTGCTGCTGTCGGGGCGCGCGGTGATTCGACAGCTTTTCCCGCGCATGCGCGGCGCGATGCCGCTGGCCGTGGCTATGATCGTGTTCTTCGATGCGGCGATGGTCGAGGTGACCGCGGTCCATTGCGGCCTGTGGGCCTGGACCGAACCCGGTTACCTCGGCGTGCCTTTGATCGGCGTGCTCGGCTGGGCCTACTTTGCCTTCGCGGCGACGGCGCTCCTGCAACACACCGCCGGCCCGCAGCGGTGGCTGACCTTGTTCGGCGCGCCGATCGTGCTGCACGCGCTGCTGGTGGCGTCGTGGTGGCTGTTCTTTCGCTGGCACTGGCGCGGCAACTGGTTCTGGCTGTTTGTGATCGTGGTCGTGTTCTTCACGCTCATCGCGCTGGTCGTGCGCGGGCAACGGCGGATGGATTTCGCCGTCGTCCTGCCGCGCATCATCGCCGCCGGCATCTTCGTCGGCTACCTATGCTTCGCCAATCCGCTGGCCGGGCGCGTATGGCTGCACATCGCACTGACGTCCATTCCCTACGCGCTGGCGAGCGAATTTCAGAGGAAGACGTTGGCGGGCAGACCCGCGCCGAGCCAGGCCGCGGTGCAGAGCAGATAGCCGCCCAGCATCAGCCAACCGAGGTTGGTCAGCCGAATGCAATCCTGAATCGTCGGTCCGGCGCGGAACATGCGCCGCAGCACAACGAACTGCACGATCGGCCCGGCGGCCATCAACCACTCGCGGATGCCGACCACGCCGGTCAGCAGCGCCAGCGACAGCAGCGCCACCGACGCGGCGAGCAAGGCGTAGATGATCGCGCGCGCGGTCGCCGCGCCGTGCACGACCGGGTAGGTGGGCACGCCCTGCGCGCGGTCGCCGGTGACGTCGCGCAAGTCGTAGAAGATCTCGTAGGTCAACTCGAACGGCACGAAGTAGAAGATCAGCGCCAGCGTCGCCGCCCAGCCGATCACCGGTTGATAGCCAGCCAGCGCCAGCGGGTAGAAGAAGCAGGTGGTCACGAAGCCGAGCGCCGACATGAAGTTCTTCAGGAAGTAGACGTCCTTCAGCCGCACGCGGCCGTTCGCGCCGGGCAGCACCCGGAAGCTGTAGACGATGCCCGTCGCCTGCATGAACAGCCGCCAGCCGGTGAGCTGCGGCAGATAGCGCGCGGTCAGCCACAGCGTGATGCCGAAGACGAGCACGAACGCCAGCCACACGCGCCAGGGGTGGCTGCCGACCTCGGCCGTGCCGGGGATGCGGTTGGCGCGGTCCTCGCCAACGTCGCTGATGCGATTGAGCAGATTGACCAACAGCCAGTCGAGCCCGACGATGAGCGCGATCAGCGGCAGGTAGCGGCCGGTGGTCAGCCAGCCAAAAACGAGCGTGCCCATCACCGCGATCATCACGATGTGCAAACGCAGAATGACGGCCAGGTTTTTCACGCGGGTCATCATACGCGGGGCGAAGCGTTTGGCAAAGTGGAGACCTCCACCAACCTCCACTGTGTTGTGGCGGGGGAAACAAGGCTTGGTGACGGCTCCTCCCCCTGCAATTCGGGGGAAGGAAGGGGGGGCCTGTAGCCAAGGGTAGGTTCCGTCGTAATCGTTGCCGTCTCATAATGACCGTGCGAGAATAGACTACATTCAACAACGAAGAGGTTCCCATGAAGCGCGTCGGCTTTCTGTTGCAGGTGCGGCCGGACAAACTGGAAGAATACAAAGCCCATCACACCAAGGTCTGGCCCGAGATGCTCGCGGCGCTAAGCAAGCACGGCTGGCACAACTACTCGCTGTTTCTGCGGCCCGACGGGCTGATGTTCGGCTACTTCGAAACGCCCGACAGCTTCCAGGCCGCGCTCGAAGGCATGGCGAAGGAAGAGGTCAACGCACGCTGGCAGGCCTTCATGGCGCCGTACTTCCAGGCGGTCGACGGCGCACGGCCCGACGAGAGCATGGTGCAGTTGGAGGAAGTGTTTCATTTGGACTGACGTCGGAAACAGGCACGACCCAAATTGGCGATTGGTAAATAGCGAGGAATAATAGCTCTATCCTATCTCTGAAAGGGGATTCCGAATACCATTCGGCGTCGCCGACTGACACAATCTGTTACAAATCATAACTGGAATCATTTCTTGGCGCTACCCCTAAATGGTTGGTGATAATCTACGTGATTACAAGGTGTTATGGCAATTTTCTGCGTCTGTCGAAAATCTGGACATGCAAAACCAAAAATTATTGTTGACAATGCGGGGGGGGGGGATATGTTTATAAGCATTGGAATTTGGCTCATCAACTAACAGGAGGGGC
>CAZEDX010000145.1:0-5874 GCA_964511015.1 uncultured bacterium | reverse complement strand
TACACCACCAAGGAAGGCATGGCGCTCGGATTTGCGTTGTTTTACACGCTTATGAACGTCGGCTGGGCCATCGGCGGCTGGATCTTCGACAAGGTGCGCACGGTCTACGGCGAGCACAGCTTCTACTACTTGCCGGGCGATCTGGCCAAGGTTTCGACCTACCAGATCATCTTCATCGTCGGCCTGCTGTTGACCGTCCCCAACCTGATCATCCTGTCGCTGATGCGCAATCGGGTGAAGATGGGCGACGACGGCAAGGTAGTGATTGAGCCCGAAACGGAAAAGCTGCCCGGCGGCTCGCTGTCCGTGGCGTGGCAGACCTTTGTCAACGCCGCCAAGAGCACGGGCAAGATTTTCGGTCAGGTGATCGTCGAAAAGCCGTTTTGGGTCTATCTGTTCATGCTGGCGTTGCTGGTGCCGGTGCGGCTGGTGTTCTACCACTTCCACTACACCTTCCCCAAGTACGGCATCCGCGTGCTGGGCGAAGGGGTGAAGATCGGCAATATCTACAGCGTGCTCAATCCGGTGATGATCGTTTTCCTTGTGCCGCTGGTGGGCTGGTTCACACGCAGAATCAGCTCGTTCCACATGATGATTGTCGGCACGGTCGTGTCCGCCGGTTCGATCTTCATTGCCATCATGCCGGCGGAGATCTTTTCGCCACTGATGAACACCTGGTTCGGGGACCTGGTTTACAACAAATGGTTGGAAGTGCCGGCCGATATGCAGAAACCGGTCTTCCTGGCGTTGATCTTCATGGTGGCGTGCTTCACCATCGGCGAGGCGATCTGGTCGCCGCGACTGATGCAGTTCACCGCCGAAATCGCCCCCAAGGGCAAAGAAGGCTCGTATATTTCGCTGTCGTACCTGCCATTCTTCGCGGCGAAGTTCGTGGCGGGCCCCATGTCGGGCGCGCTGCTCAAGTACTATGTACCGCCTGATGCGCCGAGCTACCCACAGCATTTCATGGTGTGGATCTGGATCGGCGGTATGGCCGCTCTGTCGCCGCTGGGCTTGCTGATCTTCCGCAAGCTTTTCCACCGCGCGGAACAGCGCGCTGCGGCCGAGGCCTGAGCCGTCGCCGATGCCTCTGCGCGTTGACGGCCTGACGCTCACGCTCAGCAGCAACGAGAACACCCTGCGCCGCCGCCTGGCTGCCCGACTCGGGGTGCCGCTCGGCCGCGTGACCGACTGGCGTATCGTTCGCAAATCCCTCGACGTCCGCGACCGCCGGCGCATCCGCTGGGTGTACAGCGTCGTCGTGCAATTAACCGACGAAGCCGAAGCCGCGCGCCGATTGCGTGGCGACCGCGAGGTGCGCCTGGTGCTGGAAAGCGAACGGCCGTTCGTCCCGCCGCGGCTGGAGCGCGCGCTCCGGCCGGTGGTCGTCGGCTCCGGACCGGCGGGGATGTTTGCCGCCGACACCCTGGCACGCCGCGGCACGCCGCCGCTGGTGCTCGAACGCGGCCGGCCGGTGGAAACGCGCGACGACGACGTCCGCCGTCTGCTCGACGCCGGCGTGCTCGATCCGGAAAGCAACATCTGCTTCGGCGAAGGCGGCGCCGGCACATATTCCGACGGAAAGCTGACCACGCGCATCGGACATCCACTCGTCCAGCACGTGCTACAAACCTTCGTTACTTGCGGCGCGCCGGGCGAAATCGTCTACGATGCGGCGCCGCACCTAGGCTCCGACCGTCTGCCCGCCTTGGTCCGGGCTATGCGTGAACGGCTAATTGAACAAGGTGTCGAATTTCGTTTCGGCACACGTGTGACCGACCTGGCCATCGCCGACGGCCGTGTGCAGGGCGTGCTGCTGGCCGACGGCTCGGCGATCGAGACCGACGCCGTGCTGCTGGCGGTCGGCCATAGCGCCGCCGACTTCGTGCGCGCCCTTGCCGCGCGCGGCGTGGCCCTCGAGGCGAAAGGGTTTGCGGTCGGCGTGCGCATCGAGCACGAACAAGCGGTGATCGACCGCATGCAGTACGGCGCGGCGGCTGGCCACCCAAAGCTGCCACCCGCGACGTACCGCCTGACCCACAAGGGTCGCGAAGGGCGCGGCGTCTATTCGTTCTGCATGTGCCCCGGCGGCATGATCCTGCCCAGTTCGACCGATACCACACATCTGGTGGTCAACGGCGGCAGTAACGCCGCGCGGTCGGGCGCCAAGGCCAATGCCGCTTTGGTGGTGTCCGTCGGCCCGGACGATTTCGGATCCGATCCGCTGGCCGGCTTGGACTATCGCGAGGTCCTCGAAGCCGCGGCGGTGACGACCGGTTCCTTGCGCGCCCCCGCGCAACGGGTGGTAGACTACCTCGCTCACCGCGCCAGCCGGAACCTGCCGCCGGTTTCGTATCCGGTCGGCGTCGTTCCGGTCGATCTGAACGAGATGCTGCCGGTCCCCGTGCGCGATGGGTTGCACGACGCTCTACGCCGCTGGGGCGGCAAGCTTGCCGGGTTCACCGGGCCCGAGGCGGTGTTGGTCGGCGTGGAAACGCGCACCAGCAGCCCGTGGCGGTTGACGCGCACCGAGCAGTTCGAATCCGTCAACGTGCGCGGGCTATACCTTGCCGGAGAAGGCGCGGGCTATGCCGGCGGCATCGTCAGCAGCGCGGTCGACGGCATTCGCGCTGCTCTCGCCATGTCCTGATCCAGAAACAGCGACAGAAACAGAACGGGGCGCGATCGCTCGCGCCCCGCTTTGTGGTATGGCTGCGCATAAATCAGTAGACGACGTCCAGGAACAAACCCAGGTAGTCGGAGTTCGGGCCGAACGAGCCGACTTCCGGAATACTGATCTGCAAATCGAGCAGTTCCGGAATCTCGATGCCGGCGCCGGCGAGACTGCCCAGCAGTTCTGGCAGCACACTCTCAAACAACTCAGCCAGCAGGCTGTCGATCTGGTCGATGTTCGCTTGGCCGACCGGGTTGTGCACCACTTCGATGCCGATCGACAGAGCGCCGATATTCAGCCCGATGGTGTTGCCGTCGCTGGCCAGCAGGCTGGTCGGCGCGGTGAGGTCCACCGCGAAGGAGAGCGCTTCCCATAGGCCTTCGGCGCCACGGTCAACCATGATCGAGCCGGTGTAGGCCGGGAAGACCAGGTTCATCACGCCGTCTTTGTTGCCGGCGAGGTAGGGCGCCACCGAGGGCTGGAACTGGATGACAATCGGCGTGTCGGCGTCGAAGTTCTCGAACGAGAAGAACAAGATCGACAGCGCTTCGGCGGTCAGAAAATCATCGGTCACCGAGAGGTTGAGCCCGCCCGACGCGGCCAGCAGATAGAGCATCTGGTTGACCATGTCGTCGTTGAGTCCCACCGCCACGCCATAAGGCTTGCCGGTGTTGGGCGTAGTTTCGGTGAAGGTCGGCGGAGTCGACGCCGTGACCAGGAAACCTTCCTGCTCAAGCTGCGAGGTCCACCCGTCGTTTAGAGTGGTGGTGGTGTCCATCGCAATCACAAAATTGTGCGCGCTGACCAGCGTCGCACCGGGGATCAGACCCAACGTGGCCGTGCCCAGATCGAGATTGATGGTCAGATCGGTCAACAAGGTGTTAAGTTCGTCGACCAGCAGGTTCTTCAGGAACAGATCCCACAACGCGCCGGACAGCAAGCTGACCAGATCGCCGATGAAGCCCGGGATCAGCGGTCCGTTGAGCTGCACGTCGGCGATGGCGAACGTGCCGTCGATCACCTCGAACACCAATTGGTCGTTGTCAACCGTCAGGTTGACCAGCAGATCAGCGGTAACGCCGTTGAGTTTGACTTCCAGCGTATACAGGCCGAACAGCGTCAGGTTGACCGTAAGGCTCGCGGTGAGGTTGAGCTGCAAGCCATCTTCGGCGGCCTGCAAGTAGATGTCGACGCCGTCGATGACCGCTTCGTTGATCACTACGGTATCGGCATAGGTTTCCTTCAATTCCGGATTGACCAGGTCGTTAAGCAGGTCGGTTACGTCACGCCCGTCGAGTACGGCGGACAGGAGGGCCGACACGTTGGCCAGGCCGCGGTTTTCCAGATTGAGCAACAAAGCGTATTCGACTGCGGCATCGGCCGCCGCGCTCTGACCGACGAAAGCGGTCACGCGATCCGACGACACCAGCCCGCCCGTCGTGGTGGCCGTGGCCATCACTTTCAACTGGCGATCGTTTTCGGCCACCGTGAGCGTCGTTTCAAAGCGCCCGCCGCTGACCGTGACGGTCTGGCCGTTGACCTTCAGGCTAGCCAACTTCGGCCCTTCATAGGTGCCGGACACGGCGACGTCGCCCGCGCCGATGAACGCGCCGTCCGCCGGAGCGGTGATCGTCACGTAAGGATAGTCTTCCGGGTTTTCCCACGGCGGCTGTTTTTCCGGCTCCGGCGTGTAGCTGTAATCCCGGTCGAGCGTCGGATAAGGCGGCGGCTCGTCAAGCGGGATATCCACGCACGCAGCACCGGAGATCAGCAGGAAAAGAAGGAGGGCAGCCAGGGCGAAAAATCCGCGACGTTGGGAGACGGTCATCAACGGCTCCTGAGAAAGAGAACAGTAATCCACCCACACCATAATTGGTTAAAGTTAGCACAAAATGTTTGCCGGCCTCAAGTAGCCGCAGGGCGCCCGCGGCGCCCGGCCGTTACCGGCAATTCGGGCAGACTTTGAAGGTTGCCTGGTCGATACCCATCTTTTTGGAGTAGACCGAGGCGAACGGGTCGGGCAGCCAGTAATCGCCGCACTTCTCGCACACCAGCATGTCCACTTCGCGGTGCCATTTGTCGACGTAGCGTTTGCCGTTTTCATCGCGGAAGCCGATGCACTGCGTCGGGCAGATGTAGGCGCAGGCTCCGCAGGCGATGCACATGGGGTTTTCCGCGTCGAACGGCGCGACTACCCGGCGTTTGGCTCCCCGACCTTCGAATGCGATGGCCGCGACACCGACCACGTCCTGGCAAGTGCGCACGCACAAACCGCATAGGATGCAGTCTTCCTTGTCGCGGGTCAGCCGTGGGTGCGGTTCGGACACGCCGTATTCGGCGGCCAGATCCAGCAACACCTTTTCGTTGGGACAGCGAGCCAGTTGCAGACCGATCAGCATCGCGCGGATCTTGCGCAGCTTCTCGGTGTTGGTCTGCACGGCCAGTTCGCGCCGGACCGGGTACACGCAGGAGGCCACCAGCCGCGTGCGGCGGCCTTCGTTGGCTTCCACCAGGCAAATGCGGCACACGCCGTAGGCGCGAACATTTTCGTTGTAGCACAACGTCGGCACGCGCGCGCCTGCCTGGCGGCAGGCTTCGATCAGCGGCGTGTCGAACGGAACGTGCGTCTCGACTCCGTCGATGGTGACTTTGATCAGCTCGGCCATCGCCTCACTCCTTCACGATCGCATCGAACTTGCAGCCTTCGTAGCAAGCGCCGCATTTGATGCACTTGTCGACGTGAATCTTGTGGATCACCTTTTTCGCGCCCTCGATCGCGTTAACCGGGCACGCCTTGCGACATACGCCGCAGGCCGTGCACTTGTCTTCCAAAATGCGATAGGTGATCAGCGGTTTGCACACGCCCCCGGGGCACTTCTTATCACGGATATGCGCAACGTACTCGTCACGGAAGAACTTGAGCGTGGTCAGCACGGGGTTGGGCGCCGTCTGGCCCAGGGCGCACAGCGACGCCGCGGCAATCGTTTCGGACAGCTCTTCGATGAATTCGAGATCGCCTTCCTGCCCCTTGCCTTCGGTGATCTGGGTCAGGATGTCGCGCATGCGCGCCACGCCTTCCCGGCACGGCGTGCACTTGCCGCAGCTCTCGTCGGCGAGGAACGCGGTGAAGTAACGGGCGCCGTCGACCATGCAGGTGTTCTCGTCCCTCACGATCCTGCCGCCGGACCGCATCCTCGCGC
>CAZEDX010000144.1:0-5916 GCA_964511015.1 uncultured bacterium | reverse complement strand
GAGGGCTCTTCTTCAATCCCCGGTCAGAAAGTGCGAAAAATAGGGTACGTTATCCGCCATCGTAGCTTAGATCGATCCGTAGAGCGACTTCTTTACCGGCGATTGCTTCGATGTCCGCAGGCGTCAAATCATAGTCGAGCAGTACCCAATCGTTGCTGCTTAAGGGGAAGTCAGCCGGTCCCAAAGTGACGAGATTCACCAATTCAGTGGTGCCTTCCGCATTCCACAGACCGATGGTACCGCCACCGGAAGTCGGCTTGGCGAAACCGCGATAAGTCCGGTAAGCCATGGTCACTTTACCCGATTCGAGGTCGGAAGGGATATCACCGGTCTGCTGAATCCATTCGTGGGCGTTGGGCCGGCCACCGAGCCACGCCGCGTAGACACCATCGTAAACGTAGATGTTCTCTTCAGTGAAAACCAGATCGCCATACCAGTCGCCGACCCAAGGAAGGTTGTCGCCGGTTTCGAAGCCGCCGTTGACGATCAGTTCCGCTTCGCCGGAATCATCGTCGCCGCTGTCGTCGTCGGCGTCATCGTCGGCGTCGTCATCGTTGTCGTCGTCGTCATCGTCGTCGTCATCAGTATCGTCATCGCCAATGTCATCATCATCGTTGTCGTCGTCAGCATCGTCATCAGTTGTATCGTCGTCACCAACAGTATCATCATCAGATACATCGTCATCAGTGCTGGTGTCATCATCGTCGTCGTCCGAAGTCGAACAAGCGGCAACGGTGGACAATACAACACAGAGAATTCCGATCAACAGCCCATAAGAATACACACGATTCATTGGTTTATTCTCCCCTCGTTCAATTTGTATTGTTTTATTCTCCCCAGGTAGGGAGCAGAAATCAACGGGATAGCGACAAGAAAAAAGGGCACGGAGTGCCGCGCCCTTCTTTGCACGTAAATTCATCGTTTTCTAGCAGCCGCATCCGCTGTCGTCGTCATCATCGTCGGCCACCACATTGTTGTCGTTGTCGTCGTCCGCCGAGTCGTCATCGGCCACATCGTCGTCGACTGCGTCATCGTCTGCCGCTTCGGTCACGGTAATAGTTACTTTGTCGAAGGAAGATTCCGGATATGTGTCGGTCACAGTGAGTTGGAAGACGTAGTCCCCGAGTTCCGTGACGGTGAAGGTCGGTTGTGCTGTGTCGGCCCCGGTCAGAGCTGCGGTCGGACCACTGGCCTGTTCCCAGGCGTAGGTAATGGTGTCGCCATCCGGGTCGTAGGAGCCGCTGCCGTCCAGCGTGACCACGGTGTTCTGGGCCACCGTTTGATCATTTCCCGCGTCGGCGACCGGTGCGGTGTTGGTCTGCTCGTAGCGGTAAATGCTCAAATCGAAACCGGCCTGCCAGGCCAGGTGATTGTCCAACCAGCCGAAGCTGATGATCGGGTGGCCCCAGGGCAACAAGCTTTGATCCCACTCCCACGTCTCGCCGCCATCGACGGTGTAGAACAGCAGCGACTTGTACTGCAGTTTCTGTGCGCCGCCGCCGAGGAAGCCAGTCTGGCCGCTCGGACTAAAGGATATCGCGCTGATCGCATAGGCCAGTCCCTGCGCATCCAACTGCTCATAAGGAACGCGGCTGGTGTAGTCGGTCCAGTTTTCGCCGCCGTCCGTCGTTTTGTAGAGCTTGAAGGGGGGCCACTCGGTCGGCCGTGGCTCGGACACCATCCAACCAACCTGCTCGTTGACCATGTGCAGAAACAAGAACGATTCGTAGGGCTCCGAGAGCAGCAATTGCCAAGTCTGGCCGCCGTCGGTCGTCTTGTACATCATGCCGTTCATGCCGCGTTTGGCGTCGGGATGTTCCGCCTGGAAATTCAGGCGATACACCGCGTCATGGAGGTAGCGCCAACGGTGGATGCCGCGGGCGTAGGCCCGTTGGGCAGCCTCGGGCGAACCCGGTTCAGGTTCGCTCTTGTCCTCGACCCAGGAATCGTCGTCGGTTTCCGGTTCCATGTCGCCGGAAACCGTGTAGCCGACCTGCGTCGTTACGAAATTGACGTCATTCGGCGAAAAGGCGTCTGACGGCCGCGGGGAGTCGGCCCAAGAAACGCCGCCGTCCTCCGTCTTCAACAACAATGCCTCGGCGCCGCCAACAAAACCGACCAGCGGTTCGTCCTCGGCGAAGTCCATGCAGGTCGGAATCTTCATGATGTTAAGCGGCTGGGTCGCGCGTTGCATCGTCGCGCCGCCGTCATCGGTGTACAACATGACCGGCGTCATGGTGAACATACAAACGAACATGCACAGTGGATCCTCATATTGTTCGAGGCATTCCGGCTGCGGGCCCATGCCGGCAAAGATCGCCGTGTCGGGACCAATCGCGTGCACCTCGAACATCATCTGGAAAAGCATCAGCATATCGCACGGGTCGCTGCCGCCGTGGAAATCGACGACCGGGCTGAACGTGTAACCACCGTCCTTGCTGGCCCAGCCGTATTCCACGTCCAACGCGCCGGTCTGCGCCATGCCCACGGTGTACAAATTGTTCTCGCTGCCGACCGCGATGGCCATGAAAGAGGTGTTGCTGAGCCCGGGCGGCATGCCGGGGGCGCCATCGTAGATATCCTCCCAGGTGCCGTACTCGGCCAACGCGACGGTTGTGGTCAGTAGGAACACGGCCAACAATGCAAACAAGAAAGCGTTTCGTCTCATCATTGACTCTCCTTTGTTATTCCGAAGACACGGCGTGACTCGTCATCCAGGCGCCGGTGTTTGATTGCGCGGATTGTAACGCCGTCAGTCCTATGTTGTCACCTAAGTATTATTCCGAAGGAGACATAGGGGCGTCGCGGTATGCGGCGGACTTCAGTTGTCGTATTCGCCGTTCTGGATCTCTCTGACCGTCCGGAACATGGCGCGGAGGTTCTCGTTGGGCATGATGTACCGCAGCATGTGCGTTGTGCCGAGGATGAACCGGGGCTTCGTTCGGCCGAGGCGACAGAAGCGCAGAATATCGTTCTTGAAGTCCTCGACGGTCATAGTTTCGCCGCGTTGAATGTCCAGACCCGTCACAATGCACAGACGCACGCCGGTGGCCTCGCAAGACTTTTCGAGGCCATTGGCGGCCTTGGGTTGGAACGCCTGTAAGATATCGAGGTCGGCATTGACATAGTGTTTGAGCAGCGGCATTTGGTGGACGCACGAGTGCAACAGAGCCGGACCACCGGCATCGTGAAGCGCCTCAATCTTCTTTTTCAAATGTGAATAGGCGAAACCCAGCCACATCGCCTGCGAAATGAAGTTGTTGATCGTGTGGCCGTAGTCGTCGCAGTTCATGACGACGTTCGCTCCCGTCTCCACGTTGCGACGGGCGACGTCGATCTGGCATTCGTTCAGCCGCTGTTGGGAACATTTCATCATAAAAATGGGCCAGCAGCGGCAAGGTGCGGGTGAGGGGGGGGCCGACATTTCGCCGCCCCGGACGAAGCCCTGCCAAAAACGCGGACCCATCGCGTTACAGAAAGCGTGCTGCGCCAGATGATACTCCGCAATCAGCTTGCAGGTGACATGCGAGATGAACTTCGTTTGAGGCTGAAAATCTCTGGAATCATCACAAATGCAGGTATATCCCTCTTGACTCATTTAGTCATTTAGCGTAATGACGAACACATGAAGCGGCCGTTGCCGATCCGGTCGAGAGATTGGCCGCCGCAAAAGGAGACCGGCTGCATGGACAAAAAGGGCACTTACGAACTGCGGGCGCGAGTCTTCAAGGCGCTCGGGCATCCGAGCCGCCTGATGATTGTGGATTCACTGCAGGCGGGGCCGAAACACGTCGCCGAACTGGTGGCGCTGGTCGGCCACGAATACGCCACGGTCAGCCGTCACCTGGCCGTGCTCCGTGAGGCCGGGATCATCGCGGAGGACCGAAAAGAGGGAAAGCTGGTTTTCTACCGCCTGGAGATCGCCTGCCTCACCGGCTTTTTCCAGTGCGTCACCGAAGTGCTCGACAAACGCCGGCAGACTTTCAAGGTTTTATGATCGGGGAAAGCATGGAACAACGAGCCACCGAATCTCCTTCATGCTGTGCGGGCGCCCCGGTTCACTCGTCGTCCGCCGGCAACCCGACCGGACGACGCACGTTCCTGCGCCAGCTCGCCGTGATCGCAGTCCTACTGGCTGCCTGGGCGCTGCTGTACACGAACCTGGAGCGGCTCGCCGACGGTCTCGTCTACGGCCTCGTCGGCATGACGCGCGGCACTCACCTTGCTGCCGCTGTCGCCTTCTTTATTTTCGAGGCCCCAAAGGTTCTCATGCTCCTGCTGCTCGTCGTTTTCGGCGTGGGCATCGTCCGCTCTTTCTTTACGCCGGAGCGTACCCGCCGCATTCTTGCCGGACAGCGCGAGTCGGCGGGCAATTTTCTGGCGGCCCTGCTCGGCGTGGTAACGCCGTTTTGCACGTGCTCGGCGGTGCCGCTCTTCATCGGCTTTGTCACCACCGGTGTGCCGTTGGGCGTGACGTTCTCGTTTCTGATCTCGGCCCCGATGGTCAACGAAATCGCGTTGGTGCTGCTCTTCGGACTCTTCGGCTGGCGGGTGGCCGGGCTCTACCTGGTGACCGGTCTGGCGATCGCCATCGTCGCCGGTTGGGTGATCGGCCGACTCAAGATGGAAAAGCATGTCGAAGACTGGGTTTATGCGGCGCCGACTGGTGAGGCGGAAGACGAGAAGCTGACCTGGCCCGACCGCGTGCGCTACGGCGCCGATGCCGTGCGCGACATCGTCGGCAAGGTCTGGCCCTATGTGCTGGCAGGGATCGCGGTCGGCGCGGGCATCCACGGCTACGTGCCGGAGAATTTCATGGCCTCGATCATGGGCAAGGCCGCCTGGTGGTCGGTGCCGTTAGCGGTGCTGATCGGTATTCCGATGTACTCCAACGCCGCCGGTATCATTCCGGTCGTGCAGGCGCTGCTAGGCAAGGGAGCCGCGATCGGCACCGTGCTGGCGTTCATGATGGCTGTGATCGGCCTATCCCTGCCGGAAACCATCATCCTGCGGAAGGTGTTGAAGCCCCGGCTGATCGCCGTCTTCATCGGCGTCGTCGGCTTTGGCATCCTGCTCGTGGGCTATCTGTTCAACATCGTCCTGTAGAAAGGAACGCTTATGAAGATCGAAGTCCTCGGCCCCGGTTGCGCCAAGTGCAAACAGGCCTATGAGCTGGTTGCCAAGTATGTGAAGGAAAAGAACCTGCCGCACGAAGTGGTGAAGGTGGATTCGATCGAAACCATGATGGCCTACGGGATCATGACGACGCCCGCGCTGGTCATCGATGGCAAGGTCATGCTCAAGGGCAAGGTGCCGGGCAAGGGCGACCTCGACAAGCTGCTGGGTTGAGGACGAGCAAATGAAGCGCTTGGTCTTACTGGCGGCCGCGCTCGTGCTCGTGGCGCTTGCGTTCGCCGCGGAAAGCTCGCCCGCAAAGGGCACGCTCTACTTTCTCGTCCACTCCGGCGCTTGTCCGTGCCAGCGGGATGCGTGCACGATGGCCGCGCCGATCGCGGCTCAGATCAAAGCCCGGTTGGCGCCCGGCTACGAGTACGTGACGCTCGACTACGGTGTGCGTCCGGAAGCGGTTGATCCCCTCTTGCGCAAGCACAAGCTATTCTCGTTCCCGGTCATTCTCGTGCTCGATGCGAATGAGAACGAAGTCTTCAAATTGCAGGGGAAGATCAACCGTACCGAAGTGCTGAAGAGGCTGGGTGAACTCGGCGTCATCACCGGGGATAATTGATGCTTCAACACCTGCTCGACAACGCCCAGGCCATTGTTCAGACCAACCCTTGGTTGGCGGTGGCGGTGGTCTTCCTCGGCGGCTTGCTGACCGCCAGCAACCCCTGCGTCCTGGCGATGATCCCGCTGACCATCGGCTTCGTCTCCGGCGACCAGGAGATCAAGTCGGCG
>CAZEDX010000143.1:0-6189 GCA_964511015.1 uncultured bacterium | reverse complement strand
GCGCATCGGCGTCAACGCGCGGCGGCTGCTGGCGATCGTCAACGATCTGCTCGACTTCAGCCGGTTGATCGCCAACAAGGAGACGTTGTTCCTCGAACCGATCGCACTGCAGCCGCTACTGACCGAGGTGATCGACAGCGTGCGCGACCTGGCCGACGCCAAGGGACTGACCCTGGCGCTGGAGATCGAGACCGACCGCGCCGAGTTGAACGGCGACCGGGAGAAGATCTTCCGCGTGCTGACCAACCTGCTGTCCAACGCGATCAAGTTCACCCCCAGCGGGCAGGTCGTCTGCCGCGCGACCAGCGACAATAAGCACCTGCGCCTGGCGGTGCGGGACACCGGCCTGGGCATTCCGGACGACCAGCTCGGCCGAATTTTCGAGCAATTCCACCGGGTGGATGGACCCCTGCATAGCGCAGCGGAGGGCACCGGCCTGGGTTTGACCATTGCGCAAGGACTCGCCAAACTAATGGGAGGCGAGATCACGGTAGACAGCGCCGTGGGCCGCGGCAGCGAATTCGCATTGGTATTGCCGTGGCGCGGCATACACACCGCCGAGGAATTCTCGGCGCCAGCGACGCCAAAGGACGGCCGATGAGTGCACCGCAAACGCCACGGGTGATGTTGATCGAGGACAACCCCGACCACGCCTTCTACATCGAGAAGGGGTTGAGTCGTCGCGGATTCGTCATCGAATGGTTCAGCGAAGGCACCAGCGCCCTGGCGCGAGCGCGGGAGAATCCGCCCGACGTGATTCTGCTCGACGTCATGCTGCCGGGCATGCACGGGCTGGAGATCCTGCGCGAACTCAAACACGACGAACACACGCTGGCGGTGCCGGTGATCGTCGTCACGGCTTACGCGACCCTGCAATTGCACCGCGAAAAGGAAATGGCCCTGGCCTACGGGGCGGCGGATTTCTTCAAGAAGCCGTTCAAGGTTGACGAGCTCGCCGCCGTTTTGCGGAAGGTGCTGGGACTGAGCTGAGACTCGCCGACGCCGCTTCCGGCCGAGCATAGAAGATCAGAAAGGCCATCGCCGGCCGCCGCGAATTTTCCCGCATTGCGAAATGGATGGTATCGAGTTCCCATTGGTCGGCCAGCATCTCGTTGAGGATCCGTTCGAGGTCTTCGGCGGTGACTTCCGAGGTTTCGATGACGCGCACCAGCGGCCGTTTCTCGCTCATCACCCCTCCGGCAAATTGGTGAAGAACACGGCCAGCAGCGCGCCCAGCGAAGAGCCCAGAAAGCCCAACAGCAGCTTGCTTGGTTTGCGCTGGAACTGGGTGAAGATGCCGCCGAGCGTGCTCTCAACGTGGTTGGCGATCAACGCCGCCATGGTGATGATCAACACTTCCTTCACGCCCAGTTCGATATAGTGGAACGACACCGAGGAGTAGGAAAAGGCCAGCATGGAGGCAATCGCGAAGGCCAGCACGGCGATGCCGCCGAGAATGCTACCCTCCATGCTCACCCCGCCGCGCGTGCCCGACTTGACCCGCTCCAGCGTGATCAGCTTGTACGTGCGCCGGCCGTAGGCCTGGCCCAATTCCGTGCTGACGATATCGCCCAGCGCCGAAGCCAGCGCGGCCAGACAGGCGATCAGGCCGAGCAACCGCGTGGTCGGCTCGGTCGAAAGTACGACGATCAGCGCGGCGAAAACCGGCGGCAGAGTGCGCACGAAAACGTGGCCGAAGGTGCGCGGCTTGAGCTTGCCCTCGTCCACCGCTTTGCCCTTCTTGTTCAGCACGTACACCGACAGACTGGTCGAGGCAAACGCACTCATGGCGTAGAGCATCAGCATCCCGTAGCCCGGCCAGCCGAACGCCAGCACGACCATCAGGCAAGTCGCCAGGGCAGCGATCATTCCGCCGCGGGTCAGGTATTTCAGTTTCCAGGCGATCAGACACAGCGGCAACTGAATGGCCACCGCCATCAGTAGGTTGACCTCGGGGTGCAGGTGAAAAGGCATAAACGCCAAATCCTGTCTGCCGTTGTTGGGGGGCACTATGCCCGATGGCCAGCGTTTTGGCAAACGACCGACGTCCGGGCATCAGAATAGCCGAAGCAATGGAAGCAGCGGGCCCGGATTACCGCGGCGGCGGATTGCCTTCCGGCTCTTCCGGTTCGACCAAGTAGTGGCGCACTTCGCCACAATAGAAGCGTGTGTTGAGCACCTTGGTGTCAACACGGCCCTGCAAGGTCTGCGTCCGCTCGAAGCTGACCTTCACGCCGGTCACCCAGTGGTTCTTTGGACAGACGTTGCTCATGTAGTCGAAGCCTTCGCCAAACAGGTTGGCGCCGCGGCGTTCGTCGTACGGATGATAGCGGCGGCAGACCCGGCGCGCGCCGGTCAAGTCGACCTGATTGGCGGTGTGAAACTCGGCGCCGGCCAGCATGTAGCCGACCGGGCAGTAGTCTTTGATCACTTCGCCGGCAAACGCGTCGCCCCAGGCGCCCACGGTTTCCGGCTCGTTGAGCGCGTTCGGATCGGAACAGGCCACGCCCAGCCCGGCCATGATCTTTTTCCCGTTCTCTTCCTTCATGTTGTAAACCAGGGCGTAGGCCACTTGGCCGGCGGGGCACATGTAGGCGCGGTCGCAGTATTTGGTCGCTACGTTGCCGCAAGGCAGACCCGCGCGCTCGGTCAACACCACTTCGCTGGTTTTCACGTAGAGTCGGCCAACCATGTTCTCAGCCAGCACCACCCCGGCGCCGACGAAAAGCACGAGGACAGCTACCAGCAATAACTTCTTCGAACGCTTTGGCATGCCCCGATTCTCCTTGGTTTCTAAAAACCGATGACGGCTAACACTAGCAGAGACACCCCGCAACCGCAAGTGGATAAACTGCCTGGAAAATCGCCAGATTCCGATAGGTTCCGGCATTTCCGCTTGACATCCGGCGGGGGTGGCGATATGGATTTTCCAAGATTCCATTGACCATTCCGACCAAGGAGAAAACGCGATGAAGCGATTGGTTCTTCTGCCGGTGGCCTTTGCCGTTTTTGCCACCCTGGTGTTGCTAGCCAACCCGGCTCCCCAGGCCCAGCAGTCCCCATTCGTCAATCTGGCCCAGGTCACCAACGACGAGTTGGTCGATCTCTATCCGGATGTCGATCCGAGCGGCCAGAAGATCGCTTACATGAGCTACCGCCTCAAGAGTCAGTACATCGGCAATTTCGATATCATGGTGATGGACGTCAAAACCAGCCAGACCAAGGTGCTCGACGCCGACGAGGCCGATGACGCTTTCCCGTCCTGGATGCCCGACGGCGAAACCGTGTTGTTCAACTCCTATCGCCGGGTCGATGTGCACACGATCTGGAAAAAGCGGGTCACCGGCGGCGCGCTGGAAAAACTGGCCAATTTGTCCGAAGTGGCCTTCGGCGCCGATTGCGGCCCGCAGCGCATCGTTTTCAACGCCACCGACCAAATCAAGAAAGACATCGACCTGCGCCGCGACGGACTGTTCTTCGTCAAAGAATTCAAGAAGATGATGCCGAACATCTACACTGTCGATCCGAACGGCGCAAACCTGCGCTTCATGAACATCCAGGGCATCAACCCGAAGTGGAGCCCCGACGGTAAGCGTATCGTCTTCGCCAGCAACAAATTCGGCAACTACGAAATTTTCACGCTGTCGGTCGACGGCAGCGACCTGATGCGCTTGACCTCGCGCGAAGCGCAGGACGTCGAACCGGCCTGGTCGCCCGATGGCCGCTTCATCGTGTTTACCTCTAACCAGGACGACAACTGGAACCTGTGGGTGATCAAGCCCGACGGCACCGGCTTGACCCAGCTCACCTCGCACAAAGGCTACGAAGGTGGCCCGTCCTGGGCGATGGACCCGGCCGATCCGGAAGCGTGGTACATCTACTTCCACTCCAACAACAACGACAATTGGGACATCTGGCGCCTGCGGCCGACCGAGTTCAAGCCGCTGCCCAACCCGGCGCTGCACGACAAAGACAAAGACGGCATTCCCGACGATCGCGACCGCTGTATCGACCAGCCGGAAGACATCGACAACTTCGAAGACCAGGACGGCTGCCCCGACCCAGACAACGACCGCGACTCGTTCCCCGACGGCACCGATCGTTGCCCGAACGAAGCGGAAGACATCGACTCGTTCCAGGATACCGACGGCTGCCCCGACCCGGACAACGACGGTGACGGCGTGCTCGATGCGCAAGACAAGTGCGCGAGAGAGCCGGAAACGATGAACGGCTACCAGGACGCCGACGGCTGCCCCGACCAGCCGCCGATCACCAACAACATGCCGCTGGCGGTGAAGTTCAAGGACAACAGCGCGGAGATTCCGACCGAAAACACGCCAGCGCTGGTAGCGTTGGTGGACAAGCTTAAGGATTGGCCGACCGTGCGCGTGCGCATCAAGGTGTACACCGATCAGGCGCAGCACAAACGCAAGCCGACCCTCACCCGCCTGCGCGCCGAAGCCATCAAGCGCTATCTGGTCAGCCTCGGCATCGCTGAAAGCCGGATCGAAGCGATCGGTATGGGCGATACCAACCCCCTCGGCGATAACCGCACCTTCGACGGCCGCCGCATGAACAACCGCGTGCTGATCGAGGTGGTGCAATAGGGGCGAGAGGCTTTAGGCCATAGGCCGTAGGCTATAGGCTGCAAATCGTAAGGGCGGGCCGGCATGTCCGCCCTTTTCTTTCTAGATTGGCTTTTTCGTAATACATGCTACTAAACAGGATGACTACTCACCGGTGGAAGAGAATGGCATGAAACCCGTCTCCCATTGGCTGGCGCTTTTTCTGTCGGGGTGCCTTGTGACGCTTTTCGCTTTGGCCGGCTGCAACGAAAGCGATGACGATGATGACTCAATCGCTGATGACGACGACGATGGCAATGACGACGATGACGACACGACAGCCGACTGCGAAACAGTAACCGCCCTGTTTGCCGTGGGCGATCTGCTGGCAAGCGGCAGCGGCCCGTGTTTCGACTGGGTCGGTTCGGTGTACGGCCGCGCAATTCTCGACAGCATCGGGACTGCCGTTGTCTTCACGCGCGCCAACCAATACCAGCTTGGACTGATGATTGGCGCCATGCACACGTTGGGCGAAGGGTATTTCGGCGCCGGCGGGACCGACTTGCCGGAAACCATGTCCGACCCTGCGGAACAGTCCGGTGTCGCCCGGCTCCAGTTGATTCCCCAGAATGGATCCATCGAACTGCCATACCTTTCAGCCATGTTCTTCCTGTTTCATCCCGAACTTCCGGCCGAGGAAAACAACAACCAACTGCAGAACATCCTGCCGCGTCATGACTTCTACGCCGGTATCGTCGATTCCCAACTCTTCGAAATGGGCGGGGCAGCTCCCTTGCCCGAACCGTTGGTCCTTGCCCCCCTGCCGCTCTACGATCCGCTGGGCCTGACGATCGACGACCCCGTGATCCGGAACCCTCAAGACGACGAGATCGTGCTGTTCCTCGGTTACCCCCGCGACGGCGATCTTGCCGGCTCCCTGGCGGCAGGCGCCGGGCGGACCCTATCGAATGACGAAGCCGAACAGGTGATCGCGCAACTCGGGACCGCGGGCGATGTAGAGGGCGATATCGAATACGACCCGGAGGTGGAGTTCTTGATCGAGGGAGCGTCGGTCGTGGGCATGAGCGGCTCCGGCGTTTTCGATCGCGACGGAAACCAGATCGGCTTGCTGGTCAGGGCTTCCGACGTGCATGACGGCACCCAATACGTCCGCGCCGTGCGTTTGACCTTCATCATGGATTCGATTCTGTCGGCCTTCGAGACGCTTGACCCGCAGGATCAGGATCGCGTCGCGCCGTTCCTGCCCGACCTCGAAGAATGAGACACCGGGAAGAAGAGCGGAAGTCCGGACACACCATACTCATTTCCCGTTCTCATGTTTTTCGACGCCGTTCGTTCGCGCCCGGCGCGAGATCCAATGGAAAGCGAACATATCGCATCAGGCCGGTTTCGGGTTGGCCGGGAGAAATGTGGTTTTCGTCGTGGTAGGGGCAGGCCCCCGTGCCTGCCCTGTTCTTGAATTGCGTTGGGAAGGTGGAACCCCTCACCCCCGGCCCCTCTCCCACGAGCCTTGGGGAGAGGGGAGACACCTCCGGAGGGCGGACACACGGGTGTACGGTATCATGACATCCGTTACACCCGTTATCAGGACATGCGTTACAGG
>CAZEDX010000142.1:0-6300 GCA_964511015.1 uncultured bacterium | reverse complement strand
CATGAATTTCTGCCGCCAGGTCAGACGCGCGGGGCCGAATAGGTAGCTATTCTTCTTCAGCGCGTTGTGCACCTTCCAGATCAGCAGATACAGCGGGAACAGCGGCAGCCGGATCAGCCAGCGGATATGGCGGTAGACCCAATCATTCTCCGCCGCGATTTCGAACAGGCATTGCAGGCGGCGAACTACCGGCCGGTGCGGCACATCAAGAATCACCGGCTCGTGCAATGACGGATCAGTCGAGTGGAAACTGCGGTCGAACCGTTCGATATCGAACATCTTGTTCGCGCGCGCATACTCGCCGAGCTTCGTGCCCGGCATCGGAATGTAGATCGACGAATCGGCGAAACCGACCTTCGCTCGGCGGTTGACTTCCAGCGTTTCGAGGTCGAGATCCAACGTAGCGCCCGGCAGGGCTAGGATATTGCCGACGTAATTGTGGACGCCCGCTTCGTTCAGAATCCGGATCGAGCGAACGAAGTCGTCGATGGTGTAGCGGCGGTCGAGCACTTCGGTCAATACCCGTTGGTTGCCCGACTCCAGACTGATGCCGACCCACTGCAGGCCCGCTTTTTTCAGCGCGGCGACGGTGTTCGGCTCGACCAGACCGTTGACCATGTGCACCGAGAACGGCACGCCGATGCGCCGGCCGTACTCCTCGGCAAACTCCAGCTCCCAGCCGTCGTTCGTGGCGAACACATCATCGAAGAAGGCGAAGAAGTGCACCGGGTAACGGCTCTTGATGAAGGTCAGTTCCTCCATCACCCGCCGCACCGACGGGCGGCGGTAGTAAACCGGCGTTTGCGGGTAGAGCGGGCGGAAGCTCGAATGGCCGCACGAGGTGCAGGCAAACAGGCAGCCGCGGCTGGTCATCATGATCCGCACCGGCATATTCCGGCTGGGCGGGTAGCCGTCGGTCAGCTCGAAATGCGGAAACGGCAGCGAATCCAGGTCGGCGAGGAGCGGCCGCAATGGATTGACGCGAAAGCCCGCCGGCTCGTTGGGATCTTTGACCGCCAGGTTCTGGATGTCGGCGAACGACGCGCCGCTCGAGAGGCAAGAGAGAAACTCGATCAGCGGCTGCTCGCCTTCCATTACGCAGGCGGCATCGATGCCGGGTTCCAACACGATGTTCGGCCGCACGGTCGGATGGGCGCCGCCAACGATGATCGGCAGGCCGAATTCTTGCTTCAGGTCGGCCGCCAACTGACGGAAGAAAGACCAGCGTGAAGAGATGGTGGAAATGGCCAGCACATCCGGTCGGAAATCGCGGATCTTCTGCCGCACGTACTCCAGCGACTTGGCGTCGACGACGTCGGTCACGTGACCCGCCTGCCGGCACACCGCCGAAAGCACGTACAACGTATAGGGATGGAAGACCCGATCTTGAACCAGTTTGGTGAGGAAGAGAACGCGCATGGCTGTTTATGCATTTCACGCGCGGGGACTGTCAAGCCGCGACAATTCATTGACGCGCTGTCGCGGGCCAGATATCGTGCCGTAGGAAGGGAATACATCAGCCGCATGCGCATTTTCCTCGCCGAACCGCCGGACAGCATTCGCTACAGCGATTTCGCAATTCCGCATTTCGCCATGGCGTATCTCGCTGCCCGCCTGTTGGCTGGCGGCCATGAGGTTCGCGTCTTCCAGGCGACCGGACAGCCGCGGCCGGAAGCGGTCGTGCTCGACGAGATCCGGGCTTTCCAACCCGATCTGGTCGGCCTTTCCGCGCCCACCCATCTGGTATTGGCCGCGGCGGCGTTGGCCGAGCGCATCAAGACTATGGCACCGCGCACCACGGTTCTGGTTGGCGGCTGGCATGTGACCGGTCTGCCGCACGAAACGTTGCGCGAGTACCCGGCTTTCGACTACGGCATGGTCGGCGAGGCGGAAGACTATATTCTGCCGTTGCTGGAATTGCTGGCGCGCAACGGTGATCCGGCGACAGTCCCCGGCCTCGTGTGGCGGCGTGACGGCGAGGTCGTCGCCAATCCGCCCGGCCCGCCGACCGACATCACCGCGCTGCCCCGGCCGGCGTGGCAATTGCTGCCGCTGGAACGCTCGACGCCGATGTACCGTTCCCACGGCCGCGACTTCCCGATGATGGCCGGGCGTGGCTGTCCGTTCCAATGCGTGTTTTGCCAGCGCGTCACCGGCGCCAGGGTGCGCGCGCGCGACCCGGAAGACGTGATCGACGAAATGCTCGCCGGGGCCGAGCGCTGGCAATGCGACGGCGCGCAATTTTTCGACGAGACCTTCACCGTCAGCGAGCAGCGCACGCGCGCCTTGTGCGAGCGCATGATCGAACGCGGCGTGCCCGGTCGCCTGGGTTGGAACTGCACCGGCCGGGTGGACACCATTCAGCGTGACCTGCTGGCCTTGATGAAACGCGCGGGCTGCTGCGTCATTTTGCTGGGGCTCGAGTCGGGCAACCAGGAAGTCCTCGACGGCGCCTGCAAAGGGACCACCTTGCAACAAGGCATGGACGCGGTGCGCTGGTGCCGCGAAGTCGGGTTGCGCACCGATGTCTCCTTCGTGCTGGGCCTGCCGCGGGACACGCGCCGGACCGTGCGCGAAACGCTCGCCCATTCGCGCCGTGTCGATCCGGACTTCGTCAGCTACTTCTCCTTCGTGCCCTTCCCCGGCACCGAAGGCGCACGCCTGGCCGCCGGGGGGCAGCATCACCTGCGCCTGCTACATCGCGACTGGAGCCGCTACCGGCCGCAAATGTCGCCGCCGTGCGAATTGCAGGACATGTCGGCCGCGCGCCTGGTCGCCGTTCGCTACTGGGCCTATGCCCGCTTCTATCTGCGTCCGCGTAAGATTCGCAATCTGCTCAACATGCTCGATCTGCGGGGTCTGCCGAAGGTGGCGGCACATGTGTTCGGCGGCCTGTTCCGGTCGCGTTCTTCGGCTTCCTGAACTAAGCCGAAGAGCTTTCCTCGTTTCGGTTTCGTTGACTTTGTCACGCCAGGCTGACTACAATGAGTAAAAAATGCGCGGTAGCTACAAAGGGTTCGGCGCGGGTGGGGGGATATGGCCAAGAAGCCGCAGGTAGAAATTCAAAGTTTCAAGGTGGATTATCCGCCCGCGGAGGCCAAACACAGTTTGCGCCGCTGGCTGCGTTCGGTCGTCCGGCGGGTGTGGGACACCAAGTTCGAAAACAAGTTGATGTTGGTCTGCCTGCTGGTGGCGGTGGTGCCGTTCATCGGCTATGCGCTGTTCAGCCTCGACGACCTGCGCCAGTTCGCGCTGCGTTCGTCCGAGGCGGAACTCGAGCAGAGCATCAAAGCCATCTGGATGCTGTGCGAAGCGCAGGAGGCGCTCGACCGCCTCACCAAGAACTCGCGCGGCGATCCGGACGTGGTCTCCGGCGCCTCGCCCGCGTGGCAGGACGGCAACGAGATCAAATCGCTGCGCACCATCATCAAGACCGTGCACGTCGCGCAAAGCGGCTATGCCTACGCGTTCGACAGCGTCGGCCGCATCGTCATTCACCCCGTGTTGGAGGGGCAGGACTACAACCGGCTCGAGCCCGACGAACGCAACGTCTTCTACACCTTGCGCGACAAGGCCCGCTCGGTACCCAAAGGACAGATTGCCACCTATCGCTACCGCTGGCCGGACCATCAGGGCCACATTCAGATCAAGGTCGCCAAGCTGATGTACTTCCAACCGTACGACTGGATCATCGGCATCGGCGCATACGAGAACGAGGTGCTGGAGCCCTTCATTCACGAACGCAACATCTTCCTGGTGATTCTCTTCTCGACAGTGCTGCTGGTTGCGATTCTCGTCTACTTTGTCTCGCGCCTGCTGATGCGGCCCATCAAGCACCTGACCAGCGCGGTGACGCAGATCGCCCAGGGCGATTTCAGCGTTGAGGTGCCGGCCCTGCGCGCGGAAGACGAGATCGGGACGCTGGCCCGCTCGTTCAAGCTGATGATCGTCAAGCTGCGGCATGCACACAACGATCTGGTCGAATGGAGCAAGACGCTGGAGCAGAAGGTCGACGAGCGCACACGCGAGTTGAACAAGGCGCACGAGCGGATGGTTATGTCGGAAAAGATGGCCTCGCTCGGCAAGCTCTCGGCGATGGTCGCGCACGAAATCAACAATCCGCTGTCGGGCATCTTAAGTTACCTGAAACTGACGCAGAAGCTGTTGGCGCGCGGCACGCCCGACCAGGGAACGATCGATTCGATCAACCACAACCTCGAAATCTCGGCCAGCGAGGTCAAACGTGTCGGCGATATCGTCCGCAACCTGCTGATGTTCTCCAAGCAATCGTTCGGCGAATACGGCGAAGCGCGGCTGAACGCCGTGATCGACAAGAGCATCGCGTTGATCCGCCACACGCTGGAAATGCAGGGCATGTCGCTGCAGAAGGAGATCGACGAAAACGGCAACGACCAGGTCTTCTGTGACGCCAGTGGCCTGCAACAGATGATTGTTGCCCTGTCGGTCAACGCCATCGAGGCGATGGAGAAAGGCGGCCGGCTGACCATTCGCGCGTTCTACGACGATCCGGCGCGCGTCCGGCTGCAAGTGGCCGATACCGGCAAAGGCATTCCGCCCGAGGTCGTGCCGCGAATTTTCGAGCCGTTTTTCTCGCAGAAAGAATCTAAAAAAAGCATTGGCATGGGCCTTTCGGTGGTCTACGGTATTGTGCAAGCACATCATGGCGCCATTGCGGTGGAATCGACGCCGGGCAAGGGCACGATTTTTACCATCACCCTGCCCCGCCATCCCAAGAATGACGCCAAGGTGACGGTAGAAGGCAACGAGGCGACCAGAACCTGAGAGGGGCGATTCGATGGATGCGCAGAACATCGGTATCTTGATCGTGGACGACGAATACTCGGTGCGGGACTCGCTGTGCAGTTGGTTTCTGGCCGACGGCTACCGGGTCGATACGGCGGCCGACGCAACCGAAGCGCTGGACAAATTGCAGAAGAGCCAGTGGGACATCGTGCTGCTCGACATCAAGATGCCCGGCATGGACGGGATCGAGCTGCAACGCCGTATCAAGAAGATCGCGCCCAAGATCGTCACCATCATCATCACCGCCTTCGCCTCGGTGGACACCGCAATTCAGTCGTTGAAGGACGGCGCGTTCGACTACATCTGCAAGCCGATCGACCCCGACGAACTGAGCCACCTGGTGCGCAACGCCATCGACCGCATGCGGCTGGTCGACGAGAACATTCACCTCAAGGAACGCGTCGAAGAGCTGTCGGCGGCGGACGACATCATCGGCGAAACGCCGGCGATGAACGCGGTGCGCAAGATGATCGCCGAGGTGGCCAAGACCGACGCGACGGTGATGATCCGCGGCGAAAGCGGCACGGGCAAGGAACTGATCGCCCACGCGATTCACCTCAACAGCAATCGCCGCTACTTCCCGCTGGTTTCGATCAACTGCGGCGCCTATCCCGAGGGGCTACTGGAAAGCGAACTGTTTGGCCACGAGAAGGGCGCGTTCACCGGCGCGCAGTACCAGCGCAAGGGCAAACTGGAGATCGCCAACAAGGGCACCATCTTCTTCGACGAGATTGGCGACATCAGCCCGAAAATGCAGATGGACCTGCTGCGCGTGTTGGAAACCAAGCGCTTCGCCCGGCTCGGCGGCAACAAGGAAATCGGCGCCGACTTCCGCGTGATCAGCGCGACCAATCGCAACCTCGAAGAGATGGTCAAGGAAGGCTCGTTCCGCGAAGACCTCTACTACCGCCTCAACGTGTTCATGATCACACTGCCGCCGTTGCGCGACCGTGCGGCCGACATTCCGTTGATCGCCGACTACCTGCTCAAGAAGTACTCGCTGTCGATGAACCGCAAGTTCGAAGGCTTCTCGCGCTCGGCGATCGACCGCATGATGCAGTACAGCTGGCCGGGCAACGTGCGCGAGCTGCGCAACGTGATCGAGCGCGCGATGGTGGTGGCCAAGGGCAGCCGCATCGAAGACAGCGACCTGTCCTTCCCCAGCGCGACCGACGACGTGAAGCCGGGCTTGCGCCCGCTCGACGACGTCGAGAAAGACCACATCGCCGCGGTGCTCGATCAGCTCAGTTGGAATATCTCGCGGGCGGCCGAAGTGCTCGCGATCGACCGGGCGACGCTGTACAACAAGATCAAAAAATACGACCTGAGGAAGTAGCGCTTGGGCCGCTTCGTCTACCTGTTCCGGTTGGGCAAGGTGGATGGAGCCTTGGTGGACGTCGCTGAGCATTGCATTCACGAACACTTCCGGCTGCCCTGTCGGCCGAGCGTGCGCCAGATCGACCTGACCCCCGCCTT
>CAZEDX010000141.1:0-6433 GCA_964511015.1 uncultured bacterium | reverse complement strand
CAGAGCCGACCTCGCAACGCCGCTTGTCCCTGGGCGGCGAAGCGGCTATCTTGCACTCCACTGCGGTCGGAGTCGGAAATGAATCGCTGGCGGGCAGCCTTGTGGATCAGCGTGCGGGCGCTGGGTCTGGCGCTGGCGCTCGGGGTGTTGGTCGGCCTGGCCGGCGGTTTCTACCAAGGGTTTCTGCAAGGCTACGCTCAACAAGGGTACTGGCGCTTGATGCTGCTTGCGCTGCGCACCGGTGTCCAAGACGGCATGTTGTTTGGCGCACTCCTGGCCGAGTTGGCGGCTCTGGCGGCCGGCTTGACGGTGGCATTGACCCGCCGCGAAGGAGCAGGCTGGGTGGCTGCGGTCGCGACGATGCCTGTAGCCGCGGCGACGGTTTTGGTGCTGCGTGCCGGTTTGGCTAGCCGTTTCGCTTCTTTGTTTCCGGCGGCGTATGCATCGGCTCCGGGCATTTCACCGGACACGGTCTTCTGGGTCTTTTTGCCGCCACTGGTTCGCCATATTTTGGCGGCCACACCGCGGGGGCATGCGCTGACGATTGCCCTGCTGACCGCGGTTGTCGTCGGCGCGGCGAGCTTGATTGGTTTTGTGTTTGGGTGGGCACTCAATCGCCGACGTCCGCTGGCGGAATCACCGCGAGACAACCACGTCTTCATCTGGTTCGCGCCGCCGCTGGCGATCTTGGCGGTGGCCGCTTTGCTGTTGACCGCCAGACCGTTCGTGCGCGCCGATCAGTCGAATCCAGACGTGATTCTCATCAGCCTGGACACGATTCGGGCCGATGTGCTCGGCGCCTATGGTTCCGCTCCTTCGCCGTCGCCGGTGTTGGATGCCTTTGCCCGTCGGGCGGATCGTTACGCGCGAGCCTACGCGCCGTCGTCGTGGACGATTCCCAGCCATGCCGGTCTACTGTCCGGACTGGTCAATCATCGGCACGGCGCCCAGACAATGGATACGCGTTTGCCAGATCACATGTTTACCTTGAGTGAACGCCTGGCGGAACACGGCTATGACACCGGCGCATTCGTCAACAGTTTCCTGCTCAGTCCACGTTATGGATTCGGTCAGGGTTTCGGCGAGTACGTGATGGATCCGGAATCGCCGGGTCGGCGGGTTGTCGAGCAGGCCGCAATGTGGCTGGCTCCGCGTGCCAACCGGCCGGTGTTTCTATTCGTGCACCTCTTCGACGCGCATTGGCCTTATGGGCCGGCGAACCAGAAGTCGCCCGGTGATGCCGGAAAAAGCTTCCATGAATTCGTGGAAAAGACGCTGAACGGCAACGAGCAGACGCGACAGTATTGGCGGCACCGCTACCGGGACAGTGTGACGCGGGCCGACCAGGCGGTAGGGCAGTTATTCGCGGCGCTTCGGGATTCGGGTCGTTGGGATCGCGCCTGGGTGATCGTGGTGAGCGACCACGGCGAAGAGTGGTGGGACCACGGTTTCTTAGGGCACGCCGTGACTTTGAACGAAGAGGTGTTGCGGGTGCCGCTGCTCATCAAAGCGCCGAACCAGAAGGCTGGTCGAGTCTTTGCCGAGCCGGTCAGTCTGTTGGACATTGTCCCGACCCTGACAGACGTGCTCGGCTTGCCGGGCCCGCGCGATTTCAACGGCCGCGACTTGCGCCGGGTCGCCGCCGGTCCACGTTCGATCTGGGCCGCCAGCGCCATCTGGGGTGACCCTCGGTTTGCCTTGATTCGGGACTGTCTGAAGGGTATAACCTCGTTCCAATGGCGTTTTGGTCGTTTCGGGGGGAAAAGGCCGGAGTCGGTCTTCGATGTCTGCGCCGACCCCGCCGAAACGCGGGACCTAGCCAAATCTGAGTCGGGACTTACATTGTTGACAGTATTGCGCGCTGGCGCCGCGGCGGCTCACATGGCGGATCAAGCTGGCGCCGCTGTTTTATCGCCGGAAGCCAAAGAACGATTGCGGAGTCTGGGATACCTGGAATGAGCGACGCACAGAACACCGCCAAGCCACGGGGACGATTTTTTCCCTCGCCAATGGCGTCCTTTTTTCTGTTCGGATTCGTTGCCGGCGTTGGTTATGGCCTGGTTGACGGCTTGATCAACTTGTTTGGTTCCAGCGCTCTTCCTTTGGGGATGGCGCGATTGGGATTGGCAACCGTGGCCCGTGATTTGGGCGAGGGGATGCGTTGGGGCGTCATCCTCGGCCTGTTGTTCCTGTTCTATGGGTTTGTTGCTGGGAAACTGACTGGCGGGATTCGGCGCGGCATCGTCGCGATGCTGTATGGCGTGATTATTTGGTTGTTCGGCCTGTTGGTTGTGATGGCCGGGTTGATGCGTTCGTTAGGAGAACGGCTGCCACTACCCTACCAGGAAGAAGTCACGGCGAAGGTCTTCTTTTCCCGCTTTATCGGGCCGTTGCTGACCTATTCGGTGTCCATGCGACCGGTGGTAGTGCTGGTGTTGGCGACCTTGTCATGGGCCGTGCCGGTCGGCCTCGGGGTGGTCGTAGTGCGGCTACTTGGCAAGCGAGTGAGCAAACAGCCACTAGCGTTTGTGCCGTCATTGGCGTTAACCCGCAAGTCCACCATCGTCGCCGCGGCCGCGTTGGTCGTGGTAATCGCGTTGGTGCTTTCGCCGGCGGTGTTGGGCCGGCCGAACGGCAAACCCAATGTGTTGCTGATCTCCATCGACACGCTGCGCGCCGATGGTCTGAGTTGTTACGGCAATCCGCGCCACACCAGCCCGGTCATCGACAAGCTGGCGGCGGAGGGCACACGCTACGAGAACATCTTTTCCAGTGCGCCGTGGACGCTGCCCGGTCACGTCACCATGTTGACCGGCCTGGAACCTGATGTGCACGGCACCTACGAACTCGACCGGACGATTCCGCGTACCGCGCCGTTGCTGGCCGAGATCTTTCAGAACGCCGGCTACCACACTTACGCGGCGACGAGCAACTTCCTGGTCAGTCCGCCCTATGGCTTCGGCCGCGGCTTCGAACAGTATTTGTTTTTGCCCGAAGGGCGTGCCGACCAGGTCAAGGGCATGGCCGAGCATTTGCTGAGCAAGGCCGGGACTCCGTGGTTCACCTTTGTCCACTTCTTCGACCCACATTTGCCGTACACGCCTTCGGAGCAGTCAAAACGGGAGTTGGGTTTGAAGGGACCGGCGTATGACCACGTGCTGAAAAACATGACCCATCTGTTGTATCGCTTTATCGACGTCTACCTCGAGTTCAACGAGCAGCAGCGGACGGCGGTGCGGGGCTTGTACGACGGCGACGTGCGCGATGTCGATCGTGCGCTCGGGCAGTTGCTGCGGGGAATTGATCTGAAAAACACGCTGGTCTTCATCACGGCCGATCACGGCGAGGAATTTGGCGAGCACGGTTGGTCGGGCCACACGGTGACGTTGTTCGACGAATCGCTCCGCGTGCCGTTGATCGAACATGGGCCGGGCGTGCCGCGCGGGGTGGTGGTCAAACAGACCAGCGATTTGACGCAGTTACTGCCGCTGGTTTTGTCGCGTGTCGGCCTCACCGATCCATACGGCCGCAACCAACCGCAATTCGGCCAGGGCGCGTATGGGCACACCCACGCCTTCGGCAATCACCGCTATTCATGGCGCGTCGACAACTGGAGTTTCTTGACGCTGAACAAGTACAAGTATGGCCAGCGCGAAGTCGAGCACGCGCCCGGCCTCTATGACAGCTATCTGGAACGCGACAACCTGCTCGGCCAGAACGCCGAACAAGCGGCCCGGATGCAGGACGGCATGGAGCATTTCATCGGCCGGGAGATCAAACGCTACGGCCGCATGAAGACCGGTACGACGATTCTCGACGAGCAACGGCTCAAACGTTTGCGCGAATTGGGATACGTCAACTAGTAGTTGGTTGTTTGGTCGATGCGGCCGGCCCGCTTGGCCCGATGCTCAAACCAAAGAAACGATTTCCAGCCGGCGGCAATACTGACCGCCGTCAGAATCGCCAGCGCCAACAACGAAAACCAGTCGGGCAGCGCACTGAGTTGTTCGTCGAATCCGCCGGCGCCCAAGGCGCGCCGCGACAGTTCGAGCCAATGGGTCAGGGGGTTGAACCACGCCACCGGGCGTAACCACCAGGGCAGATAGGTGGTGGGATAAAGGACACCGCAAACCAGCAAGAGTACACCGCCGACCCCTTCCGCCAACAGCAAAGAATGGCGGGCCGTGTTGAGCAGCAGGCCGGCGAAGAACAAGCCGATGCCGGCGGTGGCGACCAAGCCCAGCGGCATCGAGAGCAGCAGCAGCATCCAGCGAGTGCCGGCGATCGTCAGAGGGAGAGCCAGCAGATAGCGGCCGACCACCAAAGTCAACAAAACGCTGGTCAGTGATATCGCCAACAGCGTCACGGCGCGACCAATCACGGTCCAAACGAAGGGGATGGGGGCAATGTAGACGTAGCGGATGATCTGGTAGTGCTCGCGATCGGAAATGATCGCCCAGGAAAGTCCGCTGGCCAGCCCACTGAAAATCATGAAAAACGCGTTGCCCACGAAGATCGCGAGGAAACGGGGGTCCGTGCTGGGAGTGGGGGTCACCACCTTGAACAGGAAGTAGAGCAACACACACAGCGACAAGGGACGGACGGCCGCATAGAGCAGATAGAGCGGAACGTTGGTCCAGTTCGACTCGATTTCCCACGCCACCCGCGCGGAAGCGGCAATGCCTCGGGAGAGCGGCGCGTTCATTGCCACCTCAACGTCATCGTGCCACTACGTTTGCCTTGGCGTTCCAACGTGTTCATTAGTCGAATGGCGCCGGTGGTGAAGACAACCGTCATCAGGGTTAAGAGCAACGCCTCGCTCCAAGGCGGCAAGAAACCGAGTTGGTTGCCGTCGACGAGCATGAGTTGCCGTACGCCGTCCAGACCCAAGGTCAATGGAATGAGTGCCGCCGCGGCTGCCAGTACGCGACCGAGGTGGGTGACCGGAAAGTAGAGGCCGGACAGCAGATAGACCGGCTCCATCAGGATCTGATTCAGGTGAATGCCAACGCGCCCGACCATGAAGTAGGCGCTAGCGGCCGCCATGCCCAAGGAGAAGAGTGCGGTCATGGTGAGCAGGACGAGGGTCAGCAACAGCCCTGGCTGTTGGACATGCAATTCGATGTGGAAAACGAACAACCCGATCAGCACCACCATGGCCGTGCGCAGACAACTCATGAACATGCCGCCGATGGCCATGCCGAGTAGCAGTGCGACCGGCGGCATCGGACTGGCCATGAACAAATCGAGGTTGCCCATTTCCTTTTCCCAATAGAACTGGGAGGCCATGCCCCAGAGGACGCTGACCCAGAACGGGATCATCGCGCCGCCCAGCACGACCAGGCTTTCGTAGGTGCGCGGCGCGCCAAGGCTGCGGTAGATAAAGATATAGGCGGCCAGGGAGATCACCGGCAGCAGCACCTCAGTGATCATCCAGGACAACTCGCGGTTCGCCCCGATCACTCGCACGTAGGCGCGAGCGCGGATCGATCGCAGCCAGAGCAGCAGGCTACTCGTTGTCATGCAGGCGGCGCCCCACGATCTTGACGAAGATGTCTTCGAGGTCCGGCTCACGTTTGGAAAACCCGCGCACGGTGTAGCCGGCCTGGTTGGCTGCGCTAAAAATCTCGGTCAATCGTGCGTCGTTGGCCAAGTTGAAACGTAGTTCGCCGCTGGACTTTCCATCGGACTTGCCTACGTAGGCATCGCGGACGTCGGGAATTCGCTCGACCAGTGTGGTGTCTTTAGGGGCCGGTGACAAGGTCAGGGTGAATACACCGCCGTCGCCGAGGGACGCCCGCAGGCCGGCCGGCGAGTCGCAGGCCACGACCTTGCCTCCGTCGACAATCGCAATACGATCACACAGTTCCTCGGCCTCGGCCATGTAGTGAGTCGTCAGCAGGATGGTGCGGTTGTTACGTTCGGCAATCCATTCCCGGACGTAACGTCGGACTTCCCGGGCGATGTGAACATCGAGACCCAGGGTCGGCTCGTCCAAGAAAAGAATACGCGGATCAGTTACAAAACCGCGAATGATGTTCATTTTTTGGCGCATGCCGGTCGACAAACGATTTACCTTGGTCGTGGCATCGGCAGTCATCTCAAAGCGTTGGAGGTACTCGTCGATGCGAGCCTTGGCGACGCGGCCGGGAAGGCCATAGAACTGGCTGAACATCCAAATGTTTTCCCGGACGTTGAGAATCCCATAGCCGCTGGTTTCGCCGCCGCTGACCATGTTGATCAGCGGGCGAACCGCTTCTGCTTCCGAAACGACGTCGTGGCCGGCCACCAACGCCCGGCCAGAAGTCGGGTAGAGCAAGGTAACCAGGATCTTGATAATCGTCGTTTTTCCGGCGCCGTTGGGGCCGAGCAGTCCGAAGACCTCTCCTGGTTTGATCTGCAGATCAACCCGGTCGACAGCGGTGATATACTC
>CAZEDX010000140.1:0-6445 GCA_964511015.1 uncultured bacterium | reverse complement strand
TGGACGAGGTGATCAAAGAGCACCCGGTGCTGCTCAACCGCGCCCCGACGCTGCACCGCCTGGGCATCCAGGCCTTCGAACCGGTCCTCATCGAAGGCAAAGCCATTCAGCTGCACCCGCTGGTCTGCACTGCGTACAACGCCGACTTCGACGGCGACCAGATGGCCGTACATGTGCCGCTCTCGGTGGAAGCGCAGGTTGAAGCCCGCGTGCTGATGATGAGCACCAACACCATCCTGTCGCCCGCTCACGGCAAGCCGATCATCGTGCCCAGCCAGGATATGGTTCTGGGTATCTACTACATGACCCGCGAAAAGCCGGGCGCCCGCGGCGAGGGCAAGCTGTTCGCCTCGCCGGAGGAAGTCGAGATGGCTTATGCCGAGGGCCATATCGAACTGCACGCTCGCATCAAGTGTCGCATCGACGGTGTGCTGCGAGACACGACGGCCGGCCGCGTGATGCTGTACGAAATCGTGCCGCACAAGCTACCGTTCGAACTGATCAACCGCATCATGGGCAAGAAGCAGTTGGCCGACCTGATCGACCGCTGTTACCGCGAAACCGGCAACAAGGCGACCGTTCTGCTCGCCGACCGCCTGCGCAGCATGGGTTTCGAAATGGCCACGCGCAGCGGCACTTCGATCTGCATCGACGACATGCTCATCCCGTTCAAGAAGGCCGAGATTCTCGAACGGAGCCAGACGGCGATTGAAGAAATCCTCGAGCACCGTCGCGAAGGTTTGATCACCGACGGCGAGCGCTACAACCGTGTGGTCGACATCTGGGCCGAGGCGACCGAGTCGATCGAAAAGGAAATGATGAAGGAGATGGGCACGCAGACCTTCGAAGTGAAGGGCCGCAAGCTCACCGCCACCAGCTTCAACTCCATCTACATGATGGCCGACTCCGGCGCCCGTGGCAGCACGGCGCAGATTCGCCAGTTGGCCGGCATGCGCGGTTTGATGGCCAAACCGTCGGGCGAAATCATCGAGACGCCAATCACCTCGAACTTCCGCGAAGGCCTGACCGTGTTGCAGTACTTCATCAGTACGCACGGCGCGCGTAAGGGCTTGGCCGACACGGCGCTCAAGACTGCCAACTCCGGCTACCTGACCCGTCGCTTGGTCGATGTGGCGCAAGATTCGTCGGTGGCCATGCATGATTGTGGCACCGTCGACGGCATCTACGTCAGCAGCCTGGTGGAAGGCGGCGAAATCATCGAGCACGTCGGCGACCGTATCCTCGGTCGCGTGGCGTTGCAGGACATCGTTGACCCGGTGACCGGCGAAGTGCTGGTTGCGGCCAACGAGGAAATCGACGAAGACGGCGTGAAGCGCATTGAAGCCGCCGGCATCGAACGCGTGTTGATCCGCTCGGTATTGACCTGCCAGGCCAAGCGCGGCATCTGCCGCCTGTGCTACGGCCGTGACCTGGCCCGCGGCAACCTGGTGAACCTGGGTGAAGCGGTCGGCGTCATCGCCGCGCAGTCCATCGGCGAACCGGGCACGCAGTTGACGATGCGTACCTTCCACATCGGCGGTACCGCCTCCCGAAAGGTCGAGCAGTCGAGCTTGGAAGCGCGCAGCGCAGGTACGGTGCACTATCTCAACATCAACACGGTCCACGGCAAAGCCGGCAAGCAGATCGTGATGAACCGCAACGGCGAAGTCATCATCCGCGACGAAACAGGCCGTGAGCGCGAACGCTACAACCTGGTCTACGGTGCGACCTTGTTGCACCCGGAGGGTGGCAAGATCGAGGCCGGCGCGGTGGTGGCCGAGTGGGATCCTTACACCACGCCGATTTTGACCGACGTGGCCGGTATCGTGAAGTTCGGCGATATCATCCAGAACGAAACGATGGTCGAACAACTCGACGAGGTGACCGGCTTGTCGTTGAAGGTGGTCGTCGAGCCGAAAGAACCGACGGCCCGTCCGCGCGTTTCGATCAAGAACCCGAACCATCCGACGGAAACGCTGCGCATTCCGGGCACGTCCCGTGAAGCCCGTTATTTGTTGCCGGTCGGCGCGATCATCGAAGTGAAGGAAGGGGACATGGTCCACGCCGGCGACGTCGTGGCGAAGATCCCCCGCGCAACCACCAAGACCAAGGACATCACTGGTGGTCTGCCCCGCGTTGCGGAATTGTTCGAAGCCCGCAAGCCGAAGGAAATGGCCGAGATCTCCGAAATCGACGGTCGCGTCAGCTTCGGTGAAGACGCCAAGGGAAAGCGCCGCGTCATAGTCACGCCGGAAATCGGCGAGGCGCGTGAATACCTGATTCCGAAAGGCAAGCACATCAGTGTGCACGAGGGCGACTACGTGCGCGCCGGCGAGCCGTTGATGGACGGCGCCGCGAACCCGCACGACATCCTGAACGTGCTGGGCGAAAAAGACCTGGCCCGTTACCTGGTCGACGAAGTGCAAGAAGTCTATCGGTTGCAAGGCGTCAAGATCAACGACAAGCACATCGAAGTCATCGTGCGCCAGATGCTGCGCCGCGTGCGCATCGTCGACGTGGGCGACACGAACTTCCTGGTCGGCGAGCAGGTCGAAAAGTGGGCGTTCAAAGAGGAAAACGCCCGCGTTATCGCCGACGGTGGTCGGCCGGCGGTTGGCGAGCCGATGCTGTTGGGCATCACCAAGGCGAGCCTTTCGACCGAGTCGTTCATCAGCGCCGCCTCCTTCCAGGAAACCACCAAGGTGTTGACCGAAGCCGCCATCGCCGGCAAGACCGACCACTTGAAGGGCCTGAAGGAAAACGTGATCATGGGCCGTTTGATTCCGGCGGGTACCGGTATTCCCGCCTATCAGGACCTCGAGATCGAAGCGGATCTGCCGACCGACCTCGAGGAAGAGGAAGGCGAGGGGTACGGATCGCCGTTTGATTACGAAATTGAGGATGAGGTCGAAAAAGGGCTTGACAAACCCAAGCTAAGCTGATACTTCTCTGCCCCTCTTTCGAGGAGGAGATAGATTATTTCCATCTCCTCAGGATACGAGGACGCGGAGAGAAGGAACGCCATGCCGACGATCAACCAATTGATTCGCAAGGGGCGCTCGGCCCTGAAGGTAAAGACCGCCGCGCCAGCCCTCAAAAGCTGTCCGCAGAAGCGCGGGGTGTGTACGCGTGTGTACACCACCACTCCCAAAAAGCCGAACTCCGCGTTGCGGAAGGTGGCGCGTATTCGTTTGGTCAATGGAATTGAAGTGACCGGTTACATCCCGGGTGAAGGCCACAGCTTGCAGGAACACAGCGTGGTGCTGATCCGCGGGGGCCGTGTGAAGGATCTGCCGGGCGTTCGTTACCACGTCATCCGCGGCACGTTGGATGCCACGGGCGTCGAGGCGCGCCGTCGCAGCCGTAGCAAGTACGGCGCCAAGCGTCCGAAGTAAGGAACCGAGGGAACTATGCCGCGTAAACGCGAAATCAACAAGCGAGAGATCACGCCAGACCCGCGTTTTGGCGATCAGGTGCTCACCAAGTTCGTGAATGCGATCATGCTGGCCGGCAAGAAAAGCACCGCCGAGCAGATCGTGTACGGCGCGTTGGATCTCATTCAGGAACGCACCAAGGAAGAACCGATCAAGGTGTTCCGTCAAGCGATGGACAACGTGAAGCCGATGGTCGAAGTTAAAAGCCGTCGCGTCGGCGGTTCGACCTACCAGGTGCCGGTGGAAGTCCGCGCCGAAAGGCGCAACGCGCTGGCCATGCGTTGGATCATTACTTACGCCCGCGCCCGCGCGGAAAAGTCGATGGTCGAAAAGCTCGCCGGCGAATTGATCGATGCAGCCAACAACCGCGGCTCGTCGGTGAAGAAGCGCGAAGATACGCACAAGATGGCGGAAGCCAACAAGGCCTACGCCCACTATCGTTGGTAGTTTGTTTGTCGGCGGCCACGGGGTCGCCGGTTTGTCTTTGAAAGCAGGCGTCTTGTGGCCGACAGCTTCGGCTGCCGGCTCACAGGCAAAACCCAGCCCTCCGCGGGCTTCGGCGCGCGGCGGGGCCAGGGCAGGGGAACCTCCCGGGAAATATCCAGCGGTTCCGGGCGCGCTTGTCATGCGCCCGACCGGCGATCGGCAATCAGCCGGAGTCGGAGCAGGAATTGTCTTCCCTGACGGGTTCTCCCCGGATCGGTGATTCGCGAACGGGCCGATCGACACACCGTGGTCGATTGGTCTTTTCGATTGCTCTTTTTCAGGTCGCAAATGACGATTGGTGATCGCTAGGCGACCCCAGAGGAGCCCGCAGATCGTGGCGAAAGAAAGTGCGAAGCCCCAAGCGTTAGAGCGCACCCGAAACATCGGGATTATGGCGCATATCGACGCAGGCAAAACGACCACGACTGAGCGTATCCTTTACTATACGGGGATCACCTACAAACTGGGTGAGGTAGACGAAGGCACCACCCAGATGGACTACATGGAGCAGGAACAGGAGCGCGGGATCACGATTACGACCGCGGCGACAACCTGCTTCTGGCGCGATCATCGAATCAACATCCTGGACACGCCAGGGCACGTCGACTTCACGATGGAAGTCGAACGGTCCCTGAGAGTGCTCGACGGCGCGGTGGCGGTCTTCTGTGGGGTCGGCGGAGTCGAGCCCCAGTCCGAGACGGTCTGGCGCCAGTCGGAAAAGTTCCGCGTGCCCAAGATCGCTTTTGTCAACAAGATGGACCGGACGGGTGCTGACTTCTTCCGGGCTGTCGAGATGATGAAAGACCGGCTCGGCGCGCAGCCCCTGGTGCTGCAGTTGCCGATCGGTGCCGAGGCGGATTTCGCCGGCGTCATCGACTTGCTGGGCATGAAAGCGATCCGGTGGGACGAGGAAACCCTGGGTGCTCGGTTCCGCGAAGAACCGATCCCGACCGATCTTTTACAATCTGCCGAACATTGGCGCATCCAGATGCTGGAAAAGCTTGCCGACGTGAACGATGAGGTGATGAGCCTCTATCTCAGCGAAGGTGATATTTCTGAAACACTGCTGCGCGCTGCCATTCGTCAGGCTACGGTCAAGTTGCAGTTGGTCCCGACGCTGTGCGGTGCGGCCTTCCGCAACAAGGGAGTGCAGCCGCTGCTGGACGCCGTGGTCGATTACCTGCCCAGTCCGCTAGACATTCCGCCGGTTGAAGGGGTCAACCCCAAAAACCAGGAAAAGGAAACGCGCAAGGCCGATCCGGCCGAACCGCTTGCGGCGCTGGCCTTCAAGTTGTTGATCGACCCGTACGTCGGCCAACTCGCGTTCCTACGCATCTATTCGGGGCGGCTAGAGACTGGTGATATGGTCTTCAACGTCACGAAGAACAAAAAGGAACGCATTGGCAAGCTGCTCAAGATGCACGCCAACAAGCGTGAAGAGATCAAGAGCGCGGCGGCGGGGGACATTGTGGCAGCAGTTGGATTACGCTCGGTGACCACAGGCGACTCGCTCTCGGTGGCGCACCGGCCGATCATTCTGGAAGGCCTGGACCTGCCCGATCCGGTGATTCACATCGCGATCGAACCGCGCAGCCAGGCCGACCAGGAGAAACTGACTGAGGCGCTGGGGCGGTTGGAGATGGAAGACCCGAGTTTCCACCTCAAAACCGATCCGGACACCGGCCAAACGATCATTTCCGGCATGGGCGAATTGCACCTGGAGATCATTACCGACCGCTTGACCCGCGAATTCGGTGTCAACGCAAACGTCGGTAAACCCCAGGTGGCCTACAAAGAAACCATCAGTGCCGAGTACACGATCGAAGAGACCTACCAGCGGCAACTGGGCAATCGCGGCCACTTCGCCAAGGTGAAGTTGACGCTGACGCCGCTCGGTCCGGGTGGCGGGGTGCTCTTCGAGAACCGCGCCTCGCACCACGACGTGCCGCGCGAGTTTGTGGCTCTGGTGGAAGAAGGCGTGCGCGATGCCCTGACAGTGGGAGCCCTGGCGGGTTACCCGGTCCAGGACCTCCGGGTTTCGCTGATAGGTGGCGCGTTCCACGAAGTCGATTCCGAAGCGATGGACTTCAAGGTCGCGGCCTCGTTGGCGATAGGCAAAGCGTTGCGGCAAGCCGGTCCGGTGTTGTTGGAACCGGTGATGGCGCTGGAGATTGTCACTCCCGACGAATTCGTCGGCGACGTGATCGGCGATCTCAACGCGCGTCGCGGCCACATCATCGGCATGCAACGGAGACGCGACGTCCAGGTGATCGACGCGCAGGTGCCCTTAGCGTCCATGTTCGGTTACTCGACCGATTTGCGGTCACAGACACAAGGACGCGCGACCTACACCATGCAGTTCGCGCGATATGAAGCGGTCCCGTCTCAGATTCAGGACGAGATCGTACACAAAGTGAGAGGTTACTGACCACTCGAATCCGACAGCCCGGAAGGGCGCGGGAGGAGAAGAAATGGCTAAGGCGAAGTTCGAGCGTACGAAGCCGCACGTGAACGTGGGAACGATT
>CAZEDX010000139.1:0-6478 GCA_964511015.1 uncultured bacterium | reverse complement strand
CGGTCGGTCACGGCCAACATGATGTTGGTTGGCCGGCGCCGATCAAACATCCGCCAAGCCAGCGAAGCGGTAGTCATGCGGACCACGCTACTTACCGGAATCGCCAGGATCGCCTCCCAGAGGTGTGTTCAGTCATGATGTCTTGCACGGCGTCATTCGGCAAGTCGGACCGGCACGGCGTTTGTCAAGGCGACGGATCCGTGTCATGGTTTTTGCATGACTGTTCGCGTGAACATCCAGCGAATCGCGGCCGGGTTGATCGTGGCAATGGTAATTGTCGCGTGCTCCCCGTCCACACGGCCACGACGCATCGCGCACACGGAAAAAGACGTTCCGGCAATGCTGCCGTATGCCGAGGAACTGAGCCGTCAAGCCATTCCGCTCACGACCGCGATGATCAGCGAACAGGTCGGCCTGTGGGAGACCTACCAAAAACAGGTCGATGCTGTGCAACCGCCCGCCGGAAAGGATCGTAATTCCTACGGCACGGGTGACGCCACGTCGGCTCGCGTGATCTTCTATGGGCTGGATGGTGCGACCTGGCAGATTCTGGCCCCGTTGGCGGAACGTGGTCTGCTCCCGAACTTCCAACGGTTGATGGCGCAAGGCAGCTATGGATGGCTGAAAACCGACGAAGCCTTTTCGCCGGTGTCGTGGACCTCTCTGGCCACCGGCCGGCCTGCTGAGCCGTTGTTGATCCATGCCAATCGCGACGAGCTGTGGAACCTCCCGTCCGGCGCGGTCAATGCCACTCGTTGGTGGGACGTGTTGGCCGGGCCGGAGGGGGATGGGCTGGCCATTGTCGACTATTTCTACTGCCCGACGCCGCATGAGTACCCGCGGGCTACGCTATTCCAGCAATACGAGTGGTTACCGCCCATTCGTTCGCCAGAGGCATTTTTTGCCAGGCTGCCCAGGACGAACATGACGGATACCGGTCTGCCGACCGCCTGCGCCGCAACTCAGTTGGTACTGAATGCCAACCGGTTTCAGGTCATGGCGGCAATCCAGCGCCACACGGATTTCCTGCAGCACCAGGGCTATTTCTTCTACCTGTTGCACCACGTGCTTGGCGGCGCCGGTTTGCGGCCGGAAATTGAGTCGCTGGTGACCGCCCGCGTGGACGATGCCGAGCGAATCGTTCGTTTTTACCAGGAACTAGATCGCCAACTGGGTCAGATTCTGGATCAGCATCCGAAAGACTACGTATTTGTGGTGTCTGACCACGGATTCCACGCGCACGCGCCGCAGGTCTACATCGATCTGAACGAGCGCGCTCGGCTGGCTTGGGGTTTTCCAGATGAATTACAACAGGCGGCCGGTGAGGTTGAATCGGATTGGCATGGATTCCGTTTCCGCTGGCGCTGGCATTGGCGGGATGAAGCCTATCCGTTGTTGCGTGATGTGGCGTCGGGACATCGGATCTATTACACGGTTTCGACGAAAGAGGTGACGATCAGCCCAGTTCAGTCCACCCGCGGGGCAACGGATGCTTTGTACGCTTTCCTCAACACACGAATACAGGATTCGCGGCTAGGACGGAAGCCGTTGCTCCTTCTCGAGCGCAACGGCGATTCGCTCACTCTACGCGTGGCCGCGCCGGTGCGGACTATAGGCTGTTTGGTCGCCGACCTCGAAACGCTCGGGCCACTGTGTTTCAACTACGCCTCCAACTTTCACGATCGCAATGATCCCGGCGTGTTCCTGGCCGCTGGCCCCGGCATCGCCCAGGGGCGTCGCGTCGAACAACTATCATTGTATGATGTGGCTCCGACGTTGCTCTATCTAAAACAGAAGCCGGTCGGACGAGATATGACCGGAAGGGTGATCAGCGAGATGATCGATCCGCAGGTGATGTCGAAGCGCCCGGTGGAATACGTAGACACCCTGGACAGCCCCGAATTTCTTGCGTGGCGGCGCCAGTTGCGGCAGGCCATTCTGCCTGGAGATCGGCAGTACCTGCGTAGTCTCGGCTATCTGCGTTAAATAAAGGGAGCGGCTGTCCGCCGCTCCCTTTGCCTCGGGACTCAAACGTTCAAGGACGACTCAACACCCGCAGCCGCTATCGTCATCGTCATCGTCATCATCGTCGCTCTGATTGTCGACGTCGTCATCCGTATCGTCGTCATCATCATCGGCGTCATCGTCAGCGCCCGATTCGCTGACAGTGATCAGATCGGTCTTGGTTTCCTGATCCTCGCCGGCTTCGTTCTTGACGCGCAGTGCAACGTGGTAGACGCCTGGTTCGGTCAGGGTAATCGCTGGATTCTGACCGTCCACCGACATCATGTCGTCAAGCGACTGGCCGTAATACCAGGTCCAACTGGAGATGGCGCAAGCGTCCGCGGCCACCGATTCGTCGGTCAGCTGCACGGTCAACGGCGCCTCGCCTTCGGTCACGTCGACGCTGAAATCGGCGTCGGGCACGCCGCATTCGACCGTGACGTAGGCGGTTTTGGCTTCGCTGTATTCGCCGTCACCCCACGTCGTGGTGTAGGTCAGGGTAACCGTATAGGTGCCCGGCGTGTTGTAGGTATGCACGGGATCGGTGTCGGTGGACGTTTCGCCGTCGCCGAAGTCCCACTCGATCGATTCGGCTTCGCAACCGGTTTCGAATGACGACAGGTTGGTGAAGCTCACGTCGAGCGGCACCTCGCCGGTCGTCACGTCGGCTTCGAAGTCAACCGTTGGCGTCGGGCAATCGACTATGACGTACCCGTTCTTCACCATCTCGTCGTCGCCGTACGGACCATGGGCCGTCAACGTCACGTTGTAGATACCCGGTGTGGTAAAGGTATGGGTGGGGGACGGCTCATGCGTGATTTCGCTGCCGTCGCCGAAGTTCCAATCCAGAGAGGAAACCACGCCGTCAATATCGGCCGTGAAGGTCACTTCCAGAGGCGCTGGACCCTGAAGTGCATCGCCGACGAAATCGATGATTTGCGCCGGCTCTGCCGGCATCAGACCGATCAGTTGCAGGTTGTCGATACCCCACCAGTAGTCGTAGTTGCCGGTGTAGGTGAAGCGGAATTTGACATTGGCCTGGCTGTCCACCCAGGTGGAAACGTCAATCTCTTCCAGGCCTGCACGGCTGGTACCGGTCCAACTGACAACGTTGTTCCAGGTCGTGCCGCCGTCGTTGGAAACGTCGATGATCGCATAGTCATCGCCATAGCCGCTGCAGAACGTGAAGTCGTGGGTGAAGTACAACTTGACATCGGTGTAGTTCGAAGCATCGATCGCCGGCGTGATCAACGAGTCGTTCCACAGCGCGCCGCTGCCGGAGCAGTCGGAGTCGGCAATGACGAATTCGCCGGTCCAGTTGTCGTCGGAACGACTGCACGGATTATCGTCTGACCAGGTGTAGCTGGCGCTGCCACCATTGACGATCTCCCAGTCGTCCGGAATGCCGGCCTTGTCGTCAAAATCCTCTTCCCAAATCGTCACCGGACCGACAGTCATGTCGTATACTTCGACTGTATTCGTGTCCTGATGGCCGAACTTGTCGGTCGACCGCACGATGTAGTAATAGGCCTTCATGTTCGGCAGGTTTTTGTCAATGTAGGCCAGTTTGTTGGTTTCCGCCAACGGCGTATCGAAGTCCTCGCCGCCGCTGTATTCAGCGCGATAGATCTGGTAGGTGATCGGCGGGGTCAAATCCGTGGCCGCCGCCCAGGTCACCGTTATCTGCTCGTCGCCACCGACTGCGCTGGCCGCGCCGGCGAACGTCGGCGCCGCGGTGTCGGCGTAAGCGGTGTCAGTTTTGTCGGCTGGGCTGCCGGACCCGGTATCTTCGTCATGATACGTGACCGAAATGTCGTCGCCGTTGGCGATCAACAAAGTGCCGTCGCCGGCGGAGTTGGTCGCAACCGGCAACTCACCGAAGAACGTGCCCGTATCGAGGTATTCGGTGCAAACCACCGTTTCTCCGGCCGGTTCGCTGTCGCTCTTTACGATTAGGTTGTAGGTGCCTTCGCCGGACAGGTCCGCATCGGACACCGACACGCCGATGGTGCTGTCTTCGGTGTATACCTCTTGGTCGAGGTTGACCACGCCATCGGAGGTCGCGCCGACCATGATGTCGGTTTCGTACGGGTGATAGGTGTAACGCGTCACCACCAGGTGGACGTCGTCCGTACTGGCGATCGGTGCGTCGAATACCAAGTGCGCATTCCCACCCGAACTGTAAGCGCGGCCGAGAATGACGCCGTTCTGGGTCAACGAAACCAGTGCGTTATCCACATCGACGGAGACGTCGAAGCTGACTGAGCCCATCGGCAACAGCGGCAAGTGCGAGATTTCCATCTCACCCGGAACGCCGGCATACATTTCTTGCGTCGGATCGCCGAAGTAGTGGAACTCCTCGATACCGATCATACGGTAGGGGTCGTCGGCGTAGTGCATGCTCATGTACATCTTGCCGTAGAGCATCAACGCCGCCTGGCGCCATTCGGGTTCATTGGCCTTGTCGGTCGGGTAGTCCGGCTCAAAGTCCGGCCACATTGAATCCAGCCAACCCCAGAACATGCGGTCGTTGCGGCCGGAATAGCTGAGCTCGGTCGACGCCATGATACCAACGGCGCCGCCGTTCGGGTTGCGTTCCCATGCTTCACTGAAGCAGGGGTCGGGCACGCCGTAACCGGTTTCACCATCGTAATCGCCGGTGAGGCAGTTGATCGACCACACGGTCGGCAACTTATCGCCGTTGTTCAAGCCGTTGACGTTGCTGACGTAAAAGGCGGGGTCGGCCCAGCCGGTTTCCTCACCATGGTCGCGATGGGTAATGAACGCCGTACCGCCGTTGACCGCCGCAGTGATGTCCCCCGCGTCGCCGTCCCACGCGAAACCGTTGGACCGCAACAGTTCCGGCACGATGTTGACCGGTGAATAGGTCCACCATGACGCCGTCCACAGGTAGTAGGACTGGTTCCAATACAGCGGCGTCACGTAGCTGTCGGTGACGTAGATGCGGTGTGGCGTGAACGGGCTGTTGGGCATGAACTGGTGGAACCACTGGTACGTTTCTTCGCTGGTGCGCAGGAAGCGGCGGTCTTCGTAGCCGCCGCCGCCATCCTGCCAATAGGCGGCGAAATACGCATTGGTGTAGAAGGAGTCGTTGTCGATCGGATCGCGTTCGTAGTTGATGATGTCGGTCACGCGCTTTTCCGCCTGGGCGGCGGTATCCACTGATATACGGCCGGAGTGGATGTCTTCCCACTCGTCGTCGCCGTCGACCGTCAGGTAATAAAGGTCGGAGGCCACGCCGTCGTCGCTGTCATAGGTCGGACTGATGAACTCGGCATCGCCGAGGAAGAGGATCCATTCGGGCGCCGGGTCCCATGTGTCGTAGGCGTTTTTGATCCAGGTCTTGATTGCCGCGACCGATGTGCCGGTTTCCGCGGTCGTGTAAACCTCGGTGTCGTAGCCCTGAAGGTTTTTCCAATCAGCCAACTGTTGGGCCGCATCCTCGAAAAGGGGTCCGCAGATGATCACGTACTCGGCGCCGCCCTCGCTCTTGCCGCCGAGGTAGGGCAGGGGTTCCGAGCGGAACGCCATGTGGTTCATTGCCAGGCCGTAGACGTTCTGGAAGCTGCGGGCGCGGCGGTCGGTGAAGAACCTGCCCTTGCTGCCGCGAAATTCGATCGTCACATCGAAGTCGCTGTAGACCACGGCCTGTTCAATCGCCGGGCGTACCTGCACCGGGTAGAGGTTGACTCGCATCAGGCGCAGGCCGCGCACCACCACCGGTTTTTCCATTTCAAACAGTCTGCCCGGAAAGGCGTCGGCGTTCGAATAGATCGTGGGATCGATTTCGAACCCCGGCTCGTCCTCGCAATAGCAGTCGGGCGCCGGAGCCTGGGCCGGTATGAGATTGATGTCGCGGATCGTGCGCGCACCAGAGGCGGTCACTTTGAGCACCGGTTCCGCCCCATCCGGCACGGCAACCCAGCGCGACAACACCGGCACCGCCGGCTCGCCCGGGAAAGCGTGCTCGGCCATGTTCCGGAACGAAAGGCGTTGCCAGAGCTGACCGCCGGCGTCAATGTCGTTGACCACAAAACCGGGAAAATGGACGCGGAAAGCCAGCGACGAGGAGTTGTTCTGACTGATTGCTACTTCCGGAGTCTGGGATGTGATCGTGCCGTCGATCTTGATCCAGCGCAGGCCGCCATAGGCGGTTGCCGCCACGACCGTCAGCAATACAAATATCACTAACACAATCCTGGAGCGGTTCATCAGAAAACCTCTTTTCTGGCTACGGATAGGTTTTTCTCTCCTGCTGCGCTCCGCCGTGCCCGGGGAGGTAGGGAACGACACTGCCACAACCATAAAAATGTATCACTGGATGCGCTTACCCCGCAAGCCAATAGCCCGTCCGGGTGGTGTAATGTATCTTGTGTCAGCGGCTTAAGCGAAGTAGGAGTGCCAGACCTCTCACTGCAAGAAAGGAAGGCACCCCATGGCACAAACGATTCTG
>CAZEDX010000138.1:0-6531 GCA_964511015.1 uncultured bacterium | reverse complement strand
GCCTAAACCGAATGAAGGCCCAAACGAAAGAGCGAAAGATTGTTGACACTACCGTGACACGCCTTTGTCCAAGCGAAAAAAATCTTTTGCATACTCGACAATCGACAAAGCTGGATCGGGCGTGTAGACAAACTCCTTATAGAACGCTCGTCGATTTTTCAAAATACAAAAAAAGAATAGGATGCTGATCGGATGGTCTATTGTGATTCTGACATTCGTATCAGGACGCCTTGGCGGAAACGAAGATCGACACTTTTCAAAAATGTATTTTATCGTTCTTCTATCGATGGTCTCCAGAACATTGAACCAAGCACCAACGACGTCTTTCTCAGAAACCAGCTTTAGAATATCCCACTCAAGGTTGTCCTGCGTTGGTGTGTTGGATTTGAACTCTATATTTGCCAATCGCCTGAACTGATCGCTTTCAATCGTGTAAAGGGTTAAATCTGACCTTGCGCTCATTCCTTTCGTGACTTTTCCCTTACGAATGTATTGCTGCTTAGTTGGTGTTTCGACGGAATAGAAGTAGTTGTCCTGGTTTAGAAGGCCGATCATCAGGCATCTTGGTTCCTGTTCGCTAAGGCGCACTTTCTCGTCCCTTTTTTGGGGGCGAATTAGACGCGGCGACAACGCAGATGGTTTTTCATTTTCTCCGACAAGATGCCAAAGCTGAAAGCAAAGCTTGCTGTTCAACTCGATAAGATATTTAGTGTCTTCGCTCATTGTCGTCATGTGATGATGGAAGCAGACTCCTGATGACCTGTCAACAAAACAAGCAACAATACTGCCCCTAGTGTGGCCGGATCGTTTTCTCCAAAAAAGGAAACCCTTGACCTTGGCAACGGTGCAGCATCATCCGACAGTTTTACCAGTTTTTTCGAAAGTGCTTTCCTTCTGTTCAGATCGTGTTAACTCTTTCACCAACCGATGTGCCATCGGACCAGATATGCCGAAACGCCGTCCAACAGCCCGGTAGGTTAGTTTTTCCCGGTCCATGACTTCACGGATAGCCCTTGCCCGCTTGAGCCGTTCAAGTCTTCGTGTTTGTAGCGATTTTGTCTTTTTTGGCTTGGCTTCGCGCTTGAAAGAAAACGGGATGACAACCTTCCAAGTGGGTTCATTTGGCATATCGCTTGGGGAGCCACGCTCTACTTCGGAAAACCCGCTGTGAGGTTTTGCTTGTTACACACCCCTTTTTAAATTCTAGTTCATGCCCAGTCTAATTCTCCTTTTCTTGGCTGCCGATAATTCGCCGTCGAACGGCATTTCGGCGCTATTCACGTTCTGTATTTTTTCGACTTCAAAAAACGACGATCCCGGTTAGGGCTTCCCAACCCTTACTTTGGTGTCGAAAAGCGATTCTTGCCCGGTCTCCGCGCTCTGGCGTGCGGCGAATTGGTGTCTTTTCAAACGGTCCGTGCAAGCTTTTCGTTGTTCGGCGTTCAGGTGGCGCTTCGTTCGCGGTTTGACGATGGCCGCCACCTTATCGAGGAGTGCGAGCGGAAAGACCAATATATAGTCTATTTCATCCTCGATCACCGGTTTCTTGAGAGCAACGCCAAAGGCCACGCGGGCACGCAGCAGGCCCGGTCCCCGCTGCGGCCACCTCTGACTGTCAGCCTGATGGGCAGCCATCCGTGAGCGCAAAGTCCTGCGTCCATCCGTAGACCGCCGCCGCGCCGAGTCCCGCAACCCCTCGTTGCTGCCCAGCTTCCTCGCTATGGAGTGGGTCGATATTCAGTCCGTCTGCGAAAGAGTGGCGCGTCTGTCGAGGTTTTTTTGAGGAGCCACGTCAACTTGACACAATGCGTTGTGCCGCTTAAGGTTGTGGCGCCGTCGGACTGCCTGACGGAGGTTAAGGCATATGTCGCGTAAGCTTCTTTGCTGGTTGATTCCAGTCGTCGCGGTGTTATCGCTGGGGATGGGCGATTTCGGCCCGTCCGAAAGCATCCCACCGTGGCCGGCGCGCAATTTCACCGGCACGGTGACCGACCGCACGTTGATTTCGTTGCCTGTCACCAACATCAACTGCGAAGGCAAGACCGTCATCAAGGCCCATCTGGGCGAGATGCAGATCAGTCTGCCCTTTGACAACATCGCCGAGATCGAATTTGCCCCGGGTACGGCCGACAAGGTGTGGGGGCAGGTTAAGATGCGCAATGGCGCCAGTGAAAAGATGCGTTTTCACGGCACGACCCGTTGCTACGCGAAATCCGACCTCGGGCCGGTGACGGTGAAGATCCAAAACCTCAAAAGCATCAAGTTAAACGCGCCTCCGCCGCCGTGATTTCGGGCCGCCGGTCAATTGCGGCCTCGGCGAGCGAATCAAGCGATCAATTCGAGTTGGTGGACCAATGGCTGTTATGCGCAAGGCGTTCTACAAACGCATCTGGTTCTGGTTGCTGGTGGTGGTGGTCGTGGTGGTTGCCGCGGTGAGCGTGTACTACTCTCTGCAGGAAACGAAGGTCAAAGTACAGATCGGCAAGGTGACCCGCGGCGAGTTGGTGCAAGTGGTGTCGGCCTCGGGCAACGTCGACCCAGCGGTAAAGGTCGAGATCAGCGCCAACATTGCGGGCGAGATCACCAAGATCTATGTGCGTGAAGGCGAGCGAGTGACCAAAGGACAGATACTCGTCTCCCTCGACAACAAACAGTACGCCGCTAGCCGCGACCAGGCCGAAGCCGCCTTGTTGGCGGCCCGGGCCAACGCCCGTCTGGCCGAAGCGCAGTTGGAACAGGCCAAACGGACGGCCGACCGGCAGCTAAAACTGTTGGATAAGCATCTGACCAGTCAGGAATTGGTAGACGGCGCACAGACCCAGGTGCGCGTGGCCCAGGCCAACGTCGATGCGGCGCGGGAAGCCGTGCGCCAGGCGGCAGCGAACCGCAACCAGACCAGCGATGTGCTCAGCAAAACCACCATCCGCTCGCCCATGGACGGGCTGGTGACCAAGCTGAATAAAGAGGCGGGCGAAATCGCCATGGGCAGCCAGTTCACGCGTGACGTGATTATGATCATTTCCGATCCACAACGGATGGTCGCGACAGTGGACGTCGACGAAGCCGATATTGTCGGCGTCAAGATGGGCGACCGCGCCAAGGTTACTGTCGACGCGCTGCCTAATACAGAATTTGCCGGGCAGGTCATCGAGATCGCCGGCAGCGCCACCGAGAATGCGATGGCCGCGACCACCAACCAGGAAGAAACGGTGAGCTTTGAGGTCAAGGTGTTGCTCGAGGGCGATACCGGCCAGATCCGTCCCGGCATGACCGCAACGGCAGACATCATCACCGAAACCCGGGCGAACGTGCTGCAAACACCGATCCAGTGCGTCACCATGCGCGACCCGGAAACGCTGAAGAGACAGAGCGTGGAGAAGAAGACGTCGCCCAAAGGGCCGGACGGCGAGGGCGAAGATGTGCTGGAAGGTGATTTCAGCAAAATGAAGGAACTGCTCTTTGTCGTCAAGAACGAACGCGCCGTGCCGCTTTGGGTGACCACCGGCATCAGTTCCGATACGCACATTGAGGTTTCCGGCGAGGGTCTGCAAGAGAACATGGAGGTGGTGTGCGGCGACTTCAAGACACTCAACCGGCAGCTCAGGCCGAACGATTTATTGGAACGCTCGGAACAACCGCTGATCGTTTCGCCGACACCGTAGGCGCCGGAGGTGTCCCCTGATTCGCTGTGAAGGACTGACCAAGATATACCGCATGGGCGACGTAGATCTGCCGGCGCTGAACGGTGTCGATCTCAGTGTCGAACGCGGCGAATACGTGGCTATTATGGGGCCTTCTGGTTCGGGAAAATCCACACTGATGAATCTGATTGGCTGTCTCGACACGCCGACGGCCGGCACCTATTCGCTCGACGGCGAACGGGTCGATCAATTGACGGAAGACCAGCTGGCCAATATTCGCAACCGACGCATCGGTTTCGTGTTTCAAACCTTCAACCTGTTGCCGCGCGCCACGGCGTTGGCCAATGTGGAAGTGCCGCTGATTTACGCCGGGGTGCCGACGCGCGAGCGTCATGCATTGGCCATCGAGGCGTTGAGCAAAGTCGGCCTGGCCGGCCGGGCCAAGCACAAACCCAACGAACTCTCCGGTGGCGAGCGCCAGCGCGTGGCCATTGCGAGGGCTCTGATCAACAAACCTAGCCTGATTCTGGCCGATGAACCGACTGGCAACCTCGACACCCGCACGAGCATTGAGATCATGGAGATCTTCAGAGCGCTGCACGGCGCTGGAAATTGCATTGTGTTGGTGACCCACGAGGATGACATTAGCCGATACGCGCACCGCATTTTGCGGTTGCGCGATGGGCGCATCGAGTCGGATCAGCCAAATCCGAATCCACGATGACGGTTCTCTGGGAAAGCTTCAAGATTGCCTTGCAGTCGCTGCGCCAGAACCTGATGCGTAGTTTGCTGACCACCCTGGGCATCGTCATCGGTATCTCCACGGTCATTGCCATCGTGTCGATCGTCGAGGGTTTGAACGAGGCGTTTTCTAACGAACTGGCGTCGATCGGGCAAGGCGTGCTGTACGTGCAGAAATTTCCATGGGCCGACCAGAACTGGCAGAAATCGCGCCATTGGCCGAACATTACCATGAAGGAATATCACGCCATCGAGCGCGAGGCCCGTTATGTCAGCGGCCTGACCCCGATGACGGGCAACCTGTACAACGTCAAATGGCGTAGTCGGAAGCTGGAACTCATCCAGGTCTTGGGCGTCAACGAACAGTATGCTGGCATTCGCAACGCGTACCCTGCTGTCGGCCGCAACTTCACCAAACTCGATTCCGACCGCGCGCGACACGTGTGCCTGATCGGCCATGACGTGGCGGAAAAGCTCTTCGGCAATCACAATCCGCTTGGCGAATACATCCGAGTCGGCACCGAAGCGTTTCAGGTGATCGGCGTCATCGCTAAGAAAGGTGAGTTTTTTGACCAGAACCTTGATACCTTTGTGCTGGTGCCTTACAACGCGTTCATCCAGTCGATGGAAGGGCATCACGGCCTGTCCATCGCAGTGCGGGTCATCAGCGCCGAGATGATTCCGGCGGCGAAAGAAGACTTACGCGGCATTCTGCGCCGCGTGCGCAAGGTGCCGGTGAACAAGGGCGACAATTTCTCGATCAACCAAGTCGACGTGCTCAAGCAACTCTACGATAAGCTGACCGGCGGCCTCTATGCCGCCATGTTCGCCGTTGCTTTCATTTCGCTATTGGTGGGCGGCATCGGCATCATGAACATCATGCTGGTTTCGGTGACCGAACGCACGCGCGAGATCGGCGTGCGCAAGGCGTTGGGCGCAAAGCCGCGCTGGATTCTGCTCCAATTCCTCCTCGAGGCTGTGATTCTGGCCTGCATTGGCGGGGCCATCGGTATTCAAGTAGGCGCGGGTTTGGCCAAGCTCGTGGCAGCACTGACGCCCCTGGCCGCGGTGGTGAAAAGCTGGGCGGTCATGCTGGGGCTGGGCTTCTCCAGCCTGGTCGGCATTTTCTTCGGCATTTTCCCGGCGCGAACCGCGGCGCGCAAAGACCCGATTGAGGCGTTGCACTATGAATGACCAGCCGCACCGCCGAATCGCCTTGATCGAAAACGTGCGCGTTGCCTTGCGCGCGATCCGTAACAACAAGCTGCGCGCCGGACTGACCAGCCTCGGCATCATCATCGGCGTGGCTACCGTCATTGCGATGATGACCGTGGTCGGCGGTATCAACCAGATCGTGGTGAAGGAATTCGCGCGTATGGGCGCGAACGTGTTTACCGTCACCAGATTCCCGTCGATCATGATCAGCTTCGACTGGCGCAAGTTCCATATGCGCAAGGAACTGCAGATGGAAGACGCCGAAGCCATCCGCCGTTCGTGCCCTTCGGTCGACCTGGTCAGTCCGTTCATCTACCGCTGGCGTGGTGAAACGGTGCGTGCTAACCAGCGCAAGACCGATCCCAACGTTGGCGTGGCAGCCTCGACGGAAGACTATTTGACGGTCGCCGGCATGACGCTCGATCTGGGGCGATCGTTCACCAAGCACGAGGTCGAGGCGGGCACGAAGGTCTGCGTTCTGGGCTACGATGTGGTGGACCGCCTGTTCCCCTACGGTTCGCCGATCGGTCGCGAGATTCTGCTGCAAGGCGATCACTACCGTGTGATCGGCGTCACCGAACGGCTCGGCACGATGTTCGGCGAGAGCCGCGACAACTACGTGGCCATTCCCATGGGCGCCTACCTACGCCGCTGGGAGGTCGACGACTTCCTGCAGATCAACGTCAAGGCCAAGCGCGGCGTCGCGATTGAAACGGCCATGGACGAGGTGCGAGCCGTGATGCGGGTCCGCCACAAGCTGAAGCTGACCCAGCCCGATGACTTCGAGATCGAAACCCGCGACAGCCTGATGAATTCCTACTCGAGTCTGACCGGCTCGATTTTCATCGCCGCCATCGGCATCGCGATGATTTCGCTATTGGTCGGCGGCATCGGCATCATGAACATCATGTTGGTGTCGGTGCGCGAACGTACG
>CAZEDX010000137.1:0-6609 GCA_964511015.1 uncultured bacterium | reverse complement strand
TGTCGTGGAAATCCACAAGCACTTCCGCGGTGGATGCCTTTATGTTCCTTACCGCTCGTCGACCAGGTAGGTGGTGATGAAGCGGATCGCGTTCCAGAGCTTGGTCATCAAGCGCTTGCCGTCGGCGACGTCGCGCTCGCTGTAGCGCAGGTCGTTGCCCAGCGTCGCGCCGGCCGACCAGTAGCGCAGCGCATCGGCGCTGTACTTCTTGATCACGTCCATCGGGTCGACGAAGTTGCCCAGGCGCTTGGACATTTTCTTGCCTTTTTCGTCCAGGCCCCAACCGCTGATCATCACGTGCTTCCACGGCAGCGTGTCCGTGTGGTGGTGGCTCTTGGCGACCGTGTAGAACAGCCAAGTGCGGATGATTTCGAACGCCTGCACGCGGATGTCCATCGGGTAGATCTTCGCGTGCAACGGATCGTTGAACGCCCACCGCGAGTTGATCAGCGGGGTGAGCGAGCTGGTCATCCAGGTGTCCATCACATCAGGCTCACCGACGAACTGCGTGCTGCCGCAGGCGCACTTGCTGCCGTCGGGTGGCGGGGTGGTCGTCGGGTCGACCGGCAGAATGTCGCGCGGGGCGATGAACGGCGCTTTGCACTTTTCGCAGTACCACACCGGGAACGGCACGCCGTAATAGCGCTGCCGGCTGATGCACCAATCCCACTTCAGGCCGCTGACCCAGTCTTCGTACCGCACCTTCATATGGGGCGGGTACCAGGCTAGGTCGCGGCCGCGCCGCAGGTATTCGTCTTTGTGCGGCAGCACCTTGATGAACCACTGCGGGCTCTGCTTGAACTCGACGGTGTGGCCGCAGCGTTCGTGCACGCCGACGTTGTGCTGCAGCGGCACGCTCTTGATGAGCTGGCCGATGCCCTTGAGGGCTTCGAGAATGGCCTTGCGGCCGTCTTTCATGTTCAGCCCGGCAAACTGGCCGGCCAGTTCGTTCAGGCGGCCGTGTTCGTCGAAGACCACGCGCGTATCGAGGCCGTCTTCCTTCCACTTCTGCACGTCGTCGTTGTCGCCCCAGGTGCAGACCATCATCAGGCCGGTGCCGAAGGAGAGATCGACATAGGGGCTGGTCTTGATCGGCACGGGGTAGTCGAACAGCGGTACCATGGCGGTCTTGCCGACCAGGTGGGTATAGCGTTCGTCGTCGGGGTGCACGTAGAGGGCGACGCAGGCGGGGATCAGTTCCGGCCGGCTGGTCGCGATGACCAGGTCGGACCCGTCGGCGCCTTTGAAAACGATGTCGTTGAGCGTGCTCGATTGCTCTTCGATTTCCACGTCGGCTTGGGCCAGGCTGGTGCCGCAATGGAAGCACCACTGAATCGGCTCGTCGCGGCGGTCGATCAAACCCTTTTCGTACAGGTCGACGAAGCTGGTCTGGCTGGTGCGGCGGCTGCGTGAATCGATGGTCGAATAGAGCAGCGACCAATCCACCGAAATGGCCAGCGCTTCCCACAAGTCGCGGTAGGTCTGCGCGCCGATTTTCGTTTCTTTCAGGCACAGTTCGACGAACTCCGGCCGCTTGATCTTGCTCTTGTTGATCTTGTACTTGGTTTCGACGTAACGCTCGGTCGGCAGACCGTTGTCGTCGAAGCCCATCGGGTAAAAAATGTTGAAGCCGCGCATGCGCTTGAAGCGCACGACGAACTCGGCCTGGCTGTAGCTCATCGCGTGGCCGACATGCAGGTGCGCCGACGACACGTAAGGCGGCGGAGTATCGACGGAAAAGATCGGCTTGCCGCTGTTTGGATCGAACTTGTAAATGCCCCATTCGTCCCACAGCTTGCGCAGACGGGGCTCGGCTTCTTTCGGCTCATAATTCTTGGGGAAATCGAATGCCACGGCGTGCTCCTTTCTCGATCGTGTCCCGATCAACAGGTAGCGGAATCTACGCGAGAACAATAGGGAAAGTCAATGAGGGGAGACGGGACCGGGAGCCAAGTCAGGGAGACAGACGATGCACCCCCGGAAGCGGACAAACATCCATGGCGTCGTCGGAATCTGCTGCCCTAGTGCCGAAACCCATAATGCAAAATCGTATCTCCGTCTCCCACGGCGAACAACTCGTTCGGCGAGGCGGCCCAGATGCCCAAAAGCGGCCAGGTAGTGCCGGTTTCCATCAGCGTCCAGGACGTGCCGTTGAAGTGGCGCACCTTGCCGTCGGAGTCGGTGACGTACAAGTCGGTTCCGGACGTCCCGTCGAGGGTGGTCATCTGGCCTTCGGTGCCCGGCATCACCGTCCAGGCGTGGCCGTCGTAATGCAGCGCCGTGCCGCCGCCGACCACGAACACGTCGGACGGCGACGCACCCCAGACCCCTTCGAACATCTGGCCTTCGCGCTCGTACAGGGTCGACCACCGCGTGCCGTCGTAGTGCAGAATGACGCCGGTGGTGCGGCCGCTGCTCGGGTCGAACCTGGTGGCCGCCGCGAACACGTCTTTCGCCGAGCTGCCCCACAGCGCCATGAGGTCCGCCTCCGTGCCGCTTTCCATCGCCTTCCAGGCATGTCCGTCGTAGTGAAGAATCATGCCGCCGTCGCCGCCGGCAAATACGTCAGTTGGGGTCGCACACCAAAGGGCGTGAAAGTTCAAAATCGTGTCGCTTTCCATAGGGGTCCAGGCGTGTCCGTCGTAGTGCAACACCACGCCATTCGTGCCGACGGCGAACACGTTGGTCGACGACGTGCCGTGGACCTGGGTCAGCGAGGTTTCCACACCCGATGCCATGGGCGACCACCGTTGGCCGTCGTAGCGCAGAATCCGGCCGCCGGAGCCCACGGCGAACACCTCGCGGGGCGAGCTGCCCCAGACGTCATACCACGGCAATTCGGTATCGGCGCCCGTGGCTGGCCGGCCGCCGCGTATGATCTGCCAGGCCGGCGCGGCCGGGGGCTGGGGCTCCGCGGCGGAGCAAAGAGACGCCACACCGACAGCCGCGATAACCAGTGGCAACGCGAGGGGAATCAGCCAAGTTACGCGCATGAGGAACCTCCATTTGGAGCAACAGGAGCAATAGAAAGACTTTTAGTGATTTTAAGACGCGCTGTTTTGTGGCGTCAAAACAATTTCGGGTTCCGGCGACCGAGTCCCGGTTCCCGGCGCGCCACACCTCGCCCTTGCTCCCCCTGCCAAACAATGCTAGAAATCCGCCCCCAGAGTACCGGATAGACAGGGAGATTGGCTATGATCATTTCCGCGACGCAGATTCGTAAAGGCGACATTCTCAACTACAAGAACGACTTATGGCGCGTGGCGCAGATGACCCACCTGACGCCGGGCAACCTGCGCGCCATCATCCGCGTCGTAATGAAAAGTCTGTCTACCGGTACCAAGATCGAAGAGCGCTTCCGTTCGGCTGACACGATCGAAAAGGCCGAGTTGGATGTGATCAGCCTGCAGTATCTCTACCAGCAGGGTGACCACTTCGTGTTCATGAACACCGAAACCTACGACCAGATCGAAATCGACGAAGAGACGATGGGTGACGCGGCGCTGTACATCGTGCCCGACGCGAACATCAACGCTTTGTTGTACAAAGAACAGGTTATCGGCATCGACCTGCCGCCGAAAGTCGATTTGAAGGTTGTCGAGACCACGCCCTATATGAAGGGCGCGACCGTTGCCAACGCCCCCAAACCGGCCAAGTTGGAAACCGGACTGTCGGTGAACATTCCCGCCTTCATCGAGGAAGGTGACACGGTGCGCATCGACACCACCACCGGCGAGTACATCGAACGCGTGAAGGCGTAAGGGTAGCCAGGGTTTAGGTTTCGGGTTTGCAGACCTACAGCCTAAAGCCTATCGCCCTCCCCAATTCTGTGGCACACCCGTCCAATCGGTGCTAGACTGCTTGCCCCCTTTTGGCGAGGGGCCGAGGTAGTGGCATGAGACGACCGATCTTCATCACCGTCGGCGATCCGGCCGGTGTCGGCGCCGAGGTGGCGCTCAAGGCGCTGGTGCAAGGCGCGGCGCACAAGCGGCCGGTGACCCTGGTGGGCGACCTGGGCACCTGGAAGCGGGCCGCGGCGCTGGTCGGCGCCAAGGTGGCGGCGGTGCCGCTGATCGATCGTCCGGCACCGCCCGACGCCTGGCCGGTCTGGACGCCGCCCGACGGCCGGCTGGTCAACCTGCCCGACGCCGGCGACCACGCCGACGAGCATCTGGCCGACCGCGGCCGCGTGCTGACCGTGGCCATCGTCGCCGCTCTGCGCGCGATCATGGACGGGCTCGGCGCGGCAATCGTCACCATGCCCATCGACAAGCGCGCGTTACACGCCTACGGCGACCCGCACCCCGGCCATACCGAACTGATTGCCGACCTGCTTGGCGTGCCGCGGCCGGTGATGATGCTCTTCGGCCCCGGCTTGCGTGTGGTGCCGATCACCACCCACGTCGCGCTGCGCCAGGTGCCCGACCTGCTCACCGAGACATTGGTGCTCGACACGTTGCGCGTCGTCCACCACGACCTGCAGCGCCTGTTCGGGGTGATCGTGCCGCGACTCGGCGTCTGCGCGCTCAACCCGCACGCGGGCGAGGGCGGGCTGTTCGGCGACGAGGAACAGCGGGTGTTGGCGCCGGCGATCCGGGCGGCGCGCCAGGAGGGCATCGAGGCCGAGGGTCCATTGGCGGCGGACAGCGCGTTCGCCGACGTGAAACGTTACGACGTGCTCATCTGTCCGACGCACGACCAGGCGCTGATTCCGCTCAAGCAGCAGGCGTTCGACCGCGGGGTGAACATCACCCTCGGTCTGCCGGTCGTGCGCACCTCGCCCGATCACGGCACCGCGCGCGACATCGCCTGGACCGGACAAGCGAGCCCCGCCAGCGCCGCCGCCGCCATCGCCGCGGCGGTGGAAATCACCGAGCGGCTGGAACGGCAATGAACCACCACGACGCGATCATCATCAAGGGCGCGCGCGAGCACAATCTCGCCAACATCAACGTCGAAATCCCGCGCGACCGCCTGGTGGTGATCACCGGCCTGTCGGGCTCGGGCAAGAGTTCGCTGGCCTTCGACACCATTTTCGCCGAAGGGCAACGGCGCTACGTGGAAAGCCTGTCGGCTTACGCGCGGCAGTTCCTGGAACAGCTCGGCAAACCCGACGTCGACAGCATCGAGGGCCTCTCGCCGGCGATCAGCATCGAGCAGAAAACGACCAGCAAGAACCCGCGCTCGACCGTCGGCACGGTCACCGAGATCTACGACTACCTCCGCGTACTCTACGCGCGCGTCGGCGACGTGTACTGCCCCACCTGTGACCGGCCGATCACCGCGCAGACGGTGCCGCAGATCGTCGACCAGGTGCTGGCGCTGCCTGCCGGGACGAAGATCCATGTGCTGGCGCCGGTGGTGCGTGGCCGCAAGGGCGAGTACCGCAAGGAACTGGCGCAGTTCCGCAAGGCCGGCTACGCGCGGGTGAAGGTCGACGGCAAGCTCCATCTGCTCGAGGACGAGATCGTTCTCGACAAGAACAAGAAGCACGACATCGACGTCTTCATCGACCGCCTGGTGCTGAAAGAGGGCATCGCGCGGCGGCTGACCGACTCGGTCGAAATCGCGCTCAAGCTCGGCGACGGGCTGGTGAAGATCGAAGAGGTCGATGGCGAGACGCACACCTACTCCGAAAAGTTTGCCTGCTTCCACTGCGGCTTTTCGCTGCCGGAACTCGCCCCGCGCATCTTCAGCTTCAACAATCCGCACGGCGCCTGCCCGACCTGCGACGGCCTGGGCGTGCACATGTTCTTCGACCCCGAGATGGTCGTGCCCAACCCGAACCTGTCGGTGCGCGAGGGCGCGATTCTGCCGTGGGAAAACCGTAACTCGGTCTACTTCTACCAAATGCTCGAGAGCATCGCCGAGCATTACGAGTTCTCGATCTACACGCCGTGGAAGGATTTGCCCGAGAAGATCCGCAAGATGATGGTCTACGGCAGTGGCGACGAGGAGATCAAGTTCTTTTACGACCAGGGCGACCGGCGCTACGAATTCACCCGGCCGTTCGAAGGCGTGATTCCCAACCTGGAACGGCGCTACAAGGAGACCGAAAGCGAGACGATTCGCGAAGAACTGCGCCGCTACATGAGCGTGCGGCCGTGCGCGACCTGCGGCGGCGCGCGCCTGCGCCGCGAGAGCCTGTGCGTCAAAGTCGGCGGGTTGAACATCGCCGAGGCGACCGGCCTGAATGTGCGCGACGCGGTCCGCTTCTTCCGCGATTTGAAGCTCGACGCGCGTCGGGCGGAAATCGCGCGGCGGCTGCTGAAGGAAGTCAACGACCGGCTCGGTTTTCTCGAGGCGGTGGGCCTCGACTACCTCTCGCTCGACCGCGCCAGCGCGTCGCTCTCGGGCGGCGAGGCGCAGCGCATCCGGCTGGCGACGCAGATCGGATCGAGTCTGGTCGGCGTGCTCTACATCCTCGACGAGCCCTCGATCGGCCTGCACCAGCGCGACAACGACCGGCTGCTGGCGATGCTCCGCAAGCTGCGCGACATGGGCAACACCGTGGTGGTGGTCGAGCACGACCGCGACACCATTTTGGCCGCCGACCACGTCATCGACCTCGGCCCCGGCGCCGGCGTGCATGGCGGCCGCATCGTGGCG
>CAZEDX010000136.1:0-7208 GCA_964511015.1 uncultured bacterium | reverse complement strand
CCAGTACAGCCGGTGTCCGCCGCGGCAGGCCGAGAGCGACAGCAGCAGCCACAGCAACGCGAGGTAGCAACCACAGCGGCGAACCCGGTCCAGCGCACCCTCCCGTCAGAAGGGCCACATCATAAACCGGCGCCGGCCCGCGCTCCAGAGCTGCCCCGCACCTCGCCGGTGGAGCAGACGATCATCGGCGCCGCGCGCGACTTTCTGGCGGCGAGCTACTAGGTGCCGATGAGCCTGTTGCCGTCGCAACCGCTCGGCGATCCGGGTTTGTTGTGGCGCACGCGTCTGACGGGCATCCGGAAACTGACGGCCGATCCGGCGATGGACTGTGTTATCGCCCCGCGGCGTCCGGCCGATGTATATGCGGATTACTGCCGCTCTGTACCGGCAAGAAAGCTGGAATTGCCGGGCACGCTACGACTCGCGCATCGGCGTCGAAAGCCTCGTGCGGCTCGACCCCGGCTTCTTCAACCGGCCGGACAACGCCGACAACCGCCGGTTGTTCTTGAGCTGCGTGGCGGCCATCACGGTGCACGAAATGGGGCACGACTTCGGCCTGGCCCATTGCGTCTACTACGAGTGCGTCATGAACGGATGCAACCACCTGCCGGAGTTCGACCGCGCGCCGCTATTCTTCTGCCCGATCTGCCTGCGTACACTCCATTGGCCTATCGGCTCCGACCTGTGCCGGCAACAGCCGGTCGGCATGCCTTCAGCCGGCAATACAAACTGGGCCCGGCCGCGGCCTGGCTGGAGGGCAGGGCGGCCGCGTACCGGTGAAGGGCGGGGGGGATGAGTGAAGAGCGAAAAGTGAAGAAAAAATGCAGATGGCGGTTGCCGCCTACAGTCTCCATTGCCGTGGGTTGACGCTGTGAGCGCGGCCAGAGATGATGACCCATCCGGCACCTAGACCATGTTCGTTGCTCAGATCTTGGCCTGAGGATCGTGAAGTGAAAGATCCCCACGTTGGCGCCCGACTGCTGCGTGTCCTGACCATACAACTGATACTGGCGTTGGCGATCGCGACGGGCGGCGCTTGCGGCGGCCAGGCGGCCGGCGAGGCTTCGTCCGCCAACCGGCAGAGGCAGAAGGATGTGGTAGCTCCGCTGCGCCCCGAGCAGATGCCGGCCATCGCCTCGCGTGAAGTCATCGTGCAGAGCCTGTGGCGTTCGTTCACCGAGTGGCAGCCGAAGCGCGACCCGAGCGGCAAGATCGACCGGTCCGCCGTCTTCGCCGCCTTGGGCGAAGCCCGCGGGCGGCTGGTCGAAAAGAACCAGCAGAACGACTTCGACGCGTTGCTCGGCGCGGCGGTGTCCGCCGGGCAGTTGTTCTGGGCGCTGAACAACGCGCTGGCCGAAAGCGACTCCCAATTGCTGGACGATCAGGACAGTCACCGGGTCATGGAGCGGCTGCGGCAGCTTTCCGGCGAGACGCTCGGTTCGACGCTACGGGTCGAGGTGCTGGTGCTGGTCCGGTCGGTGTCGATCACCGACAACGCGCGCGATGAGATTCGCCTCGATTTGATCATCAACGCCGGCGCTCCGGCCGATCAGCTCGTTAAGTATATGGCCGACAACAAGATGATCGACCAGAGCGAAGTGCCGGAGCTGACCGCGCGTTGGAAGAGTGCCGACGCGGAAATCGGTGACACCGACCGCGAACGCTGGATGCTGAACAAATGCCTGGGCGTCTCGCTGACCGAGGCAATCGAACAAAAAGATGTGCTGGTCTTCTACAACTACGGGCCGTACAGCAAGTATATCTGGCGCGACGCGGCCGTGTCGGTCACGTATCCGGCCCGCTTCAACACCGCCGACTACCCGTTCGACAAGACCACGTTTCCGATTCTGTTCACCGCGACCAGCGCGCTCGATTCGTCGAAGCTGCTGCTGGCGCCATACGGCGAAGCGACCTCGCCGATCAGTACGCGCCTGAGCAACCCGCCGCGCGGCTTCCGGTTCCTGCGCCAGACGCCGAACCTGATTCCCGTCTCGGTGCAGGACAACGCCAACACCCTGCCGCGGCCGGCGCTGCTCTATGTGTTCCAGATGGGCCGGCGGCTGAACACCGCCATTTGGCGCACGTTTCTGCCATTGCTGATGATCGTCATTTTCGGTCTGGTGGCGACGTTGCGCACGATGGCCACGTACGAGCATCTGGGCACCATCATGGCTTCGCTGCTGCCGTCGCTGACCGTCGCCTGCGTTGCGCTGCAATGGACCGCCAGCAGCTCCATTCCCGGCCACTCCGGCGGCACGGTGATGGACCGGATCTTCGTGTGCATCTACCTGTACTTCTTTCTGCTGTTTCTGGCGTTGAATACGCATCACCTGCGTTGGATCTCGTTCGTCATGCTCGGTTGCGCGATGGTGCCCATCGCGTACGCGTTGCACTTCTTTGTGCGCATGATCTGAAATCGGCGTCGCGGAGCGAATGATCCAAACGGTTAACCGCCCGGCAAACCTTTCGCGCCGCGGGGATTAACCAAATGGTTAATGGGGCCAAAACAGGGCGTCGTCAGCCCAGGTAGGAGCCCTCTTTCAGGTAGACGAACACCACCCGTTCGAGGTCGCCGATCCGCACGCGGTGCTTGCGGCGGTTCATGTGCATCGGGGCGCGGTAGTGGTCGTCGAGCAGGGCGAGTTCGTCGTCGGTCAGGCCGATCAGCACCACCCCCGCCAGCACGGCGTCTTTCTCTTCCGCCACCCGGTACTCGCGCTCGCGCCCGCGCACGGCGTGGCGGGCCAGATGCGGCACGTAGGCCGGCGCAAACGGCACGTAGCGGCCCAGCACCTTGAGCGTCAGTTCGGGATCCATGAGTTGATCCCACACGAAGACGACGTGCTCGGCGAACAGACTGCGCGAGTCGGCCGGCAGTTCCGGCGGATAGAAAATGGTGACGCACTGGGCGGGGAGGAAACGCGCGCGGAACATCAGGGCTCTTTGACCATCGCCACGCGGTGCACCTGGAACTCCATCGCCCGCCAGAACTTGAGCGAGACGACGTTCTTCGGCACGACGTTGACGTGCAGTTCCATCGCGCCGAAGTGCTTCAGCCACGCGACCGCGCGGTTGACCAGTTCCTTGCCGATGCCGTGCCGCCGCCAAGGCTCGACGACGAACAGGTTTTCGATCACTCCGATCGTGCTCTGCGCGAAGACCTTCGACGGGTACGCGAAGTAGCCGTTGGCGAAAGCGATCAGCTTCGGGCCCGCCGTCGCGACGATGACGAACGAGTCGTTGCGCTTGAGCAGGTCTTGGAAGACCGCGCGCTGCAGGTCGTCGGCGCCGGGGCGCAGGCGGTAACGGGGGTTCACCTCGGCGGTGAGGTTCATAAGCGCGGTCCACATCTCCACCAGTTGGTCGATGTCGCCGCGTTCCGCCAACCGAATCGTTACTTTCTTTTTCGTCATGGCTCTTCCCTATCATTTTCCCGCCCTGCGCGGCAAGCCCCGCGCATTGGACAACGCAGCGCCGCGGTCCGGGCGCCGCGCCCTTGCGCGGGCGCGGGCGGCAATCAACAATGATCCGAACACCCACCGATGCGGAGGAACGTTGAACACTCGGCACGCGGCATCGTCCGGCGAGGAGGTGTAGCGCCATGCGACGCTCGCTGGTGATCGCGCTGCTGGTGGTGTTCGCCCTGACCTGGCTGGCCGGACCGCGGCTCGCGCTGCTTCTGACCGCGGTGGTCAACGCGCTGGTGTTGATCCATTTCGCCGTCGCCACCGCGCGGCGGGTGGTGCTGACCGGAGCCGCGCTCGCCGGCCCGCCCGCGCCGCCGCCGCCCGCGAATCCGCTGCCGCTGACCGTGCTTGTCCCCTGCCGCAACGAACAAGCCGCGCTGCCGGAAACGCTGCGTGCGTGGGATGCGGTGGACTACCCGCGCGAGCTGTTGCGGGTGATGTTCATCGACGACGCGAGCAGCGATCAAACGCCCGCCTTGCTGGCCGACTTCGCCCGCGCGCGGCCGTGGGCGCAGGTGGTGACGCGGACCGGTCCGGCAGAGGGCAAAGGCGCCGCCTTGGCCGCGGGGCTTGCGGCGGCCGCGCCGTCGGAAGCGGTGGCCGTTTTCGACGCCGATGCGCGTCCGCATTCCGACTGCCTGATGCGCCTCGCCGCACACCTGGCCGACCCGCTCGTCGCCGCGGTCGCCGGCCGCATGCTGCCCGATGATGCCGGCACACCGGCGGCCACCTTTGCGCGACTGGAAAGCGCGGTGCACCAGCGCCTCACATTGACCGGTGCGGTGCGCGTGGGGAGCGTCACGCCGTTGCTCGGTTCGGCGTATGCCGTGCGACGTACGGTGCTGGCCGCGCTCGGCTTCGACCCCACCCATCGTCTGGAAGACATCGATCTGACCATGCGCCTGCTGGCGCGCGGCTACCGGTTGACCTTCGCGCCGGAGGCGGCGTGCGCGCATCGACCGCCGGCCGATTCCACCGCGTTAGCGGCGCAGCGCGCGGCATGGTCGCGCGGCTTCCATCGCATTGCCGCGACTCATTGGCGCGACGCACTGGTGCACGCGCCGTCGTCGCTGGCGGCGATCGACCGTTTGCTTTTTGCCCTCGGCTACTTAGATCGTCTGTCGCTGTCGCTGGCGGTGCTGCTGGCCGTGCTCGACGCGACGGTCTGGCCCGCGCTCTGGATGCCGTGGTGGGTGCCGGTTTTGTACGTCGCGGTGCCGCTGGCGCAGGTGCCGCTAGCGATGCTTCTGGACCGTTGGACCGTTGGGCAGATGGCGCGCGCCGTACCCGCCTTGGCGCTGGCGTTGCTCGACCCGCTGACCGAACTCGCGGCGGCGGCGGCCGACCTGTTCGGACGACGGCAAACCTGGCGGTCCGTCCCCCGCGCCGGAGAGGGGGTGCGGCGTGACTGATTGCCTCGGCGCCATCGTCGCCCGAAACGGGGGTGAACAGCTGCGCGCGGCGGTCGGCGACCTCGTTGCCGCTCTCGGCGCGGCGAACGTTTTGGTGATCGACAACGACTCGCGTGACGGTGCTGCCGAAGGCCTGCCGATCGAGGTGCGCCGGCAGTCGGCCAACCTCGGCTATGCCGCGGGCGCCAATCTCGCGCTGGCCTGGGCGAACGAACGCGGCGCGAACGCGCTGTTGCTGCTCAACCAAGATGCGCGTCTCGGCGCCGACGACGTGCGCCGGTTGCGCGAATTGCTGGCGGCCGACGGCAACCTCGCGGCGGTGTTCGCTAAGGTGGTTCAGCTCGAGCGGCCGTATCTGCTCGACGGCCTGGCCGGCCGGCGCAACCTGCGGCACAAACTCACCACCGGCCTGGGCGCCGGGCGGCCCGATCGGGGCGGACCGGCGCTGCCGTACGCGGTGCACCACGGCCACGGCGCGGCGTTGCTGTTGCGCGTGGCGGCGGCGCGCGCGGTGGGCGGCTTCGACGAGTCGCTGTTTGCCTATCACGACGAGGTAGATCTGTGCTGGCGCCTGGCGCGCGCGCATTTCGGCGTCGTGCTCGAGCCGCGCGCGGTGGTGCGTCATGCCGGTCCGGACGCCGACCCTGTTCGCCGCCGGGCGAAAGCCTACCTGCTGGCGCGCAACAGCCTGCTGGTCGCGCGGCGCAACGCCGGTCTGGCCGGCTGCCTGCGCGTGGCCGTTTGGGCGCTGGGTGCGACGCTGCTATACTACGGCCCGACCGCCCTGGCTGGTAACGACGAATCCCGCGCCCTGCTGCAAGGCTGGGCCGACGGATTGCGCGGCCGCCGGGTGCGGCACACCATTCTTTCCGCACTGTAAGGGGGCTTGATGACCGCGCCGCGCACGGCGCTGATCCTGGGTGCCGGACTGGCCGGACTCACCTGCGCGCACGAACTGACGCGGGCTGGTGTCGCGGTGACGGTGCTCGAGAAACTGCCGGTGGTCGGCGGGCTGGCGCGCAATGTCTCATACGGCGGCGGCCGGTTCGACCTCGGCGGCCACCGCTTCTTCACGCCAAAACAGGAATTGGTCGACTGGCTGCGCGGTCTGGTCGGCGACAGTTTACGCCAGGTGGGGCGCAAGAGCCGCATTCGGCTTGGCGGCCGCTACTTCGACTACCCCCTGCGGCCGTTCAATGCGCTGTCGGGTTTCGGCCTGGCCGGCTCGGCACGGATCCTGGCCGACTATGCCGCCTCGCGGTTGCGCCGCGCGCTCACCACCGGCGAGGAAGTCTCGTTCGAGGACTGGGTGGTGCGGCGCTTTGGCCGGCGGCTGTTCGACATCTACTTCGGTCCGTACACCGAGAAGGTGTGGGGCCTGTCGTGCCGCGAGATCAGCGCCGAGTGGGCGGCGCAGCGCATTCAACTGCTCAACCTCAGCGACGCGGTGGTGCGCGCCCTGTGGCGGCGCGAAGACGGCCCGAAGACCTACGCCCAAAGCTTCTGGTACCCGGCCGGCGGCATCGGCGTGATCGGCGAGACGCTGGCCGCGTGCGTGCGCGAGGCCGGCGGCGTGGTGCGCACCGATTGCGCGGTGGAACGCGTCACGGTGCGCGACGGGCGCGTGGCCGAGGTTGCGGCCGGTGGCGAAAACTGGTCGGCCGACGTGGTGATCAGCACGATACCGCTGACGCAGCTTGGGCACCTGGTCGGCGCGCCGGCCGACGCGCTGTCGCTGTTGTCGTACCGCGCGATCCGCTGCGTGTACCTCGTGCTGGCGATGCCGCAGGTCACCGACGATTCCTGGATTTATTTCCCCGAGCGTGGGATCGTCTTCGGCCGCAGCCACGAACCGCGCAACTGGGGCGCCGATCTGGCCCCGCCCGGCGGCACGAGCCTCTGCCTCGAGGTGTTTTGCCACGAGGGCGACGAGGTCTGGCAATGCGACGAGCGGGAGCTGGCGGCGCGGTGCATCGACGACCTGGCGCGGCTGGGGTTGATCCAGGCCGCGCAGGTGACCGGGGCGTTCAGCGAGCACGTGCCGCACGCCTACCCGGTTTATCGCGTCGGTTTCCGGCAGCCATTGCGCGCGGTGCTCGATCATGTGCAGACTGTGGGCAATCTCCATGTGTTGGGCCGCACGGGCGCGTATCGGTATCACAACATGGACCAGGTGGCCGAAGCGGCCTTGGACCTGGCCCGCAAGTTGGTGAACGCATGAACCTGACGCCGCCACGTTTCTGGCACCAGGGACGCACGATCCTGCTGATCGCCTGGCTGTTCGGCACAGCCAGTATGGCGGCGCTGTTCTTCGGCGCGGGCTACGAAG
>CAZEDX010000135.1:0-7381 GCA_964511015.1 uncultured bacterium | reverse complement strand
GATCGAGACGTTCTGGTGCAGAACCACGCGGCGGCCCAGGCGGCAACGTTCGCCGACGCGCGCACCTGGGTGCAGCACGCAGCCTTCGCCGATGACGGCGCGCGGGCCGACGTACGTCTGCGGCATCAACACGGCGCGCGGGCCGACCGTGGCGCCGGGGCCGACATAGGCCAGAGCCATCACGGTCGCGGTCGGGTCGATCTGCGCGGCCGGGTCGATCGCCGCGGTCGGGGCGACGCCGGGCGCGGGGCGCTCGTCGGGTACAAAGGCGGTGGCGAGTTGAATCGCCGCCAGGCGCGGATCGGCGACTTCGACTTGGGGGTAAGACAGGCCGGGCAGGGCGGCGCGCACCAGCAACGCGCCCGGTTGTTTGCCGGCCAGGCGGTCGCGGAAGCGGTCTTCGGCCAGGAAGGTGATCTCGTCGGCGCGCACGTCATCGATCTGGGCCACGCCCGCGATGTCGCGTTCCTCGTTGCCGATCACCCGCCCGCCGACTAGGGCGGCCAGTTCCCGCAGCTTCATGGTTGTCTCTTGTCCCCGGCGGCCGGGTGCGCCGCAACGCGCCGGCTCACCACCCCACTCGCAGGCTCAGGCTATTGCGCGTTCATCTGGCGGATGACCAGGTCGGTCAGATCCACCGACGACGAACCGTACAACACGACCGAGCCTTCGGTCATGACATCTTCCACTTTCAGCAGCACCAGGTCGTAGCCGTTGGAAGCGGCGAGCTTGCTGGTCACGACCTTGACCTTGCTGATCAGTTCCTTGAACAGCGTGAGTTTGAACTGCTCGATATCCATCATCGCCTGCTGGGCGATCTGTTGGTATTCCTGCAACGCGTTGTTGAGCTCTTCGTACTTCTTCTTCTTCGCGTCGTCGGACAGCGCCGATTCGGTGCGCTTCAACGCGTCGCGCAGCGTCACGACCTTCAACTCGGCCTTCTTCACCTTGATCTTCAGTTCGTCGGTGCGCGCGGCGATCTTGCGGCTGATCTCTTGGCCCATCTTTGTCAGTTCCAGCACCTTCGATAGATCGACGAAGCCGACCTTGCCCGCGAAAGCGGGGCGCGCGGCGATCACCATGGCCAAGACCAACAACGCCGCCAGAATAGTTTTGCGCATGTCACAAACTCCTTTCGCCATTAGAAGAAGGTCCCGAAGCCGAATTCGAAGACCTGCCGTTCTTCACCTTCACGCGGATACAGCGGGAAGCCCCATTCGAAGCGCAGGGGTCCGATCGGGCTGATCCACCGTATGCCGAAGCCCCAACTCTGCCGCAGTTCGCGCAGATTGTACAACTCTTCTTCCGCAAACGCATTGCCGGCATCGTAGAACAGCACGCCTTTCAGGCCGAGCTGTTTGACGATCGGCACCAGCAATTCGACGTTCCCTTGCAGGTATTTGTTGCCGCCGATGACGCTGTCGACCTCGAGCATGGTTGAGGCCGGATCGGTGGAATTGTAGGGCACCACCGAGGTTTCCACCGGCCCCAGCGAACGCGAGTAGAAGCCGCGCACGCTGTTCAGGCCGCCCATGAAGTAGCGTTCGGTGATCGGCAGCCGACCGTCGGCCAGGTTCTGCGCATAGCCGAGTTCGCCGTTGAACATCAGCGCGATGTTCCAGTAGACCGGCACGTACTTGCGCACCTGGAACGAGTACTTGATGAAGCTCAATTCGCCGCCGAGGTAGGGCGTGGCCCACTCGGTTGAGCCGGAGATGTTCGAACCATCGGTCGGATCGAACGGGTGGTTGACCGTGTTGCGCAGCAGCGTAAAGCGCGCGCTGGTGGATACCTTGCGGCCTTCCTGCAGGGTCAGGAACAGCGCCGCCTGGTTCTGTACGTCGCGGATTTCGGTGTTCTGGTAGGTGTAGGCCAGGTGCGCTTCCAGGTCGGCGTACAGCGGCCGGCCGAAACTGAGCTGCGCGCCCTGGTCGTACCGCGAGAAGGTGAAGTAGTCGCGGTCGGAGTTGGTCAGCGTCAGGCCGAAGATCCAACGCGTGTCGAGCAGGTACGGTTCCTGGAACTGCAGCACGATGTTGCGGCGGTACTGGCCGATTTCCCCCTGCAGCGAGAGCTTCCAGCCGTAACCGAGCAAATTGTTGTGGCTGATCTGCGCCGTGCCGAAGAAGTTTTCGAGGCTGGAAAAGCCGACGCCGACGATGAACTGCCCTTGCATGCGCTCTTCGACTTCGATGGTCACGATCACCAACTCGTCGCTGCTGCCGCGCCGCCATTTGATGGCCACGCCGTTGTCGGCGAAGTAGCCCAGGCGGGTCAAGCGCTCCTTCGACTTGCGGATGCCCGGCCCGGAAAACAGGTCGCCTTCCCGAATGAACAGCTCGCGTCGGATGACCTTGTCGCGCGTGCGCGTGTTGCCGATGATTTCGATGCGCTCAATGTACGCCAGCTTGTTCTTGCGCACCTTGAAGGCGATCTTCACCCGCCGCGTTTGCGGGTCGGGTGTCACGTCGGGGTCGACTTCGGCGAACGCATAGCCGACGTCGGTGTAGCGGTTTTGCAGGGCGTTGAGCGATTCCTCGAACTTCGAGCGCTGGAAGACGTCGCCGGCCTTGATGGTCATCAGCTTCATCAGGTCTTCTTTTTTGAACAGCAGTTCGCCGTCGATGTCGACGCTTTCCACGTAGAATTGCGGACCCTCGTTGACCGAGATCGAGATGTACATCCAACGCTTGTCGGCGCTCAGGGTGATCACCGGGCGGCCCACCTGCACGAAGTAGCCGTGCTCGGCGTAGAACGCGCGCAGCATCTGTAGATCCTGCGCGAACATCGTTTCGCGGTACACGCCCGACTGGCCGGCGAAGCTCATCACGTGGCCGGCCTTGGTCTGCAGCGCCTTGCGTAGTTCCTCGTCGGTGAACGCGGTGTTGCCGACGAAGTCGATCCGCTTGATGTAGACCTTGCGATATTCCGTCACGCGGATGATGACCTTGACTCGGTTGTTCGGCAGCGGCTGGATTTCATAGTTAATGTCCACCATGAAAAAGCCTTCCTGCTCGTACAACTGCCGGATCTTTTCGATCGCTTCCTTGATCTTGGCGATGGAGAGAATCGTGTTGGGCTTGAGGTCGATGTTTTCCTTGATCTTGTCGGTCTTGACCTTCTTGTTGCCCTCGAAGACGAACTCGCGCACCGACGGCTTCTCCACCACCACGAAGGTGATGATCTTGCCCGCCGCGGAATCGGTCGTCTCGACCCGCACGTCAGAGAAGAAGCCGAGGCCGAACACGGCCCGCAGATCGGCGTCGACCGTTTCGGGGTCGTAGAGATCGCCCTTGTGGGTTTGGATGGCCGTGAACACCGCGTCGTCTTCCACGCGCACCGTGCCTTCGATGCGCACTTCGGCGACGAGATTCTGCTCGGCCAGCGCGACCGTCGCGCCCAGCGCCAGCCATGCCGCCGCCAGCAACCAGATCACGCGCTTCATGCGGCGGGCTCCAGTTTTCCGTTGGCCAGACGCAACAATCGCGGCATCCGGCGCGCCAGTTTTTCGTTGTGGGTCACCACGATGAATGTCGTACCTTTCCGCTTGTTGATGTCGAACATCATGTCCCACAGGCGTTCGCCGGTGGCGGTATCCAGGTTGCCGGTCGGTTCGTCGGCCAAAATCAGTTCGGGCTCCATCACCAGCGCCCGGCCGAAGGCCACGCGCTGCTGCTCGCCGCCCGACAATTCGCCCGGCTTGTGCGTCAAGCGCTCGGCCAGGCCCAGCTCGGTGAGCACGCGCGTCGCCATCTCCCGGGCCTCGCCCATCGGGCGGCCGGCGATTAGCGCGGGCATCATCGCGTTTTCCAGCGCGTCGAATTCGGGGATCAGGCCGTGGAACTGGAAGACGAAACCGATCTTGCGGTTGCGGAACTCCGCCAGTTGGGCGTCCTGAATGCCGGGCGGGAAGACATCGACGCCGTCGAACAGCACGCGGCCCGTCGACGGCCGTTCGAGCGCGCCGATCAGATACAGCAGCGTCGTTTTGCCGGCGCCGGAGTCGCCGACGATTCCCACCATCTGGCCGCGTTCGATCTCCAGATCGAGCCCGGCCAACACCGACACCGGCGCGCCGGCGTCATAGTAGGTCTTGGACAGCTCGATCATCTGGAGCATCGACATCGCTTCTCCTACTCGTACCGCAACACGGTCACCGCATCCATCCGGGCCGCCATGCGGGCGGGCAACAGAGTGGCGATGAGGCTGAACCCCAGCGCGGCGACAGAAATCATCAACAGGTCGAGCGCCTTCACCGTCATCGGCAACGTGTCGATAAAGTACACACTGGGATCCAGCCGCACCAGACCGACGCGTGTCTGCAACAGGCAAAGCGCCACGCCCAAAATTGCGCCGATTATACTGCCTAGAACGCCGATGAACATCCCCTGCACGAAAACAATTTGCCGGACCTCGCGGGCCGAGGCGCCCATCGCGCGCATCATGGCTAGGCTGCGCTTTTTGTCCATGATGACCATGTACAGCGTGGAGAAGATGTTCAGCGCGGCGACGAAGACGATCAGACACAGAATGACGAACATCACCAGCTTCTGTAGCTTGAGCGCCGAGAACAGATTGCGGTTCATCGCCTTCCAGTCGCGGGTGTAGTAGGGCCAGCCGAGCCGCCGTTCGACGTCGTCTCCCACCTGTTCCGATCGCCAGATGTCGGTCACCGAAACCTCGACGCCGCTGACCGCGTCGCCGTAGCCGAAATACTGTTGCGCCGCCGCCAGGCCGATGAAGGCGAAGGTCGAGTCGAATTCGAACATGCCGCTGTGGGACAGGCCGATCACCACGAATGCCTGCGACTTCGGCGTCACCCCGCTGGCGTTGACTTCGCCCATCGGATTGACGATGAACACCCTGCTGCCGACCGTCGCCTCGAGCCGGGTGGCCAGCTCCTTGCCCAGGATGATGCCCGGCAGCTTCGGCGGCGCGCCTTCGTCGCCCGGTTCGCCCTTTGGCTCGCGCAACTGGTCGAGTTGGCGGATGGTCGCGGCGTCAACGCTGCGGCCGATGCCGGTCACCTGGGCGTCGGAAGCCGGGTTGATGCCGCGCAGCACGACCCCCGCCGTGTCCGCCGCGGTCGAGGCCATCACCTCACCGTAGACGAACGGGCTGACCCCGCGCACGCCCGGCGTCTGGCTGATCTTCTTGACCACCGTCGGCCAGTCGGCGATGCGATTGTGGTGGCTGAGCACCAGCAGGTGGCTGTAGGCGCCCAGGATCTTCTGGGTCATCACCTCCTGGTAGCCGGTAATCGCCGCCATGACCACGACCAATGTGGCCACGCCGACCGCCACGCCGATCAGGGCGATGACGCTGATGATCGACATCACCAGCGCACGGCGCTTCGGGCGCAGGAAACGCAACCCAACAAAGCGCGCGAAGCGTAGCGGTCCGCCGTAAGCCATGGGCTACTCGTAACGCAACACCTCTACCGCATCGAGTCGTGCCGCGATCCGGGCCGGCACCCACGTCGCCAGCAGGCACAGGCCGAGCGAGGCGACGATGATGGAAACCAGGTCGAGGACCTTTAACGTGATGGGTAGAGTGTCGATGTAATAAACGTACGGATCGAGCCGGATCAGCCCGAAGCGCATCTGCAGCACGCAGATGCCGGCGCCGAGCACGACGCCGATCAGGCTGCCCACGATGCCGATGGACATGCCCTGCGCCAGGACGATCTGGCGAATGCGTCGCGACGATGCGCCCATGGCGCGCAGCATCGCGATGCTCTTCTTCTTGTCCATCACCACCATGTACAGGTTCGAAAAGATGTTCAGCGCGGCCACGAACACGATGATGCACAACATCACGAACATGACCAGCTTCTCGACTTTGATGGCGGAAAACAGGCTTCGGTTCAATTCCTGCCAATCGCGGGCGATCAGGGGCGGCTGGAGCTGGGCCCGCACCGCGCGGCCGACCCGCTCCACCTGCCACAGGTCGGTCAATTTGACCTCGATGCCGGTGATGCCGTCGCCGAGGTTGAAGAACCGTTGGGCGTCGGGCAGGTTGACCAGCGCGTATTTGGCGTCGAATTCATAGAGGCCGGATTTGGCGATGCCGACCACCACAAAGGCCTGCGTTTTAGGCAGCATACCTAGCGGGCCGATTTCGCCCATCGGGTTGACCAGGTACAGCTTCTCGCCCAGAAACACGCGCACCGACGCCGCCAGTTCCTTGCCCAGAATGATGCCCGGCAACTTTTCCGGCTGCTTGTTTTCGCCGAGCGGCGCCATCACTTCTTGCGGGCGTTTGAGCATGTCGAGCGAACCACGTTCGATCGCGCGGCCGATGTTGGTGACCAGCGGCGCCGTGTCGGGATCGATACCGCGCACGATCACGCCGGCCGCGTGGTCCGACGAGGTGCCCATCACCTCGCCCGACACATAGGGCGCGGCTGCGGCGACGCCGTCGACCCGGCGCACCGCGGCCAGCACCGCCGGCCAGTCGCGAATCACCTTCTTCTTCGATTCGACCAGCAGATGACTGTGGGCGCCCAGGATTTTGCTCATCATGTCTTCCTGGAACCCGGTCATCACGCCCAGCACGACGATCAGCGTGGCCACGCCCAGCGCAACCGCCGCGATGCCGATCACCGTGATGATCGACACCAGCAGCGAGTGCCGTTTCGGGCGCAGGAAGCGCAGGCCGACGAACCGGGCGAAGCCCATCGTCTCAGACTTCCTTTCGCAGCAGCGGGAAGAGAATCACGTCGCGAATGCTTGGCTGGTTGGTCAGCAACATTACCAGCCGGTCGATGCCGATGCCTTCGCCGGCGGTCGGCGGCAGGCCGTACTCCAGCGCGCGGATGTAGTCGGCGTCGTATTCGTGCGCCTCGTCGTCGCCTTGTTTCTTGGCCTCGATCTGCGCCGCGAACCGCGAACGCTGGTCTTCCGGATCGGCCAACTCGTTGAACGCGTTGGCGATCTCGCGGCCGTTGATGAACAACTCGAAGCGGTCGACCACCTCGGGGTTCTGGTCGTTGCGCCGGGCCAGCGGGCTGACCTCGGTGGGGTACTCATAGACAAACGTCGGCTGAATCAGCTTGGCCTCGACCTTCTCTTCGAAGATCAAGGTCATCAGCTTGCCGGCGCCGGGGTTGCCCAGCACCTCGATCTCATGCTGCTTGCAGAAATTGCGCAGCCGGGCCGGGTCGCGCAGGTCTTCGGCCGACAGGTCGGTGTGCTCGCGCACGGCGTCGGCCATCTTCCAACGCCGCCAGGGGCGGGCGAAGCTGATTTCGGTGTCCTGGTACGGAAACTCGAGTTTGCCGAACAGGCTCTGGGCCAGGAAGCAGCACAGGTCCTCGGTCAGGTCCATAAGCTGTTCGTAGGTGGCGTAGGCCCAGTAGAACTCGAGCATGGTGAACTCG
>CAZEDX010000134.1:0-7655 GCA_964511015.1 uncultured bacterium | reverse complement strand
TCGGGGTCTTCGTTGACGGACACCGTTTCGCCGAACGGGGCAAAGGTCGCTTCCCACACTGCGTTGCCGTCGGTGTTGGTCAGCATGACCGGGGTGCCAAGTTGGTCGAGATAGGCCCAATAGGGTGTGTAATCGAACGTGGCCAGTGTTCCGGCGCCCGGATGCAATAGCGCCGCCATTTGTCCGAAATCCGAATCGAGTACTTCCATGCTGGCAACATACCACAACGCCGGCGGCGTAGGGAAGGGTCCGGCCGGCCCCGTTATATTCGCCAAATTTGGAGAATCCGTCGGCGGTGGCTCAAACACGCACAAATCGGGCATCTTTGTAAATGAGACTTTTTCTCTACAAATTGATCGTCGAAGATTTTGGCACTTTGTCGAAATCTTGTGCAGGATCGTGAACTTCACGGCCATCGCTCGTGTCCCATTGACCAGGAGCTGTTGCGGCGATAACGCAACGCGGCACATCGTGCGTCATTCCGAGAGCGGATTTGGCAAAAAATCAGGGTATTTATCCTTTTTCCAGTCATACAAAAAATGACTTGAAACTAAGGCTCTGTTTTGCTATATTCCGCGTGCTTCGGAGGGGTACGGGGAAGGAAGAAGTGATATGCCTGTGAAGATGAAATCGTCTGTATCAAGGGCCAAACCGAAGAGCGAACCGCTCGCCGTCGAGCTGAAGCGACTGCTTGATCTGGGCGCCACCGAGCGCGTCAGCCGCAACCGCTGCTTCGATCGCTTTGCCACGCCATTCGGCCGTAGGCTTTTCGCCTATTACCGCACCTGCATGGCGCTCAAGAAAGAGATCGAAGACCCCAAGCGGAAGCACCAGATCCGCCTGCACAAGGCCAACGGCAACCGCTTCACCTTGGAGATCATCAACGAGCCGATCGCCTACCGTCGGACGGCGACGCTGCCCAATGAGGTGCGTCCGTTCTTCGAACAGGTGATCCGCGGTCTCAAGGCAAGCTGAACGACTCGAAATCCGGTTGACGGGCAGGGGAAAGCCCCTGCTCGTCAGTGTTTAATCCTGCCTCGCGTGACGCACCCGCCTCACCCCGGCAACAGCTCCACAATCTTGTCGAAATAGCGCTCCATCTGCTCGGGCGGGAGGCCTGGTCGGTACACCCCAGCCGACATGGTCAGCCGCCCGGCGTACCCGCTCACTCCATAGCCGCACAGCGGGGGGAATATCGGCGGACAGACCACCCACGCCTCACGCGCCGGCTGGTCGAAGGTGACGTCGATCGGTTTGACCGGACCTAAGTTGGTCATCGCGTTGGCGATGTTGTTGGCCAGGGCGATTTGCTTGACGGCGCGGAAGATCCGCCGAGTCAGCGCGAAGGGCAGCAACCACACCGACGGCATCACCCCAACGTAGCCGCTGAGCGCGATGTAATTGGCCTTTCGTGCGCGGGTCCAGGCGACCATACGCGACAGGGTGGCGTCGAAATCGGCGCCCAGATCTCGGCCTAGATTGATGGGCTCGATCGCACTCAAATTGCACACCGCCTCGGCGCTTCCCGAGGGCAGGTAGTAGTTGCGCATATCGGCCGTCATATAGGTACGCAAACCGTCGCGCCCGTTCCACGGACTAAGCTCGAAAATCGCCCGCTGCGTGGCTGTCATCAGCAGGTCGTTGAGGGTCGCGCCGCGGGTCCGGCCGTAGTTAGCCAGACGGGCTACGCGCTCGGCATCGAGGTGCCGGATGACATAGCACGGCCCCCCTTCGCGCGCGCTTCCGGCGACGAGCACATGTGACCTCGGTGGGCTCGCGTTGCTGACGGTTTCTCGCAGGAAATTCCAATAGATCCGCAAGAATCCATGCCACGGTATCCGGCGCAGCACCTGCCACGGTGACCGCGTCCCGGCGTTCGGTTCCGGACGATGATTCGGGTCGTGCCCCAAACGCGTATAGAGGCCCGCCACGATGCGGCTGACATGCTTGCAGCCGCCGGCGTCCGCGGCTTGGTGCGCGACCTTCAGCAAGAGGTGGTCGCCATCCGGGGCACGCCACAGACAGCCGTGCACCTGCGGCCGGTGACGGGCGTCGGCGGGCTCGGCGCGAAAGGCGTCATAGGCCGCCTGTTCGGCGACGATCCGCAGCGGCTGCCAACCCGTGCGGTCGATCCGCTCCCAGTAAGGCCGCCACGAGTTCACGACAAATCGACAACCCAGCACCGGCTCGGCATCACACGCCAGGTCGATTGCACGCGCAAGGCGGTCGGCATCGAGGCGGTGGGCGAACACCATCTCCAGATGCAGCGTCATGTCGCCGATTTCGTCGAGATAAACCAACACCAGATCGGGCATCATGGCCGGCATTCGTCGGGGGATGTCGCTCATGCAGCCTCACATCAGTCAGCGGGTTGGCGGAGTGTAGCATGTTTGGCCGGCGTGGTGGACCAGTTCTCTCGCCGGAGGTTGGACCGGAAGCAAAGAACCATCAGGATAACTTTTTTCGTCGTGACGAATCCTGTCGATCCGGTACATCCAGTGGATCCTGTCCACAAAGACGTTGTTGCCACAAACAGCCGTGCTTTCAAGCAACTACCGGCCTGCATGTTATTGATTTTGCAGGGATCATTTTTCAACGCGTTGCCGGAAAATCACCGCAAAATCAGGTTGTTTTCGCCGTGCAAGTGCCTGATTTTGCTAGGGCGGATTTCCCGTTAAAGGGCCTTTTTTCGCCCGTGGTTTTTGCCGATTTCGCCCGCACGGAGGCCTGCGGCTGTAGGGGCGGCAAATGTACATTTTGGATACCGGGTCGGCCAGACTAGAACGGTCGTTCGAAATGTTGTGATAGATTTCACAAGGCGACTGATTTTACAGCGTGGCCTGTTATCCCGACTGAAGCCCGAAGCGAACGCGACGGGCGAGCGGAAGGGATCCCTTCCCAGACCTGATCCCTTCCGCAAAATGGTTGCCATGCAACTCAAGGAAGGGACCTCTGCTCGGCTCGCTCGTCGAACTCGCACGCCTCGGTCGGAGTGAAAATCGCCCCTCGGCTGCGCTCGGGCTCTGCATTTCCTCCCTCGCTCACGCGTCCGATAATATGGAGCACAAGGCCGGGTTCGATCTGCTGTGGATGGGCTCGGCGCGCGATTTGAAATGTCGGTTGAACTGATGGTATCTTGAGTCGTTGGAACAGAGGTAACCCGTGGGAAGGTCGATGCACGTCGTCTGGCAAACCTGGCACGAGCCCTTCGGCGCGACCGTCGCGCTGAACGAAGACCCCGACGGCGACGGCACGGCGGTGACGATGAACATCCGTATGCCCGGGCAGTACTTCGACGCCGAGACCGGCCTCCACTACAACTGGCACCGGTATTACGACCCGGCGGTGGGAAGGTATATGGAGGCGGAAGCGTTAACCGGAGGTTATTCTCCCATTAATCCATATTTTTACGCCGACAATAGCCCGCTTGAGCAAAAGGACCGGATCGGCTGTGCAAGTTCACAATGCCTTGATTTGAGCGAAGCAGAAGCGAGATGGAGAGACTGGCTGCTCAAATACCTGGCGACGGGGTTCGCGCCATGCGATCCGGAACGAAACTGCCCCGCTATTCTGTGGGAGATTTGTCCGAGAATGGGATCGCCAATGTCCAACATGCCGGTTGGTACAAGCGAAATGACCCAAGGTGCGTGTTTGATTCGTATCAGAATGGCAGATTTCAATTTTAACAAGGCAGAGGTGGCTTGTGGTATTGACCATGAGTTATGCGAATTGAGCGGCATGGATGATTGCGAAGCATACACGCACCAAATTGCCTGTCTTAGGGCACACGGAAGGGAACCTTCGATTAACTTGGAATGCAGGCGGTTTTCAGTCTGCTTCCCTTCACAACCACCGCCTCAAGAGTGTTCTGGACTTCCAGGTCTAGACAATCCTTCGACGGGGTACTAAATGTCTTTATGGCAGTGGCAATGGTCCCTTCGTCACGACGAAACAACACAACTTATGACGATTTGCTGTGTAGTTGGTGTCATGATTGTGCATCTTGTGGTTGTGACGTCTCTTAAAAGGAGGTTGCGAAGTCTGTTTGTCTACCGATGGGATATGGTATTGCTCAAGAGCGGAACGTCAATGGCCTATGTGGTATTGTATTTCGACAGCAAGGTTTTTCTGGCTCCGGGTAGCTTTGTGGCCGACTTGGTAATGCTTGGCGTTCTCATTGTGGTAAGGAGCCTTTATGCTGCCGCGCGAACCAGAAACCGATTGACCGTGTTGATAGAGATGATGATGGTCCTTCTTGAATACTACCCAATTTTATGGGTCCAAGACATTGCTTTCGCACTATTCAGCAGGACCTACTGATGGGACAGAGAATTCGGGTAATCTGCGGCCGCAATCTGGGGACACCCATAACCGCGTGAATCAATAGCACCCCCACCTGGTCGTTTGGATTCGCGGAAACGGACCGTCAAGATGCGATCGTCGCCATTGTCTTGGCCCCGACGGTGTACGACAATCAAGCGCACGCGGCAGGCGACAGCGAGAGGGTAGTGAACGTGTACTGGGTTCACGGCGACCAGCTTGGCACCCCGGTCATGCTGACCAACACCGACGGCAACGCGGTGTGGGAAGCGACCTTTTCCCCCTTCGGCGAGCCGGTGTCCGTCAACGAAGATCCCGATGGCGACGGCACGGCGGTGACGATGAACATCCGCCTGCCCGGGCAGTACTTCGACGCCGAGACCGGGCTGAATTGCAACTGGCACCGGTACTACGACCCGGCGGTGGGGAGGTATGTGCAGGCGGAGTTGCCTGAGTCCGACTACTCGACAGTCCAACCTTACAATTATGTTGGCAACAGCCCACTATTCGATACCGACCGTCTAGGCTTGAACGAAGACTGCACTACAATCCACCAAGGTGCAGATCCAACATCCGAACTGTTTCCACAGTTGGCCGGTGTCCCAACTGAATGTTCTCCTTCCTGTTCAGCGTGGAGGGTGCAAATCTGTGAGGGCATGGGGGAGACTATCGCTAAATCAAGCAGGTCGTGGTTTAGCCACAACTGTCTCGTCAAAATCAACGCGGACATCTGGAACGGATTGGTCGAATACCCGCCTGACGAAGGCCCGGCGAACGACGCCAACAAGGCGTGCATTTTCTTTCACGAAAGATGTCATCTTCGGAAGGACGGTGGCGACGAGTGCCCGGCATACAAGGCCCAGGCGACCTGTGAGGCGATGATCAACCCGGGCACGGACATTGATTACTTTGATCGACAGGCCGAAAGGGCCTGCGCCGAGCAACCGCCCTCGGAGCCCGGCTGTGGTAGTCTGCAGGGGGACGAATTCTGAGGTGACTACATTGTTACAGACTCTGGCCGCAAATTGTGTCATTCGTCTGGTTCGCTGTGACAGCCCACTCTGTCACTGGGTCAATTACTGGTTCGTCCGCAACGATGCTTGGCAGGCCCTGTTTGCTGGCATCATGGCGGGGGTCGCTGTCCACGCGGTTGTTGCTGGCGTCTGGCTGGTCGCAAGGCGAACGCGACCGAATTTGGGACTGGCCTATCTGTTGGCGAAGGGGGGAACCTTCCTGCTAATCCCTTACGCCATCATGCCCTGGTATAGCTTGTTGACGTTCGGTGGTGAAAATCCTTTTTATCACCGTACGTTAGCAAGCGCGGTCGTTTTCATCGGGCTCAACCTGCTCATCAGGCTTGTCTTTTTGCTGTTTCGCGAAAAGCGGCGTGACTGGCTAGTCTACGAGATCGTGGCAGTCGTAGTAGAACTGTACTCAATGACCTATGTTTATGATTGGCTGCTCACCGATGTATATTACTACACAATGTAATGCCTTTTTCGCTATCGACGTCTTTTGTTAAATCGCTGGATCTGTGTACGGAAATCAGGGCCGCCATACTCATTTCTCGCTTTCATTGTGGTCCTGCTTATAGTTCGTTTGCTCTGGGAAGAAAGGCGATCTCCATTATCGCGTTTCAAGGCGCGGGGCAAATCGCCGTTGTCTTGGCCCCGACGGTGTACGACAATCGAGTTTACGCAGGCGACATTCAGAGGATGTCAAACGTGAATCGGGTTCACGGCGACCAACTCGGCACCCCGGTCATGCTGACCAACACCGACGGCAACGCGGTGTGGGAAGCGACCTTTGCCCCGTTCGGCGAAACGGTGTCGCTCAACGAAGACCCCGACGGCGACGGCACGGCGGTGACGATGAACATCCGTATGCCCGGGCAGTACTTCGACGCGGAGACCGGCTTGAATTACAACTGGCACCGGTACTACGATCCGGCGGTGGGGAGGTATATGGAAACCGATCCAAGGGTTGACAGAACATCCCTTGCCAACCCGTATGGGTATTCCGAAAACGATCCGCTAGTGCGGTCAGACCGGAACGGAGAATGCGCCTCCTTGGACAACTGCACCGATCCCGATCCCGACGAACTACAGTGGATCGAGGTGCTTCAAGGAATTTTGAACAATATGCCTGGATATTCGGCCTGCAACCCAAAATGTGTTCCCAGATATCAGATTTGTGATTTAATGGGAGGGTACGGTGCACTGCGAGGAAAAGAGACGGAGAGCGGTGTAGATCTGTGCGGAGACCTGATTTTAGACCGTAGCACATTTGATCCATATTCCGGTCTAGGTATCGAACAGCAGGCTTGTCTATTGTTGCATGAGCTGTGTCATGCCTCCGGATATGAAGATTGCGGCGCCTATACCTACCAACTTGAGTGCGTTCGGTGGTTCGGCCTCCAAGAAAGGGATCTTCCGAAGACAGCAGAAGATGCATGCGACGGAGTTCAAGAACCGCCGCTTGGTTGCGACGGCATGCCCTTTCCAGACGTAGGGGAGCCCGCGCCAGACCCTTGGCTATAGATTGACGGCAAGGATCCGAAAATGAGTGTGGCGTATTGGCTTGACTGGTTCACTTCCACTGAGGCGTTTATAAGAATAATTTTGGCTTTTTTTGCGGTGGCCTTGGTCCACTTGGGCATCATTTTGTTACAGAGGCAAAATCATGTGCTAGGCGTCGGCTACAGCAAGGACAGGCTTGCTCTGAAGCTTGTTTGCTCTGTCGGTTACTTTGTCTATTTTGTCGATGAAACCATTTTTGCAGAGTCCCGTTATCCTGTTTCTGTGCTGGTACTGCTAACCATTCTAATAGCAGTTCGTTCTTCGTACGCCTTTGTGCGAACTAAAAACCGGATCATAACCATCGTCGAGTTCGTTTCGGTCCTTGCCGAGTATCCGACAACAATTATCTTCTTGAAAGCCGGTCGATGGATTTGTCGAACCTATCTTTTTCATCCGGTTATCCAGTAGATTGCCGTCCAAGATGTCCTACAAGATAGTCCAAATGACCGGAATTCGCGGACGCCCATAACCGCGTGAGTCAATAGCACCCCCGCCTGGTCGTTTGGCTTTGCGGAAACGGGCCGTCAAGGCCGCCATTGTTTTGGGCCTGACGCTGTACGACAATCGAGCTTACGCAGGCGACATTCAGAGGATGTCAAACGTGAATCGGGTTCACGGCGACCAGCTTGGCACCCCGGTCATGCTGACCAACACCGACGGCAACGCGGTGTGGGAAGCGACCTTTTCCCCCTTCGGCGAGCCGGTGTCCGTCAACGAAGACCCCGACGGCGACGGCACGGCGGTGACGATGAACAT
>CAZEDX010000133.1:0-7736 GCA_964511015.1 uncultured bacterium | reverse complement strand
TTGGTCGGGGCACAGCAAGCTGTGCCCTTCGAACATAGGTAGGGGCATGGCGCGCCATGCCCCTACTCCGGAAGAGCGGACAAGGCGGCGCGAACAGTGTCCTGCGCTCGGGCGGACTTCTTCAACGTGGACAGCGGCACCCAGTCTCCAGGTGATCTTTCGTATTTCCAGACGCGCAGACCATTGATGTTGTATCCGACAATCGCCCGGGCCGCGGCGGTGGGCGAATCGTACTTTTTGCCGTTGCAGCGCACGCTGCCGTCGCGCCGCAGAATGCCCCAATACGTTTTTCTCTTGAATACGAATTTGACTTTCCGCCACGCCTGATAAGTCGCCAGGTCGGTTTCGCGGCTGATCTGCTTCGCCGTTTTGGCCGCCGCCTTCGGCGACAGGAACATCTGTTTTTCTTCTTCCTTGGCCTTTTGCCGGTAGTGCCATCGGACCTTGCGAATCAGGTTCTCCGATTTGGCGAATTTGCCCTTGACCTTGTTGCCGACGGGTTTGGTAATGCGCAGGATCAGCGATTCCAGTTCTTTCATGTGATCGTCGCCGATCGTCAGGTACACACTGAACCGATCCCACGATTCCCCGTGTTTGTCGCGGAGATGAGTCTTCAATCGCTGCGGCAGGTTTTTTGCCAAACCAACGTAGTACAGCTTGCCGTTGCGGTATAAGGAATAGACGCCCTGCCGGTTTTGGATAAACTCCCGGATCACGTCCTGGTATTCTTCCAACAGCCGCCTTGATAGGTTTTCCAGATGTTGGGTCACCAAGGCCTTTCTTCTCGACATGACGATTGCTCCTGCTGTTCCTTCGTCCGTCTCGAAAACCACTTCGGCCGGTCAAAAAGGCCGGCGGACAGCAATAGAATCATCAACCCGATAAAAATGCCGCCGATCATTACTTGCCATGGACGAGCTGCGCGGCGGTTTGTGGACATTACGAAATAGAGCACACCCAACGCCATGGTCCACCAGCCTACAGAGTCCAGATGACGGAAAAAGCCGATGCACAACCGTCCGACCGCCCAAAAGACGACGTTCACCACGAGGTAAACAACGATCAGATCAACAATGCACATTTCGTCCGCCTACCTTGCCACCTGCCACCGCTCTTCGACCGTGCGCGTAGATGGCTTCTCCGGCAGTAGGCCCACGTCCTCGGAGAGCATGGTGAACAGACAGCGCATGAGGAACTGCGCGACGAGTTCCAAATCGTGTTTGGAGTTTTCCAGGTCCCGGGCGAGGTCGGCGAGCTTCGTGGCGACCTCACGGGTCACGCGGTGCGCGCGGCGGGTCGCGCCGGTGCGGTCGTCTTGCGCCTCGTTGCCCTGCTTGGCTTCGGTGATGAAGTGATCTTTCTTGTGGAAGTCGATGTAGTTGATGACGGCTTCGCCGTCGGGCCGGGTGTCGGTGACCGACTTGTCGAAACGGTAGTCTTCCGACGCGGCGACGGCGGGGTCGGGGTAAACGACGCCGAGCAGGTCGCACAATTCGACGAAGAATTGTTGGTAGGCCGCCCGTTCGCTGGCGCGCGACGCGGCCCGGCGTTGAACGAACGCCTGCACCTTTCCCGCCTCGAACATTTCACGGGCCCGAATGCACAAGTTGTTTTGCGTATGTTGTATACCACAATGGGTCGTCGATTCGTAGAGGCCGACGTTCGGCGGGCTTGTCGTACTCGCGCCCTTTCAGAGATGACAGCACGCCGGAGGATGGTGACGGCGGCGCCCTTACCGCTTACCCGGTCACATTGCGGCGGCGGATGCGGGCCAATTCGTATTCGTGCTTGATGTCCGGGTCGTCCGGGTCGCACTGGTACGCTTTGATCGCATAGCTGTCGGCCAGGCGGTCGTTTTTTTCGGCGCGCGCGATCTTGGCCAAGTACAGATGGGCGCGGGCGTGGTTGGGCGCCTTGGTGATCGCCTGCTTGCACAGGTCTTTCGCCTTTTCGGTGGCGAAGCGGTCGCGCTGGGTGCGGGTGAAGTAGGTCGCCCAGCCGATCATCGCCAGGCAATCGACGCAGGCCGGGCGCTTGTCGAGTGCGCTCTGCAGGTGCGGCAGCGCCTTCTCGAAATCGCCCCGTTCGAAGTAGGTCTTGCCGATGTAGAACTCCTGGCTGTAATCGCCGGGCGGTTCGGCCTTCGGCGGGGGCGGCGCCGCGCCGGCTCCTTTTTCCGTCGCGGGTGCGGCAGTCGCCGTGGCGGCCAGGTCGTCGCACACCTGATCGGCGGAATCGGATTCGGCTTCCTCGAAACGCACCGCGCGCAGCACCAGCAGAATGAAAATGAACTGCAGCAGCGTTTGCCGGTCCATCTGCACCAGCGCCTCGAGGTCGGAGATCTTCATGCCGCGACGCAACAGCTCGGTGACGCGAATCAGGTTGCTGTCGAGCTTGAGCTGGCCGAAAACGCTGTCGAGCTCGGGCGTGGCGCGGCAGATGCGCTTCAGGCGGTTCTTGCGCTGGAAGATCGGCAGCAAGTCTTTGAGCGTCGAATTGAGCGTGATGCCTTCCTGAATCAGGGCCACGGTCGAGATGTCGGCGCGCGACTTGGGGCGCAACGAAACCGGGCCGGGGTGCAGATTGAACACGCCTTCCTGCCAGCGCGGTTGAAAGACCCCGAGCAGCTTGATGATGTGCTGCCGATTCAGCACCTCTTCCAAGGTCTTCTCGCTGATGTACTTGAGGTCGATCAGCGCCTGGCCGAGCTTGATCTCCCGGCTGCTGGCGCGTTCGAGCGCGCGATCGAGCTGGTCGGCGTTGATCTTGCCGGCGTCGATCAGCAGCTTGCCCAGGCTGTCTTCACGGATGTAGTTGCTTTGCACGAAGACCGGTTGGCCGTGCTGAAAGGCCACGCGCAGCTTCTTGCGTTTGTCGCTCAGCTCCAGCAAACCATCGAACTTGGCGCGGTGGAGCTGTTGCAACAGCGAGGCGAACGAGATCTCGGCGATTGTGCCGCTCATCGGCAGCGTCCGTTCGGCGGCGGCCTTGGCGGGGCGCCCCGTGGTTTGGACATCGCGTTCGTACAACGGCACCGGTTTCTGCGGGCTCTCGAGCCATTCGATCGCCTTCTCGGTAACCTCTTTCACCGAGCACGGCTTCTGCACCAGGTCGTCGGCCTGAATGCGTTGGGCCAGCTCCTTGACCAACTGCGGGCTGGACGGCGCCCGGATAACGAGCAGGAAGATTGTCTTGTGGCCTGACGGATGGGTCTTGATCAGGCGGCAGACTTCGATGCCGGAGAGGCCGGAAAGCTGATGGTCGCAGACCACCATATCAGGAGCGAGGCGATAGAAGAGGGTAAGTGCTTCGTTGCCGTCGGAAACGTGAGTCACCTCGTGTCCCCGTTCGCGCAAAACCTTCGAGGCTTCGAGCACTGGGGTGTCCCCCGAACAAACCAGCATGATCTTCGCCATGGCGAACCTCAACTGCCTCAGCCGCACTTCGGCAGTTCATTTCGACCCGCCCGACACGGAAACGTCGCCATCGGGTCATGGTCAGGACGCGGCATCCATGCTGAAAAGGTCGTTTTCAGACCGTATGGTTCGTACGCATCGGCGTAAAGAACGCGCCCAGACGTCACTTCATTTTGAGTTGTAACCAGTTAGCTTTTTCTAAAATCCGCGTACGAATTCTCTGGTTACACTAATTCCCTCAACAATTTTGTACCGCAGTTCCACCGCGTTGTAAAGCGCAAACTTTCAAGTATTGGAGGGGTAAATCCAGATCCGGCCATCCCTTTTTGGTGTCTTGGCATTGACAGGCCGCCAATTCGCTGGTAGAAATGAATATCATTGGTAATCACTGGAGGCTTTTTCTTCATGTCTACCGAAGAAAAGTACCTTACTCTCGAAGATGTCGCCGAACATTTAAAGATTTCGGTAAGCACTGTGAGGCGATGGGTAAAGTCCGGCGAACTGCGGGCCATCAAGGTTGGTAATCGTGGTCAATACCGCATCAATTTGGATGATCTAGACGGTTTTCTGGCCGAAGACGAGTCGGAAAGTGAGCAGGCGGCTTCTGGGGTGACGCTTCGTCGCGGCCGTCACTGGCGGCAGGCGATCGAGTGGGCGCGCAAGCACACCAAGTACATCGTCGTGTCCGGCGGCGTGTTGTCGGGCCTGGGCAAGGGCATCGCGGCGGCGTCGATCGGCAAGCTGCTTTCCTCGCGTCTACGGGTGGTGCCGATCAAGTGTGACGGCTATCTGAACACCGACCCGGGCACCATGAACCCGATCGAACACGGTGAGGTGTTTGTGCTCGACGACGGCGGCGAGGTCGACATGGACTTCGGCCACTACGAGCGATTTCTCGGCGTGACCTGCAAGTTCGAGTGGAACCTCACCATGGGCAAGGTTTATAAGACCATTCTCGAACGCGAGCGCGATGGGCACTACCTGGGCCACACCGTGCAGCTCATCCCGCACGTTACCGACGTGATCAAGGAATGGTTTCTCGAGATCCCCGGTCACCTGCAGGCCGACATCGCGCTGATCGAGATCGGCGGCACCGTCGGCGACATGGAAAACGAGTTGTACATCGAAGCGGTGCGTCAGCTCGGACAGGAGGTCGGTGACGAGAACGTGATGTTCGTCCACCTCACCTACGTGCCGATGCCGACCGGCGTCGACGAGCAGAAGTCCAAACCGACGCAGCAGTCGGTGAAGCTGCTCAACGAGCGCGGTATCCGGCCCGACGTCATCATCGGCCGCTGCCCGGCGCGGTTGACCGACAAAATCAAGAAGAAGTTGTCGCTGTTCTGCAACATCGATTCGCGTGCGGTGATTTCGGGCGTCGACGTCGAATCGGTCTACCAGATTCCGCTGGTGTTCGAGGAGGAGGGGCTGACCGAGATCCTGCACAAGCGCCTGGGCATCTACTCGCCGCCGAACTTGCAGGAATGGCGTAGCTTGGTCGACCGGCTGCTTTCGCCCGAGGGGCCGATCATCCGCGTGGCCATCTGCGGCAAGTACACCGACCTGCATGATTCGTACGCCAGCGTCATCGAGGCGGTGCGCCACAGCGGAGCGCACGTCGACGCACAGGTGAAAATCGAATGGCTCGACACCGCGGAACTCGAGCGCAACGGCAATTGTTGCGACGAGATGTTGCAGGGCATTGACGCGGTGATCGTGCCCGGCGGCTTCGGCACGCGCGGCATCGAGGGCAAGATCGAAGTGATCCGTTACTGCCGCGAGCATGGTGTGCCGTTCCTCGGCCTGTGCTACGGCATGCAGTTGGCGGTGGTCGAATACGCCCGGCACGTGCTGGGCCTGTCGGAAGCCAACACCATGGAAGTGGCCGACGAAGGCTTGGAGGTCAAAGACCCGGTCATCTGCATTCTGCCCGAGCAGGTGAACGTGACCCAGAAGGGCGGCACGATGCGTCTGGGCGGCCACGACGTGATTCTGACTGAGGGCTCGCGCGCGGCGCGGATCTACAAGAGCAACAAGATTCGCGAGCGTTTCCGCCACCGCTACGAGGTCAACCCGGACTACGTGGCGCGCCTGACCGCGGCGGGGCTGGTCTTTTCCGGCCACAATCCTTCGAATACGATCATGCAGGTGATGGAGCTCAGCGAGCACCCGTTCTTCCTGGGCTGCCAGTTTCACCCGGAACTGACGTCCAAACTCGAGGCGCCGGCGCCGTTGTTTATGGAGTTGATCCGGACGGCATATCAACGCAAACTGTCCGGCAAAGGATAAACCCGACGATGAAGAAGAAACGTGCGATTCTGGCCCTGGCCGACGGCCGGGCCTTTTCCGGCTGGTCTATCGGCGCGGAAGGCGAAGCCTTCGGGGAAGTGGTGTTTAACACTTCGCTGATGGGCTACCAGGAGATCATCACCGACCCGTCCTACAAAGGGCAAATTGTGACGATGACCTACCCGCTGATCGGCAACTATGGCGTGAACCCGGAAGACGTCGAGGCCCGCCGGGTGTTTCTCGAGGGCTTCGTCGTGCACGCGGCGTGCGCGCGGCCGAGCAACTGGCGCAGCACGCTGACGCTCGATGAGTACCTGCGCCGGGCCGGCATTGTCGGCATCGAGGGCATCGACACGCGCGCCCTCACGCGCCATATCCGCGAGGCCGGCGCTCAGACCGGCGTGATCTCCACCGTCGACCTCGACGCGCGTTCGCTGTCGCGCCGGGCAGCGGATTTCCCTACCCTCGATGGCCGCGATCTCGCCGGCGAGGTGACCTGCGAGCGTGGCTACGAATGGCGGGAAAGCGTGTGGCATCTCGAGCGCGGCTACGAAACCGGCGGCGCGCCGGAGTTCAAGGTCGTGGCCTACGACTTCGGGATCAAGCACAACATTCTGCGCAATCTGGTGCACGCCGGTTGCGCGGTCGAGATCGTACCCGCGCGCACGTCGGCGGCCGAGGTGCTGGCGAAGAAACCCGACGGCATCTTCCTGTCGAACGGCCCGGGCGACCCGGCGGCGGTCGGCTACGCGGTCGACGAAATCAAGAAACTGCTGGGCAAGAAGCCGATCTTCGGCATTTGCCTGGGCCATCAGCTCCTGTGCCTGGCGCTCGGCGGTCGCACTTACAAGTTGAAGTACGGCCATCACGGCGGCAACCAGCCGGTGATGGATCTGACCACCGAGAAGGTGGAGATCACGGCGCAGAACCACGGTTACGCGGTCGACGTTGATTCGTTCGGCGGCGAGGTCGTGGCCACGCACGTGAACCTGAACGACCGCACCAACGAAGGCATGGCGCACCGCAGCTTGCCGGTCTTCTCGGTGCAGTATCACCCCGAGGCGTCGCCCGGACCGCACGACGCTTCGTATCTGTTCGCACGGTTCGTGCAGTACATGCGGGATCATCGCTAACCCGGCCGGCGCCGCCGGTCGGTTTTTTGCGCGGGAGCCAACGTTGCCGAAACGCACCGACATCGAAACCATACTGATTCTAGGCAGCGGACCGATCATCATCGGGCAGGCGTGCGAGTTCGATTACTCGGGCACGCAGTCGTGCCGCGTGCTGAAAAAGCTCGGCTACCGGATCGTGCTGGTCAATTCCAACCCGGCGACGATCATGACCGACCCGGAGATGGCGGACCGCACTTACGTCGAGCCGCTGACGCCCGAGGTCGTGGCGCAGATCATCGAACGCGAGCGGCCCGATGCGCTGCTGCCGACCATGGGCGGCCAGACCGCGCTCAACCTCGCCTACGATCTGCACGAACGCGGCACGCTGCAGGCGGCCGGCGTCGAGCTGATCGGCGCGCGGTTCGAGGCGATTCAGAAAGCCGAAAGCCGCGAGCTGTTCGGCAACGCCATGCGCCGCGTCGGGCTGGAAGTGCCGCGCGGGCGCTTCGTCCGCAGCCTGGACGAAGCCATGGAACTGCTTGAGGAGATCGACCTGCCGGTCATTCTGCGCCCGGCCTTCACGCTGGGCGGCACCGGCGGCGGCACCGTCTTCCGCCGCGAGGAATACCGGGCGAAGGTGAACAAGGCGCTGACCCTGAGCCCGGTACACGAGGTGCTCATCGAGCAGTCGGTCATCGGCTGGAAGGAATACGAGCTCGAGGTCATGCGCGACCGCAAGGACAACTTCGTGGTTGTCTGCTCCATCGAGAACCTCGACCCGATGGGCGTGCATACCGGCGATTCGATCACCGTCGCGCCGGCGCAAACGCTGACCGACAAGGAATACCAGATCATGCGCGACGCCGCCCGTCTGGTGATGACCGAGATCGGCGTCGAAACCGGCGGCTCGAACGTGCAA
>CAZEDX010000132.1:0-7934 GCA_964511015.1 uncultured bacterium | reverse complement strand
GAGGGCTCTTCTTCAATCCCCGGTCAGAAAGTGCGAAAAATAGGGTACGTTATCTTTCGGCTAGGATGCACGGTGGAAAGAAGCAGAATTTATGTGCTCGAGTCGGTACAGCGAGGAACAGATCATCGGAATTTCGCGTGAAGTGGACGCGGGGCGGACGGTGTCCGAGGTGGTACGCAAGCATGGGATCAGTGAGCAGGCGTATTGCCGTTGGAAGGCCAACGGGCGGAGGCTGCGAACCTTGAACATCGTGGACGGCTACAACCGCGTGAGTACGCTCGCGGGCGACGTATTCCGCACACCCACGTGTTTCTCGTTCCCGCCTTTGCCGGCGATCCTCTCGACCGCTATTTTTACGCTCTCGAAGGATTCCAGGAGTCACCGCGGGCGCTTGCCTCTTTCGCCGATCCAAACCGCCTGCGCGCGGTTGCTGACAAGCTCAAAGTGCCAACGTAGATCTAGTCACCCTTTCGTTTCCGACGACCTAATGGGCAATCGTTCTAATCAAGTCCATTGCGGATTTCCGGCCTCGATGATATATATATACATCGTTGACGATGGTGGTGGAGTCCACCGACAACCGCCAATTTCCCCTGGCCAATGACTCCTGCGGCGTTGAAGAACACCGTGGGAGCCGCGCCAAGCCCGGCGGAAACGGCTCCCGATAGGTCGCTGCGTACGACCAGAAAGGAGCGTTTCCATCATGGAAGGTGCTTTCGCCGTTGCAACGCTTTGGCTCGGTCTGGCCATCGCCGCTACCGTCATCGCCAATCGACTGCGCATCTCCATCGCGTTGATCGAAATTATCGTCGGGGTGGTGGCCGCCTTTTTCATTGGCCGCGCTTTCGGCAGTGAGGCGATGGGCGCAAACGAGCCTTGGCTCAAGTTTATCGCAAGTTCCGGCGCCATACTGCTGACGTTCCTGGCCGGAACGGAACTCGACCCGGCGTCCTTGCGGGCCAAATGGAAAGAAGTCTGGATCGTTGGCTTGGTCAGTTTCCTGGCTCCATTTTTGGGTTGCACCGCGATCGCGCGCTGGCTGGTGGGTTGGGACATGCAAGCAAGTCTGCTCGCCGGCGTCGCGCTTTCCACTACCTCGATGGCCGTGGTCTATGCCGTCATGCTCGAATACGGTTTCAACAAAACCGATTTCGGCAAGGGCGTTCTTGGAGCGTGCTTCATCACGGACCTGGGCACGGTGATCGCTCTGGGCCTGCTCTTTGCGCCATTCTCAATCCGTACGATCATCTTCGTCGGCGCGTGCATTGTTGCCTTTGCGCTGATGCCGTTGACGACGGAAAAACTGACGGCGCTTTATGGCAACCGGACCGCAGCGATTCGCACCAAGTGGATTCTGTTTGTCTTATTCGGCCTGGGCGCGTTGGCACTGTGGTCCGGCAGCGAGGCCGTTCTACCTGCCTACATCGCCGGAATGGTCCTCTCCCGGTCGGTTGGCCGCGATCCGTTCTTCGCCCGCCGGATTCGGACTTTGACTATCGGTTTCCTGACGCCATTTTACTTTCTGCGCGCTGGTTCGCTCGTGTCGCTGCCGGCGCTCGTTACCGCGCCGCTACTGTTCCTCTGGCTGTTCGGCGGCAAGATCCTCACCAAGATCTTCGGGATCTACCCGGTGCTCAATCAATTCAAACGCAACCGCAAGGAGCGTTGGTACTATACCCTGCTGATGTCAACGGGGCTGACCTTTGGTACGATCTCAGCCATGTATGGCTTGTCGCATGGCATAGTCAACCAGATGCAATACTCGGTGCTGGTCGCAGTGGTCATCGCCAGTGCGGTGGTCCCGACACTTGTCGCCAACTTCGCCTTCTTGCCGCGACACCTGATGAACTTTGAAGATGGGGGAGCCACGGCGCGCGGCGTTGTTAAGACACCTTTTCCGGTTGGCACAGTGCTGGGTAAGGAATTACGTGATGAGGTATGACCTGAAATGGGTAATGATGCCCTAGATTAGGGGAGCCGTTACGTGGCCGAAGGTATCCATCTTGAGATTCCAGGACAGCCCGATATCCATCTCACGCGGCTGGTTTTGGATTTCACTGGAACGCTGGCACTCGACGGAAAGCTCCTTCCCGGTGTGGCCGACCGCTTGGTCAAACTCAACGAGAGACTTGAAATTGTGGTGCTGACCGCCGATACATTTGGTATGGCCCAGGCAGCACTGCATAACCTCCCGGTGCAGGTTCAGCTCGTTCAAACCGGCGAGGAAAAGGCGGACCTGGTCGCCAAGCTGAAACCGGCAAATCTCGTGGCGATCGGCAACGGAAATAACGACGTGCCGATGCTGCGCGTGGCCAGGCTTGGGATAGCAGTTGTCGGACCAGAGGGCTGTTCCACAAGGTTGATCTCGATTGCGCAGGTTGTTGTGCAAAACGTGACAGACGCTCTCGACCTGCTGATTCAACCGTTGCGGCTCAAAGCTACCTTGCGGGAGTGATTCTTGAGCAGCAAGACAACGACCGGAGGAGGAAACGCTATGTTTCAAAAAATTTTGGTGGCCTTTGACGGTTCCCAGGGAAGTGAGCGAGCCTTCGATCAAGCCCTCGACCTGGCGCAGAAGTACCACGCCGAGATGGTTTTGGTGTCGGTCGTTGAGAACCTGCCGCGCTACGCCGAAGAATCCATCGATAGCGTGGATGAGATGCTGGAAGAAGGTAAAAGGCACTTTGAGGGTTTGCTGGGTAAGCTGATCGACCGGGCTAAACAAACCGGGATCGAAGTCCATGCCTTTATTCTTCCCGGCCACGTCATCGAAACCGTGGTGAGTGTCGCGGAGCAAGCAAAAGCGGACCTCATCGTGCTGGGCGGTCAAGGCCGTACGGGAACCTTTCGACGCGTCGCGAGCCTCACCGGGGTTCAGATCGCCCACCACGCACCTTGCGCCGTGTTGATCATGCGGCAGACAGAAAATGGGGAGTAATACCATCCGATGTCGTTGTCGTTTATCGATTGGGCGCAAATACCGCTGCTGGTGATATCGGCGCTGATTATTTCTTTCCTATCATCGTTGGGCGGCGTATCCGGCGCGTTTATGTTGCTGCCGTTCCAGATCAGCTTTTTAGGCCTCGCTAGTCCATCGGCATCGGCTACAAATCTTCTCTTCAATCTTATCGCCATTCCGGGAGGAGTTGTTCGGTTTTATCGACGCAAGTCCATTTGTTGGGCAATTGTCGCCACTCTCCTTTTGGGTGGCGGCCCCGGCATTGTGGTGGGCTTCTACCTTCGGGTGTTGGCACTTCCGGACCCAAGAGTGTTCAAGTTATTCGCAGGAGGTTTCTTGTTCACAGTAGCTGTGGTTCTAAGCGCCAGCGCCCTGATCGGACAAGCCTCACCGGCGAAGGCAGGGTCTTGTTCTTCATCATTTCCGCTTGTCGAGGAAAAACGACCAGGGAACGAAAATCGGGAAATAGATACAGTGAATTGGACTTGGTCCCAAGTTGTAATCCGACAGGGTGCTAACCATTTCTCATATCGAACCGTGCCACTTGTGGTTTTGGCTTTCGTGGTTGGAATCGCGAGTGGTGCTTATGGAATCGGTGGTGGCTCAGTGCTGGCCCCGTTGCTGATTGTCTTTTTCGCTTTACCGGTTTCTGCAATTGTTGGCGCAGCGCTCACCGCCACATACATGATGTCGCTACTGGGTGTGGCCGCTTATGTATTTCTCGGAAGGTCCTTTGAACACTCCGGGACGGTGGTTTTGCCAAACTGGTTTCAGGGATGTTGCCTTGGGATCGGTGGCTTTGGGGGAATGTGGTTGAGTTCCAGATTCCACGATCAGTTCCCGGAAAGAATCATCAAACTGATTTTGTCACTTATGATGGCGATCGTGGCCATTTTCTATTTTGTGGGCAATCGATGATGAAGAACACAAACGAGACGATTATTGAATTTGCCGGAAGTATGCCACTTCATCTAACACACCTCGCTGTGGACTTCGTCGGCATGCTGTCGCTCGATGAAAAACAAGGAACCAAATGCGCATGAAGACGTTGAACGTGAATGACATTGATCTATTGTGCGATCTCGCCTCGGATGCCGGGGTGCCGCACCTTGCCGAGGAAGCCCGCTCTTTGGCCCAGCGGATCAGAGACGGCCTTTTCTACGTCGCATGCGTCGGCCAGTTCAAACGCGGGAAGTCGAGTCTGCTCAATGCACTACTTGGTGAGCCGGTTCTGCCGGTCGGCGTCGTTCCGGTGACGGCCGTCGTCACCGTGATTCGGTATGGTGAACACCGTGGTGCACGCCTGCGGTTGCAGTCGGGTCAATGGTCGGAAATCGACTTGGAATCCCTAGCCGGTTACGTCACCGAGGAACAAAACCCGGAAAACAAGAAGGGTGTCGCGGCCGTGGAAGTGCATCTTCCCAGCCCACTGCTGGCGTCAGGAATGTGCCTGGTGGACACGCCAGGGATCGGTTCCGTGTTTCTCGGCAACACTGAGGCCACCAAAGCGTTTGTGCCGCATATCGATGCCGCCCTGGTTGTGCTTGGGGCCGACCCGCCCATTTCAGCGGACGAACTCACACTCGTGCAAACCATCGCCGGTCAATGCCAACACCTGCTATTTGTATTGAACAAAGCGGACAAGCTGCTCGATGTTGAACAAGAAGAGGCGCGGCGATTCACCTCCCGCGTCCTGACCAAACGCCTAGGAATGACTGCGCCAGCCATTTTTTCGGTCAGCGCGATAGATCATCTCGCCAACTCACGCACCGAACGAGAATGGCGATCATTGGTTGACGCCTTGGACGCTCTGGCCCGTCATTCGGGGAGAGCATTGGTGCAATCGGCGACCCAGCGTGGCTTTTCCTTGCTCGCCAAGCGACTGCAAGGGGAACTGAACGAGAACCTGGGTGCGTTACGCCGACCTGTGGAGGAATCTGAACGACGGGTGGACGCTCTTCGCGCTTGCGTTGCTGATGCGGAACGATCACTCAGCGATCTGGATTTCCTCTTTTCCGCCGAGCAGGCGCGGTTGGGACGAATCTTCGAAGAGAAGAGGTCTGCGTTTCTTGAACGCGCACAACCGGAATCCCATGAGGAATTGGTCGCTGGGTTGCGTATGGCCAAGCCACGACGAGGTCCCGCGTTGCGCAAGGCGGGAATCGAACTGTCCCACGACATTGCTCAACGGCGGCTCGACGCCTGGGTGGTCGAGGCCGAGCCACTCGCGGAGTCGCTCTACGTTGAAGCAACCAGTCGATTCGTAGATCTGGCAAACGGTTTTCTCGAAAAGCTGGCCAATTCCGGCGAGCCCGCCTTTGCCAACCTGCCGACGGTGTCTTTTGAAACAGGTTTCCGGGTACGTAGCGGCTTGTTCTACACGTTTCTGATGAGTTGGACCGGCCAAGGCTTGATCGGCTGGCTGCTTGACCTGCTTCGTTCACGTGAGAATCAGTTGCGGGCGCTCGACCGTTCCGTGGGCCGATACCTGAACACACTATTTGTCGCTAATACCAATCGTATCGTCAACGATTTCAACAACCGCGTACTCGAAAGCCGCCGACGTTTCCAGTACGAGGTGCGCAAATACCTACAGGAAGTTGCCCAATCGACCGCAAGAGCGCTGGACAAGGCGAAGGTTCGGCACTCCCAGGGGCGTGATGCCGTGCAAGGAGAAATCGAACGAATCACCGCATTACAGCGTCGTCTGGCGCTGCTTAGTGAAGAACGGAAAGGAGATGAGCAATGAAGGCAAGCCGAATCACATCGGTACAGGCGTTGGAAATCCTCGACTCACGGGGGAATCCGACCGTGCGCGTTTTTGTCACGCTCGACAACGGGATCAAGGTGTCGGCCTCGGTGCCGTCCGGCGCCTCGACCGGCGAGAATGAGGCGCTCGAATTACGTGATGGTGACAAGAAACGTTACGGCGGCAAAGGTGTCCTGAAAGCAGTTGCAAATGTAAACGACCTGATCGCCCCGAGATTGATCGGCATGGACCCGACGCGCCAGGCCGAGATCGACCATTTGATGATCGAACTAGACGGCACGCCGACCAAAAACAAGCTGGGCGCGAACGCGACATTGGGTGTTTCGATGGCCGTTGCCCGAGCCGCCGCCGAGGCCAGCGGCCTGCCGCTCTACGCCTACCTCGGCGGTCCCGGCGCTACCCGTTTGCCGGTGCCGATGATGAATATCCTCAACGGCGGCAAGCACGCCGACAACAGTGTGGATCTGCAAGAGTTCATGGTCATGCCCATTGGCGCTCCCACATTTGCCGAAGCCCTGCGTTACGGCGCGGAGACCTTCCACGCCCTGAAAGACATTCTGAAGAAAAAGGGATACGCCACAGCCGTTGGCGACGAAGGCGGCTTTGCACCAAATCTGAAAAGCAACGATGAAGCGTGTGAGGTCATCGTTGAGGCGATAGAAGCGACGGGCTATCGCCCCGGCGTTGACGTGGCGATTGCTCTCGATCCGGCGGCCAGCTCGTTCTTCGAGCAGGACGCTTATCATTTGAGTAAATCTGGTCAAGGCACCAAGACTAGCGCCGAGATGACCGAATTGTATCGTGCCTGGCTTGATCAATATCCCATCATTTCAATCGAGGACGGCTTGGCCGAAAACGACTGGGAGGGTTTCCGGGCGCACACCGCGGCGTTGGGATCGCGCATCCAAATCGTCGGCGATGATATTTACGTAACCAACACGCAGTACATTCAGCGTGGAATCAATGAGCAGTCGACCAACGCGGTCCTAATCAAATTGAACCAGATCGGCACCGTGACTGAAACCATCGAAGCGATCAACCTGTGCCGTAAGGCTGGGTGGGGCTTTGTTATCTCGCATCGCTCGGGTGAAACCGAGGACGCCTTCATGGCGGATTTCGCCGTGGCCATGGGCGGCGGGCAGATCAAAACAGGTTCCGCGTGCCGAAGCGAACGCATCGCCAAGTACAACCGCCTGCTAGAGATCGAGATGGAACTCGGCACTTCAGCGGTCTTTAATAACCCCTTGCGAAGGTAGAATGGTTGAAGTTGTAGGACGAAACAGGTTGATCAAATCACTGATCGCTCTCCTGATGGGCGATAAACGGATTGTCCTGCATGGTCCGATCGGCAGCGGGAAAAGCACAATTCTGCTTGAGGTCGAGCGGCAACTACGCGATATCGGCTACCCTTGTGGTTTGGCTCAGACAACGGCAACGCTCGGCGACATTACGAGAGCGCTACTTCAAGTCTACCCGGATGCGAATGTTGCGGAATGGTCCCAGCGACGCATTCGTGGCCATCTGAAACTGGCCGCCGAGGACCAAGCCGGTGTGTTGCTACTGGACCATTTCCAGGACATCGGCACGGCCTCCAAAGGATTTCTCAAATCACTGTGGGCCTTGAAGGTGGGGATTCTTGCCGCTGTCGACGTCGAATTTCCACGAGATATGTTGCGCTTCCGCTCATTGAAAATGACGGACGAGAAGATGGCGGTGCCGCGCTTGGATGCCGAAACCATGTGGTTGATTTTTCAGTCGGCTGCCAAGACGCGGCCTTTGCCTCGTTTTCCGAACGAAAAGGAATGGCGCGCCCTGTTGCGCATTGCCAAAGGTCGTCCGGGATGGATGAAGCTGATGGGACTCAAAGCTGGGAATGCTCGCTATTGGAGCGATGACCGATTGCTGACCGGGTTGTTGCGCATCGATGTCTCCTCGGAATTCGCCGGGCAATATCTCGGGGTTTCGCTTCCAGCGTATGGGACGTGCGATTTGACAGCCGCAGCCGAAACGGAAAAAGGATCGGCCTGATATGGATATGACCGAAGGCCACAAAGGAACTATTTCAACAACGCTTTGGCTTGTCGACAAAGCTCTCTGCGAGTTTAGCATGTGGGCTGAAGGCAGGGGATGCAAATCCGTTTTCTATACAGGGTAGTGTCAACAATCTTTCGCTCTTTCGTTCGGGCCTTCATTCGGTTTAGGCAT
>CAZEDX010000131.1:0-7971 GCA_964511015.1 uncultured bacterium | reverse complement strand
AACTCGAGCATGGTGAACTCGGGGTTGTGCTGCGTGCTGATGCCTTCGTTGCGGAAGTTGCGGTTGATTTCAAAAACGCGGCCCAGTCCGCCGACGATCAACCGCTTCAGGTACAGCTCCGGCGCGATGCGCAGGTAGAGTTCCATGTCCAGCGCGTTGTGATGGGTGATGAACGGCCGAGCCAACGCGCCGCCAGCGATCGACTGCATCATCGGCGTCTCGACTTCCAGGAAATCGCGCTCCTGGAAATAGACGCGGATCAGCCGCACGATTTCACTGCGGGTGCGGAAGACATTGACTACGTCGGGGTTCATGATCAGGTCGACATACCGCTGGCGGTAGCGCAGTTCCTTGTCGGTCAGGCCGTGGAACTTCTCGGGCAGGGGTCGCACGCTCTTGCACAGCAACGTCAGCGACTCGGCGACGACGGTCAACTCGCCGGTGCGGGTCTTGGCCGGCCGGCCAGTGAAGCCGAAAATGTCGCCCACATCGGCGGTTTTCTTGAAGCTGCTGTGGGCTTCCGGGCCAACGATCTTCTTGCCGATCAGCACCTGGATCTTGCCGGTGTGGTCGTACACGTCGACGAAAATGGCGTTGCCGAAGTCGCGGATGGCGCGCACCCGCCCGGCGATGCTCGTTTTTTCTCCCAACGCTTCGAGTTCTTCGGCGGTCTTCTCACCGTAGCGCTCGCGGAGGGCGCTGGCGGTGTCGGTCACCGGGATGGTCAGGGGGTAGGGATTCACTCCCTGCATCCGCAAAGCGGCCGCTTTCTCCTTTAATTGTTCGACGATCCGGTTTGTATCTTCCATTTTGCCCTTATCCTGACTGTCTGGAAAACCGACGTACGCTATTTCTCATGACGCCCCATGTCAAGGCGCGTTGACCGGCGGCCGGCATGGCGCTATACAGAAAAAGCAAGGGTGCGGCGCTACTATGTCGCAGGTTAATCAATAACAGGGTGGTCGGGCCGCCATCCGGCGTGATCGGTTCGCGGACGTTTTTCCCTAGCGGAACTTTAGGATCTCGCCGGAAGGACGAACATGCCTGCTCATCGTGTGGAAGAACCAGAGTCCCCCAGCCAACCCCCGGCCGGTTGTCTGTTCCGCACCGTTTGGGTGTTGTTCGGCAACCTGGCCATCGGCGTTATCGGTCTGAAAATCGTGATCGATCAGGCCCAACTTTTCACTTGGCTGGATCTGCTTTTTTGGCTAATGGTGGTGCTGGTGATCGGCGCCCGCTACGGCGATATCCGCTGGTTCCAGGGCATGACCACGCGTAGCGAGCCGGCGACCATGCGCCACTGGCGGATGCACACGCTGTACCTGTTGGCAATCAGCGGCGCCGGGTGGGGCATTGCGCACGTAGTGAGCTACTTCGCCTGACAAGCCTTTTCCTTGACTTCCCTCGAGCGGTCCACCAAGATGCGCGGATGCTTCGCGAGACCCTCAATCACCTGATCTGGCTGGCGTCCGCCTGGCTTCGGCGCTTCTACGACGAAGCCACCGAGCGGCCGTTCGGGCTCTTCTATGATCCGGTGGGGCAGGGCGAGCGCGTGCGTCTGGTGCGCTGGTGGCGATTCTTCCTGCGCTTGGCGGCGATGACCTGCCTGGTGTCGGCCGCGGCCTTCGGCTCGGTCGGCAACCCGCGGCCGCTCAAGCGCACGATTGACCCGGTGGTGGTACTGGGCCAATCCACGCCGACGCTGTCGGGCAAGAAGATCGCCCAGCTCGGTTTGTTCGCCGTCGGTCCCGGCGGCCTGGTGCCGATTCCGTTTCAGATCGACGAACGCCGCGACGGCGATTATGTCTATACCGCCGGCTCGGTGGCCTCGGTCGACACCGATCGTGGCGCGCTTGACGCCGACGACGAAATCGCCTTCATCGCCGGCGATGCCGGTCCACGCCTCGAACCGTTTGCGTTGCCGACCGGCGCGCAGGCCGGGGTCGAGATCGCCGTGACCGACCCGATCGACGGCGGTACGAGTTACGTCTATCTGCTGGCCTACCCCACCGCGGCGCCGCGCAGCCGCACCGACTATGTTCGTTACCACGTGCGCGAGAACATCATCGAAACCAGCGACTACCTGATCGGCTACGACCCTGAAGCGCCGATCAGCATCGGCCGGCTGCAGGTGCGTAAGCCGGGCGGCCAACTGGGCTGGAGCGTAGCCGACCGCCAGAAGATCCGCATCGAAGCCGACCTGTTCTGGAACGTCGCCCACATCTCGCGCCACGAGGGCGACTTCCAATGCCGCGTCGCCGGCTACATCGACGGCCCGGTGCGCGTCATCCGCCAAACGAAAAACTGGCAGCTATTGTTCTGGAACATCCCGACGCCGAGTGTGCGCCTGACCAGCACCTACTGGAAGACGGGCATGGTCTTCCCGATGACGGTCAACCTGCCGTTCGACGTCACGCGCTTCTTCCGCCGCGTGCAGATGCGCATTTACGTCGACGGGCCGACCAACGTGCCTGGCCGTCGTTATTACAATGACCACAACCGGGGCGGCGTCGACGTCGATGGCCGCATGAGCCCAGCCGAGCAGCAGATGGACCACCGCCCGTTCCACTGGCAGGTAGTCGCCGGCACGCTGCCGCAACACAGTGAGGGCTGGTTCTCGCGGCAAACCTATGACCGCCAGGCGGTGCCGATCGACCTGCCGCTGTACTACGTGGACGACGTGAATTTCGAGAACGGGCCCGAACGCTACCGCGGCTGCTTCGGTTGCGCCGGGTTCGAGTTCGACGGCCTCAGCCAACTACAGTCGGGCAAGTTCAACTTGACGGTCCAGATGTACCCCATGCAGAGCTACCGGCCCGGCGATGAAACGACCTTCCTGAACATCACCGATCGGCCGCTGAAGACTTACGCGACGGCGCTGCCGGTGCAGTGAGCAAGGGGACTGGGTTCCGGGCAGGAAGGGCGGGTCCGAGAAAAATGTGAATAACTAAGACTCAACGCCTCCGATCCTGTCGATCCGGGCGGTTCTATTCATCCTGTCCGGAAAGTGTTTCTTGTCAGAAAAAGCCGGGTTTTCGAGCAACCGCCGTCGCACAAGTGTTTGATTTTGAAAATGATATTTTTCATCATTTCGCCGCAAAAGCACCGCGCAAGCATGCTGTTCTCGGCGTGCAAGTGCTTGATTTTGCTAGGCCCTGTTTTTCGAGAAAGGGCCTATTTTTGCCCGTGCTTTCTGCCGATTTCGCCCGTGCGAAGTCCTGTGGCTGTAGGAGACGCAAATCCACGTTTTGAATGCCGGGTCGGAGAGGTAGGAACGGGTGTTCGAAATGCTGTGACAGATTTCACAAAACGACGAGTTTTGCAGTGGAGCGGCGGGAGGCATGTGGCACAGATGACACCATAGTCGTAACTTCTGGCGTTCCTGGATCCCAGAGTGCGTGATTCATGGCCGAATGTTCAGAGTTGTCAATCCAAATGGCAGCGTCGGAAAAAAGACGGTTGTTATTGTTTTCATTTTAAGTATTTTAAAAAAGGCAGCCCAACTTTTCAAAAGGAGGAGTTACATGCGATCAATGCCTTGGTACATTTTGTTGGCCGCCCTTTGTCTTAGTCTTGGATTTGTGGTCGCTTGCAGCGGCGACGATGACGACGACGACGATGCGGTCAGTGACGACGACGCGGCAGACGATGACGATGTTGCCGGTGACGACGATGCCGCAAGCGAATGCGCCGCCGAGGAAATGTGCCAGTTTTCCGTGGACTGTGGCCTAGGCTACAACTCGCTTGAAGAATGCCTGGCGGAATCCGAAGCCGAATTGGCCAGCTGCGCGGACCCCGATTCGTTTACGGACTGCGTCTGTGACTGCTTTCTCGGTGGACCGACCTGCGTCGAATATCTCAATTGCGGCGTGAGCTGCTTCGGCCAGTTCTGCGATTGAGAGGACAGAAGATGAGAAAGAGTCTGTTGTTGTCTGTGCTCGCTTGCTTGGCGGCGGCTCTCCTTCTGCCGGCTTGCGGCGCCAGTGAGGATGAAGAAACCGACAACAGCGGCACGGGCGAGTGGGTGCTGGTGGACGCCGCGGAATGGGACGGCGACCGCATCGTGCTGACGCCGGATGCCGTCGATTTGGTGGGCGGCGCATTCTACACCGCGATCTTCGACTTGGATATCGACTTTGACCTGAAGTTCAAGCTTTACTTCGGTGAACGCGACGAAGAAGGCGCTGACGGCATCGTATTCGTCATCGCCACCGAAGATGTCGCCGCGCAGACTGGCGAGGGACTGGGCTATCAGGGCATCGTGCCGTCGATCGGCGTCGAGATCGACACCTATCCGAACGACGGGGAGCACCTGGGCGGCGATTTGAGCGACCCGCTAGCCGATCACCTGACCGTAGACCTGGACGGTTCGGCCGACCATGCTGGCAGCAATCGGCCGCTGGTGGAACTGGCGAATGTCGAAGACGGACTCGAGCACAACTTCCGCGTGGTCTGGACCGCCGCCGCCGGCCTGCTCGAAGTCTATTTCGACGATCTGCAGACGCCCGCGCTGACCTACGACAACGATTTCATCAACGGCAGCTTGGATGGCAACAACCTGGTGCGTCTTGGTTTTACCGGCTCTACCGGAGCCTACGGCAACCTGCAGTACGTGTTGCCGGTCGTGTTCGCTTCGAACCGTTAAACGATCCCGACCAAAGATACGACAAATGCCGGACGGGCCTTCGGGCCCGCCCGGCGCTCACCATTGAAAGCAGAGAGGTGCCCTTAACAGCCGCCGGTTGCTGTTATCCGAAGCTTTTGTCGACGAGGCAATCGACTTCCGTATTTGGGAAGCCTTCACTTCATTGCCGGCGCGAATCACTTTGTTTTTCCCGTTCTTACGCTGAAAGAACTAGGACGAGTGGCCCGAAAGCGCTGCTAATGCTCAATAATCAATGGAAAATCGCTTGACACGCCCGCGAGGCGGACGATAGGATATCGACGGGTCATAATCTGGAGTTGGTGCGCCGTGTTCGGTCGCCGCGTAGTGGTGTACGTAGGGGCGCTGCTGCTCGTTTTGTCGCTGCTTTCGTGCACGCAAGACAAGCAAATGCAGCAGCAGGTGAGCGATCTGCAAGCGCAGGTCGCTGATCTGCAGGCGACGCTTGCCGACATCAACTTGCGAATGGAAGAGATGAATAGCTCGATGTTCGTACTGCGTGAGACAGCCCGCAACAATCGCGAGGCGATCCGTAAGCTGCAGCAAGAGGCGCAGACGCCGACGATCGTCATCGAGCAGCCCGAAGATAGCTATCCGCCGGAAATCCCGCCCGGAAACAGTGGGTTCGCACCGATTCCGCAACGGGCGCAGGCGCCGCAGCAGACCGGCGGCCAGGCCGCGGTCCAACCCGGTCCGCCTGGCGAGGCCGGTCCGCGGTTCCAAGCGGCGATGAACCAACTGTCGCAGAACAATTGGGGCTTGGCGATCTACGACCTGAACGCGTTCGTGGCGCAATACCCCAATTCCGAGTTCACGCCGCGAGCCCATTACGGTTTGGGCGAGGCTTACCGCAATCTGTCCGAATACGGCCAGGCGGTGCGCGAGTACGAACGGTGCCTGGGCGCCGGCCAAATCGCCGGTCCCTATGCGCCGAAATCGCTTTACTGGATTTCAATTTGTTTAGACAAGTTGGGCAATACGGAGAAAGCCAAGCTGACGCGGGAGCGTCTGTTGCGCGACTATCCGGACTCTCCGGAGGCCAAAAAGCTGAGACTGGAGACGTCCGGGTGAAGGAGGATTTATGAAACGTGTGCGCCTAGCCTTCGTGTTGGTCTTCGCGGTGGTGTTGGTCGCGGTGGTGGCCTGGTCGCAGCCGCAGGGCTCGATGGTGACCGAACTGCAGTCCAGCGAAGAGTACACCAAGTACACGGTGGAACCGGGAGACACGCTGTGGGATCTCGCGCAGCAGTTCTACGGTGATCCGTGGTCCTGGCCGATGATCTGGGAAGCCAACACCGACGTGATCTCCGACCCGCACTGGATCTATCCGGGACAGGTGATCAAGATTCGTCAGGTGCAGGTGGCGGCGGTGTACGAAGGGGGCGCGGGCCCGGCGCAGGCCGCCATGCCCGACCTGTTCCAGGCGCCGGACATGCACGTGTTCGACACTACCTTCTGCTACGACACGCGTATCAACGAGATCGACCTGATCACCGAGAACGAACTCGAGGGGTCGGGCGAAATCATCAAAAACATTGACAACCAGATCATGGTGCGCGACGAACACCTGGTCTACTTCAAGCTGAACAAGGACATGGAAGTGAAGCCCGGTGACGTGTTCACCGCCTTCCGCGTCCAGAAAAAGGTCAAGGGTCCGGACGACAACGGCTACCTGATCAACTTGGTCGGCGAAGTCGAAGTCAAGGCCAAGCACAACCTGCCGCACGACAAAGTCGTGTACTCGGGCATCGTGCGTTCCCCGAACGCCGAAGTCCTGATCGGCGACCGGTTGCTGGTGATGGATCGCTCGCCGGTCCGCATCAAGTTGAACCCGGCGCACGAAGAGATGCACGGCACGATCGTGCAGTCCACCACCGACAGCGACCTCATGCTGCGTCCGGGCGCCATGGCGTTCATCGACGTGGGCCAGAAGCAGGGCGTGGAAGTCGGCAATGTGTTCTCGATCTGGCGCGCGCCGGAAGATGAAGACGAACTGCCCAAGCACAAGGTCGGCAACCTGGTGGTGCTGCGCGTCGGCGAGAAGTTCGCCACCGTGCTGATCACCTATGCCACCCGCGAGATTTTCGTCGGCGACACCGTGCGCGCCGACGTCCAGTAAGCGCACACCTCCGATAGGCATCTCAGGGGCCGGGAAACCGGCCCCTTTTGTTTGTCCGCGAGCGGGGCAGACCCCGCGCCGATGGCGGCCGAACGGGCGTTTGAAAACGGGGGTTACGCGGCACTTGCCACGTCCGTTAACCATTTGGTTAATCGCGTCCGGGAAACGGTTTTCGCGCGGTCGGGCCGGCTACTGCGGCAGGGCTTTTTTCCAGTCCCAGGCGAACGCGCCGGCGCGCGAAACGAAGGTCAGCTCGTGGTCGCCCGGAGCAAGGTTGAGCGCGCGGATTCGCCGCCCGGCAAACAGCGTCGCGAGCACCTGCAGATCGGGTAGCCGCACCAGGTGCAACTCCCCCGTCACGTAGTTGCCGACGGCGAGCAGAGACTGCTCGGGCAGCACGCGCAGATAGCGCAGTCCGGCGCCGAGTCGCCGCGTGGCCCGCACTTCGCCGGTCGCCACATCCAGCCGGTAGAGTCTGCCGTTGTTGAACGAGCTGACGTAGAGGTCGCCGCGGGCGGGGTCGAGGTCGAGCCGCAGTTGCACCGACGGCGCGAACCACGAACGCTCCACCCGGCCGGTGCGGCCGTCAAACCACCGCACGTGAAATACAGTTGCGCCGATGAACCGGCCGGTCCGCTCGTCGCGCACCAGATCGCGGCTGCCGACGCCGCGCAACGGGGCGCGAAACGCGCGCGCCGCGAGGTCGAAGACCAGGCCATCGGTGGAGTGGTCGTCGCCGGCCAGCAACAGGCCGCCGTAGCGGCGCAGGTTGGTGATCGCGCGGCCCGGCGCGGGGTAGAACTGCTGTGCGCGCAGCGTGGCGTCGAGCTGTACCAGTCCGCCCGGCGCGTAGGAGCCGACCCACGCCGTTTGCCGCTCGCATTCGTAGGCGAGTTCGTCGCCGGTGCGGTAGTTGTAGACCTGATCGCGCGCGGCGGTGCCGTCGAGGCGCTTGGTCCAGGCGTCTTCGTAGTGGCCGATCATCAACGTCTGGCCGTCGCAGGATTTGGCGGCGAAGATGCTGGTGCGCGCGAGCAGCGCCGGCGCTTCGCGGGTGGCCGGGTCGACCAGAACGCGCATGCCGGCTTGCGACGCCACGCGGGCGGTGTCGCCGCGGTCGAAGCCGTAGTAGAACGTCGCGCCGAACCAGCCGACGCCGATCGATACCGCGACCGCCGCCGCGAACAAC
>CAZEDX010000130.1:0-8330 GCA_964511015.1 uncultured bacterium | reverse complement strand
CACGAAAAACAATATTAAAAGCCCCATCCCAAGAAATCGTTAATAGGGGGTATATCACCGTTTTGGGATCGTCCGTCAACTGTTATTGTAAAAGCATCCCCCGTCATTTGCGGCAAGTGCGCAACGCGCCTGTCGCCGGGCCTCACCCCACCCTCTCTGTCTTGCGGAGAGGGAAATCAGGACCTCGCGGTTGGCGCAGCAGATCATGCGTATCTTCGCATTGGAATTGACCGGGAAGGGGGTCCGGAAATGAACAATGACGCCGGACAAATGTCAGGTTGTATTCCGCTGCATGGCCTTTCCGGATTTCCAGGAAGAACCCCTTATTTCGCCTCCAATTCCCGCACCTCAGCGCCGGAGCCAATCCACCGACAGCGCCAGGTGGTAGAGGTTGCACGGACGATAGGGAACCCAGTCTTCACCGTCGAAGTGCAGCACGTGGAGTAGGCCGGTTGAATCGAACGCGATGGCCGTGCCGTCGCAGCGATCGCGCGTCGGCGAGCCAACTTCGTGAACCTGCCAGCCGCCGCGGTTGGTGGCCACGTGCAGCCGCAGGCGGTCGGCCGCGGTTTTGTGGTAGGCCAGGTACACGTAGCCGTCGCCGTCGAGGGTCAGCGAAACCGATGCCGGGCGCAGCCCGTCGGCCGCGTCGATTTCCTCGATGGTCCAGACGCCGGCCACGCGATGGGCGTACTTCAGCAACCCTTCGACGTACTCGTAGCCGTCGTACCGGCCGTAAACGTAAGCGGCATGGATTTCGCCGTCGGTCTGCGTGATCGCCACGATGCGCACCACGTCCCAGTCGGCGTCCGCGGGCGGGGTGTCGATGGTTTCGATCGCCCAGGAGCCGGATTCATTGGTGGCGTAGTGCAGGTCGTCGTGGCGCACGGTGGCCGCACAGTCGTAAACAAGATGGGCGTGCCCCGCGCCGTCGATGCCGAGGGCCGAGGTGTCGAGATGGCCGCGCGGGCAGGTTTCGATCTCTTCCGCCGTCCCGGCGAGCGGTTGATAGGTCACCACGGTATCGGAGAGGGAATCCGCGTACCGGCTATAGCTGAAGTGCGTGGCGTCGGCGGTGTCGATCGCCAGGGTCGTGCGCTCGCCAGTGTAGTACTGGTAGCAGATTTCGTTGCCGGTGTAGACATCCTCGACCACCGTTTGCGGCGTGGCGGCGTCGGGCGCATACATCACGCTGCCCGTGCACTCGTGGTAGGTGGTGTTGCCGTCGGAATATTCGTGGTGGTAGGCGATGCGCGGCATTTCCAGGCTATCGAGCGCGATGGTGTTAGGAAGACCATAGCGGCGGTAGCCGGACCATTCGCCGAAAATACTGCAGCCTCCCTCGGAAAGACGGGTTCCGGCCCAATAGCCGCCCCCGTTGTGGCCGTACCACAAATCTTGCCCGCAACATTTGTTGTTGCAGTTGCTGCTCCGGTAGCTGGCGCGTAGCACGTCGTCCGTGTCGATGACGAGGGAAACCGGTCCCACCGGGCCGTTGTAGAAGTCGCCGGAAGCCAGCAGTTCGGACTCCGGCACCGTATCGTCGTCGGCCGTATCGTCGTCGGGGGCGGTGTCGTCATCGGGGTCGGTGTCGTCGTCGCCGGTGTCGTCATCGGGGGTGGTGTCGTCGTCGCCGGTGTCGTCGTCGGGGGTGGTGTCGTCGTCGGGCGTGGTGTCATCGTCGCCGGCATCGTCATCCGGGGTCACATCGTCATCGGGGGAATCGTCATCGCCGGAGGCATCGTCGTCGTCGCCGCCCGAAGAACAGGCGCCCCCGAGACAGGCGCAAAACGCCAACCATACGACAAAAAAGAGGAATTTTTCTTTCATGCCCTGCTTCCCCGGCCTGCCACGCGTCCCAACACTTGGCATGGCGCAGTGTTCAAAAAGACAGCCAACGTTTCACGGCCCCAATCCCTCGGCGATGGCCCGATCCCTGTCGTCCGGCGGCGATTGTAGACCGTTGCCGGCCGGCTGTCACGAGGTCGAGGCTGGTTTGCCTTCCGAACGGCTGAAAAATCACCATTGGCCGGTTGACATCGCCAGATCACATGATTAATTTTCGCGCGCTCGATGAAAATCGGTGAATTTCCACCGAATTTGTATGTGGTCAGCAACCGCTCGGATCCGGGCGGTGGGTTTTGCGACAAAACACATATCGAGATTGTCAGGAGGAGATAGGTAATGAAGATCAGACCGTTGCATGATCGCGTAATCCTCAAGCGCCTGGAAGAGGAAACCAAATCCAAGGGCGGTATCATCATTCCGGACTCGGCGAAAGAGAAGCCGGCGCAGGGCGAAGTGATCGCCGTGGGTGACGGCAAGGTGTTGGAGAACGGCACGAAACTGTCCATGAACGTGAAGAAGGGCGACAAGGTGCTGTTCAGCAAGTACGCCGGCACCGAAGTGAAGATCGACGGCGAAGAACTGCTGATCATGCGCGAGGAAGACATCCTCGGCGTGTTGGAGAAGTAAACACATCCCCGGCGGGATGTCACCTGATTTGAAGGAGTAGCGAAGATGGCCAAGGAAATCCTTTACGCGATGGATGTCCGGACCAAGATTCTGGCCGGCGTCAACAAGCTGGCGGATGCGGTGAAAGTGACCCTCGGTCCGAAAGGCCGCAATGCCATTCTCGAGAAGAGCTTCGGCGCCCCGACCGTGACCAAAGACGGCGTGACGGTGGCGAAAGAAATCGACCTGGAAGATAAGTTTGAGAACATGGGCGCGCACATGGTGCGCGAGGTTGCCTCGAAGACCTCCGATGTCGCCGGCGACGGCACCACCACCGCGACCATTCTGGCCCAGGCTATCTACCGCGAGGGCGTGAAGCTGGTCACCTCGGGCGCCAACCCGATGGATCTGAAGCGCGGCATCGACAAGGCCGTCGACGTGGTCGTCGAAGAGCTGAAGAAGATGTCCAAGCCGACCAAGGACGCCAAAGAGATCGCCCAGATCGGCACGATCAGCGCCAACAACGACGAGACCATCGGCAAGATCATCGCCGAAGCGATGGACAAAGTGGGCAAGGAAGGCGTGATCACGGTCGAAGAAGCCAAGGCGATGGAAACGACGCTCGACGTGGTCGAAGGCATGCAGTTCGACCGCGGCTACATTTCGCCGTACTTCGTCACCGATCCGGAGCGTATGGAAGTCGTGATGCAGGAGCCCTACATCCTGATCCACGAGAAGAAGATCACCAACATGAAAGACCTGCTGCCGCTGCTCGAACAGGTCGTTCGCTTGAGCAAGCCGCTGCTCATTATCGCCGAAGAAGTCGAGGGCGAGGCCCTGGCCACGTTGGTGGTCAACAAGCTGCGCGGCACGCTGCAGGTCGCCGCGGTGAAGGCGCCGGGCTTCGGTGACCGCCGCAAGGCCATGCTGCAGGACATCGCGATTCTGACCGGGGGCAAGGTCATCGCTGAAGAGCTCGGCATCACGTTGGAAGGCGTGACCGTCAACGACCTGGGCAAGGCCAAGCGCGTCGTGATCGACAAAGACAACACCACGATCATCGACGGCGCGGGCAAGATGGAAGACATCGAAGGCCGCGTGAAGCAGATCCGCGTGCAGATCGAAGAAACCACCAGCGACTACGACCGCGAAAAGCTGCAGGAACGCCTGGCGAAGCTGGTCGGCGGCGTCGCGGTGATCAAAGTCGGCGCGGCGACCGAAGTCGAGATGAAAGAGAAGAAAGCCCGCGTGGAAGACGCGCTCAACGCGACCCGCGCGGCGGTGGAAGAGGGTGTGGTGCCCGGCGGCGGCGTGGCTCTGCTGCGTTGCCTGCCCGCGCTGAACAAGCTGAAGCTCGACGGCGACCAGCAGTCGGGCGTCAACATCGTTAAGCGCGCGCTGGAAGAGCCGGTCCGCCAGATCGTTGCCAACGCCGGCGTCGAGGGCGCGGTGGTCGTCGACAAGGTGAAGAGCGAAAAGGGCGCGTTCGGCTTCGACGCCGCGACCGAGGAATACTGCGACCTGATCGCGCACGGTATCATCGACCCGACCAAGGTGACCCGCAGCGCGCTGCAGAACGCTTCGTCCGTGGCCGGCATGCTGCTGACCACCGAAGTCATGGTCGCCGAAAAGCCCAAGGCCGAGAGCAAGGGCGGCATGCCCGGCGGCATGCCCGGCGGCATGGGCGGCATGGGCGACTATTAATCCATCCCTTCGCTTCGCCAAAAAGGGAAGGCCCGGCTTCGGCCGGGCCTTTTTTGTCTCCAGGCACCCTTCCGGTCCATCTCGATGCAAAAAAGCGGACAACTTACCTTGTCGGCCGTCGTCCACCGCAAGGTCCTGCATTTCCTGTCCGCGAGACGGAGTGGGTGGGGTGAGATCCGCCGCGGTTTGCCGTGCGCACTTTTCGGAATTGCCGTTGGAACCAGCGAGCAGGCTCCGACACTCACCCCGATAGCCTAAAGCCTACTTGCTATGCGTCTCGATGAACTTACGGAAACTGCGGTCATAGGTGCGTTCAGCCTCTTTGCTGAAGCAACACGCGGGAAGCTGTTGCATCGCCAGGTGATAGTGCAGGCATTCGCAGCAGATGCCGTGCCGGCTGCAGCCGGAGTAAGTGCAGGTGCAACGGTCGTTGTTTTTCTTCTGATTGGCGCAGTTGACGGACATGGAACCTCCGGTCTAGTCAATTCGGTACATTTTCCGGAACAACGGCAGTTCCGGCATCAGGTTGAAGTTGCGGTGGCGCAGCCGCCAGCGCGCAATCGGCCGGTAGAGCTTTGCCGCCAGCCGGTACAGAAACCGCGTGTCGTACACTTCGAGTTTGTGGTCGACGAAGATGCTGGTGAAGTACATCGCCGACAGCCTGTGCCGGCGCGCGTCGTTGATCCAGGGCACCGGCGCGGTGCCGCTGTGCAGACCGCTCCAGCCTTCGAGGTTGTCCGGCGGTTCGTAGCCCATTTTCTGTGCGCGCGCGAACAGGTCGGTGCCGGGGTAAGGGGCGTAGAGGTAGAACGGGCTGACCAGCGCCCGGCGATTTTCGCGCAACAGGCGCAACATTAAATCGAGGCTGGCGTTGAGGTCGGCTTCGGTTTCGCCGGGCACGCCGGCCAGGAAATTGTACCAGCCGGTGATGCCGGCCGCGGCGAGCCGCTGGTTCACCTTCAGCACGTCGTCCGGGTCGAGTCGCTTGTTGACCTCCTTCAGCAGCCGGCGCGAGCCCGACTCGACGCCCATGTCCAGCCGCGTGCAACCGCTGGCCTTGAGCAATTCGAGTTCGCTGTCGCTGAGCTGCGCCAGCACCGCGACCTCCGCGCCCTGCACTTGGTAGGTGAACGGCGCGCCTTCCTTCGCCAGGCCCTCGGCAATCGCCAGCGCGTGCGTCTTCTTGCCGAAGTAGTTGTCGTCGACGATCGACAGGTGCTTGATGTGCGGCCGCTCGGAGCGCAACCGTCGCCAACGTTCGAGCACCGAGTCCGACGGTTCGCCGCGCCATTTGCTCTGATGAAAGACGGCGTTGTAGCAGTAGGCGCACCTCATCGGACAGCCGCGGCTGGTTTCGACGTACGTCGCCGGCCGGCCCTCCACCAGGAAGTGGTCGCCGCCGGGCGGCAGCGAGAGATCGATATCGGGCATCGCCGCCAGATCGACGAAGGCCCGCAGCGGTTCGTGCACGGTGTCGTTCACCACGCGGCGGCTCACGCCGTCGATGCCCACCGGCTGTTTGCCGAGCGCGAGCGCGTCGGCGAGCTCGGCCAGCGTCGCTTCGCCTTCGCCGCGCACCACGAAGTCGACCGAAGGTTCGTCGAGCACCTGATCGGGGAACAAGGTGGCGTGCACGCCGCCCCAGACCACCGGCGTGGTCGGCGTCCGCGCCTTGACGAACCGCGTCACCGCCACCGCGCTCGCCAACTGCGCCCCGGTGACCGAAGTCACGCCCACCAGCGCCGGCGACTTCTCGAGCAACTGCCCCAGGCGCCACCGCCAGTCGGTGTGGAAGCGCAGATCGATCATCTTCACCGTGTGCCGGCGCGCCGCCAGCCGCGCCGCGGCCAGCAACGACAACGGCGGCGTCGGCTTCGATTTGCCGGCGTCGAACACGTTGGTCATCGGCTGGACGAGAACGATCATGCGGGAGTCTCCGTCACCAACATTTGTACTCTCCCCATCCGGCGATTGTCCATGGAGGGGAGTTGGGGTCGCAAGCCTCTTGATCCGTTTCCGCCCCCGGGCCTATCCTAGCGACAGCAAAGGGAAGGGGGCGCGATTGCGTCGGCGTGTGAGTTGGCTTTTGGTGCTGCTGCTGGCGGCGGCTTGTCTGGCGCTCGGCGAGAGTTCGCCGCAGAGCCGCGTGATCAAGTTCGCAGAGTTGACGGCAATCATCGATTCCGGCGAGCCGTACACGCTGATCGACGCGCGCATCGAAGAGTCGTATCGTGACGGCCATATCCCGACCGCAATCAGCATTCCCGGCTACTTGTTCAACCGCGATGAGGACATCGCCGCGCTGCCGGCCGACCGTAACCGGGTGTTGATCACCTATTGCAGCAGCGGCCACTGCGGCGTGGCCGATTTCGTCGGCGAGCGCCTGCTCGACCGCGGCTATCGCCGGGTGTTCATCTACGAAGAAGGCGTCGACGGCTGGCGCGCGCACGGCCAGCCGCTGATTCTCAAGCGCCACGAAGACCTGCCGGTCATCCGCAAGGAAGACCTGGCCGCGTTGGTCGCCGCCGGCTCGCCGCTGGCGCTGCTCGACGCGCGCACCGCAGCCGAGTTCCAGGCGCGCACGATTCCGGGCGCGATGAACCTGGTGGTCGAGCGCTGCGCGCCCAACGGCGACCAGATGCCGCCCAGCCGCGACATGCTGGTGGTCGTCTTCGGCCAGAGCCGGTGGGACGGCCGGCCGTACTACGTGGCCGACCGCTTGCTCGGGTACAATTACAAAAAGGTCCGCGTCTTCCCCGGCGGACTGCAGGAATGGAGCAAACCATGAAGCGCTCGTTGCCCTGGTTGTTGTTGTTGCTGTTGTTGCTGACGGCGGCCGCTTGCGTCGAGCCGAATGACGAATACGCCGGCCCCGCGCCGACGCCGGAACCGAACAATCTGGATCCGTGGGAACAGCCCGGCGGCAGCAGCGATGACGATGCCGACGACGACGCGGCCGACGACGACACCTCGGGCGGCACCTTCGATCCGCAGGCGCCGGGGCCGTACCTGGTCGGCAACACGACGCGCATCTTTATCGACAACACGCGGCGGGATTTCTGGGGCGAACGCACGCTGATGACCGAGATCTGGTATCCGGCCAGCCCGGAAGCGGCCAACATGCCGTACGACTCGGTCGACATGTTCCTCGGCAAGTGGCTCGACGTGGTGGTGGCGGTCTTCCGCATGCTGGTGCCGCCGGAGGAAGTGGACAACTTCTACCAGCAGACCTTCAGCGTGCGCGACGCGCCGATCGCCGACGGCGGCCCGTGGCCCATCGTCATCTTCGGCCACGGCAACGGCGGCGTGCGGTTCCAGAACATGCGGCTGTGCGAGCACCTGGCCAGCCACGGCTTCGTGGTCATCGTGCCCGACCACACCGGCAGCGCAGCGGTCTCGCCGTTGCCCGACGGGCTGGTAATCTTCAACCCCATCGCCATGCCGTTCGAGTTCTTCTGGCGCACCGGCGATATCTCGTTCCTGATCAACGTCGCGGCCTGGCTGAACGACCAGGATCCACTCGACTTCTTCACCGGGCGGCTTGACGCCGAAAGCGTCGCCTTCGCCGGCCACAGCTTCGGCGCGGTGGCGTCGCTGGAAGAAGCCAAGCACGACCATCGCGTCGACGCGGTCGTTTCGCTGTCCGGCTTCTCGTTCCCCGTCGGCACCGACCAATACCAGTGCCCCGGCCTGTTCTTCTGGGGCTGGGAAGACCGCACATTGCAAGACCTGAGCGTCGTGCAGGCGACCGAGGCATACGAGCTGATGCCCACCACCAAGATGTGGCTCGGCATCAAGGATGCGGGCCACTACTCGTTCACCGACGTCTGCGACCTGGTGCCCTCGCTAATGGGCACCGGCGACGGTTGCGGCGACGGGGAGCGGATCGCCGACGGCAGCCCGTTCACCTTCCTCGATCACGACATCGTGGAAGACGTGATGAACTACTACATCACCGCCTTCCTCGGCTGGGCGCTACGCGGCGACGACACGTGGCCGCTGCTTACCGAAAACATCATGCCGGAGCAGATCACCCAGTACTGGTCGGTCGTCGAATGAACGAAAACGCGCGACGTCCGTTGCCGCCCGCCGCGGTCCTGCGCGTGCCGGCGATGGACATGCACGTGCACACCACCTATTCCGACGCCAGCATCACCATCGACGAGCTGGTC
>CAZEDX010000129.1:0-8711 GCA_964511015.1 uncultured bacterium | reverse complement strand
GAACGATTTCTCGAGCTTCATGGGAGTCTCCGTGTGCGGGGTTATTCTTCCAACAGTCGCCGGGCGATAACCAGGCGCTGGATTTCGCTAGTGCCTTCGTACAACGTGGTGACCTTGGCGTCTCGGAACAGCCGTTCGACGGTGTACTCCTTGGTGTAGCCGTAGCCGCCGTGGATCTGGACCGCGTTCTTAACCGCCCGGTTGACCGCCTCGGTCGAGAACAGCTTGGCCATCGACGCTTCCTGGCTGAACGGCAAGCCGTTTTCCTTCAACCACGCCGCGCGCAAAGTGAGGGCGCGGGCTGCGTCTAATTCCGTTGCCATGTCGGCGATCATCCATTGAATCGCCTGTAGCGCGGCAATCGGTTTGCCGAACTGGGCGCGGATCTTGGCGTACTCCACCGAGCAGTCGATCGCCGCCTGGTGGATGCCGAGGGCCTGGCTGGAGATGCCGATGCGGCCGCCGTCGAGTGCCATCATGGCGATTTTGAATCCTTCATTCTCGACGCCAAGCAGGTTGCCGGCCGGGAGACGGCAGTTATCGAACGTCAGGGACACGGTGTTGGAGCCGCGCAGCCCCATCTTGTCTTCGTGCTTGCCGATGATCAAGCCGGGCGTGCCGCGTTCGATCACGAAGCAACTGATTCCTTTGGTCTTCGGGGCGTTCGAGGTGCGCGCCCAGACCACCAGCACCGACGCGTAGGCGCCGTGGCTGATGAAGGTTTTGCTGCCGTTGAGGACCCACTGGTCGCCATCGCGCACCGCACGGGTGGCCAGCGAGCCGGCGTCGGAACCGGCTTGAGGTTCGGTCAGGCAGAACGAACCGATGGGGTATTCGCCTCCGGTCAAGTGGGGGATAAAACGCTGCTTCTGTTCTTCGGTGCCGAATTTGTTGATCGCCTCGGCGACCATGTTGGTCACGCTCATCGTGACCGCGGTCGAGGCGCAGGCGCGGGCGATTTCGCTGACCGCCAGGCTTAGTGCGACGGCGCCTACCGGGCTACCGCCGTACTCCGCCGGGACATTCATGCCCATCAGCCCCAGGCCGGCCATCTTGCGCAGGTTCTCGAGCGGGAATTCGCCGGTGTGGTCGAGGTGGGCCGCCAGCGGCTTGACCTCGTGGGCGGCGAAATCGCGCACCATGTCCAGGACCATCTGCTGGTCCTGCGTGAGCTGCCAGTCCATCGGGCTATTCCTTCAGCAGGTTCGATGCAATGACCAGGCGTTGCACTTCGCTGGTGCCTTCGTAGATTTCGGTGATCTTTGCATCGCGGAAGTGCCGTTCGACCGGGTACTCCTTGATGTAGCCGTAGCCGCCGTGGATCTGAATGGCCTTGGTCGTCGCGCGCATTGCCGCTTCGGAGGCATATAGCTTCGCCATCGCCGAGGCCTGGCTGTACTTCATTTTGTGGTCTTTCATCCAAGCGGCGCGCCAGACCAGGAGGCGGGCGGCGTCGATTTCGGTAGCCATGTCGGCCAGCATCCACTGGATGGCCTGCAATGTGGCGATCGGCTTGCCGAACTGCACGCGCTGCTTGGCGTATTCGATGCTGTCTTCCAATGCCGAGGCGGCGATACCCACGGCCTGCGAGGCGATGCCGATGCGGCCGCCGTCGAGGGTGGATAGGGCGATCTTGAAGCCTTCGCCTTCCTTGCCCAGCAAATTCTCTTTCGGGATCTTGCAGTTTTCGAAGACCAGTTCGGCGGTCGACGAGGCACGAATGCCGAGCTTGTCTTCGACCTTGCCTACCGAGAAGCCGGGCGTGCCTTTTTCCACGATGAATGCGCTGATGCCGCGGTGGCCCTGGCTGCGGTCCGTGATGGCGAACACGACGGCGACCTGCGCCTCGACGGCGTTGGTGATGAACAGCTTGTTGCCGTTCAGGACGTAGCTGTCGCCTTCTTTCGCCGCGGTGGTCTTCAGGCTGGCGGCGTCGGAGCCGGCGCCGGGTTCTGTCAGGCCGAAGCAGCCGATCCATTCGCCGGTCGCCATACGCGACAAGTACTTCTGTTTCTGTTCTTCGGTGCCGTAGTTGTTGATCGGGTCACAGGCCAGCGAGCTATGAGCCGAGCAGATGACGCCCGTGCCGCCGCAGCCTTTGGACAGTTCTTCGATCACGATTGCGTAGGATAGGTAGTCCATGCCCGCGCCGTTGTACTTGGTGTCGTAAGCGACACCCATCAGGCCCAGTTCACCCATCTTCTTGACTACGGCGGCCGGGAAGGTGTGGTGCTCGTCCCAGTGAGCGGCGTTCGGTTTCAGCTCGTTCAGGGCGAAATCGCGCACCATGTCGCGCAATGCTTTTTGTTCGTCGTTGAGGTTGAAATCCATCATGGTCTCCTTGTGCCTAACGGTCTTTGAATTGCGGGGCGCGCTTGCCCAGGAACGCTTTCATTCCCTCTTTCTGGTCTTTGGTCGAGCACAGAATCGCGAACGCCTCCCGTTCGATGAACAGTGCATCGGCCAAATCCACATCGAGGCCCTTGTTGATGCAGTCGAGCGTCGCCTGCACGGCGACCTGGCTGTAGCCGGCAATCTTTTTCGCAGTCGCCTTGGCCGCGCTGAGCAGTTCTTCCGGCGGCAGCACTTTGTTGACCAGGCCGATGCGCAGTGCTTCGGCCGCGTCAATCATGTCGCCGGTCAGCACGAGTTCCTTGGCCATCGCCTTGCCCACCAGACGGGGCAGGCGCTGGGTGCCGCCGAAGCCGGGGATAATGCCCAGCTTGATTTCCGGCTGGCCGAACTTTGCGTTGGTGGAGGCGTAGATGAAGTCGCACGCCATGGCGATTTCCGTGCCGCCGCCCAGGGCGAAGCCGTTGACCGCGGCGATGATCGGTTTGGTGCAGTTTTCGATCGCCGAGAGCAGACCCTGGCCCAGCGCAGCGAACTTCGCCGCCTTGAGCGGGTTGAAGGCGACCATTTCGCTGATATCGGCGCCGGCGACGAAGGCCTTCTGGCCGCCACCGGTCAGCACTGCCGCGCGGATTTTTTTGTCGGCGGCGATCTTTTCGACCGCGCCGGTCAACTCTTTCAACGTTGCCGAGTTCAGCGCATTGAGCGCCGCCGGCCGGTCGATGGTGACGACCGCCAGGCCGTCTTCGACCTCGAAACGAATATTTTTGTAGGGCATCGTACTCCTCCGGCTAGACCAGTTCGAACAACATGGCGATGGCTTCGCCGCCGCCGATACATAGGCTGGCGCCGCCCCGTTTGAACTTGTTGCGCTGCATGGCGTTGAGCAGCGTCACCAGGATGCGCGCGCCCGAGCCGCCGATGGGGTGGCCGATGGCGACCGCGCCGCCGTAAATGTCGACCTTCTTCGGGTCGAGCTTCAAAGTGTCGAGGGTGATCAATGAAACGACCGAGAAGGCCTCGTTGATCTCCCACACGTCGATCTCGTCGACGGTCAGCTTAGCCTTGGCCAGCACGTTCTTGATCGAGTCGATCGGCGCTAGGGTGAACCACTGCGGCTCGAGGCTTGCGGTGGCCTGGGCGACGAACCTGGCGATCGGCTTCAGACCCAGCGCCTTGGCCTTGTCGGCCGAAGCCAGCACCACCGCCGCGGCGCCGTCGTTGATCGATGAGGCGTTGGCCGCGGTGATCACGCCGTCCTTGTTGAATGCCGGCTTCAAGGTTGGCACCTTGTCGAAGTTGACCTTGGCCGGCTCTTCGTCCTTGTTGATGACCACTTCACCTTTCTTGGTTTTCACTGTCACCGGCACGATCTCGTTGTCGAACACACCGTCGGCCTGCGCCTGCAGCGCCTTTTTGTACGAATCGATCGAGAAGGCGTCGAGCTGCTCGCGGGTGTAGCCGTACTTGGCGGCGGTCTTGTCGGCAAAATTGCCCATGTGGCAGTTGTTGTAGCTGTCCCACAGGCCGTCCTTGATCATGATGTCGTCGACCTGGAACGGGCCCATGCGATAGCCCGCCCGCGACTTCTGCAGCGCGTGCGGGGCGAGGGTCATGTTCTCAAAGCCGCCGGCGACCACCACTTCGGCGTCGCCCGCGATGATGGCCTGCGCGGCCAAACCCACGGCCTTCAAGCCGCTGCCGCAGACCTTGTTGATCGTCAGCGCCGCAACCTTGGGCGGCAGGCCGGCCTTGATCATGGCCATACGCGCCGGTGCCTGGCCCTGGCCGCCGGAGAGTACGCAGCCCATGATCACTTCATCGATCTGATCCAACGGCACGCCTGACCGCTCGACCGCGCCTTTGATCGCGATCGCGCCCAGATCGGTTGCCGGAATCTCGGCGAAAGCGCCCTGAAACGAACCCACGGCCGTGCGCGCGGCACCAACAATCCACACTTCCTTCATTGCGTGTTCCTCCAAACCCCAAGGGCGGATAGTGTTTCGACGTATTTCTTCGAGCCGGGACGGCTTTTATATCAATCGGGGGTTGGAACGTCAACAAACGCACGTAGAGGGCCGGGCGCGCGTCGGCCGGCGGCAAAAGAAGGCAGGACGGTGAAAAACGGCGATGTTGGCACTAAGTGCCAATCAAAAAAGTTCTTTAAAAACGACTTGTGGTATAATACAGTTATCAGTGGGCAAATGGGTTGGCTACGCCTTAGAACGTGAAATGTGAACGCATGTGCGCCGGCATCCGATAGGCGGTCTCGGGTGATCGGCGATGGGAGGTGCGATGGAAACGAATTGCTTCGTGGTGCGTTTGCTGTTGGCTTTGGCTTTGATGGTGTTTGCGCCCTCTTGCTCACCCGATTCCGACGACGACGATCAAGCCGACGACGACGACGCGGTCACCGACGATGACGCCGACGACGATGCCGTCATCGACGACGATGCCGACGACGACGCCATCATCGACGATGATGCGGACGACGACGGCGCCGATGACGACTCCATTTCTGCCTACGACCTGATCGACGGCGGAGGTTTCTATCAAACGGCCGTCGCGTTGCCGTCCGATCGGGGCGATGCCGGTCATGTGTTGACCATCTCGGCCGGATTCTTGATGCTCTATCGAATCCACGAAACCAGCGTCACCAAGGAAGTGCTGGTGCCGGGCGTCAGTTCGTTCCTCCACGCGGTGGATGCGAACGGCGCGCTGCACGTGGTCTATCGGTCGATGATCGAGTCGGCTCATCACTACCTGACCGACCGGAGCGGACAATGGGTGGACGAACCGTTGAGCGTACCCGCCAACGGCTGGGTGGGCGATCTGGCGGTCGACGCCGAAGGCATGCCGCACTTGTGTTTGAAAGGCGACAACGGGTTGATCTACCGGCGCCGGGCCGATGGCGGCGACTGGACGGATGAGACGGTGACCGCCGATTCCCCATGGCAATGCGCCCTGGCGATTGGCGACGAGGGCTACGCGCACATCCTGGCCAGCTACGAAGGCGACAACAATCCGGTCTTCGCCACCTACTTCACCAACTGGAGCGGCGACTGGGTCAGCCGACCGATCGCGTCGTACTACTATACGCCGGTTCTGGGTTGGGGCGGTTTCAGTGCGCTGGATGTCGCCGTCGACCAGGAGGGCATGCCCCAGTTCGCCTACCAGGCCTACATCGGGGTGATGGAAGACGCCTCGTACATGGTTGGGCACGCCCGGTTCGAGAACGGCGCCGTGGTGCGGTGGATCGACAACGGCGATTCCATGATCGATCGCATGGTGCTGCTGCTCGACGAAAATGGAACGGCGGCGTTCTTCGCGTCAGGCCACGTGCTGCACGAGTGGACCAACCGCAGCGGCCTGTGGGTCCACCACGAATTGGAGCAGGTGGTGTCCAGCGGAGTGTCCGCGTTCGGGGATCTATCGCTGGGTGTGTTGATCGGCTATATCGACGAGGTGTCTTCAACCCTGCGACTGGGTCTGGCCAATGACGACGGTTGGATCAGCGAAGAGTTGGACCATCGCAGCATCGTGCTTGGTTCCGTGGCGCTCGCCATCGATGAAGCCGGGGTGATGTACGTGGCGTACGCCGATTTCTCCACCCAGAGCGTCATGCTGGCCAACAACACCGCCGGCGAGTGGCAGACGGAGAGAATGGGTCCGTTGCCAGACGGCGACGAAGAAGGACTCGAGATCCGCTTGGCGCTCGACCCCGCCGGCGAACCGCGCCTCCTGTACCAGTGTGTGCATCAATTCCCGGAGGTGCTGGCGACGCGGGGCGAGAAGGGTTGGCTGCTGACCACGCCGGTCAACGGCAACGCGGTGACCGGTTTTGCGGTGGACGACCAGGGCTTCAACCACCTGGCCTATTGGGACTACCCGGACGAGGAGGTCTACTACGCGACGGACCGCAGCGGCGAGTGGCAGTCCGAACTCGTGGCCGCCGCGCCGGAAGGGGTGTCGCCTAGTTTGGCTTTGGATTCCGCCGGCGCCGTCCACCTGGCCTATGGCGCTGTCATCGACTGGGCGCTGCTGTTCTACTACGCGACCGACGCGTCCGGCGACTGGGTGGTGGAGCAGCCGTTCGCGATGGACGTGGGCCGGATCTACCCCATCGCTCTGGATCGCGATGACCGGCCACACGCGGTGGTAATGCGCCAGGAAGACGATGGTGACGGCAGTTGGAACCGGCTGCGGCACATATGGAAGAGCGGTGGCCAATGGTCAAACGAGGTCATCTACCAGGCGGAGTTCGACAACGACGCCATCATCGGCAACGGCAACCTCGCGTTGGACAATGACGGCGGTGTGTACGTCAGCTTCTGTGTCCGGTGTTGGCAGAATCCGGAAATCTGGTACGCCGCCAACCGGACCGGTGCCTGGACCAGCGGCCCGCTGTTCCCCTACGACGGTAGGGCGGAGGAATACCCGGACAGCGACATTGCCATTGGCGCGGCTGGTCAGGCGCACACGGCCTTCGATCTCGGTGGTGCCTTGTGGCATGCGCCGTTGCCGCCGGAAGAATGACCGCGCGGCCTGCTTAGCGCACGCAGCGGACGCTGGCGTGGTCGGACAACCCGTTCCAATACACCTCGGCCGAGCCGAAATGGATGTACCAGGCGTGGTCGGGGATCGGGCCTGGCACCATCGATGACGAGATGTACCGGTCGGGCAGGCCGAAGAGTTCTGCCGGCCAGTAGGCTCCCCCGTAGCCCGGTCCACCCAGGTAGGCGCAACCGGAGCAGGCGTCGTTGCGGCACTCGTCGGCGTCGAGGCATTCATCGGTGATGCCGCATTCGCCGCCGGTGATCGTCCCCGCGCAGTCGCGGATCAGGCTGCGCAATTCGGAGATTGTCGGTAGCCGCCAGTCGTCGTAGCCGCCCCATTCCAGATCTTCACAGTAGGCGCCGCCTTCTTCGTAGGTCAGGAACGGTTCGCCGATGTCGGGGCCGTTCTGCCAGGTCAGATCGGTGTTCTCATCGATCCAGGTGGTTTCCGAGGTGTCGTCGTCGACCGTGTCATCATCCGTGGTGTCGTCGTCGGCCATGTCGTCGTCCGACGTGTTGTCGTCGATAGCGTCGTCATCGCCGCCGCCACTGTCGCCGCCGCCATCGCATTGGCAGGCAAGGGGCACGGCCGCCAGGAAAAGAATCAAGCAGAACAACAGCGGCCGGCCGAAGCAGGCCTGACTTGTGGAAAGAAGGGTAAAACTACAGGCAATGCTTTCCTTCGTCACCATATTGTGTCTCCGTGTCGTCACCGACGTCTAACATTTCTTCGTCCTGATACCAGGAGGCCATGCGCGTGGGCGCAAAATCCGCATCGAAATCGATGCCCGATTCGGCTGTGCTGATGTTCATCAACATGGTCTTGCCGTCGATGACGACCGTGGATTCGGTAAGTGTGTTCTCCCACAACCCGCTTTCGGAGTTGTAGACGAACCGGAACATCTTCCACGTGCCGTTGAGGAAGCGCGCGATGTAGACCATGTCTGCATCATGAGTCGGCCCTTCGCCGTCGCAGTTCGGGGCATCGCTGTCGAAGTTAGCATAATACTCATGGTAACCTTCGTCGAGACTCCCCGGCAGATTGTCGGCGAAGCGCAGCAAGGCCTGGAAGCCGTTCTCCGTGGGGATGATGCCGTACTGCACGATGTCGAGCGTGCCCACATAGGTCGGCGTGCCGGTTTCGTGCTCTACGTCGCCTTCCGGGTCATCCCAAAGCCAGCCTTCGGTGTTGCAGACGCATTCGCAGTCGGCGCCAAGGGTCGCGCCGGCGCCGCTGTTGGGTCCGCCGTGATTGGCTTGGGCCCAGCCCATCGCCTCCTCGGGCGAAACCTCGCCGTCGCCGTCGCCCCAAGGCGGCTGGTCGGCCTGGTTGTCTTCGTAGCCATCGAAGTAGCCTTTGCTAACGTAGCCGCCGGCGCTGTCAGGGGAACCGCTGGCTTCGTGGCTCTGGTCGGAGGCGGTCAGCACATTGACCCCGTCCATCGCCACCGAGCGGTCTCCTTCGGTGAACTTGCCGGCATAGCAACTCATCAGCACCAGGTTGATGTTGCAGAACCCCGGCTGCCGGCATTCCCCGGTGTAGTTGTCCATCGTGTCCGGACAATGCGAGGCGCTCTTGATTGCATCTTGCAACTGTTGCGGCGTGAGCTTGCTGCGATCGTTCTGCGAACGAAGGTAGCCGTTTTTGCTGCCGTGGCCGACCAGATAAATATGCAACTCATCCAGGCAGGCTGCCGAGGAAACGAATCATTCTGGCCAATTCAATCTAAAAACCTTGATTTCCGAATAAGCGGTCTGATTGAGGGACGTTCTTCTGAAAACGCATTTTTGCCGGGTCCATGT
>CAZEDX010000128.1:0-8758 GCA_964511015.1 uncultured bacterium | reverse complement strand
CGGTCGAAGATTCGATCGAGATCGGCGGTGGCGATGCCGATGCCTGTGTCGGTTACGGTTATGTTTGCTTCGCGCCGTTCGGGATCGGCGGCGACGGCGACCTCCACCCGGCCCCCGGCCGGCGTGAAGCGGCAGGCGTTCGACAACAAGTTGGACACGATCTTTTCGACGATGCCGCGGTCGAAATTGGCGGCCACGGGAGCGCCGGTGTGGAGCACGGTCAAAGCGATCTGCCGCTGCTGCGCGTAGGCCACGAACGTTTGTGAAAGTTCGGCGACGAAGGTCGTCAGGTTGCCGGGCTGGGTCCGCACCGGCACGCGACCGGCGTCGATTTTGGACAAATCCAACAACTGGTTGATCAGTCGCAGCAAGCGCCGCGAGTTGCGCAACATGATTTCCAGTTGCTGGCGATGCGGTGGGGAAAGCTGACTGTTTTCCTCGGCAAGCAGTCCCTCGAGCGGACCGGCGATCAGCGTCAGCGGCGTGCGCAGTTCATGCGAAATGTTCTGGAAGAACGTGGTCTTGCGCCGATCTTCTTCCTGCAAGCGCTGGAGCAGACCCTCGGACCGGCGTTGTTCAGCGCGCAGCTGGTCTTCCACGGCGTGCGCACCCAGGCGGCCGACACCCGCATTGACCGCTGTGGCAACGAAGATGCCGAAAAAGACCAGCGCCCGCGTGGTGGTGACCTGGACGGCGGTAAGGCGATACAACGGGCCGAACGCGTCGGCCAGCAAGAAAGCTGCCAGGAAAGAGAGCAAAACGATGACCAACGCCGCGACAATCGGTTTGTGTGCACCACGTGGCGCCATGGTCATGACACCGCTGGCGCCACACAACACCAGCAACGGCATCAGGGTCTGGTTGCCGAGTGCGACCGAAAGCAAAATGAAATGCAGATTGATCAGCATGCCGAAGTAAATGCCGGCCAAGGCATGCCAACCGAGACGATTGAACAAGGTGACCAGCAGCATCAGGCCGGTGACTGCGCAGGTTTCACTGAACAAAGAAACCCAACCGTTGATTAGGAATAGGGCAAACAGCGGCAGATTGACCGGCAACATGACCAACGCGCCGAGATTGCCCATCTGGACGATCTTGGCTTCTTCCGGACTCATCTCCGGTGGCACGCCCATGTTGACCAAGCGCCAGAGGATTCGCCGCATTTTTTGCCTCTTTTTTTTCCCCGTGTTCAGGTTGCTTTACACGCCGAATTCTTCACGAAGTTGAATTGGCGAATCTTGTCCTGTTCCGGCCGGCGGAACAAGGGGCCGACGTTCAAGGCATGGCTGTGATGACACAAGAATGCTGCATTGGTGAATATCATACTTTGTTAATAGACTGTCCGTCAGCCATTAGCGACGACAGGAGGATGGGCCAGGCCACCATTCATTGTCCGCATGGCCAATGAGACTGCCGAAAAGAAATCGTTGCTATGCCCGCACTGTGGAGGTCCGTTGGTGAACGGTATCGCGCCCGAAACACCGACACCGCCGGCTTCGGAGGCCAAGAAGATGGCGCCGACACGGATCGCCGCCATCATCGGCTGTGTATGGTTTGTGGTTGATGCATTTCTGGCATCGCCGACCAGCAGCAATCCGGATTCCAATGCCGTTGGCCTGTGCATCGGTGTACCGATCACGGGGTTGTCGATCATCCCCTTCACGATCAACGTGATCCCGCAATGATGTAGCCGCTGAACACGGCGCGGGGTCAAACCGTCAAATACAACGCGCGGAGCCTGCCTTGCGTTGCGGAAAATGGCGGAAGCGGCTCAACCGCAGATGCCTTCGTCATCGTCGTCATCGTTGTCATCGTCCGCCGTTGTATCGTCGTCGGCCGCGTCGTCATCCAATGCATCGTCATCGCCCGCGTCATCATCGTCCGTAGCGTCGTCATCCGGCGAGGTGTCATCATCAACCTCGCCGCCATGGTAGTCATGATCGATGGTAAACGACTCAATTACGGTGCCGTCGATGCGCCGCGCTTCGACGCGAATTTCCGTGCCTTCAATCTCGATGTAGGCGAAGTTGTTGCCTTTCTCACAGAGGGCAGTCCATTCCTGCGGATCGCAACCGTAGCCACGCGTACGACCGCTCGAGCAACCGGCCACGAGATAGGTAATGCCGTTGACCACCGACCGCTGATAGTTGTGATCATGGCCCGAGATACACAGATCGATATCATACTGCTCGAACAATGGGACCACCGCTTCCCGGAACGCCAAAACGTTGTTGTCATCGCCGTGGCTTGAGCAGGAATAGGGCGGGTAGTGTGCATGCACAATGCAGTGCTTCACCGAAGGGTCTTCTTTTGCCGCTTGAAGCTGCTGCTTCAGCCAATTGTATTGATCGGACCCGGCGAAGTAAGGCTCGCCGATATCGAGGTTGATGAAGACAGTGTTGCCGTACTGGTATGCGTAAGTGGAGGGAGACACTGTGCCCGCGCTGAGCGGGGTAGTCCAATACAAGACGAAGTGATCGTACCCCCCCGGCAATTTTTCGTGGTTGCCACGAACCGGGAAGTACGGTGCGTCGCCCGCAAGCTGATCCGTTACCTCCCAGAAATCCGCCCACAACGATTCCATGAATGGGTATTCCACCAAATCACCGTTGTGCAACACAAACGCCGGCTTGGTCGGCAGCACAAGATCCATGATCGATTGATAGACACTCTGGTTGACTTGCGTGTCGCTGATCACGGCGAAATGAAACGGTGTTTCGGCGGCGGGAGCGGTCACAAAAGAATGGATCGTGCTGGTGTCGGAACCGCTGCTCACCTGGTAGTAGTAACGCGTACCGGCTTCCAGCGAGACAAGGTTCACCTGATGCACGTTGTTGGCGAACACGGAGTTTACCTCAAGGCCGAGGCTCTCGGTGGTGCCGTATTCCAGCGTGCCGACCGCGTCAGGTGAGGCCCATCTCACCGTGACCGCGTTTTGGGTTACTCCGGTCAACCAGGGTCCGTAGTCGATGCCGGCCCACCCGGTAGAGGCGGTCAATAGAACCAAAGTCATGGTGACGAGAATCAGCGTTTGGCTTTTGGTTTTCACTAGGCTCTCCTTTGTCTAGCCTTGGGCGCAACTTACTGACACTAACCAATTTGTATCCGTTTGCAACCGATCAGGTTGGGCTAGGCCAGGGGCAATTCGGAGGCGGCACGGGTCAGGCGGTCGTGGATTTTCAGAAGCGGTTCGATGGCCTCATGAACGGTGCGATTGCCGGTGTGCCGCAGAAAACGGCAAGTGGCGAAGCGTTCCGCCGCTTTGACGTATTTCTGTTCCCACTGCTCGAACCGCTGCCGGGCCTCAGGGTTGGACCAGGGGTAGCGGACGGGACAGCCGGTATGGCCGATGCGCCACGGCTTCGGGGTCAGCCGCGCGCGAAAACATTCCTGCACCCGGCACAGGTTTACGTAGAGTGGGTCGGCCCCATAGGATTCCATGAGCTGCTGCGAGGCGGAAGCCTTCGGATCGAATAGGTCGTGCGTCAGCAGCAACCGCAGCCCACCTTTGGTGCGGTAGATTCGTAGGCCGATCTCCCGGGTTTGATGGACTAGGGCTTCGATTCGGGCGATGGTTTCGGTCTCCCACCGCTGTTCCCGGGAAGGTGTTTGCTTGCCGAACAGGCTTTTCAGGTCGCGAATCAGTCTGCCGCCGCTCGCTTCCGCCGGGCGATCGATGTCGACGAACATCGCCTGCGCGGTATTCAGCACGCGGCAACCGTAGTAGTTACGGGTGATCAGGGCGGCCGGCTCAGAACCGCCGGCGGGCATTTCTTCGAGGATTTTCTCGCGCAAAGGGGCGTCAGCATAGCCATAGCGTTGGGGCGCCTCACCGCGCAACCAGCGCTCGGCCGCCCGCTGGGCGCGCTCTTCCCCACAGCGAAGCGCATCGTCGGGCGAGGTGTCCGACCAGCCCCAGCAGCGAAAGTGACGCGGCTGGCCTTTCTGATTGGTCACGTCGATCTCGCCCGCCACCCAGTGACGCGGGATTTTCATGATTGTCAGCCTCTTGGGAAAGAAACCTGTTCTCGGGTCAAAGCCTACCGCGTTGGGGTGGGCGAAGAAAAGGGCGGGAAAATAGCGAAGGGCGGGCCATGATGGCCCGCCCTGACAATGAATGGTTGGACTAGAAGCTCTTGAGATCCTGTTCGTCGTCTTCATCGAGCGGAATCAAACGACGCGGACGCGACGCAGTGGTCGGCGCCTTTTTGACCGGTTTGGCGTTAACGGCGGCGCGCTGGGTGGCAACCTGAGCCGTCGGAGCCTTTACCTTCGTCGTGCGCGAGAGTTGGAAGCGGCCGACCAGCGCGGCGAGTTCCTGTGCCTGGCTGGACAGTTCTTCCGCCGCACTCGATGATTCTTCCGAGTTCGCCGCGTTCTGTTGCGTCACCTTGTCCATCTCGGCGACCGCTTTGTTCACCTGCTCGATGCCTTTGGATTGTTCCTGGCTGGCGACCGCGATTTCCTTGATGATGAGCGTAACTTTGTTTACCGCCTCGACGATCTGTGACAGGCTTTGGTTCACGTCTTTGCTGATCACCTCGCCTTCACCCGCTAGCTTCGTCGACTCCTTGATCAGGTCTTCGGTCTTCTTCGCCGCGTCCTTCGAACGTTGCGCCAGGCTGCGCACTTCCTCGGCGACCACCGCGAAGCCGCGGCCGGCATCCCCGGCGCGGGCCGCTTCAACGGCCGCGTTCAAGGCCAGGAGGTTGGTCTGGAAGGCGATCTCGTTGATGTCTTTGATGATCTCGGCCGTGCCTTCCGAGGCCTGGCGGATTTTGGCCATGGCGTCAAGCATACCGCTCATCGCCTTGGCGCCGTTGGCGGCGGCGTCGTTGGAGGCTTGGGCCAGTGAATTGGCCTGCTGGGCATTGTCGGCGTTGTGCTTGGTCATGCTGGCCATTTCCTCGAGACTGCTCGAGGTTTCTTCCAGCGAACTGGCCTGTTCGGATGCGCCCTGGGCGACGACCTGGCTGCTGTTGGCGATCTGTGCTCCGGCGCTGGACACCTGTTCGACGGTGTCGGCTACCTGGGCGAGGGCGTCATGCAACACGCTGGCGGTCGCATTGAGAGACTCCTTGATTTTGGCGTGATCGCCTTTGTAGTCACCCACCATGCGGGCCTTGAGGTCGTAGTTGGACAACAATTCGAGGGTTTTTGCCGCTTCGCCGATTGGCATGGTAACCGCTTCGAGCGTTTCGTTAAAGCCCTGCACGATCGCTTGGTAGATGCCCTGATGTTTGGCGGCGTCCGCGCGTTCGGACAGTCTGCCGTCGCGGCCGGCGGCGATCAGTTTCTGCACGTCCGCTTGCATCGCTTCCAGTGTCGTAATGAGCTGATTCAGGTTGTCTTTGATTTCGTTGTAATCACCCTTGTACTCTTCGGTGATTTTCGGCGGCAGCTTGCCGTCGGAGAGCGCCTGCACGTTACTGGCCGCCATCTTCAGCGGTTTGACCAGCGCGTCGAACACTTCGTTCAGGCCTTGAACGATCTTGCCATACGCCCCTTGGTGTTTGCTGGCGTCGGCGCGCTTGTTCAACTGCCCGTCAACCGCGGCGACGCACATTGCGCGGACGTCGTCCCGCATGGCATGCAAGCTGTCGATGCACTGGTTGAGGTTGTTCTTGATCTGGTTGTAATCGCCCTGGTAGACATCGGTGTTCTTTTCCGGCAGGTCGCCCTTAGCGATGCGATCGATGTAGTTGGCGGCCATCTTGAACGGCTTGACGAACGCGTCGACCAGGCCGTTGACGCCGGTGGCCAGTTCCGCCCAGCCGCCTGCGAAATCGTTGGCATTGGCGCGAGCGTCCAGCTTGCCCTGCTGCACGGCTTTGGACACGGTTCCGATCTCGGAGGAGAATTTCTTGAGCACGTCGACCATGTCGCGCAACGAAATGGCCAACACGTCTTTCGGGGATCGGGGTTGAATGTCGACCGACATGTCGCCCAACGCCACCGCGCGGGCGGTCTTGGCCATTTCTTGCTGCGCGGCGACCATGCCCTGGAACGCCTGAGCCAGATCGCCGACTTCATCATCGGAATCGACATCCACCTGTTGGTCGATATTGCCCAACGCCAGTTCGTTTGCCACCTCCACCATGGTGGTCAATGGAGCGGTGATCTTGACGGCCGTCTTCTTGGTCATAACGTAGCCGACGCCTACCGCGATGCCGGCAAAGGCGACCACGATGAGAATCATGATCGTTAGCGCCTTGCCGACGCGTTTATTCACGGCATAGTAGTCATCTTCGTACATGCCGGCGCCGATGACCCAGTCCCACGGTTTATAGTAAGTGACAGCGGCCAGTTTGTTGCGGGCTTTGGTTTCACCGAGGTCCTTGTTGATCCAGGGATAACGTACGTAGTCGACGGAACCATCCTGCGTGCCTTCCGCTTTCTTGATGATTTCCTGAATGAAGAAGTTGCCGTCGGAATCCTTGGCTTCCCAAATGTTCTCGCCGTCACGTTTGCCCTTGGCGGAGATGATGTACTTGCCGCGCTCGTCGCCCTCGGCACCGAGGACGAAGACGTAGCCGGTCTTGCCGACCACGATGTCCATGATTCCCTGGCGCAGGCTATCCAGATTCTCCTGTTTGATGCCTACGAACAGCATGCCCACCACTGCGCCGGCATCGTTTTTGATCGGCTCGTAGTCGGCGACGTACCACGCGTCCACGACAAACGCGCGGCCACGGTAAGGCCTGCCGGCCAGGATCGCTTCGATGACCGGATTCGGCTTGCCATCCGCCCCGGCCGCCGCAATGTACGTACCGATCGCGCGAGTCCCGTCCGCTTTGGTAACGTTGGTGGCCACGCGCAGCATGTTGCCGTTCTGGTCCATGCGCTGGAAGATCGTGACCGCGCCGCCCACCAGTTCTTTTGTCCGGTCGACCACCGGAGTGCGAACGTGAGCGTCGCGATTCTGACCGAGCCAGGTATCGCCAACCATCATCTTTGGTAGCGAAACCTCACGCTCGGCCTTGGTGATCTGATCCACCGCTTTCCAGGTAACTCTCTCATCACTGAACGAAACCCGGCCGGCTTGGTCGAGGACGCTCTTGGCAACCTTCAGGTTAGACTCGAGCTGCTGCCTGACCGACTCATCCGCCATGCGGACCATCAGGTAGACATCCGTGGCGATTTTGGTCACTTCGTTCTTTGTGATCGAATTGATTTCTTCCAAGATGGTGGAGCGTAGCGTGAACCGTTGAATGAATAGCGTCAGCGAAATAATCGCGGCCATGCCGATCAACAAGGCCAGACTGAGGAACATGATTTTGGATCGGATCGAACGCTTTTCTTTCATCCTTCTTTCCCTCCATTACTTCCACTCGTGGAGTCTGGTGAGTCCATGGCACGCAAGTTCGCGGCTAGCTGACCACCTCCCCGACTTTCCTTGCCCGATACCTTTCTTTTATTTGGCGGATGGACCGGCTCGACCAACCGCGCATGAAAAGGAAGTCGGAGTGTGGTGGGAAGTCCTTGAGGTTTCATCTGTGGAAATCGTTGATAGTATTGGAATATTTTCCTAGATCGTCAAGGATCTGGAAAATTAGAAATTTGGTATTTGGAATATATACATTAACACAACTATTTGTCACGCAAAAGGATTTTTGTCGTCGGACCAGGAACAAAAGGCGGCAACTGACAAAAAAGGGCCGCTCTTGCGAGCGGCCCTGGTTGCTTCAAAAGGAAGCGAATCTTCTACTGACGACCGGTGACCAGCGAATCAACGACCGTCGGATCGGCCAATGTCGAGGTGTCACCCAGGTCTTTGATCTCGCCAGCCGCGACCTTCTTCAGGATGCGGCGCATGATCTTGCCCGAGCGGGTCTTCGGCAGCGCGTCGGCCCACTGGATCTTGTCCGGGGTCGCGATCGGGCCGATTTCCTTGCGGACGTGCGCGACGAGCTCTTTCTTCAGCTCTTCGCTCTTTTCCACGCCGGAGTTCAGCGTGACGTACGCATAGATGCCCTGGCCTTTGATCTCATGCGGGAAGCCGACCACTGCGGCCTCGGCCACTTTCGGATGCGACACGAGGGCGCTTTCGACTTCGGCGGTGCCCATGCGGTGACCGGAGACGTTGATGACGTCATCCAAGCGGCCCATGAGCCAGTAATAACCGTCGCTGTCCAAACGGGCGCCGTCGCCGGTGTTGTAGTTGCCCGGGAACTGGACGAAGTAGGTTTCCTTGAAGCGGTTGTGGTCGCCGTACACAGTGCGCATCATGCCCGGCCAGGCCTGACGGATCACCAAGTGACCGCCTTCGTTCACTTCGGTCGGGCTGCCGTCTTCACGGATGATGGCGGGCTTTACGCCGAAGAACGGAACGGTGGCGCTGCCCGGCTTGATCGGGGTGCAGCCGGGGAGCGGGGTGATCAGGATGCCGCCGGTTTCGGTCTGCCACCAGGTGTCGACGATCGGGCAACGGCCGCCGCCCACCGTCTGGTGGTACCAAATCCAGGCTTCGGGGTTGATCGGCTCGCCGACGGTTCCCAGCAACTGCAGGCTCGATAGGTCATACTTCTTCACCCAGTCGTCGCCTTCTTTCGCGATGGCGCGAATGGCGGTCGGGGCGGTGTAGAAGATGTTGACCTTGTGCTTTTCGCAAACGGCCCAGAAACGGCCCGGGTCGGGGTAGGTCGGGATGCCTTCGAACATCACCGACTTGGCACCGTTGAGCAGCGGACCGTACACGATGTAGCTGTGACCGGTAACCCAGCCGATGTCGGCGGTGCACCAGAACACGTCGCCCTCG
>CAZEDX010000127.1:0-9112 GCA_964511015.1 uncultured bacterium | reverse complement strand
ATTGTGAAACATTACACAACGTGAAATTTTTCTCAGCTACACCCTCCTTCTATTCGCCCACCCGTCAATTCTTCGCGCTAGTTCATATTTATCCTTGCCTTTTCAATAACTTATTCATGTACGAGATTAAATCTCAATAAGGTTCTCTTTTCTCCGTCCGACCTTGACAATCGTCTAAGATTGGGGGAAAAACCAATCGGTGATTGATCTGTCCTGACCAGCCCGGGCGGGAGGATCGGCGCAAGCGGGATCCGCCGCCTCGGGTGTCGAGTGGGGTTTGAACGTGTGCTGTCGGCTGCCCACCGTGACGTCACGGAAACGAGGCTTCGGCCAAGCGGCAACCGGCGCACGCCCCGCGTTTTTGCTCGTCCCCCAACACCTTGAATCCGAAACGTTTTTCATTACATGTGCGGACTCGTCCCGCGTGTGTCCCCCGCACGGGAGACAACGATGAACCTGCTGGACCTGGCCACCGCTTTGAGGGCCCGGATCGCCGCCCACGCCGATCGCGCGGCGGGGGTTGAGATCGGCGCGGTCTACGCCAGCAACCGCATGTCGGACCTGCTCAATCACGCGGGGGAATCCACCCTCATCGTCACCGCCCTGGGCAACCAGCATCTGGCCCACATCGCCGAGCTGTTGGACGCGCCCGGGTTCTGCGTCGCCGGCCGGCCGGAGCCCGATCCGGACCTGCTCGCCGCGGCCACCGAACGCGGCTTGGTGCTGCTGGTGTCGCCCGAGTCGCTGGACGAGGTCTGCCGCCGCGTGCCCCCCCCTTGCCGGGTGGACCGGGGCGTGGGGGTGTGATGGAAGAACTGCGCTTCCCCATCACCGGCGGCGACTACGAAACGGGCGGCCGCGCGACCGCGCAGATCAAGACGATTTTAAAGCGGTTGGGCGTCGAGCCGGAGGCCGTGCGGCGGGCCGTAATCGCACTGTACGAAGCCGAGATGAACGTGGTCATTCACGCCCACGGCGGACACGTCGCGTTACAATTGGCGCCGGGGCGGATCGACGCGGTCGTGCAGGATTCCGGGCCCGGCATTGCCGACCTCGCACTGGCGCTCACCGAGGGGTATTCCACCGCGCCGCAAAACGCGCGCGAACTGGGTTTCGGCGCGGGGATGGGGCTGCCCAACATCAAGCGGAACTGCGACGTATTCGAGCTGACTTCGGCCGTCGGCCAGGGCACCCGGCTGGCGTTCACGGTGAACTATCAGTCCCCGCCGCGCTTCGTGCTCGGGCACTACGCCGTCACCATCTGCGCCGAGCGTTGCAACGGGTGTCTGCGCTGCCTGTCGGCCTGCCCCACACAGGCCCTCCGCGTGCGGGGCAACCGGCCCCAGATACTGCCCCATCTCTGCGTCGATTGCGCGTCGTGCGTGGGGGTCTGCAAACCTGGTGCGCTGACGCTGCTAACCAACGCCCCGGCGGCGGCTCCGGCGCGGCAACCGCTGCTCGTCGTCCCCCGTCATTTCCCGTGGCAATTCGGCACGCAGCACAACGCCGCGCAGGTCGAATCGGCGCTCGTAAAAGCGGGTTTTTCGAACGTCCGTTCCATCGCTGCGTGGGAAGACGCACTACGTGTCGCGGTGGCGGATTTCGCGCGCGACGAAGCGCCCGCGCTCCCCGTGATTTCGCCCGTCTGCCCGGCGGTGATCAACCTCATCGCGGTGCGCTTCCCGGCGCTGTTGTCGGCGGTGGCGCCGTTCGCTTCGCCGGTGGAGGCCGCGCGGTGGGAAGCGGGGGATCGTCCGGCCGCGCTGGCGATCGATTGCCCCTGCCATTTCACCGCCTGGATGGACGATCCCTCCCGTCCGCTGGAAGCGGTTGATTTCCACGCGTTGCGCGAGCGGTTGTGGCCCCTGTTGCCGGCCGATCTGCCCCCGCCCCCGCCCGCCCCCGCCGCCTCGTCGGAAGACACGCTTTTCGCCGGCGGTTGGGTCATGGTGACGGCGCTGCTGGAGCAGCTCGAAAACGGCCGGCTGACCGGCTGGCGAGTGCTTGAGTTGTATGCTTGCGCGGGGGGTTGCGCGGGTTCGCCGTTTGCCAAGGAAGTACCCGCCGTGGCGGAGGCCCGCGACCGCCGCGAACGGCCGGCCGAGAAGGCCTGCGCCGTGGCCCATCGCCTCGCCGAACCGCGCCGTCCGCGGGCCGGTTTGCGGCTGGACGAAAATATGTTCCGCGCCATGGAAAAACTGGCGCGTATCGACCAGTTGACGCGTTCGCTGCCGGGCAAGAACTGCGGCCATTGCGGCGCGCCGACCTGCCAGGCGCTGGCCGAAGACCTCGTGCTCGGCCGCGTCGAAACCAACCTCTGTCCGTACGTCACTCCCGAAGGGGGTAAATCATGAAACTGCGCGATATCGCCCAGCGACTCGAGCTGCAAAACCTGACGCCCACACTCACGGCGCCGCTCGAGGTCGAAATCACCGGCGGCCATTGCACCGACCTGATGAGCGACGTGCTGGCCCACGCCCCCCGCGGCGGCGTGCTGGTCACCATTCAGTCGCACCTCAACGCGGTGGCGGTGGCGGCCCATGCCGAGTTGGCGGCGGTGATCATCGCCGGCGGCCGCCGGCCGGAAGACGCCATTATCGAAAAGGCGCTCGAGGAAGGCATCGCGCTGTTCGTCGCGCGGCAGTCGGCGTTCGACGTGGTCGGCCGGCTGTTCGAGTTCGGCGTGCGAGGCAGCCAGACGTGAAGCTGTTCCCCGCCGATCTGCATATTCACACTGCCTTGTCGCCGTGCGCGCTGGCGGAGATGACGCCGGCGGCCATCGTCGAGCAGGCGATCCGGCGGCGGATGTCGATCATCGCCGTCACCGACCACAACGCGGCGGACAACATCGCGGCGGTGCAGGAGGCAGCGGGCGACGCGCTGTGGGTCGTGCCCGGACTGGAGCTGACCACGGCCGAGGAAGTGCACGTGCTCGGCCTGTTCCCGACCCCGGCCGACGCCGCCGTGGTGGCGGCCACGGTGCAGGCGGGCCTGCCGCCGTGCCGGGAAAATCCGCGCGGGTTCGGGCGGCAGTCGATCCTCAACGCCGCCGGCGAGGAAATCGGGGTGGCCGACCGCCTGCTCGGCGCCGCCTCGGAACTTGCGCTGGGGGATGCCGTGGCGTTGATCGCGCGGCACGGCGGGCTGGTGATCGCGGCGCACATCAACCGGCCGTCGTTCAGCGTGCTGAGTCAATTGGGGTTCTTCCCCGTCGATATCCGGTTCGACGCGGCGGAGATTTCGGCGGCGGGCGTGGCGCGCGGCGAGCACGAGTGCGAGCCGTATGCCGCCTTCGGACTGCCGTTGGTTTCGTCTTCCGACAGCCATCAGCTCGACGTGCTGGGGCGCGGATTCGTGGTCTGTGAAATGGCCGAGTTGTCCTTCGCCGAACTGGCGCGGGCGATTCGCGGCCAGGAAGGCCGGCGGTGCTGGATTGCGTGAGTTGTCGCTGCACATTCTCGACTTGCTGGAGAACTCGTTGACCGCGGGGGCCTGCACGATTCGCGTCTCGGTCACCGAGGACGAGGCGGCGGGCCGGCTGTGCATCGAAGTCGACGACGACGGTCCCGGCCTGCCGGTGACCTTTGACCGCGCGCTTGACCCGTTCTTCACCACCAAACGCGGCAAGCGCACCGGCCTGGGCCTGAGCCTCTACCACGCCACGGCCGAGCGGGCCGGCGGCGGGTTGGAGTTGGCGCGCTCCGACCTGGGCGGGCTGGCGGTGCGGGCCTGGTTCCGGCTCGGCCACGTCGACTTGCCGCCGCTGGGCGACCTGCCCGGCACCTTCTCGGCCATGATCATGAGCCACCCCGATCGCGAGTGGATCTGCCGCCTGCGCGCCGGCGCGCTCGAACGCGAGGCCCGGCTGTCGGTAGTGCGCAACGAATTGCCTGTCGAAGACCGCGACGGACCGTCCGCCGCGCTGCAATTTGCCCAAATCATTCGAACTGCTTTGCCGGCGCTCCAACATCTGCCCGACAAAGCGACATTTACCAACGGAGGATAGACAAGCATGGCATCCCACGAAGCAGTCTGCTGTTGTGGCCAAGAAGCATCCGAAGAGGAACTGCTTCAACGGCTCGACGGAGTGCTGGAAAGCTACCGCGGGAAACCGGGGGCGCTGATTCCGGTGCTGCAAATCACCCAGGGCCTGTTCGGCTACCTGCCGGAGACGGCGCTCAAGAAAATCGCCCTCGCGCTGGGCAAGTCGTACAGCGAAGTGTGCGGCGTCGTGAGTTTCTATTCGTTCTTCTCGACGCAGCCCCGCGGCAAACACTTGATCCGTGTGTGCCTGGGCACCGCCTGCTACGTGCGCGGCGGCAACCGTGTGCTCGAAGCGATCAAACAGGAGCTGGGCATTGACGTCGGCCAGACCACGCCCGACCGCCAGTTCTCGCTGGAGGTCGCCCGCTGCTTCGGCGCGTGCGGTCTGGCGCCCGCGATGTCGATCGACAGCGACGTGCACAAGCGCGTGCGGCCGGTCAAGGTTGGCGAGATCCTGGCCCGTTACGCCGCCGGCGCCGCGCCGGTGAAAGAAGCCACCCCGGCCAAGCCGAAGGCCAAGGCCGCGAAGAAGGCGAAGGTCCAGGCCAAGGCGAAAGCGAAAGCCCCGGCGAAGGCCAAGTCCCCGGCCAAGGCCCGGGCGAAGACGCCCGCGAAGGCGAAGGGCAAGCCGAAAGGAGCCAAACGATGAGCGAGACGAAGAAGATTTTGAGCATCGCCGACATCAAGGCGATCAAGGAGCAGGTCAACCAGCGGACGGCGTTGCGCGAGGACGGCTACCACGTGTGCATCACCGTGCACATGGGCACCTGCGGCATCGCCAGCGGCTCGCGCGAGATTCTCAACGCGCTGATGGACGAGCTGGCCAAATCCAACCGCCGCGATGTGCGGCTGACCACCTCGGGCTGCATCGGCGCCTGCCACAGCGAACCGGAACTGACGATCGAAACGCTGGGCGGCGAGCCGATTCTTTACGGCAACCTCGACCCCGACAAGGCGCGGAAGATTTTCGTCGAGCACGTGATGAACGGCCGTGTCGTCCCGCAGTTGGTGGTCACCTACGGTGCGGAAAACCGCTAGTCCCGGAGGAGCAACATCCATGACCATACCGCGAATTCACCTGATGATGTGCTTCGGCACCGGCTGTCTTTCCGCCGGCGCCACCAAAACCAAAGAAGCGATTCTCGCCGAATGCGCCAAACACCGGCTCGAAAGCGAAGTCTCCGTCGTCGAGACCGGCTGCAACGGCTTCTGCGCCGGCGGCCCGATCATCGTCGTCTACCCCGGCGGCTACTTCTACACCAAGGTCACCCCGGCCGACGCGCCGGAACTGGTGGAAGAGCACCTGCTGAAAGGCCGCCCGGTCGAGCGGCTGATGTTCCGCCACCCGACGACCCAGAAAGTCATTCCGCTCTACAAAGACATTCCGTTCTTCGCGCGCCAGAACACGCGCGTGCTGCACAACAAGGGCCGCATCGCCGCCGAGAGCATCGAAGAGTACATCGGCCGCGACGGTTACGCCGGCCTGGCCCGGGCGCTGACCGAGATGACGCCCGAACAGATCTGCGACGAAGTAAAGCGCGCCGGCCTGCGCGGCCGCGGCGGCGCCGGTTTCCCCACCGGCGTGAAGTGGGAACTGTGCCGCCAGGCCCCGGGCGAGAAGAAGTACATTCTGTGCAACGCCGACGAAGGCGACCCCGGCGCGTTCATGGACCGCAGCCTGCTCGAAGCCGACCCGCACGCCGTGCTGGAAGGCATGATGATCGGCGCGCGCGGCATCGGCGCCGACGAAGGTTGGATCTACTGCCGCGCCGAGTACCCGCTGGCCCTCGAGCGCATCAACAAGGCCATCGCCGACTGCCGCGAACGCGGCCTGCTCGGCCGGAACATTCTGGGCACCGGCTTCAACTTCGACATCTTCATCGCGCAGGGCTCCGGCGCCTTTGTCTGCGGCGAGGAAACCGCGCTGATGCGGTCGATCGAAGGCCAGCGCGGCGAGCCGCGGCCCCGGCCGCCCTTCCCTGCCTACAAAGGCCTGTGGGACAAGCCGTCGGTGCTCAACAACGTCGAAACCTACGGCAACGTGCCGCTGATCTTCCGCCACGGCGTCGACTGGTACCGCTCGGTCGGCACCGAGAAGAGCCCCGGCACCAAGATCTTCGCCCTCACCGGCAAGGTCACCAACGTCGGCCTGGTCGAAGTCAACATGGGCATTCCGCTCGGCGACATCATCTTCGACATCGGCGGCGGCATCCCCGACGGCAAGAAGTTCAAGGCCGCGCAGATGGGCGGCCCGTCGGGCGGCTGCATTCCGAAAGAGCACCTGAACGTGCCGGTCGATTTCGAATCGCTCACCGAACTCGGCGCGATCATGGGTTCGGGCGGCTTGATCGTCATGGACGAAGACACCTGCATGGTGGACATGGCCCGCTTCTTCCTCGACTTCGTGCAGGACGAATCGTGCGGCAAGTGTACCCCCTGCCGCGTCGGCACCAAGCGCATGCTCGAGATCGTCACCCGCATCTGCCAGGGCCAGGGCGAGGAAGGTGACATCGAAAAGCTGGTCGACCTCGGCAACAAGATCAAAGACACCGCGCTGTGCGGCCTGGGCCAGACCGCGCCCAACCCCGTGCTGTCGACGATCCGCTATTTCCGCGACGAGTACGAAGCGCACATCAAGTACAAGAAGTGCCCGGCCGGCGTGTGCGCCGACCTGGTGAAGGCCCCGTGCAACAACGCCTGCCCGGCGGGCGTGCACATCCCCGGCTACATCTCGCTGCTGGGCGAGAAGCGCTACGGCGAGGCGCTCAAGCTGCACCGCGAACGCAACCCGTTCGCCGCGGTCTGCGCCCGCGTTTGCTTCCACCCCTGCGAGAGCAAGTGCCGCCGCGCGTCCCTGGATTCGGCGCTTTCCGTGCGCGGCCTGAAACGCTTCATGGCCGACTGGGAAAAGAAACCGCAGCTCCCCGAGGTGCGGGTGAATGAAAAGAACGCCAGGCGCAAGGTCGCCATCATCGGCGCCGGCCCGGCCGGCTTGACCTGCGCCTACTTCCTGGCGCGCCTGGGCTACCGGCCGGAGATCTTCGAAGCCGAGAAGACCGCCGGCGGCATGCTGGTGCAGGGCATTCCGGCCTACCGCCTGCCGCGCCACATTCTCGAGCGCGAAGTGAAGATGATCGAATCGCTGGGCGTGACCATCCATTACGGCAAGCGCCTGGGCAAAAACCTCACCCTGGCGGGCCTGCGCAACAAGGGCTACGAAGCGGTGTTCCTCGGCGTCGGCGCGCCGGAAGGCTCGAAGCTCGGCATTCCGGGCGAGAACCTCAAGGGCGTGCTCGAAGGCGTGCGCTTCCTGCGCGAGTTCAACCTGGGCCGCGGCGGCAAGGTCGGCAAACGCGTGGCGGTGATCGGCGGCGGCAACGCGGCCATCGACGCGGCGCGCACGGCGATCCGCCTCGGCGCGGAACAGGTAACGGTCCTCTACCGCCGCACCCGCGACGAGATGCCCGCCTGGGCCGAGGAAATCGAGGAAGCCGAACGCGAAGGCGTCGCGATCCGCGTGCTCACCGCGCCCAAGGAAATCATCGGCGACAGCAAAGGCAAGGCCGTGGCGGTGCGTTGCGCCCCGATGATGCTGGGCGAGTTCGACCGTTCCGGCCGCCGCCGGCCGTTGGAAGCGGGCGGCGAAGAGTTCCTGGTCGAGGTCGACACCGTCATCGGCGCGATCGGCCAGGCGCTCGACGTGGCGCCGCTGATCGACGGCCAGCCGGTGCAACTGACCCGCAACAAGTACTTCCAGGTTGATTTCGCGACCGGCCAAACCTCCGTCGAGTGGCTGTTCAGCGGCGGCGACGCCGCGGTCGGCCCGTCCTCGGTCACCGAAGCCGTCGGCGCCGGCGAACGCGCGGCGTACGGCATCCATCGCTTCCTGACCGGCGAAGAGACGGTCTTCTGGCGCGTCGAACACGAAGTCGATACGCACTTCGATCCGGAAGCCGATCCGGTCGAGATCGACCGCGCGCACCAGCCGGTGCTGCCGTTGGCCAAGCGTCGCGGCAATTTCCTGGAAATCGAGAAGTGCTTCAACGAAGCGGTGGCCTTGCGGGAAGCGTCACGGTGCCTGCGCTGCGACTACCGCGAAAAAGCCCAAGGCTGAAGGAGAGGTGACATCCGATGCCCACGCTCACCATTGACCAAGTGAAGATCACGGTGCCCGACGGCGCGACCATCCTCGACGCCGCCCGCGCCGCCCATATCAACATTCCCACCTTGTGTTACCTCGAAAACGTGCAGGCCATCGGCGCGTGCCGCCTCTGCATGGTCGAGGTCAAGAACGCCCGCTCGCTGGTGGCCGCGTGCGTGATGCCCGCCGGCGAAGGCATGGAAGTGCGCACCAACACCCCGCGCGTCCGCGAAGCGCGCCGCACGGTGATGGAGCTGCTGCTGTCGGAACACGGCGGCGATTGCCTCACCTGCAACCGCAGCGAGGATTGCGAATTCCAGACCATGGCCCGCGAAATGGGCATCACCGAGATTCGCTACGAGGGCGGCCGCAAGGAGCAGCGGCTGGACGAAAGCACGCCGGCCCTCCGGCGCGATTCGTCGAAGTGCATTCTGTGCCGCCGTTGCGTCACGGTCTGCAGCCAGACGCAGGGCGTCGGCGCGCTGTTCCCGCAGGCCCGCGGGTTCAAGACCAACGTCGCCCCGGCGTTCTGCCGCGACCTCGCCGACGTCGTCTGCGTGCAGTGCGGCCAGTGCGCCGCGGTCTGCCCGGTCGGCGCGATCAGCGAGAACGACCAGATCGCCGAAGTGTGGCGGGCGCTGGACGACCCGAACAAGCACGTCGTGGTGCAGACCGCGCCGGCCATTCGCGCCGCGCTCGGCGAGTGCTTCGGCCTGCCCCCGGGCACGCTGGTCACCGGCCGCATGACCGCCGCGTTGCGCCGCCTCGGCTTCGACGCGGTGTTCGACACCAACTTCACCGCCGACCTGACCATTCTGGAGGAGGGCACCGAGCTGCTGACCCGCCTGAAGAAGGCGCTGGTCGAGAAGCAGCCCGTCGCCCTGCCGATGTTCACCAGCTGCTCGCCGGGCTGGATCAAGTACACCG
>CAZEDX010000126.1:0-9250 GCA_964511015.1 uncultured bacterium | reverse complement strand
CGGGGTTGAACCTCCACACTGGCACGCCTTGGAGAGCGAGTGCTTGACAAACCTCGCGCCGACCGACACCGTTTTATAGGAAGTCCATCACGAGTTCGGGAAGGGACACGGCCCGCACCCGACGCCAACCGCGACCGCCAGGTCGAACGGTGGCCCAGCCGTGAACGATGGAGGATGTCATGCAGAAACCCGCCAAGGCCGGCCAGCGCACCGGCATCTACGCCAGAGTAAGCACCAACCTACAGGACGCGGAGCTTCAGCTCGCGGAGTTACGCGCCGTCGCCGCGCAGCGCGGCTGGAGGATCATCGAGGAGTTCGTCGATCAGGGAGTTTCGGGCGTGCAGGATCGCCGCCCCGCCCTAGACCGCCTGATGGGCGCCGCTCATGCCGGCAAACTCGATCTTGTTGTTTGCTGGAAGTTCGATAGGTTCGCCAGATCGACGCGGCACCTGCTCGAAGCCCTGGAGACCTTCCGCGCGTTGAACGTCGGCTTCATCAGCCTGCGCGAGCAAATCGACTCGACGACGCCGATGGGTAAGGCGATGTTCACGCTCGTCAGCGCCGTGGCCGAACTCGAACGCGATCTGATTCGTGAGCGAGTCCTGGCAGGTATGCAGCGAGCGAAGGCGAACGGCGTAAAGATGGGACGGCCTGAGCGGTCAGATGTTGACCCGATCATCGCGGCGACGATGAGGAGGCAGGGTCTGAGCTACAACCAGATCGCCCGCAGGTTCCGGTGCGGCAAGGGCACCGTACTCAAGGCCATCTACGCCGGTCAAAAAGCCCTTGACGAACTTGGCTCGAAATACGAGGTCAGCAAACCTGTCTAAATCTCGTCAGCCAGGTGTAGTTTTCTGACCGACTCAAGCACTTGGGGTGGACGATGGAAGATCGCCATGACCGAACCCTGAAGCGGCTCGGCCTTCAGGTCACGGGGGCGTACACGCTGGCGACCCTGGTCTGCACCCGTCTCGACGACGACCAGGTCGTCACGGCCATGCGTCGCCTAGCATCCGGCCAGGATGCCGGCGTTGACCTCGCGGCCCATGCGATCAGCGAAGCCGAGTGGAAACGCCGGCGCGCGGCGCAGGGCCGCGCTCTTCGCCCGCTAAGCGAGGTGGACGCAGAACGCCGCCGGCGCCGGAAGGCGCGCAAGCGGCGGCAACGGTGCCGATAGACGTATCATCATCGTCAAGGCAACCGTCGGGCTGGACGCGCGAGAAGTCCGCGTTGAGAGCCACCCTTACTGGCTGGCGAACTGGCGGGCGTCTACCCGTACTACCGGGCGAAAACGGGGGGTGGAAGGCCAATCTGTGTAGCAAAAAACTAGCCTCTCTCTTGAACAGCACCATTCAATTCTCAGTCCCTCCACCTCTCCGTGCCCGGCTAACCCGGCCGAAAGGCGTGGCTCGCCGAGCACGGCGCGGAGGTCTAGCGCTCTCGCTCGAACTCCTCCGCAACCCGCAGGCAGATCGTCAGGTCGTCGATCCCCATGCGCAGGCACCAGATGGCTTGCTTTCTGATCTCGTCATCGGGGAGGCCCCCACAGCCCGAGAAAAGTTCGAGGACGACCCAGTCGAGCAGAGAGTCGCCATTACGATGCAACTGGGCCTCCTCTACCGTAATGTGCCCTTCTGGATCACGCGGCAGGTTCGCCATCTTTTCTTCCAGGGCCGCACTGATCTTCTCCAGCAGGGCGTTTAGAACCGGGCTCACGCGGCTCGGTTGTTGCAGATCGTTCATCAAAATCTCCTCGTTTCTCTTTCTTCCTGGTGCCGACCGCCGTCGACCAAGAACGATGACTGACCGATTCGGCTGGCGGGCCGTTTGCAAGGTCGTGCGAATCATGGGCGCCTAGTACAGCTCGGCGGAGTGGACTCGACCAGCTCGGTTTTTCTTGGCCTCGTCTTGCCCTTTATCGGCCGGATCGACCGCCGCCGGGCTGGACGCGGGACTAGCAGGCTTCGTGTCATCGACCTGGGAGCCCGTTGTCGCGTACCCGTCCCGAACCATCAAGAAGAACCCGTCAAGCTCCTCTTTCCCGATCCCGGCCGCTCTGAGCGCCGTCGCCACGTCGCGGGCGAACCGGCGAAGATCACTCAGATCACCTTCTTCAGTCGGCGCGATGCCCGCCGACCTGGGCGGGACCGCCGCGTTGTCGGGTTCGGATGCCAACTGCTTGACCGTCGCCTTCGTCTTCGCGTGCCTCTTCTTACGTACTTCACGAGCGGCCTTTGCTACTTCCTTGCGGCCCCCGGCCAGCGCCTTCTTTCGCTCTCTCGGCGTAACCTTCGCTATCGCCGCCCCAGCGCTGACAGCCACTTCACCGCCGTCGACCGCGTCGATCAACTCCGTATCACCGGAAGCCAGAACGTCAGCGGCGTGCTGTACCGAGCGCGCCGACACGCCGAAGTCGGCCCCTGCGCGCTCTCGCCACTCGCCGCCTTGAGCTGCCGGCAAATTTGCCGGGGGGTTTGTTCCTGCTGTCTGCCTCTCGTGAGCCTCGGCCTTGTACGCCTCGGCGGCACGGGCCGCCGCCAGCGCCCGCTGGCTTGTCGTAAGGTGGCGGCGGTGCATATTCTGTGACAGCACGAACGCGACTAGCGATCCGTCCCCCGACCAGGTGCGAAAAGCCGGTTCCACGCCTGCGCGCGAACAAGCCGCCAAACGATTGCGACCGTCGATCACCCGACCCTTACAGTCCAACCAGATCGCCTCGTGCAGACCGTTCTGACGGATGTCCTCGGCTAGCTCATCTAGCCTGTCCCCGGAGATCATCGGGAAGATCGTCGCAACGGGGTGAACCACGTGACCGCCGATCTCGTGGTCGTACAGGTTCGGCTTCGGCAACGAGCCGGTCTTCGCACTCCTTTCGCTCGCGCGTTCGGCATCGTCATCAGTTTCAGCGGTCTGCATTTGCTCTTGCCTGCTCATTTTCGTCTCCCTTCGTTCCTTGGCTGGATCGCCAGCCGCCGTGGTAGCGGAAGAGCTACATAGGAACTTACCAGCCCAAAGCGAGCGAACCGGGCATCAAAGAAAAAAAATTGACCCGCCGCCGGGGGGCCGAGCCCGCAGCCGAGTCGCCTCTCGCCGTACCGCCTATAGCTCTGCCGCCGGCCGCCTTGTCGCCCATCACCCTGCCGCCGACTACCTTGCTGCCCTGCCGCCCATCGTCTTGCCGCCTATCGCCCTGCCGCCTATCGCCTGGCCGCCTACCACCTTGCCGCCTACCACCCTACCGACTTTCACCTTGCCGCCTACCGCCCTGCCGCCGTCATCGCTCGGGGCGCTGGCTGGCATAATGTATAAACAGACCGCACATCCGGCTCGGGGGAAAATGCACGTCTGTCCGCACGTCCGGCGCGACATTGAAAGCTCGGTCGCATACAGCCCTTTTGCCGAAACCGCACGTCCGTATCCGCTGGAGATCGTTCGGAGCCGCACGTCCGGTTCAGTCTTCTGACCATCTTCTCGTCCCGCGCTGGCGAGCAGGTGCCCGCCGTCGGTCACCGGCGGTGAGTTCGTCGCGCCACATGCCGCCGGCAGTGAAGACCGTTTTCCAACCGCCCGGAGCGTGCGGATCGAGCAGTACGAACAACCCGGGAAAGGCCGGACAATACTCCCGCCAATCTGGTCGCCACATCGGCTGCTCACGCCGCGGCAGCTCGGCGTTCGGGTCGAGGTACCGCTTTGCAAATCCGGTTGCGTTCGGTGTGGGCAGCCGATAAGTAGTCTTCCTACGCTTGCCCGGCTCGACCGCAAACACCGACGCTTCCTCGATCTGGATCATGCCCAGGCGCACCGCGTGGAACACGCCGCGCGCCGCGGTCTCGCTTCGGAGCCGGAACGGCCCGTCCCGCCGGCCCCAGCTCAACCCACTAGCCTCGTAATTCGGTGGACGGCGCCGGGCCTGCACGTTCAGCACCACCGCCAACGTTTCCGGGTTTGCTGCCAGCTCGCGCCGAACGGCCTGCGCGCTCGGATCGCGTCGTGTGACTAGATCGAAGGTGCTCAAGGCCAAGAATTGCCCGCCTCGGGCCTTACGTTTCCGTTGTGTTGCCACGATGAGTTCCTTTCTGGGCTTCAACAGCCCTTTCTCTGAACTTACCGTCGCCAAAAATTCGAAACGAAGATTTTGGTGGTTCAGGCCAAAAAAATTCCTCTTCGAAAAAAAAGTGTCTCGCAGCGCCCGGAATCGCCTCTTGGGCTTTGGGGCGCTGGTAAGTTGTACTGAGAGCCGTGAGTCTTCATCGGCGACCGAGGGCCGGACACGGACTCCTTCTGGCTCTCAAGACGGTAGGTTCAAAAAGAGGCGTTAGGGTCTTGAGAGAGGGCAAACCGAAACCGCTGTCGCACGTGGACAACGTCGATAACACCGGTCTGAAAAGCGTCGGGCGTGGTCAAGACTCGTCTGCGCTGAAAACAGCGCCCGTCGACCCTTCGATCTTGGAGACCGATGTCGAAAGACCCCCTTCCGCCACGATGATGTTGCCCGACAGACAAATCGCAAGTATCAATGAGGTGCTCATTCGCGCCCGGGCGGAAAACTTGCTTATCATGATCCTGCAGGACGTTCTCAAAAAGGAAGCGTCATCATGAAGGGCCGAGAGAAGGCATACATACTGACCAGATCGTCAAAGGATAAGCACGACGTGTCTTGTAGCTCACAAGAACGCGAGCTTCGCGAATTGGCGGACAGACTCGACTTGGGGGTCGTTGACGTGTTCGAGGACAAAAGGCGCAGCGCCACGAAGGACAGTCTCCCCGAGCGCGAACGGATGATGGAACTACTGAGGCGGCCCGACAACGACGTGAAATACGTCCTGGTTCATCATCCGTCGCGTCTGGGACGCGATCTCCCCGAAACCTCCAACCTGATCCAACACCTACGGATCGACATGGGCATCAAAGTTCGTTTCTTGCACCTTCCTCCGCCTGACTCTCCCGAGAACATCCTGTTCTTGAACATGATGATGGCCTTCGACCAGTACCACTCTCAAGTCTCGGCGGTCGGCGCGCGGCGAGGCCAACGCCAGAACATCCTTCTGGGGTATCGTTCTGGAGGCCCTTGCCCTTACGGGTATCGGGTCGAGCAGATAAGGCATGGCTTGCGCGCCGACGGCACGGCGATCCTGAAACCGAAAATGGTACCGAACCCGGAAACCGCCTCGGTCTTCCAGGAGTGGGTACGCCGAACGATCCAGGGTGAGAGCACCAACTCGATCTTCACCGACTTCGAGGCCCGAGGCATCCCGTCGCCCGGGGGAAGCCGTGAGTGGTGTAGAAGCACTCCGACGTACTGGCTGGAGAAACTGGACATGTATCGCGGGGTGCTCACCGGCGGTCGCCATCGCGCCCATATCCGGCGTGGTCGCCATGTGCCAGGGCCAAGGCTCAACCCGAAGGACACGTGGACGGTCAACGAGACAGGCCACGAACCGCTTATCACGGACGAAGAGTATCAAGCTCTGCAACGGCTTCGGGAGTCGCCTCGGCGCCGCGGTGCGACGCCCACGCAGAACCGACGCTTCTACGTCCTGCGCGGCGTCCTGCGCTGCTCGTGCGGTGGCCGGGTACACGGTGACGGTGGTTTCTACCGTTGCGCGGAGACTAAGAGGGGCTGCTGCAATTCCCAGATCGAGCAAGAGGCGCTGGAAAAGCAGATCGTTACCGCGATGGTCGACGAACTGTTCAACGAGGAGTTCATCGACCGTGCGATCCGGGAGCTGGCCGCGACCGGCCCGGCCGAAGCCAGGAGCAAGCAAAGTGAGGTCGAACGGCTTGAGGGTTTGAAACGCAAACTCGAAGGCAGAATCGGCAAGTTGCTCGACCTCTACGCCGATGGCGATGTCGACAAGGAACTCGTGCTCACCCGCATCAAAGAGATGCAGCATGACCTGAAGCAGACCGAGGCGTCGATCAAGGTGATGACCGAGACCGCGGATGTCATGAAAACGCTACCCGTCACGACTGAGCGTCTTCGCGAGATCGCTCGCGACTTTCTAGCCCGGGCGAGCGCCGCGTCGCCGGTGAAGTTCAAGCACTTGATCGAAACGGTCTTTGAGAAGATCGAACTCGGTAACAAGGAAGGAAGCGAAAAAAGGTGGAAACGAAAAGTGAGGCTGTTCGCTAGGTTGAACAGCCTCACCCGGGATTTGTATGCGACCCCAAGGGGAATCGAACCCCTGCTGCCGGCGTGAAAGGCCGGTGTCCTAACCGCTAGACGATGGGGTCATCGAAGTTGGCAAAGAGCATCCGCGGCATCCACGGCGAATGAGCCGTCCGGGATTCGAACCCGGGGCCTACGGATTAAAAGTCCGTTGCTCTACCGACTGAGCTAACGGCTCAAAAGCCCGCGTATCCTATGGATGCTCCCCGTTCTTGTCAAGCGGGTTTCTGGGAACCGTTTTGAGCTCCTTTGGCAGCCAGTTCGAGGTGTTTTGACCACAGATAGGTCCTAGTGTCTTCGACAATCACGTTGCTCAATAGCAACAGGGCAACTAGATTCGGAATGGCCATCAAGGCGTTGGCGGCGTCAGCGAAATTCCAGACCACCGGGATCGTCGCCACCGAACCGACCATCACCGCCACCACCCACGCCACCCGATAGGGCAGAATGGCCTTCTGGCCGAAGAGGTACTCAATCGCGCGTTCACCGTAGTATTCCCAACCAATGATGGTCGAGAACACGAAGGTCATCAGCCCGAAGGTCAGAATCGTCGGGCCGACGTAAGGAATCATGCTGAACGCAGCTTTGGTCAGTTTAGCACCATCGACGCCGTCGACCCAGTGGCCGCTATTGACCAACATCAGCCCGGTTATCGCGCACACCACCACCGTATCCCAGAACGTGCCGGTTGACGAAACCAGTGCCTGACGCACAGGATTGTCGGTCTTGGCCGCAGCGGCGACGATCGGCGCCGAGCCCAAACCTGACTCATTGGAGAACAGACCGCGCGCAATGCCGAAGCGTGCTGCCATCATAATGGTCGAGCCGGCAAAGCCGCCTACTGCCGCCTGGCCGGTAAAGGCTGTGGTGAAGATGATCTTCAATGTGTGTGGAATTGTTTCATAGGTCAAACTTAGAATGATCAGGCAGCCCAACACGTAACCGATTGCCATGATCGGCACTAGTCCCTCACATACCCGGGCGATGGAGCGAATGCCGCCAAGAATGACGACCGCCGTGGCCACGGTGATGATCGCGCCGGTGATCCAGGGTGCAACCCCGAAAGTCTCCTGCGTCAGCGTCGAAACCGAGTTGGCCTGCACCATGTTGCCGATGCCGAATGCGGCAATTGAAGTGAATACCGCAAAAATAACGCCGGCCCACTTGAGGCCGATCCCGCGTTCCAGCGCGTACATCGCCCCACCGAGCATGCGTCCGTCGGCGCTACGCACGCGGTAACGCACGGCTAGTAGCGCCTCGGCGTATTTCGTTGCGACGCCGAAGACGCCAGTCAACCAGACCCAAAGCACGGCTCCTGGTCCGCCAAGCGCCACCGCTGTGCCGACACCAACGATGTTGCCGGTGCCGATCGTGGCGGCTAGCGCAGTGCTTAATGCGCCGAAATGGCTGACGTCGCCCTCACCCTCCGCGTCTTTGCAGAACGACAGTCTGATCGCCAAACCGGTATAGCGCTGAATGAACCGGAGTCGAAAGGTGAAGTAGAGGTGCGTCGCAAATAACAGCACCAGCAATGGCAGGCCCCACAGATAGCCGTTGAGCCAAGTTAGACCGGCGTTGATTTGGTCAAGCATCGCGCCAGATCCCTCTCTTCGTCGGTTAAGGAATTGCCGGGCATTATGAACGAAAGTGGAATCGACGTCACCAGCAATCCCACGATGCTTGCACCTTTCCACACTGACTCTTAGAAAGTCACATATAGTGATAGCTGCATGTTCATTACTAGTGGTCATGTGCGCCAGGCTGAGTGGCCGCGAACAAGATAACCCGAATGTGCCGATCGTCGATGGCGGCGGAGTCGTCATCATTGGCTTGGCCATCATCGTCGGCGCCATCGGCATCGTCGCTGCTGCACGACAACAAAAGTACAATACCGGCGAACGTCAATGCCAGCAAGAATGACCGAATGTAACGAGTCATCCGAACCATGCTCTCCTTGGCAACACCATGCCTTCTGAAAGTTCCCACAACAAAGTGCGGGCGGGAAAGAGAAAGGCCCGGGCGATTTCGCCCGGGCCCTTGGTGCGCATGGTTTGAACTAGAAGCGGATGTCGAACGCGCTGGTGTCGCCGGTCTTGAAGTAGTCGGCGATCGTCTTGGCGTGCGGCAGAATATTGTTGACGAACCATTTCGCCGTCTGCACCTTGTTCCACAGGAACTGGGCTTCGGCGTTGTTCTTCAGCAGTTCTTTCTGCGCTTCCGGAGCGGTCGCCCCCTTCTCTGCATACAAGGCTTCCAGCATCGACTGAGCCTTCACGGCCATTTCAAGGTGCTGGTGCGCGACCATCACATGGCCAAACATTTCAAGGAACGGCGTGGCGTAAAGAATCGGGATCAGCTTTTCCTTGTTGCTTTCCCGCTTCATGAAGGTCGGCAAGCTCATGGCCGTACCGGCCAGGATTTCCTGGGCCTTCTGCAACTTCGCCACCAATTCGCCGAGCACAGGGTGCTTCAAGTTCGGGCCGATGAAGCCGGCCAGTTCCTGCATATAGTACATCAGCAACACGCCACCCTTGGTGGTCAGTTTGCGGCCGAGCAAGTCGAGAGCCTGGATGCCGTTAGTGCCTTCGTACAACGAGGTGATCTTGGTGTCGCGGGCGTACTGCTCAACCGGGTATTCCTGGCAGAAGCCGTAGCCACCGAACACCTGAATCGCCTGCTCGGTTACGTCATAGGCCATGTCGGAACTGTAGGCTTTGCAGATCGGGACCATGAGCTCGACCAAGCCGTGGTACTTGTCTTTCGCCGGTCCTTCGCTGATCGAGGCCAGGTCTTCGTACATAGCGCAGCGAGCCAGCAGGGCGCGCAGGCCTTCCGACACGGATTTGCAGAACATCAGCATGCGGCGAACGTCCGGGTGCTCGATGATCGGCACGCCGGGGGCATCGTGCTTGGCCATGTCTTTCACGTGACGGAACTGGATGCGCTCTTTGGCGTATTTCAGCGCGTTGAGCCATGCGGTGTTAGCGACCGACGCAGCCTGTAGGCCGACGTACAGGCGGGCTTCGTTCATCATCATGAACATGTACTTGATGCCTTCGTTCTCTTCGCCCACCAGCCAGC
>CAZEDX010000125.1:0-9335 GCA_964511015.1 uncultured bacterium | reverse complement strand
GATCAAGCCGCTGCACGAATCAGAATACCGCAAGAGCTTCGTGCCGTGGTGTAAAGTGAGAGACTTCAGTGACTACGAGGTGTTTTGCGACGAAGAGGTCGTGACTTCCAAACCCGGTTTTGGAAGAACCGACGGTTCATGGGTTGTGAGCGATTTCAATCCGCCAGTGGAGGAATAAAGATGAGAAGGCGGAAAAGCGCCGGTGTCCGCACGCTGTACCACAGGTCGACGTTGTCATTGGTTCTACTCATGATAGTCCTGTCGACAAAGGTCTCTGCCAGCACCATGGCACTAGTGGCCTATGATTCAAATGGCACGACGAGTTGGCGAGTTGTGCTGGAGGACCAATACTATGCCCAGGTCGGCGCACTGAATGGGCACTCTTCTCTATACGTTGCCAATGACGATTATCCGACCTGCGAATTGTTTGTCTTTAATGCTGTCGGCGACCTTGATGCCTCTTTCCTGCTAGACGCACCGTGCTATCGTTTTGAATCGACAGATACCAGATGGTTCTTGATGGATGCAGTTGCCATTGACGATTCCCCGTGGGTCAGCGAACTATCGGCCTTTACTCCAGATGGTCAACAAGTATGGGCAAAGGAATTCCAGGACACGTGTTTTGAGTTCATTCGGGCATTCCCTGACGACGGAGTCGCGGTTTTTGGAGAAGGCAAAATCATCCGCTTCGACCGAAATGGAAAAACCCAATGGGAAGTAGACTGCGATCTATCCGGCTTTGATGCTCAGATTTCTGTTGACGGTGAAACGACAGTGGTTGCTCGGGGTCACGATTCGGACAACAGAAACGGAATCAATACCGTTGCACAGTTCGACCCGGACGGCAATGAAATGTGGAGCGTTCCTTTTGGAGAGATCGATCTGCCCGGTTTCCGTCCACGGATGGTCAATGACCGAGAAGGGAACACTTTCGCGGTCGGCGATTGCGGACAAGATACCGGCTGTCTTGTCAAAATCGATTCCTTGGGCAACTCATTGTGGTCGAACGAATTCGCCTTGAGCGAAAATGGTTCGCAAGGTGTGTATGTGGCCGTCGACCCCAGTGGTCAACCGGTCGTGGCAGCGGAGAACGACTACCACGTGGCAGTATTGAAATATTCCGAAGCGGGGAATTTGTTGTGGGATATGGAGATCTCGGAGGACCTTACAACACAACCCGGGGCAATTCCCGATGGTCTGGCGATCGACGGTTCGGGAAACATTTTTCTCGTGGCCAGTTTTTGCGACGAATTCGGATACGACGGTTGTGGCGGATTTGCACAGGAGATCGTGTTGATTAACCAGAACGGCATTGCCCTTTGGAAAGAGTGGGCAGAGGCGGCAGACACTGAATCAACCGGCGGGAATCCGGTCGCGTTTGTTCTCTTTGGTGGCTATGGCGATCCAGTTGTGCTTTCGAACGAACTCGATTCCGCTCAATCCTCCTCCGACGACGATTCCGACTCCGCCGGCTGCGGGTGCTGAGGGGAAAGAAGGCTTTAGGCTGTAGACCGTAGACTGTAGGTCGGACGCTGCAGACCCGGAACCCGAATCCCATCAGTCCTATCAGTCCTATGATTCCTATTCGTAATTAACTCGAAACGATTGTCCAAACACCAAGCGCACTCCGCCGCAAGCCCTTACGGCGATGACGCTAGCGGTTCTCTTCGGGAGAAGCTCCCTGCCGCAAGCCGGCGGACACAGCGGATTGGTGGTCGCGGCATGGGAAATCCCATTCACGGAACATCGCGGCCCAGTACTTGTAGCCATTGAACTGTGGGTTCTGGACGTGATAGCCGTTCTGGATCATTAGGTTCGTATGCCACGGCAGTTCGGCCAGGAACACGCCGGCCGAGACGAGCTGGGTTTGGTAGTCGCTGCCAAAGTAGCGGAACCATTCGTAGTTGACGAACACGCGCCAGTTGGCCACGAACTCGTAGAGCAGAAACGTCTTCGACCGAATCGTATAGCCGTCTTCGAGCAGGGCGCCGGTTTCCCAGTTGAAGTAGGGCTGCGGCGCGTCGAAGTGTTCGGCGTCGAACATCTCCAGCACGGCGACCGGGCCGACCGCCGCTTTGAGCGTGGTGTTGGCGGTCGTCTGGTGGAAGATGCCGAACGATTGCTCTCGGCGCTTGAAGTTCTGCGCGTCGTAGTTGTCGTCGACCGAGTCGAAATAGTAGTTCGACATGTTGAAGGCCGGGCCATAGTGAAGGTCGATGTCCAGAATCAGCAGCGGCGAGACACCGATCATCACCGCCGGCCGGACGTAGGTTGGGCTGAACGTGCCGTTGAAACCCACGCGCCAGTGGCTGTCGCTGGTCAGCAGCGTGCGGCCTTCGCCCCACGGCATCTTGTAGTAGACCTTGAGCTGGTCGCCGAGCACCAGCGGGTTCACGCCGATCGCCACGCCGTCGAAGATGTGCAGGCTGTTCGGCCGGTGGCCGGTGGGCAGGCTGGCGGCGCTGGGAATGGACTGCGCCGACGCCAATGCCGGAAATGCAAACAGCGCGAACGCGAGCAACAACAACTTGCGCAAAATGACTCCGGCCAAGAGTTCCGGCACTGTTAGCAGAAAGGGGCGGGGTTAGGCAAGCCCGGTGAGGCAGTCATGCACTTCCGAAGAGACGGGTCTTGGGGCTAACCCGAGCGGTTAGCGGCCCGGGCCCGCAGCCGCGCCTGTTCCTGCACAAGCGCCGGCCCGAGCGTCACCGGGTAGGGCGCCGGGTTTTCCAGCCGCCGCACGGCCTCGGGCAGCAACGCCAGGTTGCGCAGCGTGCGCGCACGGATCTCCGCGAGCGGCGGCGCCGCGGCGAGCGGGCGGCCACCAGCCATCACGCGAGTGAGCAAGGGCCGGGAGTTCGGGGGCTGGAGGGCGGAAACCGGGTCTTCCAGTTCGATCCGGTCGCCGCACATCGTTCCGGCTTCGTCGAACGATCGCCAGACCTGTTTGATGCCGGGCAGGGTGGCCTTCTCGCGTTCGTCCGACAGCTTCATCGTTGCCGACCATGCGCCTTGCTCGTCGCGCAGTGCAGCCATTTTGTAGACCGCCGTCAGCGACGGGTCGTCATGCGCCGTCACCAGCCGCGTGCCGACGCCGAAGGTGTCGATTGGCGCGCCCTGCCGCTTCAATTCGCGAATCGCGTATTCGTCGAGATCGCCCGAGCAGACGATGCGCACGTCGGGCAGCTCCGCCGCGTCGAGCATCCACCGCGCCTCGCGCGCCAGCGCCGCCGAATCGCCGCTGTCGAGGCGGATCGCGTTGAGCCGGTGGCCGCCGGCCCGCATTTCCTGGGCGACGCGAATCGCGTTGGGTACGCCGCTGGCCAGCGTGTCGTAGGTGTCGACCAGCAAGATGCAATCGTCCGGATACGTCGCGGCATAGGCGCGGAAGGCGGCGAGTTCGGTCGGGAAGGCGAGCACCCACGAATGGGCGTGCGTGCCGCGCACCGGCAGGCCCCAGCGCCGGCCGGCTTCGACGTTGGACGTGGCCGCGCAGCCGCCGACGAATGCGGCGCGCGAGGCGGAGAGTCCGCCATCAGGCCCTGGCGCGCGGCGCAGGCCGAATTCGATCACACGGTCGGTGCCGGCTACTTGACAGATGCGGGCGGCTTTCGTCGCGACCAGCGTCTGGAAGCCGACGAGGTTCACCAGCGCCGTCTCGACCAGTTGCGCCTCTTCCAGCGCCGCGTGCACCCGCAGCAGCGGTTCGCCGGGGAAGACCGGTTCGCCTTCGGCGATAGCGTACACCTCGCCGGTGAAGCGCAGGTCGCGCAGGTGGGCCAGGAATCGCTCGTCGAACAGGCCGGTGGTCGCCAGATACGCCAGCTCGTCGGCGGTAAAGTGCAGTTCGGCCAGATACGCCAGCGCGTCGGCCAGTCCGGCGCACACCGCGTAGCCGCCGCCGAAGGGCGGGCGGCGGAAGAACAGATCGAAGCACGCCTCGCGCCGATGCATGCCCCGCGCGTGATAGCCTCGCAGCATGGTCAGTTCGTAGAGATCGGCAAGCAGGGCGGGCGGTGGTTGAGGCATGGTAAGCCTCGCGGTTTAGTCGAGCTTCAGGTCGGCCTCGGTAACACGGACGACGCCGGCTTTTTCCATCGAGCGCCACGCCTCGGCCAGCGAACCGAGCACGTCGATGCCGCGCACGGCGTCTTCGACCACGAATACCTCGAAGCCCAGGTCGCGCGCGTCGAGGGCCGAATACAGCACACAGAAGTCGGTCGCCAGGCCGGCGAGATAGAGGCGGTTGAGACCGCGGTCGCGCAGATAGCCGGCCAAGCCGGTCGAGGTTTTGCGGTCGTTTTCGAAGAAGGCCGAGTAGGAGTCGATGTCGCGGTTGTAGCCCTTGCGCAGCACCAACTCGGCTTGTGGAATCTTCAGGTCGGCATGAAACTCGGCCCCGCTGCTGCCTTGCACGCAGTGGTCAGGCCACAGGATTTGCTGGCCGTAAGATAGCGTGACCTGGTCGTACGGCAGGCGGCCGGAGTGGGAGGAAACGAACGACCGGTGCCCGCGCGGGTGCCAGTCTTGTGTCAGAATGACGTGCGCGAATCGTTTGGCCAGACGATTGATCACGGGAATGATCTGGTCTCCGTGGCGCACGCCCAGCGCCCCACCTGGACAGAAGTCGTTTTGGACGTCAACAACGAGCAGAACAGCGTGGTGATTCACCAAAACCCCCAGATTGCACGATAGTGTATCCGAAACCGGGCAGCATTCCAAGATTTTTTGCGGCCTCCGTCGGCCTTCGTGCCGAATTTTTATGTCGGCGGCCGGGGTGGGGACTTACCGAGTCCGCTGGCGGCAACCCCCTTGCCTGACTCGGCTTTTTTGCCCCGGAAGGCATTATTTAGTTTGACACGATTCCGAGCCGCGTGATAATTTTTTTCTATCTATTCTGTTGAACAGGTCCATAGCATGCAGTCGAGTTCTCCACTGAAGCTGAAGACTATTCAACACCTAGGGCATTTGCATTCAAATCCAATGCAGGTAAGGAGGAAGGTTGTGAAACGGTTTGCTATCACTTGCGCACTGGCCGTTGCGATGGTTCTGATGCCTTTGGCCGCCTACGCCGGGCTCGGTTCGCCGCCGTTCAGCTACGGCTTGGGCGCCCGCGGCATCGCCATGGGGTCCGCTTACACCGCCATGAGCTCTGACGCATCGTGCGCCTTCTACAACCCGGCCGCGATGCCCTTGCTCGAGAATTCAGAAATTTTGCTCAGCTACCTTTATGCGGCGCCAAACTTCGAGGGTGGGCCGGCCGACGGCGATAAGTTCACCTTCGATACGTCCAACCAGATGATTCAGACCAGCTTCGCGTTGAAGCTGAACAAGCTGTTCAAGTCGGATTTCCCGATTTCGTTGGGTTTGAACATCGCGCTGGATGAAAATGGCAAGGCCTTCATCCGCTTCTACGACATGCAGGTGGGCGAGGGCTACTACTACCGTTACGGCCCGGCCTCGTTTTTGCTGAACCTGACCTTGGGCTTTGGCATCACCGACTGGCTGTTCCTCGGCGGCGGCGCGTTGACTACGTTGCATGCCAGCAACGGCATGGTGCTGAATACCGACCTGGCCGGCAACACCTCGCATGAAGGCATGACTCTCGACACCGACACGGCGATCGCGCCGATGGCGTCGATCTTCTTACACTTCAAGCCGGTCGATGTTGGTATCGCTTTCCACGGCCGCAACACCGGCGAGTTCGGCCCGATCGTCGTTCAGGCGACCGCGACGGTGGGCAGCAGCCCGCTGGCCGATCTGCCGATGAACCTGTTGTTCAAAGACAACTACAATCCGCACCGCGTCGCGGTCGGCGTCAACTGGCGTGTGCTGGAAACCTTCCGGATCGCGGCGGAAGGCGCGTGGTACAACTGGGGCGACTTCGACGAAACGGTCAGCGAAGACGACCTGCCGCGCAAGGCGACGGTCATCGACTTCCACGACACGTACGTACCGCGCATCGGTTTTGAATTCGAGCCCTATTCGCACCTGAACCTGCGGGCCGGCTACGGCTACGAGCAGACCCCGGTCAGCACCCCCGGAACCTCGGGCAATGTGATCCTCGACAACGACAAGCACATCATCGCGTTAGGCCTCGGCTACGATTGGTACGACGCGCCCGGCCTGGGCACGCCGATCAGCTTCAGTGCGGCCTACTTCATGCACTACCTGGTGCCGATCACGTTGGAAACTTCGGATGGCGAGGAGTTTGAAAGCTCCGGCATGTTGAACGGCGGCATCTTCTCGACGTCGATCCGCTTCTAGCGCGGAAGGGGTGGCAACATGAAACGACACACTACGCTTCTGCTGTGGGCCGCGGCACTGGTTGTGCTGTTGGTACCGCTCGGCTGCGCTTCTGACTATGAGGCCCCGGTTGAGGGCTTCAAGCCGTCCGCGCCGTTCACGGTCACCTACACCTACCCGCCGCATGGCGCCACTGAGATTCCCCTCACCGGCGGCTTGATGGTCCATTACAACCTTCCGATCGATCCAAACACCGGCGCGGGACAGGTTTCGCTGAAACGCGTCAACGAAGACAACACGCTCTCGGAAGTGCCGATCGACGTCAAGGTTTCCGGCGCGACGTTGGTCATCACCCCGAGCATGCCGCTGGCCCCGCTCAGCCGTCATGAGCTGACCGTGCAAGCCAGTGTGAAATCCACCACCGGGGAAGTGGCCGCGGTGCCGGCCGAAGGCTTTTTCGTGGCCTTCGACACCGAGGCCGATCGGCCGCAGGCGCATCAGGAAATGTACGTTACCAGCGTCTCTCCGAATCCCGACACCGAACAGGCGCTGGACATTCACAACTTCCGCATCTACTTCTCCGAACCGCTCGACCAGCGTTCCGTGACCTACGGTGACACCGTGTTGTTCACCGATGCCGAGGGTGACCTGGTCGACGGCAAGGTTTTCACTCGGACTTCGCAGATCGTCTTCGACCCGGCCGAGGACCTGGCGCCCGGCACCTACACGTTCACCGTCACCGGCGAGCTCAAAGATGCCGGCGGCGAACGGTTGTTGACCGACGTGTCCTACACCTACGAGGTGAAGAGTACCTATCCGCACGCGACGATCTACGCCGAGAATTGCCCGACCACCGGTGAATACAGCTCGTGCGAACCGGCGGCCTCGGCGGCCGAACTGCCGACGCACCCGCTGACCGGCGACGCGGTCAACTCGATGAAGGTGGTCAGCCACTTGCTGGGCACCTCGTATGTTTACATGAGCGGCCAGCTCGAAATCGAACAGTGCTCGCCGTTCAACCCTGCCGACCAGATTCCGCTCACCATCCGCGCCGGACAGCGGCTGTATGCGACCACGCTGCCGGCCACGTTGGGTGGCGCGATCCCGACCGGCCTCGAAACCGGCAAGATCACGATTCAGCTATTGACCGACGCCATCGGCATGATGCGCGCGTCGGATCTGGCCAATGTCAAACCGGGCGCGCCGGTGGCATTGAGCCTGACGATGGACGCGGCGATGGTGACCGAAGACAACAACACGAACGTGATGATGGCCCAGCAGATTCTGGGCACGCAGTTGTTCGGCCAATTGTCGGTCAATCCGGATGACGGCCGCCTGATCATGCAGATCGCCGGCGTTGGCGAGATCTTCGTGCTCGGCGAGCGGATGCCGTCGTTCATGAGTCTTGAAATGCACGATGCGTTGGAAGTGTTCGACTTACCGGCCGACACCGCACCGCCAGAGCTGAAGGTCTCCAAACCGGTCAACGGGGCGACCCAGGTGCGCCTGGGCGACGACATTATGCTGGTCTTCGACGAACCGGTGGATGCGAACACCGCGCGCGATGTGATCCGGCTGCAAACGACGGCCGGAGCCGCGGTGTCCGCCGACGTGCTGGTCAACGCCGCCAAGGTATTGGTGCGACCGCGCACGCCGCTGGCCGCTGACACGGCCTATGTCATTCGCGTGGGCAGCGGTTTGGCCGACATTCTCGGCAACGCCACCACCAGCGATCGGCTCAGCTACTTCAACACCGGTTCGATCGAATCCAGCGCCGAGCCGCCGATGATCACCTCGGTCAGCCCGAGCCCGACCTTCGATCCGCCGGCGCCGGGCCACCTGCCGTTCGAGATCTTCTTCAGCCAGATCATGGATCCGGACACGATCGAATTAGGCGACACCTTCCGGGTTGTCGATCTGAGCGCGGGTGAACTGACGGTGCAAGGCACGTTGGTCAAGCAGTGGTACCGCTACACGTTCTACCCGAACGAGCCGCTCACCGCGGGCCACTACTACCGCATCATTCTGAGCGATCGCATTACCAACCTCGACGGCGTCGCGCTCGACCTCGATCGCGACCACGTTGCCGGCGGCCCGCCGGGGGTGACCGAACGTTGGATCGACTTCGTCGCCGCGGGCGCGAACACCTGGCAGCAGCTCATTCTCGCCGCCGATCCGTTTGTCGACCGCGATGGTTCGGGCTACATCGACAACACCGAAACCGAACCCGACCCGTCGAACAACTACTTCAAGATCTTCCTGATCCCGCAAAAGAGCTATTCCAACGGCTATATCGTGTCCTACGTGCGCGGCCTGGACTACGACGTGGAAGGCAACGCGTACATGGACATCATCATGGTTGTGGGCAACGCCCTGTGGGCCACCAGCACGCAGATGGATCTGGGCGCGATCATCGACCTGATCATGGATCTGCTCGGGCCCGATGCCGCCGAAGAGGCGCTGAAGGATATGCCGAGCGGTCTGCTGGCGCCGATGGGCCGTATTCTGATCGACTTCGCGGCGGCGGGTAACGCGCCTACCGTCGAGTCGCCGGAAGGGCTGCCCCAGATGAACATCACGATGGACACCTACATGACGTTGGACAACACTACCTTCAACAGCATGCTAGATCACAACCTGGGCCTGGAAGCGGTCGGCCTGCTGGGCTTCACCGCCGACGGCCGCATGGTGGCCGACATCACCAGCAACGCGACGATGACGATGAATCTGACCATCCCGATCATCAACATCAACATCCCGTTGCCGCTGCCGGTGAAGATCAAAATGCGCCAAGCGAGCCTGAACGCCGCCGACTGGTGGAACACGCTCTAAGCGAAACGCGTTTCGCACGAGGGGCGGGCCGCAAGGCTCGCCCTTTTTTTTGGCTACCGAATCTGTAGGGATGACGCACTTTCGTATACTCCATGTGCGCGCAACGCGCCGCGGCACGATACAATCAGATGCAATTAGTAGATAGTTGTATTTGTGTGCATCATCAACTGCCGGTTGTAGATATCACTTGTCATTCCATCGTGTTGTTCGATTTCTGGACACGTGTTCGAAATCCGGAAAAAGACTTTGTAGTAAAT
>CAZEDX010000124.1:276-9415 GCA_964511015.1 uncultured bacterium | reverse complement strand
AACGTCGACACCAACGAGAACGAACCGGCGCTGTATTTCGAATACAACATTCACGGCGACGAGATTGTCGGCTACATCACGATGGCCTATTTCGTTCAAAGGATGGTCACGCAGTACGGCACCGACCCCGACATCACCGCGCTGGTAAACAGCCGCGAGGTCTTCATCATTCCGTTGTCGAACCCCGACGGCAACCAGAGCGGTACTTGGGGTCGCAGCCGTTACAACAACAACGGCGTCGACCTGAACCGCAACTTCGGTTTTATGTGGGTCAGTTGGGAATACAACCCCGGCGACGGCCCGTACAGCGAGCCGGAAACCGAAGCGCAGGGCGAAGTGCTGGCGCGCAGCCAACCGTTTGTCGCCGGCGAGGCCGGCCACAGCGGCACGGTGCTCTATCTTTACGCCTGGGGCTACACCGGCTCGGAGCCGCTGGACGACACCGAAATGGATTGGATCGCCTCGCAGTACGTCTATCCGAACAATTGTGAAGACCCGAACTTCACCGACTGGACGCAGACCTATCCGGGCCTCTACCAATGCCTGGGCACCAGCATGGATGTTATGTACGGCGCGCACGGCATGATGGGTATGAGCCCCGAAATGACCTATACCAAGGAATGCACCTTCTCCGAAGCGATCAGCGTGGCGGAAGACCACTTCCCCGCCCTGACCTGGCTGATGGAGGAGGTCGGCAACGGCCTGCACGGCACGGTGACCGACGCCGACACCGGCGACCCGCTGGCCGCCAATATCTGGGTCGAGAACAAGTGGTACACCTTCTCCGACTATGAAGTCGGCGACTTCCACAAATACCTGCGCCCCGGCACGTACGATGTGCGCGTGTCGGCCAACGGCTACGAGGACTACAACACCACGGTGACCATCGTGAACGGCGCGCCGACCAACCTGAATGTCGAGTTGACGGCCTCGGCCGAGCCGCAGACGAACGCCTACCGCATTCTGGTGGCGTACAACAACGACGCCGATTCGGAAGACACGCTGGCCTTCAACGCGCTGGGCCGGCCCGACGGCGAGTACGTCGCGATCGGCAGCGGCGGCTACATGGTGCTCGATCTGGGCCCGGACGGCATCGCCAACGGCGCCGGAGAAGACATCGTGGTCTACGATTCCGGCAGCGGCAACGCGTTCACGCTTTACGGCAGCAACTCCTGGAAAGGGCCGTGGACGACGATCGGCAGCGCGGCGGGCACCGCGGGCTTCGATCTGACCGGCACCGGCCTGACCAGCGTGCGCTACGTGAAGATCCTCGACACGACCGACGAGCGCGCCGGCAACGCGGCGGCCGATGGATTGCACCTCGACGCCGTCGGCACGCCGGTCTTCCTGGCCAGCTTCAGCGGCACGCCGACCTACGGCGGCTATCCGCTGACCGTGCAGTTCACCGACCAGTCCACCGGCAACCCGGATAGCTGGGAGTGGGACTTCGGCGACGGTTCCACCTCGACCGAGCAGAATCCGAGCCACGAATACGCCGACGTCGGCAGCTACACCGTGACCCTCACCGTGCATGCCGGCGCCGATTCCGACACCATGGTGCGCGAAGACTACATCAACGTCGTCGAGTTGCCGCCGACGGCCGAGTTTTCCGGCTCGCCGGTGACCGGCGGCGCGCCGCTGGATGTGCAGTTCGCCGACGAGTCGACCGGCAACATCGATACGTACCTGTGGCAGTTCGGCGACGGCCAGAATTCGGCCGAAGCCAACCCGCTGCACACCTACCAGAACCCGGGCAAGTACACCGTCCGCCTGACCGTGCACGGCCCCGGCGGTTCGAATACGCGCACGCGTTGGAACTACATTGTTGTGACCGCGGGCGATGACGACACCGTTGATGACGACACGGCCGTCGACGACGATACGGCAGTCGACGACGACACGGCAGTCGACGACGACACGACGGTGGACGACGACGTAACCGACGATGATGTGTCGGACGACGACGTGCTCGACGACGACGCGACCGATGACGACACCGTGGCGGACGACGATGACGATGACAGCGGCGACAGCGGCGGTTGCGGCTGCTAACCCGGTAAGTGGGGAAACGGGGCGGCTTCGGCCGCCCTGTTCTATTAATTAATGGATCAGGCAACGGGACCAGAATCGATTATGACTGAACCGCAGCTGCAGAGACTGTTCGATCCCACGCGCGTGCTGCTGGTCGGCGCCAGCGACCGCGTATTGTTTTCCGCTGGCATTGCGCGGTATCTGCTCGAACACGGCTACGCCGAGCGCTTGACGATGGTCAATCCGTCGGGACGGACCGTATTCGGACGGCCGACACATGCGACGATTGCCGCCGCCGCGGCCGACGGGCCGTTCGATCTGGCCATCATCGCGATTCCGGCGCCGGCGGTGCTGGAGACGATCGACCAACTGGCCGCCATCGACTGCCGGCTGGCCATTGTGGAAAGCGCCGGCTTCGCCGAGGCGGGTCCGGCAGGCGTGGAACTGCAGCACGAACTGACGTCGCGCGCGCGGCGCGCCGGCGTGCGGGTGCTGGGGCCGAACTGCGTGGGCGTGGTCGACACGACCACCCATTTCGCCTCGACCGAAGTGCTCGACGAAAGCTTGCAGCCCGGCGGCGTCGCGCTCATTGCGCAGAGCGGCGTGTTCGGCAGCATCTTGCTCGACTGGGCGCCGCGGCAGCATATGCGCCTGTCCAAGGCGATCACCCTCGGCAACCGCTGCGACCTGAACGAGGCCGACTTTCTGTTCTTCCTGGCCGATGACCCGGCGACCACTGTGGTCGCAATGTACCTCGAAGGCGTGGCCGACGGCAGCCGGTTCCTGGCCGCGGTCGACTATTGCCGCCGGCGCAAACCGGTGGTGGTGCTGAAGGGCGGACGCACGGCGGCGGGGGCGAAGGCGGTCGGCAGCCACACCGCCAGCATGGCCGGCGCCGACGCCGTGTTCGATGGCGCGCTGCGCCAGGCCGGCGGCATCCGCGCGCGGTCGCTCGAGCACCTGACCGACCTGGCCCGCGCGTTCGACGCCTGTCCGGCGCCCCATGGCAATCGCGTGGCCATGATCACCACCTCGGGCAGCCAGGGCATTCTGGCCACCGATATCATCGACGCGCAGGGGCTGACGCTGGCACAGTTCACGCCGGAGACGGCGGCGCGCATCCGGGCGCTGGCACCGTCCTGGATGACGATCGGCAATCCGCTCGACCTGGGGCCGTCGGGTATTTATCGCGATGCGATTGCCGCCGTGCTGGCGGATCCGCAGGTTGATGCGTTGCTGCTGCACATCGCGATTCCGTGGGGGGCGGTGCGGGAGTTCTTCAGCATGCCGGGCGGCATCGAAGGATTGCTGGGCAGTCCGGACGATCTGCGCGCGGGCGGGCAGCGCATGCCGGTGCTCATTTCGCACATCGGCTATCCGCATTTCTGCGAGTTGGTGGCCAGCACCTACGGTTCGTTCGTACCGGTGTATCCGACGGCCGAACGCGCGGCGCAGACGTTGGCCACGATGGTCAGCTACCGGCGCGACTGAATCTTGCCGATGCTCAGAACAGAATGGTAAAGCGCAGCAGGCCGGTGACATAGCCAAAAGCGCCGGCTTCACCGCTGCTTTCGTCAAGATGGCGGTATTTGAGGTTTGACGCGAAGCCGCCGCCGCAAGCAGCCAAGCCGAGGGTCGCGCCGTTGGCGATGAAGACATCACCGCCGAGCAACAGCAAGCCGCCAAAGCCGTGCGCGCCTTCTTCGTCGACCATGCTGCGGTCGCCGACCGCCCACCGGGCGCGGTAGTCTAGAAATGTGACGGCCGCCTGCAGGCTGGCGTACAGCACGCCGTATTGGCCGTGCCAGTTGAAACGCGGGCCGATGCCGGCGACGAAGTTGGTCAGCGTCAGCGTGCCGGTTTCTTTCTTTTCCAACTCTTCCTGCACGCTATAGAGGAAATCGGCTTCGAGGCCAATGACGTTGGTGAAGCCATAGCCCACGCCGGCACCGTAAGCAAAGTCCGCCGCGAACAGGCCGCCTAGCGAGCCGGGCAGGGTGACCATGCCGGCCTGGGGGGCCAGCCCGAAATCGCCTTCTTGCAGCGCCAGCGCCGGTGCGGCCCAAGCCACCACGCACAGCGCCAGTCCAATCAAGCACGCACGTCGCATCTTACCACCGCAAATTCAGGCGCAACGTCATGGACACCGCATTAAGTGCCACGTCGGTGATCGCCTTCTGTGAAATATAATAATAACGAATTCTCAACCCGAGGTCCAACCGGTCGAGCGCCGGGGTGCCGGTTTCCCACACCGTGTAATCGACGCCGCCGCCCAGGTTGAGCGTGAAATCCTGCTCGGTCTGTTCGTTTTTGGCCTGATCGACGTAGCTGAGGAAACTGGCGCCCAGACCGCCGGAGAGGTAGGGGTGCAGGCGCCGGCCTTCGAACTGGTAACCGACGTTGGCCGCCGCCTGGTGCCAGGACATTTCGAAGTCGTTGGCCGCGCCGGTGTTTTCCCAGTCGATCTGACTGCCTTGCACCAGCGAGTAGAGGTAGTTCAGTTCGAAGACCATGTTGCGCGACCAGTCGAAGTCGATGATTTGAAAGATGGTGCCGCCGTAGCACAACGCCGGATTGATCCGGACCGCTGTTGCGCGGCTGTCGTAGGCGAAGAACCAGACGTAGCCTACCTCAGGAGCGGTGTTGAACTTGAAGTCCGCGGCTTGCGCCGACGCCGCGACAAGCGCGATCAGTAAAAACACGAGCGGCAGCACGCGACGCGTCGTCAACTCCTAGAAGGCGAAGGCCACGGTGGCCAGCCCGGCGATGCCGCGCGCGAAGTCGAATTCGTGCGCGAAGATGTAGCTGTAACGCACCGAGAGGCCGACGGAGATGTTGTCGGTCACCAACGCGTCGGTCCCGGCGGAAAGGATCATGCCGGCGTTGTTTTCGTCAGGCAGTGGCGGATCAAGCGTAATCAGGTAGTAGCCGCCGCCGAGCCCGACAAAGGGTTGAAACACGCCGAGCGGGAAGTTCCAGTTGATCAGCGCGTAGAGTTCCTGAATCACCATGTTGTTCAGTTCGTGGCCGCCGACGTCCACCGCTTGCATACTCCGGGTCAGGCCCAGTTGCATGCCCACGTGCTCGGTGAACCCGTAGGCGATGTGTCCACCATAGAGCAGGCCGGCTTCGGTGTGGAACTTCTCCACGTCGGACCGGTCGAAACGCGGCCAGAGCACGCCGACATCTGCGCCGACACTCACGCGGCCGTCGCGTTGAGCATCCGCCGGCGCAACGGCCAACAACAACAGCAGCAATACCGGCAACGCGATCAGAGTGACTTGGCGCATCCACCCACCAGCAACGGCGCCGCACGGCGCCGACGTTGTCTCACCCTACCCATTCGCTCGGCAAAGTGTCAAGGTTTCCGTACACCGGGCGCAGGGATATGGGGTCGAACCGGGCGTGGTTACGAGACCACGATCGGTTCCTTGGCCTTGCGGTCGCGTTCCCTCTTTTCCGCCTGGGCCTGCTCTTCCTTGAACTGTTTTTCGTAGGGGCAGCCGCCGGGCGGGGGACCGTCGCCCCAGGGCGGTTTCGGCGTTGGCGGCACGAACTGCACGTTACCCATCGACTTCAATTCGTTGAGCATCTCGGTCTGGCTGCGTTCCACGCTGGCACCGAACTTACTAACGATCTTCTGCAGGCGCTTGCTGCGGCATTTGGCGCACCGGCGCCGGCGGCCGAACAGCCGGGGACGCTCAAACATCTTTTCCATAAAGCTGGTTACGTGACCGCAATCCTGACATTCGTATTCGTAAATCGGCATTGTCTTCTCTCTCGACCGGGCTAGAATGCCCCGCGGAGGAAAGATGTTCATCGAATGCCCACGCAGCAAGTCCAAAAGCCAACGCAATTTGGCCTATTGCGTGGACAAATGCGCCCGCAAATGCGACGCTTTTCACGCCGTCGAGCCGGTCGTGCTGGCCAAGTTGTTGCGCGAGCGGCCCGACAGCGGCCGCGGCCTTCAGCTTGGCTTGTTCGGCCTGAAACCCGGTCGGCCCCGCAAGACCGCCAAACGTTAGCCGCCTATTTCTTGGCGAACGACTTGCCGCACTCGGGGCAAGCGGAGGCGTCGGCCGGCACCTCCGCGCCGCAGTGTTCGCACACCGCCGTTTCTTCGGCGGCGAATTCCAGCAGCTCACCACATTCCGGGCAGGTCGTCGCGTCTGACGGCACTTCCGCACCACAAGCGTCGCAGAAATACTTGCTTTCCAGATCGACTTCTTCTTCCAGCGGCGGCCCGCTCAGAATCTCGTTGAGAATCTCGCGAGCCAGTTCCAGGTGCTGCTTCGGCACGAACACCTTGGCGTCGTAGCCGGGCACCACTTTCAGCGACTCCAGCGTGTCGCCGGAGACGTAGCTGGGAATGTTCGCGGCCTCGAGTTCGGCCCGCAATACATTGATCACCACTTCCGTCTGCCCCTCCGTCAGCACGACGAAATCCACTTCTGGCACCGGACCCGCGGGGGGCAACTCGTGCGTCAACGCCACATCGCACTCGGGACACACTTCCACGCCTTCCACGTACTCGGTTCGGCATTGGGGACAGAACGGCATGGTCCCTCCTTTGTTCGGTAAAGGTTCTCTTCGTTCACCGCATCGGGCCAGGGAGGTTTAGTCTTCGTCGACCATGAACAAGCGGTAATGGTTGTACCAGAGCGCTCCGCTGGCCAGCAGGCCCAGCACCCCGGTGATCCAGTGTTTGCCCACCAAGGCGGCAATCGACAACAACGTGCCGCCAACGCACATGATCAAGATCAAGCTCGTCCGCACTGTCAGGCTCATGAAAACCTCACCTTTGTGACCCTCAAGTCGAGTTTAACGACCGGAAGTCGGAACCGCAAGCGTTTTGCGCGACCACAAAGTCACGGCCGCGCAAAAAAGTATGTCAGAATTCGCAGGGTTGCCGCCGGTTGTAAATTCGGGTGACAGCCACCGCCAATCAAAAGTAGCGAAGTGGTTCACCAACCACAAGACACGCCGCGCCGATTTCATGGATTCGCCCTCCCGTTTCACATTGCGCGGTTCGTTTTATGTTTGGTTGGTGGTAACTGTCTATCTAAGCAATTCGGCCGCAAAGACAGAAGGATTGTCAACAAATAATTATCAATGGCACAAATGCGTGAAGGGGAGCCTTGCCCCCCTTCGCGCTTCCGGCCTGATTCCGGGAAGTTAGTGGACTTTGACTTCAATCGCCTTGGGCTTGGCCTCTTCGCGGCGCGGCAGTGAAATCGTCAGCACACCGTTGGACATGGTCGCCTCGGCCTTGGTCGAGTCGACGGTCGCCGGCAGCGTGAACGACCGGGTGAACGTGCCGTAGAACTGTTCGATCCTCGAGTACTTGTCGCGTTTTTCCTCGTTTTCGAGGCGCCGTTCGCCGCTGATGGTCAGAACGTTATTCTCGACGTTGACTTTCACATCCTTCTGGGCCAGGCCGGGCAAAGCCACGGTTAGCTTGACCTGGTTTTCATCTTCGAAGATGTCCACCTGCGGCGCCCAAGCCCCACCAACCCAGTCCTCACGGTCCGGACGGAAAAGGCTTTCGTCGAACAGGCGGTTCATCTCCCGCTGCAACGCGTTCAGTTCCCGGAACGGGCTCCATCTGACGATCGCCATGATTAACCTCCTTTTGTTCCCGGGGCGTCTCCCCGTATGTTTTCCCCCGGGGCCTGTCCCCGGGGCGGTATCCTTATTTCGGTGAAATCAATAAGACCGGCCTGTTCACCCGTCAAGAACCGATTGACAATTTTTTGCCGATATTTACTTTGGTGACGTTAGCAAAGTGAGGCGGAGCCGCCCATGACCAAGCGCCCGACCACCGTTCCGGACAAATCGATGGCGCGTACCGTCGATGAAGCCATCGCCTGGCTGCAGACCAAAAAGGAGGGCATGGAGGCCGAACTGACCTTGCGGGCGCGGGAAATCGGCGACTATCTGATCGAGCACTTTTTCCATGGCGACTTGGCGCAGGTGACTTCACAGAATCCAAACAAGGAAGTCTCGTTCCGCAAGCTGTGCCAGCGGGCAGATTTACCGTTTCCCGAGTCGGCTTTGCGCCGGTTCATTCAGGTGGCCGTCAATTTCCATTTCCTGCCCCCGGCGCAGGCCAAAGCGCTGCCGCCCTCGCACCATGCCGTACTCTATCAGGTGGCTGACCCCGACGAACGCCGTCGGCTCGGCGAGATTGCGGCCGAGAAGGAGGTTTCGGTTCGGCGGCTGCGGGAGATGGTCAAGGGAAAAGGTCGACGCCGGCCCGGGGCCGGACGCAAACGGTTGTCTCATTTCGCGAAAAGTTGGAAGCAACTTGAGGACGCGTTGGCCGGGCTGGTCGAGGCGTGCGAGGAAGGCGAATTTCCGGAGGCGGAGCGTTGGCCGGAGATGCGCCGCCACACGCGGGAAATGCGTGACCGTCTCAACCGGGTGATCGACCACTTGCTGGACGGACCGGACCAAAAATCCGATGAGCATCATTGACCTCAGCTAATTCATCACTATTTATTAGCTAAGGCCGCGTTCGGCTATCGAGGAAAAGAAGATGATTCGTTTCGACAAACTAACGGTCAAATCGCGCGATGCCATCGCCGCGGCGGAGAGCGTGGCGCGCGAACACGGCAACCAGGAAATCACCGCGGCTCACCTGTTCGCGGCGCTACTGGCGCAAGAGGGCGGATTGGTTCGCCCGCTGTTGGAAAAGATCGGCGTCAACTTCGAGCTGCTGGCGCGAGAAACGCAGACATTGCTCGATCGGTTGCCCAAGGTGGCCGGCGCCGAGGTCTATGCGGGCGCCGAACTCGGGGCGTTGTTCGACGCGGCTCAGCAACAAGCCGATCAGATGCGCGACGAGTATGTGTCTACCGAACACTTGTTGCTTGCCGCCGCGGGGGGCAAAGGCGGATCGCTGAATGGTCTGTTCCGTAAGCACGGCATTACGAGCGATGCGTTGCTGCGCGCGCTGGCGGAGGTGCGCGGCACTCAGCGCGTCACCGACCCCGACCCGGAAGACAAATACCAGGCGCTGCAGCGTTTCACACTCGACCTGACCGAGCAGGCCCGGCGCGGCAAGCTCGACCCGGTGATCGGCCGCGACGAGGAGATCCGGCGGGCG
>CAZEDX010000124.1:0-266 GCA_964511015.1 uncultured bacterium | reverse complement strand
GTGCTATCGCGCCGCACCAAGAATAACCCGGTCATGATCGGCGCTCCGGGCGTCGGCAAGACCGCCATCGTCGAGGGCATCGCGCAACGCATCACCGCCGGCGATGTGCCGGAGAGCCTGAAAGACAAGCGCGTGCTGGCGCTCGACCTGGGCGCGCTGGTGGCCGGTGCGAAGTACCGCGGCGAGTTCGAAGACCGCCTGAAGGCCGTCCTCAAGGAGGTCACCGCGACCGAAGGGCAGATCAGTCGGTTCATCGACGCGCGGCA
>CAZEDX010000123.1:0-9581 GCA_964511015.1 uncultured bacterium | reverse complement strand
ACAAGGAGGGAACTAACGCACCCCTACTCCTGACACAAAACTCTTGACGCTACCCGCAACCGGATTCGCTGTCCTTTTCCTCGTCTCCCCCGCTCCCGGCGTCGTCATCGGCTTGGGAGTCATCGGCCTGGTCATCGTCGGTCTGGTCGTCATCCGTGTTATCGTCGTCCGGCCCGCCGATGCAACCATCAAAACCAATGTACATTTTACCGCTGTTACTAAAGCATAGATCGTTGAGGCGGATTTCGCGATCCCAACCAATCGTGACGAACTGCTTGGTATGGTAAATGATTTTCAACTGTCCGTCGGGCGCAGTGAGCACACCATTGTGACCCGGACCGTAGAACTCCGCCTTGTTGTCGCGATGCAAGATCGGATTTTCCGCCGCCTCGGTAAACGGACCGAGCGGATCGTCGGCGGTGGCATAACCAACCGCGTAGTTCGGCCGATCGGCGCCCCAACCACTGTACATCAGATAGTAGCGACCATCGTGCTTGACCATCCATGGGCCTTCGGCAACGAACATCTCCCAGTTCCAGATGCCGGGTTCGATCAACGTGCGGTGGGCTTCATCGGCCGGCGTCACCATATCGACCATCGGCACCACGCGAATCGACGAAAACGGCGTGTAGCCGGCATAGTAAAGGTACAGTTGTCCGTCATCGTCGCGGAAAAGGTGAGCATCAATCGCCAAGCCCTCCACCCCGCCGTAGCCGCCGCCGACGAACGGATGGTCGTAAACGTCAACGAACGGACCAATTGGGCTTGTCGCATGCGCCACCCCAAGCATCATGTTGGCGGCGTAGTAAAGATAGAAGTCCTTGCCATCTTGGTGTACTTCCGGCGCCCATACATTGAAGTCATTCCACGACCCGTCCGCCGGGTGAGAAAACACGACGCCTTCGTTGGTCCAGGTGACCAAATCGGTGCTCGACCAACAACTGAAATCGAGGTTTGACGAGGTGACATATAGATAGTAGACGCCTTCGACCTCGAGAACTTCCGGGTCGGCAGCCGAGGACACGCCCGGCAGTACCAACGGCACCCCGTAGTCAGCAGACGCCACGAACGCGATCAATAATAACGCTGCGGTAAAAACCAGAGGCTTCATGCCCCCCACCGGTAAGGTTGGTTGGACGACGTAGTCTAACCTGACGAACTGAAACAAAAAAGGGGACGGTCAAAACCGTCCCCGGACCGAGCGACCCCAAGAGACTTCATCGTCGTGCCACCAGGCCCCATCGTGAAAAAGACCATCTGGGTCTACTCGAAAGCCGCGTACCTCTCGCGCAAGAAAGAACCGAGGAAGTCCGAGTAGCCGCGCTCTTGCACGACGACCTGCCACCGGTCTTTATGCGTTCTTGATACCTACGCCCCCTCTTTTGACCCCGTTTTTATGTCTGCGTCGCTAGCCTTTCATCGTGAACGACGTGAGGTGCGACATGGACATCTTGATGATCCTGACGTTGCTTGGCGCGTTCGGCGCGATGTGGCTCCTGATCCGCGTTTGCGGCCGCCTGGCGGCCTGACGGAGGAGAACATGGACGCCCTCGGACTGTTACTCACGGTCGGGCTCCTGATCTATCTCACGGTGGCCCTGCTCAAGCCGGAGTATTTCTCATGAACGAGTACGGGCTACTTCAGATCGGTATCTACCTCGCGGTGCTGATCGCCACCGTGAAGCCGCTCGGGGCCTACATGGCTCGGGTGTACGAAGGCGAGCGCTTGTTTCTGGAACGGCCGTTGGGCTGGTTGGAGCGCCTCATCTATCGCCTGGCCGGCGTCCGCCGCGACACGGAGATGGACTGGAAGACCTACGCCGTGGCGATGTTGGCCTTCAACCTTGTCGGCGCGCTGGCGGTATACGGCCTTCAACGGCTGCAAGGTTGGCTGCCCCTGAACCCGCAGCATCTCGGGGCGGTCGCGCCGGACCTCGCCTTCAACACCGCGGTGAGCTTCGCCACCAACACGAACTGGCAGTCGTACGGCGGCGAGACCACCTTGAGCCGCCTGACGCAGATGTTCGGCCTCGGCGTCCAGAACTTCGTGTCCGCGGCCTCAGGCGTTGCCGTGCTGATCGCGCTCATCCGCGGCCTGCGCCGTCGATCCGGCAAGACCATCGGCAACTTCTGGGTCGACCTCGTGCGCGGCACGCTCTACATCTTCCTACCGTTAGCCATCGTGCTCGCTGTCGCGCTGGTCAGCCAAGGCGTGGTGCAGACGTTCCGCCCCGATAAGACTGTCACTCTGCTTGAACCGATCACCGGCGCGCCGGGGCACCCCATCGCCGAGCAGACCATCTCGGTCGGCCCAGTGGCCTCGCAGGTCGCGATCAAGCAGCTCGGTACCAACGGCGGCGGGTACTTCAACGTGAACTCGGCCCACCCGCTTGAGAACCCGACGCCGCTGACCGACTTTCTGGAGATGCTGGCGATCCTGCTCGTCCCGGCTGCCCTTACCTACACCTACGGGCGCATGGTCGGCGACACCCGGCAGGGCTGGGCGCTGCTCGCCGCCATGCTCGTCATCTTCGTCGGCGCGCTGGCCGCTGCGCTGTGGGCTGAGTCGGCGGGCAGCCCGCAGTTGTCCGCCCTCGGCGTAAACGGCGCGATGGGCAACATGGAAGGCAAAGAGGTTCGTGTCGGCGTCGCCAACAGCGTGCTCTGGGCCACGGCGACGACCGCCGCCTCCAACGGCTCCGTGAACTCGATGCACGACTCACTCATGCCGCTCGCGGGACTGGTGCCGATGGCGCTGATCCAACTTGGCGAGGTCGTCTTCGGCGGCGTCGGGTCGGGGCTGTACGGGATGCTCATGTTCGTCGTCGTCGCCGTCTTCATCGCGGGCCTCATGATCGGACGAACGCCAGAGTATCTCGGCAAGAAGATCGAGGCGTACGAGATGAAGATGGCCTCGCTCGTCATCCTCATCCCGGTCGCGCTGGTGCTGCTGGGCACCGCTGCCGCCGTGTTGGTTCCGTCAGGTAAGAGCGCCATCGCCAACCCCGGCCCGCACGGCTTTTCGGAAGTCCTATATGCCTTCTCATCGGCGGGAAACAACAACGGCAGCGCGTTCGCCGGCCTGGCGACAAACAACCTTTTCTACAACCTCATGCTCGGTCTGGCGATGATCTTCGGTCGCTTTGCGCTCGCGGTGCCGGTGCTGGCTCTGGCCGGATCGCTCGTACGCAAGAACATCGTACCGGCCAGTTCGGGGACGCTGCCGACGCACACGCCGCTCTTTGTCGGACTGCTGATCGGCGTTGTTCTTCTGGTTGGTGCGCTCACGTTTTTCCCGGCGCTCGCGCTAGGCCCGATTGCCGAGCACTTCGCCGTGATCGGGCGCTAGCCCGCCGGGGATGGAGTCGTATATGTCGCTCAACGCCAAAACGGTTTCGCTGAACAAGAAGATGATTTTTGATGCGGTGATCGCCTCCTTCATCCGCCTCGACCCCCGCTACCTCGTACGCAACCCCGTCATGTTTGTCGTAGAGGTCGGAGCTGCGTTGACCACGATCTTGTTCGTCGAGGCCCTGCACGGCCCAAGCGAAGCGCCCCCGGCGTTCGTTTTGCACATCTCGATCTGGCTCTGGTTCACAATCCTGTTCGCCAATTTCGCCGAGGCCGTCGCGGAGAGCCGCGGCAAGGCCCAGACCGACGCGCTGCGCCGGGCGCGGCAAGACGTGTACGGCAAGCGGCTGCGCGCGTACCGCCCGGGCGTCGATACCGCGGCGCTCCGAGCAACCTATGACGTGATCCTCGGAACCGACCTGCGGAAGGACGACGTGATCCTGGTCGAGGCGGGAAACGTCATTCCGACCGACGGCGAGGTGATCGAGGGCGTTGCGTCCGTGGACGAGAGTGCCGTCACCGGCGAGAGTGCGCCAGTCATCCGCGAGAGCGGCGGAGACCGCAGCGCGGTCACCGGTGGCACGCGCGTGTTGTCGGACTGGATCATCGTGCGGGTGACCGCCAACGCCGGCGAGAGCTTTCTCGACCGCATGATCGGCATGGTCGAGGGGGCAAAGCGTCGGCGCACACCAAACGAGATCGCCCTGGCCATACTGCTCGCCGCGTTGACCCTGATCTTCCTGCTCGTGACGGCCACCCTGCGACCCTTCTCATTGTTTGCCGTCGAGTCCAGCGGCCGGGGCGAAGTGGTCTCGATCACCGTGCTCGTCGCTCTGCTCGTGTGCCTGATCCCGACGACCATCGGCGGCTTACTCTCCGCCATTGGCATCGCCGGGATCGACCGCCTGTTGCGCGCGAACGTGATGGCCGCCTCCGGCCGCGCCGTGGAGGCCGCGGGAGACGTGGACGTGCTGCTGCTGGACAAGACCGGCACGATCACGTTGGGCAACCGACACGCGGCTTCGATGATACCAGTGGACGGCGCAACGGAGCCGCAACTCGCCGATGCCGCCCAACTCGCCTCGCTAGCGGACGAGACGCCGGAAGGCCGTAGCATCGTTGTGCTGGCCAAGGAGAAGTATGGCTTGCGTGAGCGAGACGTGCAGGCGCTTCACGCTCGGTTCGTACCGTTTTCCGCCCAGACGCGGATGAGCGGCGTGGATGTAGACGGATACTCGTTGCGCAAGGGCTCCGCCGACGCGCTACGCAGCTACGTCGAAACTCGTGGCGGCATTTTCCCGGTGCGCGCGGAACAGGCGGTTGACAGCATCGCGCGGCAGGGCGGAACGCCGCTGGTCGTCGCGCGCGACAACCACGTGCTGGGCGTGATCGAGTTGAAGGACATCGTCAAAGGCGGAATCCGAGAACGGTTCGGCGACCTGCGGCGCATGGGTATCAAGACGATCATGGTCACCGGCGACAACCCGCTGACCGCGGCGGCCATCGCCGCCGAGGCGGGCGTCGATGACTTCCATGCCCAAGCAACGCCGGAGACCAAGCTCGCCCTCATCCGCTCGCTGCAAGGTCAAGGACATCTGGTCGCCATGACCGGCGACGGCACGAACGACGCTCCGGCTCTAGCGCAGGCCGATGTCGCGGTCGCGATGAACACCGGCACGCAGGCCGCCAAGGAAGCCGGGAACATGGTCGACCTGGACAGCAACCCGACCAAGCTGCTGGACGTAGTGCGGATCGGCAAGCAGATGCTCATGACGCGCGGGGCACTGACCACGTTCAGTATCGCCAACGACGTGGCCAAGTTCTTCGCCATCATCCCGGCGGCCTTCGCCACGACCTACCCCGCCCTCGGCGCGCTCAATGTCATGGGGCTGGCCACACCGCGAAGCGCGGTGCTGTCCGCCGTGATCTTCAATGCGCTGATCCTGATCGCCCTGGTGCCACTGGCGTTGCGCGGCGTACGGTTCCGCCCCATTGGCGCGGCGCGGCTGTTGTTTCGCCATCTGATGATCTACGGCGTCGGCGGCATCGTTGCCCCGTTCATCGGCATCAAGCTCATCGACCTGGCGCTATCCGGGTTGGGGATGGCGTAAGGAGTTGTCCCATGAACGCCTTGTTGCGTTCGACCATCGTGGTTTTCCTGGCGCTGACGGTTGTTGTCGGCCTGGCCTACCCGTTGGCCATTGCCGGGGTAGCGCAGCTTCTCTTCCCCTTTCAGGCAAACGGCAGCATCATGACGGTCGGCGAACGAGCCGTGGGCTCACACCTCATTGGCCAACCGTTCGACGATCCGAAATACCTCTGGGGCCGGCCCTCGGCCACTGCGCCTTACTCTTACAACGCGGCGTCGTCTTCCGGGTCGAACCTGGGGCCGACCAATCCGGCGCTGGCCAAGTCCGTGGCCGAGCGCGTCACCGCGCTTCGTGCCGCCGACCCGGGCAACACGGCCACGGTTCCCGCTGATCTGGTTACTGCCTCCGCCTCCGGTCTCGACCCCGATATATCGCCCGCCGCTGCGGCCTATCAGGTTGCCCGCATCGCGCGAGAACGCGGGGTGGACAAGGCCGCCGTTCGGGGTGCGGTTGTGCGCTGCACCGCGCAGCGGCAATATGGCTTTCTTGGCGAACCAAGGGTCAACGTATTGTGCGTCAATCTGATGCTGGACGGTGTTCGCTCGCGCCCTGACCGATGAGGTTGTACATGGAGCCTTCTCGCCCCGATCCCGACGCCTTGCTCGCGGCCTCAAAGGCCGAGGACAAGTCTGCCGTGCGAGGCAAGCTGAAGGTCTTCTTCGGGGCGAACGCCGGGGTCGGCAAGACCTACGCCATGCTGGAAGATGCCCAACGTAGACGGGCCGATGGTGTCGATGTAGTGATCGGCGTCGTGGAGACGCATGGACGCGCCGAGACCGAGAAGCTGCTGGCCGGCCTAGACGTTCTCCCGCGCAAGGAATCCTTGTACCGCGGCATCACGCTCAACGAGTTCGACCTCGAAGCGGCCATCAAACGCCGTCCGGCTATAGTCCTGGTCGATGAACTCGCCCATACGAACGCGCCCGGAGTCTGGCACACGAAGCGCTGGCAGGATGTTCGAGAGCTGCTGGACGCCGGGATCAGCGTGTACACGACCGTCAACGTTCAGCACCTGGAGAGCGTCGGTGATCTGGTGGCGCAGTTGACCGGCGTGTCTGTGCGCGAAACGGTGCCGGACACGATCTTCGATCAAGCGGACGACGTGGAACTCGTCGACATCACGCCCGACGATCTGTTGCAGCGGCTGCGCGAGGGTAAGGTCTACATCCCCGCGCAGACTGAACGGGCGCTGGAAAACTTCTTTACCAAGGGCCACCTCATCGCCTTGCGGGAACTGGCCCTGCGTCGCATGGCGGATCGCGTCGAGGCGCAGCGCGAGAGTTTCCGACTGACCTCCGCGCCCGGGGAGACTTCGCCGCTCGCCGAGCGTCTGCTCGTTGCGGTCAGTCCGAGCCCGTTCGCGCCGCGTGTCGTGCGCGCCGCCCGCCGCCTGGCGGATCGCCTGCACGCCGCGTGGATCGCGGCGTACGTCGAGACACCCGGCGCAGGATCGCGTTCGGCCGAAGCCCGGGATCGCCTCTTTGACACGCTGCGCCTTGCGGAGGGCCTGGGTGCAGAGACGGTGACGTTGACCGGTAACGAACCGGCGAAGGAATTGCTACGCTTTGCCAAGCAACGCGGCGTCAACCGCATCGTTGTCGGCAAACCCGGTCGTCCGCGTTGGCGCGACCGACTGGGCCACAGCTTTGTCGACGACCTGGTGCGTAACGACGCGGGCATCGACGTGTACGTGGTACGCGACCAAGTAGAGGAGGTTGTGCGCCATCAGGATCGTTCGTCCCCTCGGCGCCGCAGTTGGTGGCGCTACCTCGGCGCAGTTGCCGTGGTCGCTCTTTGCACGCTGATCGCCTGGCCGGTAACCCACTACTTCTACGAAACATCAAGCGCGATGCTATACGTGCTCGGCACGGTGGTCGTCGCTCTGTGGTTTGGGCGCGGGCCATCGCTACTCGCCTCGGTCTTGGGCGTCGCCTGCTTCGATTTCTTTTTCATCCCGCCTTTCGGCACGGTCGGCGTGGCCGACATCCGCTACCTATTTACCTTCTTGGTCATCCTAGTGGTCGGCAACGTCATCGCCGCGCTCGCGCTGCAAGCGGAACGACAAGCGCAGGTCGCGCGCAAACAGGAACAGCGTACCCGAGCCGTTTACCAGTTGACGCGCGAGCTGACCTCCGCGACGACGACGGAGTCTCTGATCGCTACTGTCGAACGGAACCTTACTTCGCTGTTCGGCACCGAAATCATCGTCCTGCTCCCGAACCATAACCGGCAACTGGCAGTCCCGCCCGGCGGTGGCGGTCAGCGCTTCGCGCAGAACTGGCGTTTGCCGGTGGCGCAGTGGGTGTTAGAACACGGCAAAATGGCCGGCCTGGGCACCGACACGCTTTCGTCGGGCGACAGCCTGTTCGTGCCGCTGATCGGCGAACGCGGAACGGTCGGCGTGCTGGGCATCCGCGCCAAGGACCGGCGACTACCCGACGAGCCCGAGCAGATGCTGTTGTTGGAAACGCTGGCGCGTCATGCCGCCCTCGCCTTGGAGGTTAGAAATCTGTTGCGCGAGGCGACCGAGGCGCAAATCCAAGCCGAAGCGGAACGTTTCCAGAGCACCCTGCTCGCCTCGGTGTCCCATGACCTTCGCACACCCCTCGCGTCGATCACCGGCGCGGCTTCAACGTTGGTAGACGAAGGAGATGCGCTGGCGACCGGTGCGCGTCGCGAACTCGCGGCCACGATCCATCAGGAAGCGAATCGACTGAACCACCTGGTTACGAATCTGTTACAGGTCACGCGGCTGGAATCCGGCGCACTGCAACCGAAGCGCGACTGGCAGTCGGCACAGGAGCTGGTCGGCGTCGTGCTCGAACGCACCGAAGTGGCGCTAGCCGGGCGACCGGTGACGGTGAAAATCGCGCCCGACCTTCCGCTGCTGTACGTGGACGCCGTGCTGATCGAGCAAGTGTTCCTGAACCTCCTGGACAACGCGGCCAAGCACACACCTCCGGGAACGCCGGTTGAGATCACCGGGCGAGTCGACGACAGGGAAGTCGTGCTCACCGTCGCTGACCACGGCCCCGGCTTGCCGCATGGTGAAGAGGCGCGCGTCTTCGACAAGTTCTATCGCGGCACGTCCAAGACTGCGCCGCTCGGCGCCGGCCTCGGGTTGGCCATCGTGCGCGGATTTGTCGAGGCTCACGGCGGCCACGTCCGCGCGTACAACCGCCCCGACGGCGGCGCGGTGTTCGAGGTACGCTTTCCCCTGGCCACGCCGCCGAAGATCGACGATGCTGATACGGACGGCCTGGAGTCCAGCCCGCCCGCGAAGAAAGGCAGCGTATGACGGTGCCGCAGAAGATTCTGCTCGTCGAAGACGATCCGCAAATTCGGCGGTTCCTGCGCGTTGCGTTGCCGGCGAACGGCTACGAACTGGTCGAAGCGGAGACTGGCCAGGAAGGTGTGCGCCTGGCAGCCTCGCACAACCCCGATCTGGTCATCCTCGACCTCGGACTACCCGACGTGGAAGGCATCGAAGTCGTTCGCCGACTGCGTGAGTGGAGTGCCGTGCCCATCGTCGTGCTCACAGCGCGCGGCCAGGATGCCGATAAGGTCGCCACGCTCGACGCCGGAGCGGATGACTACGTGACCAAGCCCTTCAGCGTGGCGGAACTGCTCGTGCGCCTGCGCGTCGCCTTACGGCACGCCGCCCGCACGCCGGACACGGCCGAGTCGGTGATCGTCTTCGGCGATGTGAAGATCGACCTCGCGAACCGCCTCGTGTGGCGGGGCGAAGCCGAAGTGCACGTGACGCCGATGGAGTACAAGCTCCTCGCTGCGCTCGCCCGCGACGCGGGCAAGGTGCTCACCCACCGGCAACTACTCAAAGAGGTCTGGGGCGCGTCGCACGTCGATCAGACGCAGTACCTCCGCGTCTTCATGGCCTCGCTGCGTCAGAAACTCGAAGCAGACCCGACCCGCCCACGCTACCTGGTGACGGAACTGGGCGTGGGTTACCGGCTGAAGATCGAGTAGCACACCAGGCAGAAATTCCAGCCTGAACGCCATGCGCAAAGCCGCGCGCGGCACCGGCCGTGCGCCCGCGCGCGAGGCGCGATTTCTCTGAAGA
>CAZEDX010000122.1:0-9624 GCA_964511015.1 uncultured bacterium | reverse complement strand
GAAGTCAATGGTGATACTCGACATCGGAGCACCTCCCGGGTGTTTTGTCGTTTGCGCTACAAAACCAATCATTCCCGGAACTTGGTGCTCCGCCTTTCCGGGAATCAAGGCGAACCCCCTTTCCCTCGCTAATGGCGATGTGCAATCATGCCGAAACACTAAACAACGATTGACATCACCGGGGTGAAACAGTGGAAGAGAATCGTTTACAGAAGAGGGTAGCGCGGAATCTGTTGGCCAAGGTGGGGACACAAACGGCGCAGTTTTTCGCATACGTGCAGGACCTGGCCCAGCAGGGCCTAGGCATGACCTGCAATCGCAAGTTGGAGCAAGGCACCGAAATCGAGGTGCAGCTGAATGTGCCTGGACACGCGACGATGAATTTGAAGGGGAAGGTGGCCTGGCGGCGCGATCTGCCGGTCATTTCGAAAAACCGCTATCAGATCGGGGTGGCGCTGGCCGATCCAGACCCACAATACGTGACCTACGTCGAAACGTTAATTAAACGCGATTATGAACGCCGCAAGGAAGCCCGTTTTTCCGACGTGCTGGAAGTGAAAAGCGAAGACGTGCTTGATCTGCTAGACACGGCGGTGGCCGATGTCTCCGCCGGTGGCCTGTATGTGCGCACCGGCAGGCCGCTGACGGTCGGCAAGCAATTCGAATTGGCCTTAATCGGCAAGGGGTTGCCGAAACCGCTATACTGCCTGGGCGAAGTGGTGGCGGTGTTCGAGTGCGATCCGGACAACCTCGACCATCCGTTCGGCGCCGGCATCCGCATCGTGTCGTTTGTCGGCGGGGACGGCAAGTTGTTCGCCGACTATATCCGCAGCCTCGAAGACTTGTACAAATTCCATTGGCCGGAGGATCTTCCGACCAATTAGCGCTTGGCCCTCCGGGTAAGGGGGGGCGGTAGTTACATTTTTTGACTAGACAAGAGCCTGGCTGGTTTGATATCCTGCATTCCGAATTGTGGGGAGGGTCCGGTTCATCGACCACGATTTGTTCGTTCGCTGGTTCCGGGCGTTTGTCTTCACCTTGGTGGTGGAGGTGCCCATCTTCGTGGTCCTGGTCCGCGGTTCGGTTCCGGCCTGGCGGGCGGCGTTGGCGGGAGCGGCGGGAACCTGTCTTACCCACCCGTTGCTCATTTTCGTCTGGCGGCCGTTTTGTCAACAGCAGGGCCTGTCCTACACCGAGTACATCGTCATTGGTGAACTGACAGTATCGGTTATTGAAACATTCACTTTCTACCTGTTGGCTCAGCCGGGATCACTGGCTCGGGCGCTAGCGTGTTCGTTCGTGGCCAACGCCGGCAGCTATGGCCTTGGCCAGTTACTGCGTTCCTTAGGTATCTGGCACTAATGGAGAAGAAAGGAGGTCCGATTCAATGAAAAAAGTTCTGTTGTTTGTGATCGCGTTAACTCTGTTCGCGGGTGTGGGTTTCGCCGGCGCCAATGATGACGACACCTGGTACGACGATGACTCCTGGACTGACGACGACACCTGGTACGACGACGACTCCTGGACTGACGACGACTCCTGGACTGACGACGACACCTGGTACGACGACGACAGTTGGTCCGACGACGACTCCTGGGCCGACGACGACACAGCCCCCGCTGACGACGACGCCGATGACGACGGCGATGACGACGCCAGCGGCGGCGATGATGATGATGATGACGACGATGACAGCAGCTTCCCCGGTTGCGGTGTGGCGGGTGACAACCCGGCGCTGCCGCTGACCGCGATCATGCTGGGCATCGGTGTGCTCGGTCTCGCTCTGCGCCGCCAGCACTAGTCCCTTTTTTCATGGCGCCTGACGGGTGCGCGCGACCCCGGCAACGAGGTCCGCGCGCCCGTTCTCTTTTTTTTCCTCGGCCAGCCATGGCCAAAGTCACCTGATTGGCCTACAATCAGCGCATTCGAAATGGACAACCAAATGACCGAGGAGGGGCCAAGGAAATGAAACGGGCGCTTCTGCTTTCGGCAATCATGTTGGTCGTGTGGGCCGGCACTGGATTCATCGATGTTCCGCCGGACGACGACACGTGGTACGACGACGATTCTTGGTTCGATGACGACTCGTGGTTCGACGATGACTCGTGGTTCGACGATGACTCGTGGTTCGACGACGATTCCTGGTTCGATGACGACTCGTGGTTCGACGATGATTCGTGGTTCGACGACGACAGTTGGTATGACGACGACACCTACGACGACGATACCTACGATGACGACACTTATGACGATGATTCCTACGATGACGACACCTGGGTGGACGACGACACCACCCCGGTAGACGATGACGCCGTCGCCGATGACGACACCGCCGACGACGATTCCTGGTCTCCCGACGAAGGCGACGACGACGATGACGACGACAGCGGCAGTTCCTGCGCCGTGGTGGGCAATCACCCGACATTGCCGCTGGCCGCTTTTCTCCTCGGGGTTGGTGTGTTGGGTTTGGCCTTGCGCCGCCGGCCCTGATTGTCGAACCATCGTTTGACTTGTTTGAGCGCGTGAAACACCGGAAACGGTTTTCACGCGCTTTCACTTTTCACAGCGGCTTTCCCTGTTGGGCTGATCCAGAAAAAGCGTTGACTTCCGCATACCTATGTGATTGTGTGATCGTGGTGCAGGAACGAAACGATCGTGGCAGTTCGCGGTGGAAGATGGCCATCTGCAGACCGATGCAGAATGTGCTTATCGCTTCCCGAAAGACTGCCGATGACTGCCAAAACAGGAGGTTACCATGAACATTTTTGGTCGGATTTCCCTTGTCACGATGACACTCTTTCTCATTGCTTTGCTCTTGCCTCTAGCGGGGTGCGGCGGTGACGACGATGACGACGATTCAGGAACGCCTGACGACGACTTTATCGACGACGACGCCAGTCTCGATGACGATTCCGATGACGACACCGCAGACGACGATACTGTGGACGACGACACCGGCGTAGATGACGACACGAGCGTTGATGACGATACCAGTGTCGATGATGATGCCAACGACGATACCGTATACGGCTCGGTGATCTGCCAGATCGACGATCCAGCGTCGCTGGGTGCCGGGGTGATGGTTGGCGGCGGCGCGATCGAAGACACGATCGACGTGTGGGTCTTCGACGACGGCACCTGCGAGCCGATCGCCGACGCGACGGTGCTTTACGACGGCACCAAGTACTACACCGACGCCGACGGCTACGTTGAAGTTACCGTGACCGACACCGAGCGGGTGACCGCGTACGCGCCGAATTCCTGGGCCTGGACCTACGAAGCCGACGCAAAGGTCATGTACTTCCGCCTGCGGCCGGATGCCTACAACCGCACCTACAATGATTCGGAACCCGGCGATCTGCTCGACGCCGGCACGCCGATCGGCCTGGAAAACCCCGATCTGGCCGGCCTGCTGGCCAACCCGATTTTCGTCGGCATCGGCCTGCCGGGCATTGCGCGCGGCGACATGTTGTCGTTTGACGACCTGGGCATGTTCCCTCAGGAGACGTTCGACGTCTACATCGATTTCGGCGACCCGACCACCTACTACATGTATCGTAGCGTGTATCTGCCCGAGACCGACATCACGTTGCCGATCGTGAACTACGAAGTGCAGACCGACGGCAACACTCAGCTCATGTGGGCGGTCAACGCCGCGGCGGCGGTCAGCCCGATCGAAAGCCTGGTGGCGGGCGTGACCCTGGGGCAGGCCCTGCCGGCGATCGACGACCTGATCGACCTGCTGACCTGCGTGATGGGCGGCGGCGACATCTTCGAATGCATCGCCCCGATTCTCGTGCCGGCGATCAACGACGCGCTGTCGATCTACTACGTCGGCGCCAACCCGACCTGGGACGGCACCGGCACGCCGAACCTCGATGTGGTTTCGCCGCTCGACAAGTCCGCGCTCACGCTGACGCTCACCAACGGCGATGAAGACTACGACTACCTGGCCATCACCGGCGCCGATATCCGCAACCGCGCGTTGTTGCCGACCGGCATCAAGATCGTGGAAAGCGGCACGGCGGAGATGGATGTGGCCGAGGTGACCGACGCCGACTACATCATGGCCCTGGGCCAGACCGACATGCTGGCGTCGGAACTGACGAGCCTGAACTTCTCGTGGGCGTTCCAGTACGCCGAGAATCTCGACAAGTGGGACGGCGGCGTCACCTTCGACGGCGACGCCGATTTCCTGCCGTTGTTCGACACGGCCAATACCGGCTACAACGACACCACCGGCGAGATCAGTTGGGCACTTGAAGCCAAGAACAAGGCGCTGGAGCCGGATCTGTACTTCATCGTGTACGTGCCGGCTTGCGCGGGCTGCAAGGTCATCTTCGCGCAGGTGCCGGCTACTGAGACGAGCTTCGCGGTGCCGGTTGACGACATGGGCATCACCCCGAGCGCCGATGACATCGTCGCCGTATTTGGTTTCACGCTGCCCGACAGCGTGGATGTCAATTCGTACGCTCCGGTCAACATCCTGGGCTACGACGTGGTCGCCATCAACATCTGGACGAACCTCGACCTGCTTAGCATCTTCTAGCGCCGCGGCGCTATCGCCTACCACCCGGGCGGCCCACCCGACATTGGTCGGGTCGGGCCGCTTGGTCTATGTATCCCCTTCTCAATTCACGTCGCACTGTAGTATGGTCGTTCCAACAGCAGGGATAGTTACCAACCGAGTTTAGAATAGGCGTGCGAAACGCCGAAAAAACGTGTCCCCAATTTGAGATGAGGGAGGATCGATGAAGTATGTAGCCTGGTTGCTGGTGATGACTTGGTGTGTTTTGGCGGCTTCGTTAACGGCCTGTAGCGGCGGCGCCGACGACGATGACGACGACGACGACGATACCGACAGCGAAGTGGAGGACTGCGAAGCGGGAGCCGAACTGAACATCGATTTGGTCGCTCCGGCGCAAGGACTCAACGTGGTTCTCAACGAACTCGCCGTGACCGGCGGTTGTTTCGACAACAACGTCACGGGGCGTTTGATTTCCGAGGGTGGCGAGGTGACGGTGAATATCGCGGTGAAAGGCCGTGAAAACCTGACCGCCTCGATACCGCCCGGCATCCCGGTGGGAGAGTACACGTTGGAGTTGGCGCGCGGGGAGCTTACCGCCGCGGCGGACTACGTCGCGATCAGCAACATCGTGGTGTCCGGGGCCTACGAAGGCAAGTTCTTCGTGGTCGATGTGACGGACATCAACAATCCGCTGGAGGTGATCGAAGGATCGCCCTTCAACGACTTCAGCCGTTTTGTGGAAGACCCGTCGGTCAACTACGACGGCACACGCGTCTACTTCACCGATGAAATCAGCCCTTCGCAATCGGGGATCTGGATCGCCGATCTGGTCGACGCAACGAACAACGAACTGCTCACCGACAATAGCGTGCCATTCTACCGTTCGGCCGATGCCTGCCCGACCGGCCCCGCGGCGGTGGTGATGGGTTGTGCGGAGGTGGTTGACGTTTGTGACGTGTACCTCGTCGCCGAAGACGGCAGCGGGCAAACCATGCTGGCCGACCACACCGACGTCGTGAACGTCAACGGCGACAATACCAGCTCGTGGGGCCTGTGGGACCCGGCCTTCAGCCCTGATGGTTCGCAAGTCGCCTATATTCGCGAAACGGTTTGCGAAGGTTCGACGGAGCCCGATTGCGAGTATGACTACTACTCTGTGATCATGGTCATGAATGCCGATGGCAGCGGCCAACAGGTGGTCTATTGGGAGCCGGGTGAGTTGTCTTACAGCGGCTTGCGCTGGACGTGGGACGGTTATCTGCTTTGGCAGCGCCGGCAGAGCGAAAGCGATCCGTACGAATACGTGATGATGCGGCCCGAAGACACGGCCCCGTTTGTGATCCAGCCGCCGGGTGGCACTTGGGACACCGAATGGAACATCTGGGGCGAGGGGATCGACTGGTTCGTCTATTCGCCGCTGGACGATGCGATGCTGCTGCAGCCTTTCGACACGATGGATCTTGTTTACTTCCCAATCACGATCGACAGTGGCTCGGCCAGCGGCGGCGCGGGTTCGTTATTGGAAGTGCCGAATCCGGATGTTGACGGCGAACGCCTGTCGCACTATATGCAGGCCGATTGGTTCGGCTGGCGGCCGTAACCTAGACGGATCATGCGGCGTCGCCTCTTTCCTGAGGCGTACATGACGGCGAGCGGCAAATGACACTCCGCCGGTGCCGGGTGGCACCGCGGCGCCCGTTGTCTTGCGCCCCATTTTTGTTTTCGCTATTGTCACACAATTCGCTATTAGCCTGCAGGAGGTGACCCATGGCCAAGCTAGCGATCAAAGGCGGCAATTCCGTTCGTACCAAGCCGATTCCGAAATGGCCACCCAAGACGGAGCGCGAGAAAGAACTGTTGCTGCAGGTGTTGGAAAGCGGGAGTTGGGGCGGCTTCCCCTCACCCAATCGTTTCGCCAAGAAGTTCAACGAGATGTTCGCCAAGGCGTGCGATGCGAAATATGCCGTGGCCTGCGCCAACGGCACCGTCTCGCTGGAGATGTGCCTGCGCGCGGGCGGGTTGAAGGCCGGCGATGAAGTCATCGTCACGCCGTACACGTGGCTGGCTACCGCGAGTGCGGTGGTGACCACCAACGGCGTGCCGGTTTTTGCCGACGTGAAGGAAAGCGATTACACGATCAACCCCGACATCGTCGAGGCCAAGATCACGAGCAAGACCAAAGCCATCATTTGTGTGCACCTGGGCAGTTCCATCGCCGACCTCGACCGGCTGAAAGACATCGCCGCGAAGCACCACTTGTTGCTGATTGAAGACTGCGCGCACATGCACGGTGCCAAATGGCGCGGCAAGGGCGTCGGCAGCCACGGTGACTTCGGTTCGTTCTCGATGCAGTCGAGCAAGCTGATGACCTCCGGCGAGGGTGGCGCGGTAACGACCAACGACCCGGTGTTCCATGACAAATTGCACAGCCTGGTGAACTGCGGCCGCAAGGAGCCGCCGTACGACGGGTTCGACGGCTATCTGCTGGGTTGGAACTACCGGATCGGCGAGTTCCAGGCGGCGGTGCTGGTCGCGCAGCTCGAAAAACTCGAAGAACGCACGGCTGAACGCGCCAAGAACGCAGCGTACCTCACCGAACAGTTGCGCAAGATCTCCGGCCTGAAGGTCATCGAGATGGATCCGCGCACAACCACGCCGGGCCACTACCAGTACATTTTCAAGTACGATCCGGCCGGCTTCAAAGGTTTGCACCGTGATAAGTTCATAGATGCGATGATCGCCGAGGGCTTCATTATCGACGGCGACTTCTACGTGCCGCTGCCCGGTCGCGACATCTTCCCGGTCAGCGCCGACTACTACCCGGCCATCCGCGAACGTTACGGCGACGCGATTACCGCGAAGCACGCGGAAGATTTGCCGGTCACCCGCAAGGCCGCGTTCGAAGAAGCGGTGTGGGTGCATTACCCGTACCTGATGGGCGGCCACGAACTGATCGACGAATTCATCGAGGCGATTCACAAGATCCAGACCAACGTCGACGAATTGCTGTAGGCGCTTTTGCCGAGGGCTTGTTCGAAGTAACCTTCATACAAGCCCTTTTCTTTTGTCTGCGGAGGCAATCATGGACTTCGCCCGCGCGGCCGCCGAGATGCAGCCGCAGGTCGTCGCCTGGCGGCGGCACCTGCACCGGCATCCGGATCTGTCCTGGCGGGAACAGCCCACCCAAGCCTGGTTGATGGACCGCCTGCGCGAATGCGGGCTGACGCCGCGCGCGGCCGGCCATACTGGTGTCTTGGCGGAGATCGTCGGCGGGCGGCCCGGGCCGACCATCGCCCTGCGCGCCGATATCGACGCGCTGCCGGTGGAGGAAAAGAGCGGCGTCGAGTTCGCGTCGGAAAATCCCGGCGTCATGCACGCGTGCGGCCACGACGCCCACGCCGCGATGTTGCTCGGCGCGGCGACGGTGCTGGCCCGCCACCGCGCGGAACTGGCGGGGACGATTCGCCTGATCTTCCAGCCGGCCGAAGAGACCGTGCCGCCGCACATTCCGCGCCTGGCCGAAACCGGAGCCGGCGCGATGATTGACGACGGCGCCTTGCGTGACGCGCAAGCGGTGTTCGGGATGCATATCTTTTCGTATCTGCCGCGAGGCCTGATCGAGGTCACCGCGGGGCCGGTGATGGCCGGCTCGCTGGCGTTCGACATTGAGGTCGTAGGGAAGGGCGGTCACGCTGGCTTGCCGCACGGCACGGTCGACGCCCTGGCCGTCGCGGCGCACATGGTAGTCGCGCTGCGGTCGATGACGACGCTCGGCGCCGATCCGCTTGAACCGGTGGTGGTGCATATCGGCATGTTGCAGGCCGGCGAAGCGCGCACCGCCATTGCCGAACGCGCGCAGTTGCGGGGCACCATCCGCTTTCTGAGCAAGTGGCTGTTGGCCGAAGTCCGCGCCAAGATCGAACGCACGGTCGCCGGTGTCGCCGCCTCGTTCGGCGCGACAGCGACGGTCAGTTTTTCATCGCATCTGAACTGCCCGGTGGTCAACGATGCGGGACTCGTCAAAGGCGTGCGCGCGTTGGCCGCGGCCGTGGTCGGCGACGGGGCGGTGATCGAACGCAAGCCGATGATGGGCGCAGAGGATTTCTACGTCTATCTCGAACGCGTGCGCGGGGTATACATCGGCCTGGGCGGTGGCGACTTCACCAACGGCCCGCCAGCCGGCCATCACAGTCCGCATTTCGTGATCACGGAAGACGCGATGCAGCACGGCGTGGAGCTGTGGCTACGCGTGGCCATGCACGCCGCCGAGTTGGCGGGCGCATAGCGGCTGGTTACGCGAACAATACCTTCAGAATCTCGAACGCCAGTTCCGCCTTGGGCATCCGGGGCAGGGCGATGCTGCGGCCATTCGCGAACAGCACGCGCACCTCGTTTTCGTGGCTTTCAAAACCGATGCCGGGTTCGGCGACGTCATTGACGACGATGGCGTCCAAGCCTTTGCGTTTGAGTTTCTCCGCCGCTTTCGCGTCGGCCTCGCCGGTCTCGGCGGCAAAGCCGATCACCAATTTCTTGCCCTTGCCTTTGGCCAGGGCGGAGACGATGTCGGGGTTGCGAACTAGCGCCAGACCGTCGCCGTAGGCATCTTTGGTCAGCTTGGTCTTGGCCGAGGAGGACGGACGGAAATCGGCGACGGCGGCGCACATGATCAGCGCCTGCGCCTTGGCGAACGCGGCCTTCACCGCCTTTTGCAGGTCCAGCGCGGTTTCGACGTGCCGGCATTCGACACCCGCCGGCGGTGGCAGCGTTGTCGGACCGCTGACCAGCGTGACATCAGCGCCCATCAGCCGTGCGGCACGTGCGATCGCATAGCCCATGCGGCCGCTGCTGCGGTTGGACAGAAAGCGCACGGGGTCGAGCGGCTCGCGCGTCGGTCCGGCGGTGACGACGATCTTCTTGCCGGCCAGCGTCTTCGGAACCAGTACGTCGAACGCTGCTTCGAGAATCTCGGCTGGTTCGCTCATGCGGCCGCGGCCGATGTCTTTGCAGGCGACCTCGCCCTCGGCGGGGCCGACGAAACGCACGCCACGTTCGGCCAGTGTGGCCGCGTTGGCTGCCGTGGCCGGGTGAGCCCACAT
>CAZEDX010000121.1:0-9672 GCA_964511015.1 uncultured bacterium | reverse complement strand
GCACTTGCCCGCCGAAAACGGCACGTTTGCGCGGTGTTTTTACGGCGATGTGCGGCAAAAACACCCCCTTCAAAATCAAACACTTGCGCGACGGTGATTGCTTGAAAACACGGTGTTTTACCGAAACAACGTCTTTTTTGACAGGATGAACAGGATCGTCCGGATCGACAGGACGGTCAGGATCGAACGGATCGCACCGGATGGACGGCAACGGATTCAGGTTATCATCACACTCGAAAGGACGCCGTGGCCCGCCCCGCTGAAACGCTACCTCCCAGACCCTAGACCCTAGACCCCAGATCCACGCCTGTCTGACCACCAGCGGTGAAGACCGCGTTGGCCGCGGAGGTGGTCACCGTCACCCCGTCCCACACCACGCAGTGATCAAGCTGCACGCCGTCGACGATGACTGCGCCGTCCCCGGCCACGACGTACGGCCCGAGCCGCGCGCCCGCGTCGACGCGCACGCCGTCGCCGAGCAGCACCGGCGCGCGCAGCAGGGCGGTGGGGTCGACGGTCACGCCTTCGCCGACCCACACCCCCGGCGCCGTTTCGTGCCGGCCGCGGCGTACCAACGCGAACGGACCCGGACGGTCCAGCAACGCCCAGTTCGCCGCGAGGTAGTCGGCCGGGGTGCCCAGGTCGAAGAAGCGGCCGGTGGTGAAGTGCGCGCGCACTGCGCCGGGCTCGTGGGACAGCAGCGGCAGATACGCCTCGCGGTTGATGCAGAACACCGCCTGCTTGGGCAGGTGGGCGAAGATCCGCGGGCTCAGCAGGTGCGTGCCGACGAACAACCCGCTCCGTGGGCCCGACTGGCCGCGGAGATTGGCGATGTCGATCACCGCCCCGTCGTTCGCGACGGTCACCGCGCCGTAGCGTTCAATGCGCGGATCGCTACGCAGCACCATCGTCGCCAGTGCCTCGCTGTCGCGGTGTTCGCGCACGGCGGCCGCGAGGTCCACCTCGCTAAGGCTGTCGCCGTTTAGCAGCAGCACGGTGTCGGCTTGTTCCAGCAGTCGGCGTGCGTTCTTCAGCCCGCCGCCGGTGCCGAGGATGATTGGCTCGTGGATCGCCGTTACTTGCAGCGTCGCCGAGCCGAAATCGGCCAGCGCGGCGTTGACCGTGTGCGGTAGATAATGCGTGTTGACCACCGCCTCGCGCACGCCCGCGGCGGCCAGTCGTTCCAGCACGAAATGCAACAGCGGATGGCCGGCGACTGGGCAGGCAGGCTTGGCGCGTTCGAGCGTCAGCGGACGAAGGCGCAGACCTAGCCCGGCGGCCAGCACCATCGCGCGCACGGTCAGCCCTCCAGCTCGGGTACCCAGGGCCGCAACTGATCGATCAGCTCGGCCAGTTCCGGTGCCCGTTCGCGGTAGCCGCGCAGGTAGCCGATGGTGCGCGGGATGTCTTTTTCATACCCCGGTTTGCCCTTCACGCGCTCGATGTAGACGAAGCGCCCGGCGGCCTTGAGGTTGCGTTGCATTGCGGTGGCCCAGAGGTCGGCGGCGAAGCGCGCGCGGTCGAGTTCTTGCCCGGTGCGTTTGGCCCACGCCGCGAGGTAGTGGTCGAACAACTCGTCGACCAGCTCCCAACCCAGGTCGACGTAGCTGTCGCGCAGCAGGGAGGCCAGGTCGTAGGTGGCCGGCCCGAGCAGCGCGTCCTGGAAGTCGATCATCACCAGCCGCTCGGCTTGCACCATGAGGTTGCGACTGTGATAGTCGCGATGGACGAACACCTGCGGCAGCGCGGCTAGGCGCGCTGCCCAGCGCGCGCACGATTCGTCCAGCACCCGCCGCGGCTCGGCGGGCATCTGGCCATGGCGGGCCTCGATGCCGTATTCGATGAAGTGCCGGAACTCCCACAGAAACAACTCCGGCGAGAAGCGCTGGTGCGCGGCGAGACAGCGGTCGGTCAGCCGTTCGGTGCCCTTCGCCTGGAGGTAGACGAGCTGGTCGATGGCGCGCTTGTACAGCCGCGCGATCAGCTCGCGGTCGCCCTGCGCGACGACGTCGGCCAGCAGCGTGTCGCCGAGGTCTTCCAGCAGCAGCACGCCGGCTTCGAGATCGGCCATCAGAATGCGCGGCACGGGCGCGCCGATCTGGTCGAGAAAGCGGTGGATATTGATGAACGGCAGCTCGCCGGATTCGTCGTGGTACAGCGTGACTTCCTCGCTCTTGATGCGCGTCGCGGGAGAGGCCAATTCCATCAGAATCGCCGATCGTTTCTCGCCGAACACGCCGTAGCTGACGCGGTAATAGCGGCGGTCGGAAGCGTCGCCGGCGAGGCGGTGCAGCATCAGGTCGTAGGGCTGCGTCCGCTCGAGCAGACGCAACACACGTAAGGCTTTGTCGGCCGCTTTTTCCATCACGAATCCTCCCCCCGGATGTGTTGCCAGAAACGCCGCGCCGCCGCGAACAACTCGCGGTTTTCGTCGTCGGTTTCCTCGCCGCCCAGCGCCGCCGGCAGCAGTTCGAAGGTGAAGTACCGCGCGTTGGGCGCGAGGCGGTCGAGCGCGCCGAAAGCGGCGGGCCAATCGATCGTCCCCCGGCCCGGCAGACGATGCTCGTCCTTCTGCCCGCGGTTGTCGTGTCCATGCAGGGTGAGCAAATATTCGCCCGCGCCGTCGATCTCCGCCAGAATGCCCCCTTCCACGTTGGCGTGGCCGGTATCCAGGCAGATGCCGACATGCGGCCAATAGTCGCGGCAGATCTCCGCCAGCACGGCGGTGCGCGTCTGCGGCAGCATGATGTTTTCCAACGCGATATCGACCCCTCGTTCGATGGCGTACGGCAGCAGCCAATTCAGCTCGCCGCGCAGCCGCCGCTCCTCGAGTCCGTCGTAGGGTTTCGCGCCTAGCGGATGCAGCACCGCCAGGTGGCAATCCCACATCGCGCAAAGGTCGATCAGCCGCCGGCAATCGGCCGCCAATTCCTGCCGTTTGACGGGGTCGGCGTCGGCCAGACTGCGGTAGGCGAACCCCGCGCTGCCGAAAGAGTTGTAGAAGGGCAGATGGACCGTCGCAATTTGTAGTCCGAAGCTAGTTAACCATTTGGCTAATTGCTCGATTTGCTGCTCGTCATGACAGTCGAAATGGGGCCGGTTGCCCCACAGCTCAATGCGTTCGAAACCCGCTTCCGCGATGATGCGCAGATGATGTTCTTCCAGGGGGTCGAACGCGAACGGATGCGTGCTCATGGAGGGTTTCATGTGGGGGTTTGTAACAGCGCCGGACCGCCGCCGCAAGAGCGCGCGCGAAGGGGGGTTGGACTATTCCAGCGCGGCCGGGTCGACGTGCATTTCGTCGGCGAGTTGCACGCCCTCGAGGCGCAGCAACCGGCGCTTGAGATCGAGCCCGCCGCCGAAGCCGCCGAGGTGTCCGCCGGCGCGCACCACCCGGTGGCAGGGGACGGCGATCGGCACGGGGTTGTTGGCCATCGCCTGGCCCACCGCCCGCGCCGCCGCCGGCCGTCCGGCCGCCCGCGCCAGTCCGCCGTAGCCGATCACCCGCCCGCGGCGCAGCGCGAACAGCGCGCGGTACACCCGGGCGTGGAAATCCGGCACGCCGGCGAGGTCGAGGTCCGACCACGCGAAGCGCACGTTCTCGCCCGCGGCATAGCGCCGCAAGAGCCCGGCCAGGGGCGGGGTGCGCTCGCCGTCGAGCTCGTAGCTCGCGAGCAGCCGGCGCATCTCGGCCGCCGTCGCCGGCAGGTGAATGCGCCGCACGCGCGGAAAGCTCTCCGGCGCCCAGGCCAGCACGAATTCCCCCAATTCGGTCGAGACGATGCAAGCGTGAAGGCGAGTCATGGGCGGCTCCCGGTTTCGATTGGAAGGCGATTGTACTACAGAGGTGGGAAGGGGAGCGGAATGAAAGGAAACGCCCCGCGGCCCCCTTTGTGTGTCCCTCAATGTTCGACCCAGGGCTTACCGACTTCGTCGAACGCTCTGGATTAAAGATTGCCGATTGTTACAAGGGCTTGGACGGCGGAGCGGCAATTATGTAACTGATGGGAATCGGGTTTCGGGTTTCTTGTCTGCAGCGTTCTACCTAGAGCCAAAAGCCTCCGGCTCCCCATCGCCTCCCGATTCCACTTGGATATTTCAATCGATTGGGTTACATTGAAGTCATGAAGACGCGGATCCTGGTCAACCGTTGTGCGCGCGCTATCCGCCGGGGGCGGGTCAAGCTCGGGACGTTTCAGCGCCATCTGTCGGCACAGGTCGATCTGCAGGTGACCGATTCGGTCGACGACATCGACCGCGTGGTGCAGAACTGCTGGCGCGACGATGTCGACCTTGTGTTGCTGACCACTGGCGACGGCGGGTTGCACCGCTACCTGTCGAGCTTCGTCAACACCTATCGCCGGCTGCGCCGCGCCGACGGCTCGGAAAAATCGCTGCCCCTGTTCGCCACGCTGCGTAGCGGCACGGCCAACGTGATGACCGGCGTGCTCGGCGGCCGCGGCAAACCCCATCACGCTGTCGAGCGCCTGTTCGCGCTGATCGAACGCGTGCGGCAACGCGACGACCTGCCGCGCATCCGGCAGAAGCTGCTGGCGGTGTCCGACGGCATCCAACAGCGCTTCGGCTTCATGGCCGGCTCGGGCGGCATCTACAACTTCTTCCAGGAATACTACCGTGGCCGGCGTTACAACCTGTTCAAGTTCGCCAAGATCTTCAGCCGCGCCGTCGTCTCGCTGTTCGGCGGCGGCGGATACCTCGACCGCTTGCTGTCAGGCATCAATGCGCGGCTGCGCCTCGACGAGCACCGCGCCCGCCTGTCGCACTGGAAGGTGCTGGTGGTTTCGGCCATCGACGCGCGCGTGGTGTTCTTCCGCGCGTTCCGCGCCGGCCGCGATCCGGAACACGTGCACGTGAAGGGCGGCAGCCCGTCGCGCCTGGCGATCATCCGCAACCTGCCCAACCTGCTGTTCAACCGCGCCTGGAAAGGCCGGCAGCTGCTCGATCAGACCGTCCGCCGCGTCAAGCTCGAGGCCGAGCGCGAGTTCGGCTACACCATCGACGGCGAGCTCTATCACGCCCGCGCGCTCGAGATCAGCGCCGGCCCGGTGGTGGAGTTCGTGCAGTTCTAACGCCTGTTTTTACGGGATACCAGGATCAGTGCGGATCGAGAGAATGGATCCTGTCATCTTGACCGAATCGGGCGAGTAGAGCGAGGAAGACGGGCGGAAACCGCCTGCGCCGGCTCCCCCTTTTCCCTTTGGTTTCCATCTGCTACAAGTTGCCCTTCCTTCGGGAGGCTCCATGAACGGACCGCAGATCATCGCGCACGGGGATTTCGACGGCATCGTCTCGGCCGCACTGGCCGGGCTGTGGTCGGGCCTCAACATGTTCTTCTTCACCGGTCCCGAATCGGTGCGGCGCATCGAGATGGGCAAGCGCGACATCGTCTGCGACCTGCCGCACCCGATGCGCGAGATCCGCGCCTGGTTCGACCACCACCTGAGCAATATCGAAGAGGCGCAGGGCACGGGCTGGACGGTGGGCGAGGGCGCGGCGCGCGAGGCGGCCTCGGCGGCGCGCGTGGTTTTCGAGCACATCCGCCACACGACGACGTTGCCGCCGTTTATAGAAGAGACGGTCGCCGCGACGGACATCGTCGACACGATGGGCTACGCGACGATCGAGGATTGGCTGGCCGAGACGCCGGCGAACGTAATCAACACGACGATCTTTTTGCCGGGCGAGGAGATGAAGCAGGCCAGCCGCTACCTGCACCGCCTGACCGGCATGATCCAGCACCACGGCCTGGCCGACATCGTCACCATGGACGAGGTGCGCATGCGCGCGGCGAAGGCGAAGGAGCACGCGCGGCAGGCGACCGATACCATCCGCCGCATCGGCAAGCTGCTCGGCGGGCGCATCTGCGTGCTCGACTTTTCGGAAATGAAGGTGGCCCCGCGCTTCTCGCGCAACCTTGCCTATACCGTCTTCCCCGAAGCCGAAGCGGTGCTGACCGTCAACGGCGTGCTGCAGGAAGGGCGGCGCACCAACGACCTGCGGCTGTCGTTGTCGCTCAATCCGTTCCGGCCCGAGACGCGCGGCCACGACTGCGCGGCAATTCTCGACGGCCTCGGGCTGGGCGGCGGCCACCCCGGCGCGGCCGGCGGCAAGATCAGCGCCGGCAGCAAAGACGAGCGCGTGCGCCTGCGCGATAAGATGCTGGCCGACGTGCTCGCGCAGTGGACGAAGCAAGGGGCGGGGGAGAAGTGAAGAGTGTACAGTGAAGAGTGAAGAGTTTCGGACGGCTCGCGAAACGTTGTTGAGAATGGGACTGATGGGATCAAGAAGACTGTGGGTGTAACCCCCAAGCCTCAAGCTCCAAGCCCGCTTCCTCTCCTTGAGCGATTCTTCCGGACAGGCTAACGTGTCTGCCGGCGGCGAAACATTGCCGCGCGAAAGGGGATTCATGCCGCCGCTCGTCGTCTTGCTCAACCCGCCGCGTCTGCGTCAGGTGACCAAGCGCCCGAGCTACACGTCCGAACCGCATCTCGGATTGGCCTACGTGGCGGCGTGTCTGCGCCAGGCCGGTTTCGCCGTGCGCGTGATCGACGGCGACGCCTCGGGTCTGACCGCCGAGCGTTGCGCCGAAGAAGCGTTGCGCGACCGGCCGCTCTACATCGGCCTGACCGCGCCCACCGCGCTGGTGAAGAGCGCGGCGGCGGTGGCGGCGGCGATCAAGCAGCGGCAGCCGGACGTGCCGCTGGTGCTCGGCGGCTATCATGCAACGGTGCTGCCGGAGCAATCGCTGCGCGAGTTCCCGCCGTTCGACTGCGTCGTGTTCGGCGAAGGCGAGGATACCGCGGTCGAGCTGGCGCAGGCCCTGGCCGCCGGGCGCGGGCCGGAAGGCATCGCCGGCGTGGGCTACCGCGTCGGCCACGACATCGTGCTCAACACGCAGCGCGCGCGCCGGATGGACCTCGACGCGCTGCCGCTGCCGGCGTGGGATCTTTTTCCGCTCGCTGCGTACCAGGCCCACTACCGTACCGACCGCGGCGTGATCGAACTGCCGGTCAACACCGGCCGCGGCTGCGCCGGGCGGTGCAAGTTCTGCGCGCGCGTGACCGGCAGCGTCGTACGGCGGCGCTCGGCGGCGAACATCCTGGCCGAGATCCGCGAAGACGTCGAACGCCACGGCGCCGGGGCGATCGTCTTCATGGACGAATCGTTCGCGCACGACGGCGCGCTGGTCGAACTGGTGTGCCGCGGGTTGATCGAAATGGGCCTGCACCGCCGCATCTACTGGCTGTGCCAGACGCGCATCGATTCGGTGAATCGCGATCTGCTGCGGCTGATGGCCGAGGCGGGCTGCCGGCACGTTTCGTTCGGCGTGGAATCGGGCGACCCGGAGGTGCTGGCGCGCGTGGCGAAAGGCACCAGCCCGGAGCGCATCCGGCAAGCGGTGCGCGAGGCGAAGGACGCCGGCATTCTGGTCGACAACTTTTTCATCATCGGCCTGCCCGGCGAGACGCGGCAGTCGGTGCGGCGCACGATCGATTTCGCCGTCGAACTCGATTCCGATTTCGCCAACTTCTTCCTGCTCGTGCCGTACCCCGGCACCGAGGTGTTCGCCATGGCCCAGCGCGGCGAAGGCGGGCTGCACCTGCTGACCTGCGATTGGGATTTGTACGGCATTCAGATGGGCCGCGCGCTCGAGCTGGCCGAGCTGTCGCGGTCGCGCCTTGAGCGGCTGCAGTTCTGGGCGTACTTGCGTTTTTATCTGCGCCCGCGCAAGCTGCGCAACATGTTGCGCATGGTCAATTTGAAGGTGTTGCCGGTCTACCTGTGGAATCTGGCGGCCGGCTGGCTGCGTTGCGGCGAACGCGAGGTGTCTGATGGCGCGCGCTGACTTGCTGCTGATTCAGCCGCCGTTGCATCTGCGCCGTACCGATCTGGGCGCGAGCCAGGTTAGCCCGAACATGGGGCTGGCCTATCTCGCCTCCTACCAGCGCCGGCGCGGGCATCGCGTCGCGGTGATCGACGCACATGCGCTACGGTGGGGGCTGAACGAAATCATCGCCACCGCGCGCGAACTGCGGCCGGCGTTGATCGGCATTTCGGCGATGACCTATCAGATTCTGCAAGCTGCGGCGACCGCCGAGGCGCTCAAGCGCGAGCTGCCTGGCGTGCCGATCGCGCTTGGCGGCGCCCATGCTACCGCGGTGCCGCGCCGCACGCTGGACGAGTTTTCCGCCTTCGACGCCGTGCTGGCGGGTGAGGGCGAGATCACGATCGGGCAGGTGCTCGACGACATCCGCGACGGCGGCGTGCGCGTGCGCCCCGGCATCCATGTGCGCGATGGCGGCGAGGATATCTCGGCCCGACCGGCGCCGCGGGTCGAGCAGCTCGACGATCTACCCTGGCCGGCGTTCGATCTATTCCCGTTGCATGCCTACTGGCCGTTTTATTCCCGCCGCTGGCTGATGGAACTGCCGCTGTCGGCCTCGCGCGGCTGTCCGTTCCACTGTACGTTTTGCACGAAAGTCATGGGCGAACGCGCGCGGTTCCGATCAGCCGAGAGCCTGGTGGCCGAAACCGAGCGCCATCTGATCGATCATGGCTTGCGGCAGGTTATCTTCACCGACGAAAATTTCACGCTGAAGAAGGCGCTGGTCGAAGGCTACTGCGAGGGGTTGATCCGCCGCGGGTTGGCCGGCCGCATCCGGTTGATCTGCCAGAGCCGTGTCGAACTTGATGCGCCGACGATGAAACTGATGGCGCGGGCCGGTTTCACGCACATCACTTTCGGCATTGAATCGGGCGACCAGACGATTCTCGACCAGGCCTGCAAAAACATCACGCCGGACAAAAGCCGTGCTGCCGTGGTCGCCGCAAAAGAAGCCGGAATGGTGGTCGACGGCAACTTCATTCTCGGCCTGCCGTATGAAACCGAAGCGACGGTGCGGCGGACGATCGACTTCGCTTGTTCGCTGCCGTTGGATTACGCCAGCTTCTTCCTGCTCGTGCCGTACCCTGGCAGCCGCGTGCTCGAGATGGCGCGGCATGGCGAGGGGAATCTGCGCTTGCTTTCGGAACGGTGGGAAGACTACGGCAAACAGACCGGTGGCGCGGTGGAACTGACCTCCATCGGACGCCGGCGCTTGGAAGCCATGCAATTCCGCGGCTATCTGCGCTTCTATGGCCACCCGAAACGCTGGTTGCCGGTGTTCCGAAAAGTATCCATTCGCACCATTTTGTCGTTTCTGCGTATGCGCTTGTGGCACGGCCAAAACGGCGTCAAATCTACTCCCGGCGCTTGACGCCGACCAGCTCAAAAAAATACAATCAAACGTTGGTATGGGGGCTCTTGTATCGGCGGAGGGTAAACCATGAGACACACAACTTGGTTGATCGCGATCACGCTGGCGCTTTTCCTGGTGGTCGGCCTGGCGATGGGCTGCACCAATGGAGGCGCAAACGCGAACTTCAATGAAAACGACGACGACATTCCGCCGGGCAGCGATGACGACGGTTACCCCCCACCCGACGACGACGCCGACGACGACGCCGATGACGACGCCGACGACGACGCCGATGACGACGCCGACGACGACGCCGACGACGACGCCGACGACGACGCCGACGATGACGCCGACGATGACGCCGACGACGACGCCGACGATGACGCCGACGATGACGCCGACGACGACGCCG
>CAZEDX010000120.1:0-9679 GCA_964511015.1 uncultured bacterium | reverse complement strand
GTGGATCTCGCAATAGACATTCAGCTCGCGCACGCGCCGCGCGATCAACATGGTCACCTGCGAACCGAAATCGAGAATAAGTATCTTCTCGGAGTGAATGTCGGCGCTCATGATTTGCGGCCTTTTGACAGTGGCTACTGGTTCACCTGATAGTTCGGGGCTTCCTTGGTGATGATTACGTCATGCACATGGCTTTCGCGCAGACCCGCGGCGGTGACGCGGACGAAGCGCGCTTTCGTGCGCAGCTCCTCAATGCTGCGGCAACCGGTGTATCCCATGCCCGAACGCAACCCGCCAAGCATCTGATAGACCACCGCGCTCAACGGACCGCGATATGGCACACGGCCCTCGATGCCTTCCGGCACCAGCTTTTGCACGGTTTCGACATCGTCCTGGAAATAGCGGTCCTTGCTGCCTTTCATCATCGCACCCAGGCTGCCCATGCCGCGGTAGATTTTGTACGTGCGACCCTGGTACAGAATCGTCTCGCCCGGAGCTTCTTCGGTGCCGGCGAACAACGAACCGATCATTACCGCGTTGGCGCCGGCCGCGATGGCCTTGGTGATGTCGCCGGAGTACTTGATGCCGCCGTCGGCGATGATCGGCACCCCGTACTGCGCCGCCGCGCGCGCGCAGACCGAAATGGCGGTGATCTGCGGCACGCCGCAGCCTGATACCACGCGGGTGGTGCAGATGCTGCCCGGTCCCACGCCGACTTTGACCGCGTCGGCGCCGGCTTTGATCAGATCGATCGTCGCTTCCGCCGTGGCCACGTTGCCGGCGATGACCTGGGCGTCGGGGAAGTTGCCCTTAATCCACTCCACCATGCGCAACACACCGTCACTGTGGCCGTGCGCGGTGTCGACGCACAACACATCGACCGCCTTTTCCAACAGTGCACGGGTGCGATCGCGTTCGGACTCGCCGACGCTCACCGCCGCGCCCACCAGCAGACGGCCGCGCTGATTCTTTACCGCCAGCGGATGCCGCTGATTCTTCTCGATGTCTTTGATCGTGATCAGGCCACGTAGGTTGTTGTTCTGGTCGACCACCAACAGTTTCTCAATGCGGTTCTCGTGCAGAATCCGTTTCGATTCCTCGAGAGTCGTGCCGACCGGTACGGTAACCAGGTTTTCCTTGGTCATGATCTTACTGATGGGCAGATCCAGATCCTCGACAAAACGCAAGTCGCGGTTGGTCAGAATGCCAACCAGCGTCGAGCCTTCGATTACCGGGAAACCGGAAATCCCGTGCGCCCGCATGATCGCCTTGGCGTCGCGCACCGTGTCACTAGGCGATACGGTGACCGGGTCGTCGATCATGACCGATACCGCCTTCTTCACCCGCTCGACCTGTTGGGCCTGCTCTTCGATGGTCATGTTCTTGTGAATAATGCCCAGACCGCCTTCCTGGGCCATGGTGATCGCGGTATTGGCCTCGGTCACCGTGTCCATCGCCGCGGAGATCAACGGCATATTCAACGCCAACTGCTTGGTCGCGCTTGTGCGCAAATCGACATCGCGCGGCAATACGTCGCTATGCGCCGGCATGAGCAGCACGTCTTCGAAGGTCAGGGCCACCGGGATGTTATCTTCGAGCATCGGAACTCCTTACGTATTGCTTCCTGTGGCGGCCAAGCCGCCAAAGGTCTTGATCTTTTTTACTTCACGGTCGCGCGTTTTCGCGAACTTGAGGTTCCATTTCAAGCCGGGTATGCCGACCGGCCATTCAAACTCATAGTGACAAGTGATCACGAAATTCGACCGCGAACACTGAAGCTGCGTCGCCGGCAACGGGATGTTCCGAGTGACCGCTGCCTCGAGTGTCTTGGTTTCGATGGTTTGATCGTCCAACTCATCGGCCTTGACCATCAACGCCCACATCTGTTCGCCCAGCCAGAAATTGGCGTAGTACTTGGGCACTATGTAGACACCGGTCAATACAGCGGCCACCAGCAACAACAACAAAATGGCCGTCACGTAGTTGAACGAGCCTCTTTCGGTGAAATGCGGCTGTCCCTTCATAAACGCCTCCCTTGCCGGATTCACCTGATATTTAGAAAACTTACACCTGCGCCAGCCCGCGGACGGACTGCTCTTTCGGGTTGCGGCGCATTATACCGACCGGCCTACGCGCGGTCAATCGAAAGTCCTTCGATTGGCCAGTGCGGCCAGTACGCCAGCCCCTCCAGCACACCGCCTTCGGTGACCAGCATCGCCTCAAGATTAAAATGCTCCAGGACTGTCAGGCAGATCAGGCCACCCGCGACGATCACGTCTTCCCGGCCTTTTTCCAGGCCCGGCATGGCCAGTCGTTCGATAGCCGGCCGACCAAGCATTTTTGCCAGCAGGGATTCGATCGCCAGACCGCTCAACTGGTGCCGATTCAAGCGATACGGTTCATATCGCTCCATTCGCAGATCCATCGCCGCCAGCGTGGTGACCGTGCCGGCTGTGCCGACCAGTGTCGGCTGCGCGCCAAAACGTTTTTGTAAGTCGGCGACCCGCAACACCTGCCGGATAGTGTCGGTGCATTCCATCACCTGCTCGTTGGATGGCGGGTCGGCTAGCAGAAAGCGCTCCGTCAGCGCCACCGCGCCCAGTTCCAAGCTGATCGCGTCCTGCAGGTCGGTGTTCAGGATGCTGGCAAATTCCGTAGAAAATCCGCCAATATCCATCAGCACCATGGGTTCGTCTTTGACGCCGACCTCGTTCACCGCCCCCAGCGAGCTAACGTGGGCTTCCAGCCGGCCTTCGATCATCACCGCGGTCAGACCAGCTTCCTCGAGGAGCGCCTTGAGAAACTGGTACGGGTCATCGGCCTTGCGGGTCACCCCGGTACAAACCGCCCGGATTTCCACCGCGCCGAACGCGCGCGCTTGGTTGGCGAATTCGCGCACGGCTTTGACAGTTCGTTCGAACGATACCGGCTGGTAACGGCCGGCCTGGAAACCGCCCGCTAGGCGGGTAATTCGCCGATGTACCGAATCGCGGCGCAACTTGCCTTCGGTAACGTCGCCCAATAGGAGGCGAACCGTGTTGCTGCCGATGTCCATCGTGGCGATTTTCATGGCGGGGGAATCTAGCAGACGGCCAAACCCAATGCAAACTGTGCGTGTCTTGAAATAGATGCCGAATTCAGTTAGCGTTGCGCCGTTTGGCCCAACCTAATTGGGGTGCAATTGTTGAAGGCGCGAATCGCCCTGCTTGTCCTCGTGTTGGTCGCGGTCTGGACCGCGCCTGCGTTTGCCTACAAGTTCTGGGGTAGCAAGCCCCTGGCCATGGGCGGTGCCTATACCGCCGTCGCTAATGACGCCAACGCGATTAGCTGGAATCCCGCGGGTTTGACCTGGTTCAACGGCGCAAAACAGGCCAATGTGATGTTTAACTGGGAACGCCACCAATACTTGTTCGGGGACTACTCCTTCGCTCATCCGGAACTGCAGCCGGAAGAGGAAGACGACTTCTTCCACGATGGTGTGCTCTATAACGAAGAAGAGACGACTGATCCGGAAAAGCGGATGATCGACGATTGGTACCGCGTTTCGATGGTCGACGGCTACACCACCAAATACGTCGCCGCCGGCTTCGCGCTGACCAGTATGAACTTCCCCAACCGCACCTTCCAGGACGGCACAGACTATAGCATCGACCTGGCCGTCGCCAGCGGTATGGCGGAACTGCTCTCGTTCGGTATCACCGGCCGCTATATCTCCATGGTCGAAAGCAGCGCCGGCCAGTTCAACATGGACGTCGGTGCCTTGCTCAAACCGGGCGGATTCCTCGGCATCGGCCTCGTCGGCCGCAATCTCATCGGCAGCGAATATCCGCGCCTGGTGCGGCGGGAAATCGCTTTCGGCCTCGCCGGCTTCATTCTCAACTACGCCACTGTGAGCTTCGACATTGTCAAGGTCTTCGACGTGACCGACGTGGACAACACCATCAACTTCGCCGTCGGCGCCGAAGGCATCGTGGCCAAGGTGCTGGCAATACGCGGCGGCTTCAACTGGGATCAGGTCGACCAATCGCGGCTGTACTCGGTCGGCATAGGCTATGTCGACAAAATGGGCCAACTCACCTACACGTTCCAGGGCAGCGTCGACGAGTATCGCGAGTTCGCCCACTCCCTGCAGATTGCGATCAGCTTCCCCTGACCTACGGCAACAATCCGCGTTTGGTCAATTCGGCATCCAAGAAGCCGGCCACCTGTCCATTGCCGAACGGACTGAAATGGCAGACGTCAACGAACAACGGTAGATCCGGCAGGTTTGCGTAGTCAGGGACCTCCGAGCCCGCCAACTGATGCAGGAATTTGCGAACCTCGAGCAGCACGATCTCTGGCCGAGCCCGGGCCAAATCGATCATCGCCGCATTATAGGTGTCAAGGCTTCGCCGATTGCCCGCCTGCGTGTTTTCTTGCGTCATCAGCACTAGCGTCGCACCGGCCTGCCGCGCCAACTCGGCGAAGGCCGATAGGTTTTCCGCAAACTCCTGTGGCCCCACCCGCGGCACGCCAGCCTTCGCATAGTCGAATTCGTCGGGCCGCCGCAGCATAAGTAAAAAATGGCGGTACAGTGCGAAAAGCTTTACGCGATTGAATTGCCACAGCAACCGTTTGGCAGCGCCGCGGTTGGCGGCCTGGATCTGCCGGTCGCTCTGGTTCGCACGCGCCAGATCGTTGGCACCGGCCGAGAAGAAAATCAATCGCGCACCGTCGCGGGGGACCACCCGCCGCGCTAGTGTCAGCGCCTGCTGCGAGGAATAGCCGTAGTAGGCGAAGTTCAGCACGCGATAGTGCCGGCGGGCCGGATCGGCATCCAGTCGTCCCTGCAACTGTGCCGGGAAACTGGTCGCCGGTTCGCGGTGGCCGTAGACCACGCTGTCGCCGAAGAACAACAGGCGATCGGACCGCGGCGCCACCGCAGTCTGCCGCATCAGGCCGGCAAATCTGTCGGTCGGCATCCAGAACAACTCCGGATCTTCCGCGTAGGCCGACGAGGGTAAAACGTTGCGTTCGGGAAAAAAGAACGTGTGCTCGCGCCAATCGGCCAACAAAACCTGCAACACGCCTTCGGTCACCAGCAACGCTACCAGCGCCAGCAAGAGCGGTCGCCGACGCAGGCGCAACCACCAGCCCCACCATGAGCGCATTTTTCTGCCGCTAGTCGCCCCGCTCACGTGTCGCATCCTTTCTCGATTGGCGTTCGGTTGACGCTCGATCTTACCGGCCGACGACACGGGAGTAAACGATGTCCGGCAACGCTTGACAATTCTCCGCCGCAATGGCCTATAGTTCACTCAAGATGACACCCCGTGGAATTGCCCTGTTGCTTCTCGTGTTGGCGCTCGCCGCTGTGGCGTGCCAATCGGCGCAGGTGTTGCCCGACATCAACGAAGTACAGGTGCGCGAAGCGATCAACGCCGCGCGCTATTCCGGCGCCGAGGTGAAGAGCCCTTACGAATTCCATAGCGCGCAGATCTACTTCGAGCGGGCGCAGGTCGAAGCCAACAACGGCAATCATCAGTCGGCCCAGCGCTATTTGCGCCGCGCGTACGAGCAGGCACAGATCGCTTACACCAACGCCAAGAAATTCCGCAAGGCGGCCACGCCATGACCGCAGGGCGTTTCTCTCTATATCTCGTTCTGGTGCTGGCCGTTAGCTTGGCGGCCGGCGCTTGCGGCGGCAAGCTTTCCGCGCAGATCGAACCCGAACGCGCCCGGCTCGCCCAGGCCCGCACCTGCGGCGCGCCGTTCTGCACGCCGGAGGCCTTCGCCGCCGCCGAGGCATATCTCGACTTTGCCGAAACCGCCGACCGCGCCGGCAACCGCATGGAAGCCGAGGTCTACCTCGCCCGCGCGCAAGAGAAGCTCACCGACGTATTGCGCGGCTGCGAGAACTGCGCCTCCGATCTCGATGCCGACGGCATCCCCGACCCGCGTGACGGCGATCCGTATCGCGCCGAGGATCTCGATCAATTCCAGGACGAAGACGGCGTCCCCGACTACGACAACGACGGCGACGCGCTACTCGACCCCGAAGACCGCTGTCCGAACGAGGCGGAGGATTTTGACGGGTTCCGCGACGAAGACGGCTGCCCCGATCCGGACAACGACCGCGACAACATCGCCGACCAGTACGACCAGTGTCCGAACGAGCCGGAAGACATCGACGGTTTCGAGGATCAGGACGGGTGTCCGGACCCGGACAACGACCAGGACAACATCGCCGACGAGCGCGATCTGTGCCCCACCGATCCGGAAACCTACAACGAATTCCTCGATGAAGACGGCTGCCCCGACCAGTTGCCGTCTCGGCGCAAGTTCATTCCGCTGCCCGAGGTGGAATTCGTCGGCGATTCGCTCGCCCTCACCTACGCCTCGCGCGAAAGCCTGCGCGCCTTCGCCGAACGCCTGCAGAAACACCCCAAGTTGCACGTGCGCATTGAGGGCCACACCTATCCGCACGGCGAAGTCTCGCTCGACGAAGAATTGACGAAGAAGAAGGCCGAATTGGTGCGCGAAATGCTGATTTCGCTCGGCGTCGAACCCAACCGGGTCATCGCGCTGGGCTTCGGCGCGACGCGCCCGGTGGCCGACAACGAAACCTACGCCGGCCGAACCGTCAACGACCGCATCGATTTCATCATCTACCTGCAATGATTGACGAAAGAAACAAGGTTTTTACCCTGCCCCAACTGCTCGCGCGCCTCGCCGCCGACCGCGCCGCGGGCAAACGCGTGGTCTTTACCAACGGTTGCTTCGACGTGCTGCACATCGGCCACGTGCGATTGCTGCAACTGGCCCGCGCCGAAGGCGACGTGCTGGTCGTGGCTATCAATTCCGACGCCTCCGTGCGTTTGCTCGGCAAGGGCGACAATCGGCCGATCCACCCCGACCACGAACGCGCCGAGGTGCTGGCCGCCTTCGCCGCCGTCGACTACGTGACCATCTTCCCCGAGCCGACGCCGCAGGAATTTATCGATCGGATCCTGCCCGATGTGCTGGTCAAAGGCGGCGACTGGGGCCCCGACGAAATCGTCGGCCGCGCCACCGTCGAAGCCCACGGCGGCAAAGTGGTGCGCGTGCCCCTCGTCCCCGGCAAATCGACGACGAAAATCGTGGAGCGCGTCAGAAAGTAGGGGCATGACGTGTCATGCCCTTTAGTAACGATGAGCCGCCGACTTGCGCCCTACCCCCGCGTCTTCACCGGGTGGCGCAACAGCGTGCGCAGCCGTTCGGGGGGCACGCGGCGCGGGTCGGATAGGTAGATCTCGTGGTGTGCGCCGGTGAAGGAAAGCTTGTTGGCGAAGGCGAACTCCGACATCTGCTTAATCGTTTCCGCTTCGGTGGCGTAGGGCCCGACGTGCAGCATCTGTACGCACGTGCCTTCGTCGATGGTTTCGATGGTCACCACGCGGCAACTGGCATCCTTGCCTTTTTTCTCCTGCGCAACAAAAGCCGCTTCGAGTTCGGCCACGGTAATGAATTCCGGAATCCGGATCATCATCTTCCACCGCCAGCCCTCGGCGCTGGCCGGCGCGAGGCTGCCCTCTTCGCCGGTCCACCATAGGCCCTCGAGGCCGCAGACCTTGTAATCCTGCTTGCCGGCCTTCTTCCAGGCGAACTTGATCGTATACGCCGCGCCGAATAATGCGCTCATGCGCTGGTCGAACATTTCGCTGCCCGGCGCGCCCGTGCCGTCGACTACCAGGTACTTCGCGGGCGCCACGGTGATCAGCACCGGCTTCTTCGGGGTGACGTACTCGCTTTTGAACAGCTTGTAGAGATCGAGTTTATCGGCCATGGCGCACCTCCCTGTCTGATCCGCGGGGCCGCCACCGTTATCCTATCGCGGGTCGGAAAGGAAAAGCAAAAGGCAGGCAGCCGCGGGTCGAGCCTGCCGGGAAATGCGAGGACAGAGTACCCATTTCCCTCTCTAATGCTCTGTATTCGACTCCGTTTGTTCGCGCATAGTGTGAGTTCCTTCGGGTTGCGACTAATTCACACCATGGGGGTTTTGGTTCTCGGTGGCAGTTTTTCACCTACAGCCTACAGTCTGAGTCCTTTATCCTTCTCTCCCCTCAGCACCCGCAACCAGCGGAGTCGGAGTCGTCGTCATCGGAAGATTGGTCGTCGTCATCGGTGGTGTCGTCGTCGAAAACGGGGTTCAGTTCCGGGCTCAAATACAGACTCGATCTATCCCATTCATATACTGCGTAAATCGATCCTTCCGAATACGGTTCACCATCGTCAAAAGGAATACCCTGATCTCGCTCAACCATCCACCGATAGGCACCGCTCTTGTCGAACTTGATCGTAACGAATCTGACATAGTCGTGCTCGCATTCAAGGTCGTAGCCTTCCCGGTCACACAGCTCCGCAATTATATAAATATTTCCCTCACGATCGACTTCGATATCATAGACATTGTTGTTCGGCACGCCCTCTACATTATTGATTCGCGAGTTCCAGAGTTCGTTTCCGTCGGTGTCGAATTTGATCACCTCGGCATAATACCAGTTGTTCACCGCAACTACTGGTTGGCCTTCTGCGTCTATCGCCAATACAAGCGGGAGGGAACCGTCTTCACTAAACGGAAAACGTTGTGACCAGAGGCGGGTTCCAGCGCGGTCAAACCTGGCGATGCACCCCTCGTTACTCGAACATCGGTTGGCAACCAGCACGTTGTCTTGGTGGTCAATTATCAACTGAGGTTCACCATCGCTCATTGAATCGCCCAAACGCGGGATTTCTGCCGTTTTAGTCAGATTGCCGGCTGAATCAAACCACTGCAAGTAAGTCGAGTAGTCGCTGCACCCCGCAACGACGACAGACCCCTCTTCACCGACCTGGAAAATCGGTGAATAGGAAAAACAATTTCCGTAATAGGGGAACGCTTGGGACAACTCACCGTTGTCAACGTTGAGCCAAGCAATCTTGGTTGAGCCGCCAACCACAAAAGTGCCCGAAGTATTCCTTTTGATCCCTCTTGGTCCGCCAAGTTCATCACACGTGTTTCTCCAGATCTCTTGACCGTTCGAATCGAAGGCTGACACGAAAAGCTCAGTCGATGAGTCGTCGTTCGGCCTTAGAAATCCGAAGAGCACAAACCAGTCGCTGTCTGTGTATATCTCCGCACATGCGACTGGCAGTTCCCATTCGCCGACAGGTTTACCAGATTGGGAGTATTTCCAGATATCACAGAAGCCGGAACCGCCCGATGAATAGGCAAATAGGACATTGCTTTGGAGGTCTGTTCCCCCAAAAACATAGTCCCATGTCTCCAGATCGATCATCCACCGTGTCGAGCCACTTGGGCCGTAGGAAGCCAAGACCTCGGCAGCTATTGCGTTCGGAAGAAATGTGGTCATTGAGACTGTCATAATCACAAATACGGCCAAGCTGCTGCACTTTATCACTCGAGACATGATTTCTTTCCTCTAAGTTTACTCTCAACTAAGTGAGGTCTGGCTTTTCTTCAGGTGGACGATGTTCTACCAGACGCACTTTGAAGTCCGGGTAAACGACGTCACCATCTGTTCGCCCGAATCCGGGAGGTGAGCCAGAACTATTAAATGCCCTGTAGTCGATTTCCACGTCGGGGTCATGAAAATAGTCGTGCTCCTGGCACCACGGCACAAATGCCGGCGCGTTTTTGTAAGCCTTAAGATCGTCGATC
>CAZEDX010000119.1:0-9705 GCA_964511015.1 uncultured bacterium | reverse complement strand
TGTGGCCAACCGGCCACCCCGGCAGGGCCGGAAGCCACGGTCACGGTCACCGCGGACGGGCGCGACGAATGGACCGGCGAAGTGACCCTCACGGTGTGGGACATCACGCTGCCCAACAGCATGTCGATCGCCAGCGAGTACGGCTTCAGCCAGGGCGCCGCCTGCTCCTGGCACGCCGCGCACGGCGGCATCGCCGATTGCGACACGCTGATCGACCAGTACTTCCTCGAGTTCGCGCGGCACCGCATCAGCACCTACAGCTTTGCCCGCAGCGGGCCCGACTACACCTGGAACGATGCCAACCAGACCTTCGACTGGGACTGGACGGACTACGACACGGTCAACGGGCCGTATTTCGACGGCACGTTCTACCGCGACGGCTTCAAGTTCAGCGGCACGTTGCTGCCAGGCGCCCCGGGCGGCCGGCCGGAAACGGTGCCGGCGGAGCTTTGGGAGCGCGAATACTGGAAAGGTTGGGCGGCACATTTCCGCGCCAAAGGCTGGCTCGAGCAACTCTGGTACTACCTGCCCGACGAGCCGACGCCTGACGAATACCCGGCGCTGAAGGAACTGGCCGAGCGCATTCATGCGGCCGACCCTGATCTGCAAACGACGACGACCGAACAGTACGAGCCGGATCTTGCCGGCCCGATCGACTGCTGGTGCCCGGACGAGCCGTTCTTCTCCGACTCGATGCCGTGGCCGCCGTACCCCGAGGTCTACGACGAACGCCGCGCGCTGGGCGAAAAGACCTGGTGGTACAACTGCGTCAGCGCGAACATCGGCCTGGACTACGCCAACCACATGGTCGACTACCCGTCGACCCAGATGCGCATCTGGCTGTGGCTGACCCGCCGCTATCACTTCCAGGGCATTTTGTTCTGGCACACCAATTTTCAGTACCACTACGACGATCCGTGGGTCACCCAGTACATCGAGATGTTTAAAGTGCAGGGCGACGGCACGATCATTTACCCCGGCACGACCGACCACATCGGCGGCACGACCGACATTCCGGTCGCCAGTCTGCGCATGAAGTACCTGCGCGAAGCGATGGAAGACATGGAGTACTTCCAGTTGGTTGACGACGCGGGGTATGCCACCTGGCTTGACGATGTCACGCGGACGGTCGCGCCCAAGTCTTACAACTGGGAGCACGACTGGCAGAAGCTGCTCGACTGGCGCGAGGTGGTGGCCAAAAAGCTGCTGGGCACGCTCGACGAAACGCCGCCCTCGCCGCCGACGGCGCTGGGCGCGGAAGCGGGCGACTACCAGGTCACCGTGAGCTGGACGGCGCCGACCGACCTCGATCTGGCCGGCTATGACGTCTGGTATGCCGCCTATGACGGCGACCGCTTCTTCGGCGGCGCGGCAGACGCGGAGGCGACGGAATTCACCGTCACCGAGCTCAACGCGGGCCAAGAATACACCATCTGGTTGCAGGCCTACGACACCGCCGGCAACCGGTCGGAGGCGAGCGAGGCCGTCACCGCGACGCCGACCGAACCGGCCGACGATGACAGCGACGATGACGACGTGAACGACGACGACGCCACCGACGACGACGCCACCGATGACGGCGCGCGCTCCTTCTCCGAAGACATTCCGGCCACCGGTTGCGGCCTCGGGAGGTAGATCATGAACACCAAACTCTTTTGGCTGTTGACCCTGCTGCTGGCTTGCGGCTCGCTGCTGGCGGGTTGCGATTGCAGCGACGACGACGATGACAACGACGACCAGAACGACGACGACACCGGCGATGACGACGACACCGGCGACGACGACACCAGCGACGACGACACCAGCGACGATGACACCAGCGACGACGACACCAGCGACGACGACACCGGCGATGACGACACCGGCGACGACGACACCACCGAGGTCTGCGACTGGGATACCTACAAGCCGCTGATCGAAGCGGGCCGCGACGCGCTGGGCGATTTCGATCCGGACACGGCGTACGACCAGTTCGCCGATGCGTTGGACGTCTGCCCCGACTGGCCCGACGCCAAGATGGGTTTGCTGCTGGCCGACACGCAGTGGTACACCAAGCAGCTCTACCAGTGGGTGATGAAGCTCAGCAACTTCAACCCGGCACCCCACGAAATCGAAGCGAAGAGCATCGGCACGGTCGTCCAGCGCACGATCCGGCTGGCGATGTTGCCGGTCAACGCCGAGATGTTCGCACTGGTGGAAGACCTGGAGACCAACCACCCCGATGTGCGCTTCTACTTCCCCTCCTTGCCGATGGTTATTGTCGACGAACACGTCGTGCTCGACTTCGCCGGCGAGTGGGACATCGCCGACGTGCGCAACGTGCGCGCGGCGGCCGGGCTGCTCGAGTTCCTCGAGCGGTTCCTGCTCTCGTTCAACTTCGACTTCAATTACAGCACCTACGCCTTCTGGCCGGCGCCTGGCGGGTCGATCGAAGAGATCATCCACAGCTATTCCGGCCTGGTGCTGGCGTTGCTCGATGACGAGGAATACCCCGACTTCCTGAAATTCCTCGAAGGCGGCGAGGCCGAACTGGTGACCTCGGGCCTCAACCTGGGCCACGGCTGCATCGACTTTGTCTACGCATTCCGCCTGATGCGGGAAGAAACCGACGAGCAGGTCGATGACGTCGCCGGCTACGTCGACGAAAACGACAACAACCGGTGGGACGAAGGCGAGATGTATTTCACCCCGTACTTCGGCACGATGTACGGCGAAATGACCATTTTCTTCGAGGATTTCCTGAAGCTGATGGACGACCTGGGCGCGGCGGCGCTGGACGGCAGTGCGGACGACCTGCAACCCATGGTGCCCAACTGGTTCAACCTGGCCGATCTCAATTTCCTCATCGAGATGCTCGAACTGCTCGACGTGCCGTTCTTCGCGCCGGTGCCGGTGCCGGTCGGCACGTGGTTCTATGAGCCGCTCGACGACGGCCTGCGCACACCGGTCGGTCTGATTGCCAACCTGCTCTACGAGCTGACCATGCCGGAGGGAGGTAGGCAATGAACCGCTGGTGGTTGCTAGCCTGCCTGTTGGCCGCGCTGCTCGCCGCCGGGTGCGACGAGGGCACGACCGCTTCGTGGTCGGTCGACGGCTCCAGCGCCCAGGCCGATGACGACACGGCCGACGACGACAACGTCGATGACGACGAATGCGCGCCGGTCGCCCCCGCGGCCTACACGATGCCCGACCTAAGCGCCGGGCCCTCGGTCGTCGCCTTCGACGACCAGCTCGTTTTCACCGTCAACGGCCAGCGCTTCTATCCGTTGGGCTTCTACAACGTGCCCAACGACGAGGCCGGTCTGGCCACATTCAAGGCCGAGGGCTTCAACATCGCGCTGACCGGTCCGGGTTGCTGTAGCGGCTCGTCGTTGCAGGACCAGATCGATCTGCTCGAACGCGCCGTCGACGCCGAGGTGATGATCATCATGCACCCCTGGTCGTCGATGGAATCGCTGCTGACCCGCCCGGACGAGGAACTGGCGGCCGAGCTCGACGCGCGCAATGACGTCGGCAGCCTGTTCGGCTGGTACACCTTCGACGAGCCCGGCCTGTACGGCACGCCGCTGGAGGTGACCCACCGCGCGCACCAGGTGCTGTCCGACTACGATCCGAACCATCTCGACGGCCTAGTCGAACAGGCGATGATTCCGTTCACCTACTACATGGACGACTGCGCGATGTTCATGATCGACCCCTACCCGGTGGGTTGGATGCCGCTGTCGTTCGTCAAGGCGATGATTCAGGACGCGCAGGAAGCGGCGGCCGGCACCAAGCCGATCGTCGGCGTGATGCAGGCCTTCAGTTGGGATTGGATCTACGGCGACACCGACGTGCCGTTCCACCCCGACGCCGTCGAAATGCGCAACATGACCTGGCAGTACATCATCCTGGGCGTGTCAGGCATCGTGGCCTGGAACTATGGCGGCGACTACGCCATTCGCGCGCAGGACGAAATCTGGTCGGCGTTCCTAGGCGACATTGCCGAAATCAACGAACTGATGAGCGTGATCCTGGGCGACAACGCGGACCTGGATCTCCAGGCCGACGCGACGTTCCCGGAAACGTTCGACTACGTGGTGAAACAAGACGAAACCGCCACCTGGATCCTCAGCGTTTCGACCAATACGCACAGCATGGACGTGACGTTCGACCTCTCGTCGCTCGGCACGGATCTGTGCATTGTCGACTACTCCACGGGCGAAACCTTCACCCAGGACGACGACGGCAAGATCGAAGTCGAATACGACGGCTACCAGGTGCGCGTGCTCGAAATCCGGTAACGGCGGCGCGGCGTGCGCCGCTCGCGAGAGGCAGACATGAAGACATGGTGGTTGCCGGTCCTGATGCTGGCGGTTTTGCTCGCCGTAGCCTGCAACGACGGCTCGACGGCATCCTGGTCGGTCGACGGCGCCAGCGCCCAGGCCGATGACGACACGGCCGACGACGACGCGGCCGACGATGATGTGACGGACGACGATCTCTGCGCGCCGGTCGCGCCGCAAGCCTGGCCGGAGGCGGACTTGAGCAATCCGTCGGTCGTCTCCTTCGACGACCAAACCTTCTTCACCGTGAACGGCCAGCGTTTCTTCCCGCTCGGCTTTTATCGTCCACCCGGTGACGCGGCGGGTCTGGCGGCCTACAAGGCCGAAGGCTTCAACATTGCGCTGACCGGCATGAGTTGCTGCGACGGCACCGAGTTGCAGGAGCAGATCGACTATCTCACGCTGGCGCAGGATGCCGGCGTGATGATGATCGTGCGGCCTTGGCGGCCGATTGAAGAGAACCTCGCTCGGCCCGATGAAGAGCTCGCGGCGGAGTTGGCCGCGCGCAGCGCGGTCGGCAGCCTCTTCGGCTGGTACACCTTCGACGAGCCCGGCCTCGACGGCACATCGCTCGAGGTGACCCACCGCGCGCATGAAGTGCTGTCCACCTACGATCCGGATCATCCGGACGGCCTTGTCGAGCAGGCGTTGGTGCCGTTCACCTACTACATGGACGACTGCGCGATGTTCATGATCGACCCCTATCCGGTCGGTTGGATGCCGCTGTCGTTCATCAAGGCGGCGATTCTCGACGCGCTGGAAGCGACGCAGGGCGAGAAGCCGCTGATCGGCGTGACCCAGGCGTTCAGTTGGGAGTGGTACGAAGGCGACGAGACGGCCCCGTTCCGGCCCACGCCGACCGAAATGCGCAACATGACCTGGCAGTACATCGTGCTCGGCGCCACCGGCATCATCGCCTGGAACTACGACGAGGACGGCTACACGATTCACGGCCAGCCGGACAACTGGACGGCGTACCTGAGCGACATGGCGGAGATCAACGCGCTGATGAGCGTGATCCTGTCCGACAACGTCGCGCTCGACCTCGCGGCCCAGACCAACTTCCCGGATTCTTTCGACTACGTGGTGAAACAGGACGAGACGGCGACCTGGATCCTGAGCGTCTCGACCAACACCCACGGCCTGAACGTGACGCTCGACTTGTCGGCGCTCGGCACGGATCTGTGCGTCGTCGACTACACCACCGGCGAAACCTTCAGCCAGAACAACAACGGCCAGGTGGAAGTCGACTACGCCGGCTACCAGGTGCGCATTCTGGAAGTGCGCTAGGGGCTGTTCGCCGGCCCGCGTTGTGCTTGCCCGAACCAACGCGGTAAAATCTCGCTGAGATCCCTTGATCTCCCAAGGGAGGGTTTGTCATGTCTCGTTGGACTTGCCTGGTGTTCGCGTTGGGGTTGTTGCTGGCCGCACCGGCGGCGGCGGATGACACACTGCCGCTCGAATCGCTGGTGCCCGACGCCGCGGAGATTCACGTCACCGACAGCGGTTTCGCGTTCTTGTCGACAGCGGCGACGGACATTCTGGCCACCATGGACTTGGAACAGATGCTGCTCGACCTGAACCCCATCTACGAGTTGGGCTGCACCAACCTGCTGATCATGTATGTCCAGATGGAAGCGAACATCAGCGAAGTGAACCTGGAAAACCTCGGCGTGGAGATCGACACCACTCCGTTAATGGGGCTGGACTACGTAACCAACGCCATCTATCTGCGGCTCTGGATGGCGCCGCCGAACAGCGGCGAGCCGATGATCGGCATGACCTTCACCGGCCTGCAGGGCTCGAGCGGTTGCACCGACCCGCTCAACGCCACGGCGGAGCTCGACATCGACCCGCTGGAAATCGGCGCGTCGTTGACCATCGAATACGACCCGGCCGCCGGCGGGCTGGTGGTCACGCTGCACCAGGTGCTGGTGAACATGGGCACGGTCACCGTGACGATGACCGGCTTCCCGGCCGGGCTCGATGATTGGGTGGAATTGCTGCTGACCTCGCTGATGCCCGATCTGATCGAAGGTCTCGCGCCGGATCTGATCAACCAATTGCTCGAAGAACAGCTCGGCGACCTCGTGCTCGAGGGCGAGCAGGCGGTGGGCGACTATACGCTGCACTACGGCTTCTTCCCCGAATTCACCGCCAACGAACAGGGCCTGTCCGCCACCACCGACGGCAGCCTCTACATTCTCGGCGACACCATCGACCCGTGCCTCGGCGGCACGTGGGACGGCAGCCCGTACACCGACAACCCGCTGCCCGACTTCGGTGCGCTCACGCCCGGCGGCAACACCTACCACTTCGGGTTGGCGCTGTCCGACGACATTCTCAACCAATTGCTTTTCAGCTTCCTGGCCAAAGGCGAGTTGTGCTTGATGTTCCCGTGGGAGCTGACGCTGGGCGATCTGGAAGGCATGCTGCCCGGCTGGCAGGCGCCGGCGAAATACGAAGACGCCTCGAACCTGATCGACCTGTATCCGCTCGATCTGCCGCGCTTCGTGGTCGGCGAAGGGGAGGCCGATCTGGCGCTGGTGGCGCAGCCGTATCGCCTCGACTGGTACATCCAGAAAGAGAACCGCTACGTGGTGATGCTGTCGGCGGAAATCGACCTCAACCTCGCGCTGTCGATGGAAACCGACGCCCAGAACAACCTCATCATCACACTAACGGGCACCGACATCACCTTCGAGGTGTGGGGTTCGGAATTCAACATTATTCCGGAAAACATGATCGAGACGGTGATCAACGGCATCATCGATTTCGCGCTGCCGCTGATCATGGATCTGATTCCGCCCATTCCGCTGCCGAACATGCTGGGCTATCAGTTCGCCATTCACGAAATCGGCGCGCTCGGCGATGGCAACGACTACTTCGGCCTGTACTGCGAATTTCTCGAGCCGGCGGCGAAGGGCCCGGCGGCGGCGTTCCGGCTGCCGGCGCTCGGCCTGGTGACCAACCGGCGGCTCGACGCGGCGGCCTCGGCGCGCGCAGGCCTGGCGGGCACGCCGTATCCGCGGTTGGCACTGGCAACGCTCAACGGAGCGGCGGTTGACCACTTTCTCGTGCGCCTCGACGGCGGCGCCTGGCAACGCGCGGAAGGCGACGGCTTCGATCTGTCGCTGCTGCTGGAAGGGCGACATGTGGTGGAAACGCTCGCCGTTTCGCCGCGCGGCCTGGTGTCGCGCACACCGGCGCGCCTGTCGTTCTTGCTCGACCGCGTGGCGCCGCGCTTCGATCAAGTGCGGCTCTCACCCGAACTGGTGCTGACGGTCGGTGCGCATGACCACCTCGCCGACGCCGCGACGCTGCGCTATCAGGTGCGCGTGCCGGGCAACGAGTGGTCGGCGCCCTTTACCGCGACTACCGTGCAACTTGCGCTGCCGGCGGGCGTACGCGCTGTCGATGTCCGCGCGATCGACCCGGCGGGCAACACAACCGCGCCGCGGCGCGTGACCGCACGCGTCGCCGCTCCGGCGGTGCAGCCGCTCCGGCGTTAGAAACGATTGTTCATTTGTGGGTGTGCCGCCGCGCGATGCGTGTGTTGCGACACCGGTCGGCATGATAGAAAAGCAGTGGGAAGACGGGCGCCGCGCGGGCGCGGGCGAAGCTCGGGGCCGAACGTCGAGCGGATCAGATCAGTCCAACCAACTCGTTCTGGGCGAGCTCCCGCCGGATCAACTTCCACTGGATCCAACGGCGAATGATTTCTCTCACGCGGTGCATGTTGCCGGCTCCTCGAAACCGATTTGTATTTTTTTTTATCGGCAGCCGTTCGACAGACTAAAGCTCGATTGCTGAACAATTCAGACCTGGCGCCGTTTCAAATGTGCGGAATGACCGAACTTGGCGCCGAAAAACGTGCACCAATTTGCACTCGCTGCCGAATTGTCTTGACAGTTGGACGATGACTGCGCTAGAAATTTCGCCAGCTACATATAGTGGTATGACATCCCTTGAGCATCAACATGTGGAAGAAGCCGACCGTTTTATTGTTTTTGGTTTGTGGCCTGGTTTTGGGCTCGGCCGCAGCCGCTCATGCGCTTTCCGTCGGTGGCCTTTCCTACAATATCGGGCCGTCGTTTTCCATCGGCGCGGGCGTGAGTTTCGCGCAGCGCGATGTGAATGTCATTGACGAGAGCGGCCTGACCGACGAGATGTCGTCGAGCCGCTTTCTGGTCAAGGCCGATATCGCGCCGATTAAATACCTCGACATCTATGGCCTGATCGGCACCCAGGCGCTGAGCCTCGACCACTTCGACTTCCAGGGCAACCTGGGCACGATGTGGGGCGCGGGCCTCCGGCCGCAGTTGTTCCCCATCACGCTCAAGAGCCCGATCAACGTCACGCTCGACGCACAATACGCCGAGGCCTATTCCAGCGACGAAGACATCGAAGCGCGGATGTGGGAACTGCAGATCAGCGTGATCGTCTCGTATGTGATGAAGAGCCTGGTGCCCTACGGCGGCCTCAAGTACGACCTGGCCGAAGTGCGCTTCACCGGCTCCAACAACGACGTGGAAGGCGACCTCGATTGGGGCGCCATGATCGGTTGCGACTATTTCGTGACGCAGAACGTCTTTTTTAACGCGGAGCTCGACATCTTCTCCGAAACGGCGTTCTACCTGCAGACCGGGTTCAAGTACTAGGAGCAAGGGTGAAGCTTTTTCTCGATACCGCCGATCTCGCGGAAATCAAAAAGGGCGTGGCCATGGGGTTGGTCGACGGCGTGACCACCAACCCGTCGCTGCTGGCCAAGACCGGCCAGACCTTTGAAAAAGTCGCGCCGGAAATCACGCGGCTGGTGTCGGGGCCGATCAGCCTCGAGGTGATCAGCGATGACGCCGACGGTATGATCGCCGAGGCGCGCGAGCTGGCAAAGATCGCCGACAACGTCGTGGTGAAGATCCCCATGACCGAGCAGGGCCTGATCGCCGTGGCGACGCTGGCCGAGGAAAACATACCGACCAACGTGACGCTGGTCTTCAGCCCGCTGCAGGCGCTGCTGGCGGCGAAGGCCGGTGCGACCTACGTCAGCCCGTTCGTCGGGCGGCTCGATGACGTCAGCCACGTGGGCATGGAACTGATCGAACAGATCAAGACCATCTTCGACAACTACGGCTTCGGCACCGAGATCATCGTGGCCAGCGTGCGCCACCCGATCCACGTGCTCGACGCCGCGCTGGCCGGCGCGGATATCGCGACCGTGCCGTTCAAGGTGCTCAAACAGATGTTTTCTCACCCCCTTACCGCTGCGGGTATTGCGCAGTTCAAGGAGGACTACGCCAAGATCCCAAAACGGTAACGGGTACGCCTGACCATCATCCTTCTACGGGCCGTGATCCTTCCCCCCCAAAACCCCGTCACG
>CAZEDX010000118.1:0-9708 GCA_964511015.1 uncultured bacterium | reverse complement strand
CGTCATCCAACTGCTGCGCGGAGTGCACTGGCGCGAACCGCTGTCGCTGATCGAAGTGCTGCGGCGGGCGATGATCTGGCTCTTCGTCGGGCACAGCGTCACCGCGCCGCCGACCTTTGTTGCGCCGCTCGCACGCTGGGCCGGTGCCCACGCCGCGGCTTACGGCTGGGTCTTGTTCGGCATGATCGTGCCGCTGGTTGCGCTGGCGGCGTACAGCCTGCTGCGCCGCGCGCCGGACCGCCATCGCGGCACGCTGGCTTGTCTCGTGCTCGTGCCGCTGGCCGGCGTGCTGCTGGTCAGCCGGCTGACCCCGATCTTTGACCCGCGGTACATGCTGCCGTTTGTCCCGTTCGCGTTGGGTGCATCGGCAGCGGGCCTGGTCGATCTGTTGGCGCGGCGGCGCGGCGTCGGCATCGCGTTGGCCGCGTGGTGGCTGCTACTCACCGGCTTCAGCCTGCACGACTACTACTACTCGCCGGCGCACTGGCGGCAGGATTGGCGTGGGCTCGCTGCGCGCGTCGCCATGCAGGCCGCTCCGAACGACGCCGTGGTGTTCTACAACTTCTACACCTCGCTGGCGTTCTTGCATTATCTCGACCAGCAACCGCGTCGTGTGCCGGTGGAATACCTCTATGTGCTGGAGGAACGATTCCAGCCGCTCGAGGTGAAGCGGCGCCGCGTGCGCGCGGTGCTCGACGGCTTGGCGACCGAGCGGCGGGGTGTCTGGCTGGTAGACTACCACGGCTACATGGACGATCCGTATGACGACGCGCGCCAGGGCCTGACCGAGCGCGGCTATCACCGCCTGTCGCGCGAGTGCTGGCTGCCGGGACTGTGGCGCTACTGTCTCGAACGGTGGAGCGTGCGCGAGGAAGACCGGCTGGCCTCCCTCGGCGACCGCGTGTCGTTTGCCGCGGGCGAACCGGCGAGCGAACAACTGGCGGCGGGGTGGTATTCTGGCGAGGGTCCGCGGCGGTGGGTCGGCCCCGAGGCGCAGACGCTGTTCCGCCGGCCGGCCGGGCCGGTGCGGCTGTACGTGCGTTTTTTCGCCAACCTCGATTACCTCGGCGGGCCGGTGGTCGTGCGTGTGGCGGCCGATGGCCGGGTGCTGGGCGAGATCCGCGTCGAGGCCAGCCGCATGGTCGAGTGGACGAGCGAACCGTTTGCCGCCGCGGCCGGTCCGGCAACGATGACGGTCACCCTGACCTCCGACCGCTCGTTCGTCCCCGATCGCGTGTTGCACGATGGCGATCGGTCGGTGAAAAGCCTGCTGGTCGAACAGCTAAGCCTGGAGACCGTCGGTGACTGACCACAGCCGCGACCCCTTGCTGATGTCGACGTTGGGGCTGGCGGCCTGTGCCGTCGGCATGGCGGCGGCGAGCACGCGCGGCAGTTGGACCGACGAAGCGGCAACCATCTTTGTGGTCGGCAAGCCGTTCGCGCAGATGTGGGGCGACATTCTGCGTCACGACGTCAATCCGCCCGGCGGCTATCTCGTGCTCTGGCTGTGGGGACTGCTCGGCGACGGGCCGGCCCACCTGCGCGCGTTGTCGGCGGTGCTTTTTGGGTTTTGTACGGCGCTGACCTACCAACTCGGCGTGCGGTTGCGCGGTCCGCTGGCCGGCCTGTTTGCTGCCGTCTTTTTCGCGCTGACGCCGCTGGCGGAATTCCTGGCCGCGCAAGCAAGGTATCCGATGTTGCTGACGGCGTTGTTGCTCGGCGCGTCGATGGCATTGCTCGATCTGGCGCGACGCGGCCGCCCGCGCGACGCCGTGGTTTGGACGCTGTGCGCCACCGCTGCGGCATACGTGCATTACTTTGCGGTCTTTGTGCTGGCCGCGCACTTGGCGTATGTGTTGTATTCATGGCGCTCGTTGCCGAGCCGGCGGCTGGCGGTGTGGGCGTGGTTGGCGGTCGGGTTGCTCTATGCCCCCTGGGTTCCGTTTGTGGTTCGCCAGTTGATCGGGCGCGAGGCGGCCGGTGGCGGCGAGCCCGTTGCCTTTGGCGATCTGATGCCGTTGGTGTTGGTTTATCTGACGCAAGGCTATTCGTTTTGGCGCCTGCCGTCGTTCTGGCGGGAACTCATTGCGCCGCCGTTGTCCTACGTGCCGCTACTTGCCGCATTGCCGTTCGCTGCTTTGACACTGTTGGGGGCCGTTTGCCGCGAGCCCGATCGCACCGGACGGGCGTTTCTGCTCGTACTCGCGCTCGGTCCGTTGGCGGCCTATTTGGTGGTTTCGTCGGTGTTGAGTCTATTCGCGCCGCACTATTTTCTGCCGTTTCTGCCGTTTCTCGCCGTTTTGGCCGGAACCGGATGGCAATGGTGCTGGACGCGCTGGAAGCTGGTTGCCGCGGTCTTGGGACTACTCGCTCTGGCGGCGACTGCCGGAGGCGCCCTCGAATTGTGGCAACACCCCGACGAGCCCGAAGGCTGGCGGCCGATTGCGCGGGCGATCGCGCGCGGCGCGCAGGAGGGTGACGCGGTATTGCTGCCGAATCTCGCGGCACGGTTGTGCTACACGCTGGTGAAAACCGACCACTTGCCGGTTTATCACCTGACCATGCTCGATCCGGGACAGCAGGTGGTGACGCCGGCGATGATCGAACGCCTGTTGCCGTTGCTCAAAAACCGCCACCGCCGCTTGTGGTACGTCCGCTACTATCCGGATCGGTTCGACCCGCGCGACGCCGCCGAGCGTGTGGCTTCGGTCGATGGTTACTTCCGGCCATCGGCGCAGGTGCCCGAAGACCCGCGAGTGTCGCTCGGCCTCTGGTATCTGCACAAGCCGCTCACGCCCGGCGGCGTGAACGCGCGCATCAGTTTCCCCGACGGACCGCAGCATCCGGCCCAACTCGGCGCCGGTTGGTTCCCGACGCGGGACGAACAAGCCTGGATCGGCCCCGTAGCCGACGCGCTGTTGCCGTCCGCATCGGGCGCGCCGTTGGAGTTGACGGCCACCGTTCCGCTCACGCTGTTCGGCGGACAGCCACCGACGGTGACGGTAACGGTTAACGATCAAGATGTGCCGGTGACCATCGAGCCCAGTGGGCGTGTTCGCCTGGGGCCGACGCCGTCGCTGGACGATGCATCGTGGGTGGCCGTGAAGATCCGTTGCAGCCGCTCCTTCGTGCCCGATGAGATCTTCCACGACGGCGACCGCAGCCGAAAGTGCATGCAGGTCGGCAGCCTGGGCTGGGGGCGGCGATGAAGCCCGGCATTCCGCACGATCTGATGTTTTCCGCGCGCGAGGCACCGCTCAAGCTGGCGTTTCTGACCGTGCTCGGTCTGCTGCTGCGCTACCTGTGGTACGACGCCCAACCGTTGTGGACCGACGAGGCGATCACCTGGGAATTCGCCAAGGCCGATTGGTCGGGGCTGATCTTTCGCCAACTCTACGACGCCAGTCCACCGGGTTCGTATCTGCTGCTCAAGGCGTGGCTGGCGGTGGCGCGGTCGAACGCCGAGATCCGCCTGTTGCCCGCGTTGCTCGGCGCGGCGACGGTGCCGGTGGCGTACCTGCTCGGCGCACGGTTGCACGGCCGGGCCGCCGGCTTGTGGGCGGCGCTGTTGGTCGCGCTGAATCCGTTGCATCTGTACTACTCCAACGAGGCGCGTTACCCGGTTCTATTGACGTTGTTGCTTGCCCTGCAGGTATTGGCGTTGGTCGAGGTTGCCCGGCGACGGACTTGGCCCTGGTTTGCCCTGTGGTCGCTGGCCACCGCGGCGGCATTGTGGGTGCAATACTTCGCCGGGTTCTTCCTCGCGGTGGAAGTGGTGTACGCGCTGGTGGCCTGGCGGCGCGAGCGGCGGATGTTGTTTCGTCTCGCGGTCTCGGCCGTGGCCGTGTTATTGCTCTTCGCGCCGTGGTGGACCCAATTCGGTCTGCAGATGACTCGCGGCAAACCGTCGCGGCAGTTCTTCGGTCTGCTCGAGGAGCTGTTCCTGGCGCCGGCGTTCGTGGTTCTCGGCGGGTCGGAATGGAGTCTGCCGACGCTGTTCGGTGTTGCGCCCGAAGCGGCGGGCTACGTGCCGCTGGCGCTGTGCCTGATGACTCCGTTCGTCTTGGCGGTGGCGGTGGGTTTGCGACGCGACCGGGAGACGCTGCCGACGAGCTTGTGCACTTGGTTGCTGCTTGGTCCGACCCTGCTGCTGATCGTCGCCGGACAAGTGCTGCCGTTGTTCCGGCCGAAGTACCTACTGCCGGTGTTGCCGGTGGCGGGGGTGCTGGCCGGCGCCGGTCTCGTGCGCATGGCGGCGCGGCGGCGGGCGGCCGGGTGGCTGCTGGCGGCCGCGGTGTTGGCGGTGACGATCTACGGCGCGGTACAGCTCCAGGTCGATCCGCGGCTGCGTAAGGAACCGTGGGACGAAGTGGCGCGCGTCATCGAAACGCACGCGCGGCCGGGCGATGCCATCGCCGTACCAAACGACTACTACGCCATCGCCCTGCGTTTTGCGCTGGACGACCGGTGGCCGATTCGCGCGCTGGTCAATCGCGGTCCGCACGAGCACGTCGCCTCCGATCGCGAACTCGAAGACAACATCCGGCGACTGTTCGCCGCACACGAACGCGTGTGGTACATCGATCACGATGCCCACCTGTTCGATCCGGCCGGGCTGGCGCCGGGCGCCTTCGCGCGAATCGGGCGCGACATCACGCGTCTCGATTTTCCGCGCTCGCGGCATTTTTCGTTGCGCTGGTATGCGCGCGACGAAGCGGTGGCTCGCCGCAGTCTGGCCGGCGAAATCAACTGGCAGACGCGCGATTTTGCGCTCGCCCAACTGCCCGCCGGTGTGCTGCCCGGACCGGCCGGCTACGCCTGGATGGGGCAAGAGGTGAAGGCGCTGGTCGGGCGCGCGTTCGGCGAAGACCTGGCCTACGCGTGTTTCTATGTTCATCGCCCGTTCTTCGGGGGGGACGATCCGACCTTCACGCTGCTGGTCGAGGATGAGCCGGTGCGAACGCGGCCGGTGACACAGAGCGATCTGGTATGCCTGGAAGGGGTGGTGCCGGCGGCGCTTGTCGAGCGGGATGCGCTCACCATAGGCTTGCGTACGGACCGCGTCTTTGTTCCCGCCGAGGTGTTGCACGACGGCGACCGCACGCCCAAGAGCGCGTTGGTGCAGCGGCTGGGCGTAACGCGGGCGAGCGAGCATTGGGAGCGTCCATGAGAATCGTTTTCCATCTGGTGAAAGGGCCGCGCGATATCGACGAGTACGCGCCGCTGGGCTTCGGTTACCTGGCGGCGTTTTTGGCCGAATGCGGCATCGAGGCCAAGTGCACGGTCGAAGACGACCTGCAATCCATCCTGTCCATCGACCCCGATGTGATCGGGCTGCAGTGCACGTCGCAGAACTACGGTTTGGCGATCGAACGCGCCCGGCTATTCCGCGAACGTTGTCGCGCGAAGATCATTCTGGGCGGCGCGCACATCTCTTGTCTGCCGGACAGTCTCGATCCCGCGTTCCACTGCGGCGTGGTCGGGGAGGGCGAGGATACTTTCCAGCACCTGGTCTATCTGTTGCGTGAAGGGGCCGAACTGACCGCGAAAGAACTGGCGGAGGTTCCTGGCGTGGTGTTTTGGGATGGACCGCGCCTGGTGCAGACCGGCGAACGCGTACCGTTGGATCCGCTCGACAGCGTACCGCCGCCGGACCGTTCGCTGCTTGCCGAGCCGGCGTTGATCCATTTGCACACCAGCCGCGGCTGCAGCCACGCTTGTTCGTTCTGCTCCAGTCATGCGATGTGGGGACACTATCGCGCCTTTTCCGCGGCGCGCGTGGCGGAGGAGTTGGCTGATCTGATCAAACAGGGATACGAACGCATTCATATTCACGACGACCTGTTCGTGGCCAACCGCGAGCGCCTGGTCCGCCTGCTCGATATTCTGGAAGAGCGTGAATTGCTGGGGGCTGCTCAGCTTAGCTGTACGGTACGCGCCGATCTGGTGGACGACTACCTGGCCGAATTGCTGGTGGGTTTGCATGTAAGCGAGGTTACGCTTGGCCTGGAAAGCGCCGACGCCGCGACACAGAAGCGATTGAACAAAGGTTTCGCGCCACCGGTGGTTCGTCACGCCCTCGCGGTGCTCGACCGCTTCGGCATCGAATGCTCGGTATCGGCGATCGTCGGCGAACCGGACGAGACAATGGAGTCGATGCGCGACACCTTTGCGTTTCTGACCGAGCGCGTGGTCGCCGGCCAACTCAACGGCGCCGAGGTCAACGTGCTCGCGCCGTTTCCCGGCTCGCGATATTGGGCGCTGGCCCGGCAGCGCGGATTGATCGGTCCGTTGGCGGACTTTGACTGGTCGCGGCTGGGCGCGCCGTGGCGCGGGCTGCTGTTGAATCCGCACCTCGAACGCGAGGCGGGGCGGCTGGTGGCGTGGGATCGACACTTGCGCGCGCTCATCGTCGCGTTGCATCGGCCACTGATTGTCGTGTCACCCGACCAGAGGGAATTCACCGCCGAAGTCGCGCCGACATTGATGCGGGCGGTGTTCTTGCTGGCCGACGAACCGGGTCTGACAGAGGTCATGGAAGAGGGAGAGGTCGATCTGGTGCGCTTTGGTCCCGAAAACCTCCTGAGCCAGCTGAAGCAGACGGTGGAAGGCTACGGCGAGATGCCGTTGCTGTTGTTCGCGCCGGATTTGAATGACGTCACTGCCGCTTCGGTGCGCGCGGCCAAGTTGGCGTTGATCGGCGGGCGGCGTATGACGCGCACGCGGCTTGGCAAATTCCCGTTGGCGGTCGTGGCCGCCGATGCGCTCGCCTGGGGCGACGATCGCGTGCTGGCGCTGGTGAACGGCGATGAAAACGCACTACCGACCTCAATTCCCGTGGCTGAACCGGCGGAATTGCGCTGTCTGCCGCACGCGGATCTGAACCAACCGGTGCCTTATGAAGGATCGGTGGCTGACTTCCTGGACGGCTACACGGCGACGCTTGGCCGGGGGCCGCATCAATGACACCGCACCGTCGCCTCACGCTGTCGGTTGCCTCTCTATTATTGGCGGCCTGCGTGGTGGCGACGGTGATGATCGCCTGGCGAGAGCGGCATCTCGAACTCGACTCGCAATGGTTTCGCACCACCGGCGGCGAGGGGCCGCTCATCGAACAGCAGGCCCTGTGGTTGGTGCCCGGCAGACTGCTCGAAGTTACCGGACTGGCCGAACGTGCGACGCCGCCGTATCGCGCGCGGTTGCGTTGCGAGATGTCGCACTTCGACGAATTTGAAATCGGGGTGATGGGTCCGGGCGGCGAGGTCAGTCTGGTGCTCGATCGCGACCATTACCCGAACCGCTTCGACTTAGGGCAGATGTTCTCGTTCGAGGTGGTCGTCGGGCGGGAGCAGGTAGCTTTCGTGCTCGACGGCACGGTGAACAAACAAACACTGAGGCCCGCGGGGTCGATCGACCGCTTGTTCGTTGCCGCGCGGCGTTCGCAGTTCAGGCTGGTGAGCATTGAATTGGCGGCCGGAGAAGACGGTCGAGGAACCACATTCGTGCGCGGGCCATTGCGGATCAGGCCGGGCTTCATGGCCTACGGCATCGACTTGGCGGTGGTCGCTGTACTTGCTCTTGCGATTTTGTGTCTGTTGGAAATCGGGTTGGCGCGCTTGCTTCGCGTGGACTACGCTCGAGTATGGGCTAGTTGGTTAAGGGTAACCCTGCCGCTGGCGGTGGTGGTCTTGTTGGCAGCCGTGCATCAATGGCTCGGCAGCTACGCCGCGCCAGCGCCTGTGATCTGGCTGTTTTTTCGCCTACGGTTTTGGTTGCTGGTCGGCGGCGCCTTCGCAACCAAGCGGACCGGCTGGTGGCGCCTGCTGTGCGCGGTTGCGGGCCTGGCTGCATTGGGCGCGGTGTACTTTGTCGCCTTCTATCATGGTACTTCCTGGGGACTGATCAGGTCAGTGATTGTGTCTATCTCGGCGGTTGCGTTGGTGGCCGGCGCGATGTGGGTCTTCTCGCGCGGTTTGGGCGTAACGTGGCCGGAGGGGATGGCCATCGCCGGACCGGCCTTCTTGCCGCTCATTGCTCTTGCGGTTATTTGTATATCCGGTGGCGACCGCGCGGGACTCGTGCTACTGCTGCCGGTATCGGTGTTGGTACTGACCTATCCCGTCTCCGCGCACCGGACTGAACTGCGGCACTATGGCTGGATCATGCTGATCTTGGTTGTGCTGGCCGTGGGCGGGATCGAACTCGGCCTGCGTTTTCATGAAGATGTCGCGCGCTTCCGGCCTTATAACATCGGCCGTACCTATGACCCCGACCGCGACCTGTTCTGGGTGCCCAAAGGGTTATTTTCTGACAGCGGAAACTGGTTGCAGCGTGAGGATTTGCATGTCCGGCGCATTGCGTTTCGCGGGCACGAAGACGAACCGGTGGCGAAGTGGCCCGGCGAGTATCGCATCATGGTTCTGGGCGGCAGCAACGTCTGGGGTGACGGACAAGACCGCAATGACACGACTTTTTGCGGCCTGTTGGAAACGAGTCTGCGTGCCGGCGGGCAGAATGTCCGGGTGCTCAATGCCGGCGTGAAGGGCTACAACGCCTTCCAGGTCATGGTGCTGTTGACCAAGTACTGCCTCGCGTATCAGCCTGATATTGTGGTGCTTTATCTCATGCGCAACGACGAGGCGCAAGACCGCGGCCTGTTCACCTACCGCGAATTATGGACGCGCTCGCAACAGCCGTCGTACCGTCTGCTGAAGAACGTTCAGGATCAGCTACACCGTAGCATGCTGTACAACGGACTGTCGCGGTTGGTGGTCAATTTTCGCCAGCGAACGGCTGGGCAATGGTACAACGAACGGCTCTGGAAACCGGTGAATCCGGCGGCGGATTTTCGCCAGAACCTGCTCGATTCGATTGACGCCGCCCGCCATGCCGGGGCCCGGGTCGTGCTAGCTACCGAGTTCTGGGGCGAGCCGTTTCTGGCGTCGGACGGCGTCGACAATCAACGATTAAAAGAACTACGAGCAGCTATGGCCGAGGCGGCAAGAGAGCGGAATGTGCCCTTGCTGGATGCCTGGTCGTATTTCGCCGCCACGGCCGATCCGTTGCGGTGGGTGCTCCGCGAGGACCCTGTCCATTTCAACGCCGCCGGCCATGCCGAGATGGCGCGCCTGCTGGAAGAATTCCTTCGTCAAAACAAGATGTTGCCGTAGCCTCCGCGAACCGCCTTTCAAGGCCCGGCACAAAGTGGCCGATAAGTAGAATGAGGAGGGACAGATGTCCGTGATTGGCGCTATCCAACAGGCGATGCAGGGCTTGAAAAAGGCCGGCGATATGGTGGAAAAAGCGGCCGACGACATTGCGAAAATGCCGTTCAAAGGCGACACCGACCTGCCGCAGGACATTGTCACCCTGTCATTGGCGAAGCACACCCAATCCGCCAATGTGTCGGTGATCAAGAACGCCAAAGAGATGGAAGAGACGACCATCGACATCGTTGTCTAAGCCGCAATTTCGTAAAAACCCCGTGTTTGTGTGCCGCCGCGCGTATGCGGAGCGTTCCGCCACAGTGCCGCACGAATTGCATTTCATCGCGTATTGAGCATGATTTCAATCGAGAGTCGACAGGTAAGTAGTTGATTTCAAGGAGCCGAATGTACTGTCGATTGCCGGAGAAGGATCGTGCAAATGAACAGTTTTCGGCGGGCAAGTGCTTGATTTTGCTAGGGCCGATTTCCCGTTAAATGGCCT
>CAZEDX010000117.1:0-9854 GCA_964511015.1 uncultured bacterium | reverse complement strand
TGGTACACAACCCGCTTGTAACCGTTTCGAGGCTTGCTTCATAGTTTCAGGATGCGCAGGATCGCCTGGATCGACAGGATCGGCGGCAACAGAATCTGGTTATTCTTATTTCGTCTCGACCCGGAACCCGATCCCCCAGACCCTAGCCTCTCCGTTGCACTTCCCCTGCCCGCACCAGCGCGGCCATCGCCTTCACCGCGGCCTCGGGTGTGCGGAACAGCGGGATGCCGTGGTCGCGGAAGGTCTGCGCCGCGTGGTCCTCGCGCAGGAAGTTCGAGGCGACCAGCGGCTTGCCGTAGCGCGTGGGCAATGCCAGCAGCGGCGCCAGGTCGAACTCCATCGGCTTGAGAAAGTCCTCGCGCGAGATGGTGAAGACGTGGCTGGCGACCGTGTGCATTTCGGCGGCGAAGCCCGTGTCCATCATGCCGTGGATCAGCACGCCGTCGACCTCATCGGACGCGAAGAGAATCTCGGGGATTTTGTCGACGAAGTTATCACCTCCCATGATGAAGGTCAGGTCGACCGGGTTCTTCGCCGATGCCGTCGGCTCGATGAACGGCCGGATGCGCGCCTGCAGCTCGGCGCTGAACTCGGGCACCTCGAGGCCGCGGCGTTCGCAGGTGTCGGCCATCGACGTCGCCGGTCCGCCGGAGTGGGTGAGGATGGCGAGCCGCCGCCCGCGCGGCAGCGGCATGTTGGCCAGCGCGTGCGCCCAGCCGAACATCTCGTCGACCGTCGCCGCGCGCACGATGCCGGCCTGCGCGCAGACGCCGTCGAACAGGCGGTCGGGCGAGCCCAGCGAGCCGGTGTGCGACGCCGACGAACGCGCGCCCGCGGCCGAGCCGCCGACGTACAGCGCGACCACCGGCTTGCGTCGCGTCACGCGCCGGGCCACTTCGAGAAAGGCGCGCCCGCGGCCCACGCCTTCGATGTACATCGCGATCGCCTTGGTGTCGGGGTCGTCGCCGAGGTAGGCGAGGCTGTCGACCAGGTCGATGTTCGACGCGTTGCCGACGCTGATCGCCTGGCTGTAGCGGATGCCGTGCTCGCGCAGGTAGGGCATCGTCTGCGCCACGTAGGTGCCGCTTTGGCTGATCAGCCCGAGTCCGCCGGGAACGTCGTTGTAAGGGCAGACGGTGAGGTTCAGGTGCGCGTGCGCGTTGAGCACGCCGATGCAATTCGGCCCGACGAAGCGGATGCCGTGGCGGTTGGCGATCGCGAGCAGTTCGGCCTCGAGCTGCGCGCCCGCGGGCCCCATCTCGCGGAAACCGGCGGTGGTGATGACCGCGTGCCGCACGCCGCGTTCGCCCAGGCCGTCGAGCAGCGCAGGCGTGACGCGCGTCGGCGTGGTCAGCAGCGCCAGCTCCGGCGCGAACGGCAAGTCCGCCGGCGTGCGATAGGCCGGACGCCCCAGCACGCTCTTCTCGCTCGGATGCAGAAACAGCGCCTCGCCGGAGTAGCCGCCGAACAACAGGTTCATCGCCTGGATGGTGCCCATCTTCATCAGGTTGTTGCTGGCTCCGGCGATAACGACGGAGCGCGCGTGCATGATGGCCTGCAACGGATTGGCGGACATGGTTTCCTCTTCTTCAGTTCGGCGCCGGTCGCGCCGGGGGGAAGGCTAGTCGATTGCCGCTAGGGGTGCAATACCGGCGGCGAACGCGTTATGATTTCGCACGGAATGTTTTTTTGTGGGAGACTGCTGATGATTGCCATCCGTTACCGACCGTTTCTGAGCTTGATCCTACTTCTACCGCTGCTGTTCATGGCTTGCACCGCGAACGACAACGACGACAATTCAGCCGAAGACAACGGCGATGACGACAACACCACCGACGACGACGCCGATGACGACGCCGGCGACGACGATGCGAACGACGCGATCTTCGCACAGGTGCGGCAATTCATGACCGACCAATTGGCCGCCAATCAAGTGCCGGGCGGGGCCATTGCCATCGTTCTCGACGGCCAGCTCGCATACACTGCCGGCATTGGCGTCAAGGAAAACGGCACAACCGATCCGGTGGATGCCGACACCCGTTTCATTGTTTGTTCCATCTCGAAAATGCTGACCGCCGGCGGCCTGATGACGCTATGGGACGAAGGCCGACTCGATCTGGATTCGCCGGTCACCGACTACGTGCCGTATTTCCAATTGCGCGATCCGTTCGATCCCAGCGAGTTAACCACTCACATGCTGCTGACGCACACCGCCGGCCTGCCCGACTATCTCGAGGAAAACTGTGCCACCGATCCCGGCGCGTTGTCGCGCTGGTTCCGGAACCATACGGAGCAACCGCTGTGGAGCCCGCCGGGCCGGTTGTGGAACTATGCCAACCTTGGCTACTCGTTGGCCGGGCTGGTGCTTGAAGAGATTTCCGGCACTCCGTTCACCGAGGCAATGCAACAGCGCATCTTCGATCCGCTGGGCATGAACCGCCTCACCTACGACCCGCTCGCCGCCATGGCCGACAACTTTTCCACCGGACACACCATGAAATGGGACGGCTCGCTCGCCAAAAACAACTTCGACGATTTCGGCTGCGCGATCGCCTGGCCGCCGGGTATTCTTTTCGGTTCGGTCGTCGACTTGGCGCGCTACGCGGAAATGCAGCTCGCCGGGGGCGGCGAGGTGTTGAGCGCGGAGGCGGTCGCGCGGATGCAGTCACCGCTGGCGGCCATGCACTCGACCCCCGACGACTATTATGGTTACGGCATGATTACGAACGACTACAAGGGCGTGCGCATGGTGTGGCACGACGGCGGCATCGAAGGCTTCACCACGTTCTGGATGATCGTGCCCGAACGCAACTTCGGCGCGGTCGTTTTCGTCAACGCCGACTACTATTATCCGGCCGATGTCGCCCTCAAGGCCGCCGATCTGTTTCTGCAATTGCCCGACGTGGAGCCGCCTGACTATTCCACCCCGCCGGAAACCTGGGGGAAATATGTCGGCACCTACTATGATCCGTTCGAATTGGGCACCATCGAAGTCTATCAGGACGCTGAGTTGCGCCTGTGGGCGAAGCTGGTGGACATTTTCGGCGTCACTGTCGAATTGATCCAATACGCGGCGGATACGTTCATTGTCACGTACCACGATATCGGTCTGATCGGCGCAACGTTCTTCCTGGATGACGCGGACCAGGGTGAATACTTCGTCACGCGGGTCGGCGTCGGCAAACGCGTGGAAGACGAACTGCTACGACCGCCGCCGCTCAACCAGCCCTGGTCGTTCGAGGCCTGGCTGACGCGGATCAACCGGCTCGCCGCAACGCGGTAGAGGTCGGCGAAACCAAACGGGAGCGATTCGCCCTACTGCGCGTAGCCCCACTTCTTGAGCATGTCCTTCACCGCCGGATCGACGTCGCCCGTGCGCGGCACCAGCGCCGCCCAGTCGGCCCACTCCATCAGGCACAGGTGCGGACGCGCGCGGCCGTCGGGCGCGGGCGGCAGATAGCGAGTGAAGGAATCGGGCGGCTCCTCGCCCGGCGCGAGCGCAAAGCCCGCCGGCGGCGGCCGCACGAACGCGGCGCCGAAACGCAACTCGGTCGCGGGCCAAGGCGCGCCCTGCCGCGACAGATCGATGCGCAGCGCCTGCGCCGGATCGCGGAAGATCGCCGCGCGCAACGTGCCGGTCGGGGCGATTGCGTAGCCGCCGTCGACCGGCCGCGCCTCGCCGCCCGAGGCGACGACCACGCGCCGCGCGCCGGTGATGCGCACGGCATCGGCGGTCTGCTCGGGCACGGTCAGCACCCAAACCAGCGGCTGCGCCGGCGCGTACTGCGCGAACGCCGCGCGCATCTGACTCAGCAACGCGGCGTCGCTCGCCGCGAGGTTGCGCAACTCGCGCGGGTCGGCCTGCAGATCGAACAACTCCTCGCGCACCGCCTCGCGCCGCGGATGAGCCGGGTCGGCGTAGCTGACCCGCCGCACGTTGAACCAGCGCACGTACTTGAAGCGGTTGTCCGCGCGCATGGCGAGGCTGTACTTGCCCGCGGTGAAGGCGTAGCGGTCGGGCGGCGCAGTCACCGCGGCGTCGCGCAGCGCCGGGGCCAGACTCGCCGCGGGCAAATCGGCCGGCGCACCCAGGCCGGCGAGTTCGAGCAGCGTCGGCAACAGGGCCAGCGACTGATGCTGGCCGGCGATCACGCGGCCCGGCATGATGCCCGGTCCGCGCAGCAGGCACGGCACCAGCACCTCTTCGTCGTACAACGTCTGGCCGTGAAACGCGAGGCTGCGCCGCAACACGTCGGGCTTGTCCGGCGTTTTGATGTCGTGCGCGGGCGAGACGAGCTGGCCGTGGTCGGCGGTGAAGACGATCGTCGCGCGCTCGCCGAGGCCCAGCTTCTCGAGCATGGCGAGGAACTGATGGAACAGGTGATCGGCGAAGGCGAGGCTCGCCAGGTATTCGAGCCGCACCGGCTCGTTCGCGTAGCGCGCCCGCCAGGCGGCCCGGGCTTGCGCGCGGAAACGGCGCGGGGCCGGGTCGGCCGGGTTCGGCGCGTTCTGGTGCACCACCAGCAACAGGTTCTCGTCGCGCCGCGCGGCGAGTGTCTCCGCGACGAAGTGCGCCACGTCGAAGGCCGAGATGTCGGGGCGCATCGTCTGCGTCAGTTCCTGGAAACCGAGGTCCACCGCGAACGGAACCGAAGGGGTGATGAAGATGTTGTTGATTGCCGCGACGGTGTAGAAGCCCGCGCGCCGGAAGGCGATGGGCAGCGTTTCGAGGCCCGAGGTCTCGAATTGTTCGCGCACCGCCGCCGGCAACGGATCGCGCGAGGGCGCGGTCGGCACGAAGGTCTGCGCCGCCGGCCGGCCGGTGAGCAGCGTGGTCACGCCGGGCCGCGACCAGTTGCCGCCGCTGACCAGTCGCTCGATGCGCGCGCCCTGGCGGGCGAAGGCGTCGATGGTCGGCGTCAGGCCGTCGGTCGCGCCGTACGCGCCGAGGTGGTCGATGTTGCAGCCGTCGTTGATGTACAGCACGAACAGCCGCGGCGGGCCGTCGCGCCGCGCCAGCACCACCGGCGCGCCGATGAACGCCTGCCCGGGCCGCGCCGCGCTCGACGCGGTGCGGAAGGTGAGCGCGATTTCCTGCCCCGCATACGGCGACAGGTCGACGCGGAACGGCACCCACCGCGACTTGCGTTCCTCGATGACGTTCGCGCGCAGCCACTGGTAGAAGTTGACGTAGAAGACGTGCTTCTGGTTCCAGAAGAACGGACGCAGCGAGTTTTCGGTTTCCGACCAGACCGGCGCGCCGTTCACGTCGATGCGGAAATCGATCGGCGCGCTCTGGCCTTCGAGCATACCGATCTCGCCTTCGAGCCGGGCGCCGGCGGGCACGGTGAAGCGGTAGGTCACCACGCCGGGCGTCGGCAGGTGAATGGCCCGCCGCGCGTACATCAGATAGGCCGGGTCGCCCAGCGTCGCCAGCCGCGCCAGCACGTGATTCGCCCGGCGGTCGAGACGCGCATCGAGCCGGTCGGCCAACTCGCGCGCGGCGGCGGTGAGCTGCGGCGTCGAGAACTGCGCCTGCGGCAGCGCATCGACCAGATCGAGCGCGACTTCGTAATGGTGATCGACCGGTGCCGCCCCGTGGCGCGCCGCCCGCCGGACGTAATCGGGGTAGCGTTCGACCCGCGGCAGCATGAAGAACCACCACCAGCCCAGGCCGAGCGCGCCGCCGAGCACGCCGACGAGCAGCAACGCCGCGACGATCTTGAGCGTCAGCCGCCGCATCACCGCGCTCCCTCCAGGTAGGGCGCGAAGCGCGGGGCGAGCGCGGCGACCACGTCGGGCCGCGCGGCCGCGAGGTTGCGCCGGCAGGTGGGGTCGTCGAGCAGGTGGTACAGCTCGTAGGTGACGCCGTCGAGCAGCGGAATACGAATCAGCTTCCAGGGCCCTTCGATCCAGGCCCGGTGCTTGGCGAGGTTGGTCAGGCGCGCCCACTGCGGCTGCATGACGATCTCGTGGTTCACGAAGCCGTCGGGGGCGAGGATCTTGGTCACGTCGGGGTACGGCAAGCGCAGTTGCTGCACGAAGCCGCTGCCGGTCGTGTCGTACCACAACCCGGTTTCGAGATAGACCGGCCGGTCGGCCCCCGGCGCGGCAAACAACGGCGCGATGCTCTCGCCCTCGGCGGTCAGGCCCGTCGCGCCGCACAGCTCGGCCAGCGTCGGCGCCACGTCGATCAGGCGCACGCGCGTCGGCACGCGCCGTCCGGCGGGAATGCCGGGGCCGAGCAGAATCAGCCCGGTCTTCAGCGAGTACTCGGTGCGCAACTGCTCGCCGTGCGCCGCCGGCGTGTCGGGCGATTCGTAAAGGTCTTCGCCGTGGTCGCCCAGCACGACGACCAGCGTGTTCCCGGCCAGGCCGCGACGCCGCAGGTGATCGAGCAGGCGGCCGATCTGCTCGTCGGTCGCGCGCAACGCGCCGTCGTAGAGCGCGTTGACCTGCGCCTGGTCGGCCGGCGTGACTTCTTCCTTGCGGCCGACGATGGTGAACTTGTGGTAGCGATGCGAACCCTCGTAGCGCGGGTCGGCGAACGTTTTGTAGTAAGGATACGGCGCGGCGAAGGGGAAGTGCGTGGTCGAATAGAACACAGTCAGGAAAAACGGCTTCTCGCCGGCCAGCTCGTCGAGCGTGTCGATCGCCTCGTCGGTCAGCACGGCCGGGTCGGCGTTTTGCGCGAATTCCCAGAGAACCGGCAACAGCCGGCGGCCGGCGCGATGGTTCAGATACGGCAGCAGGTGGGTCATGATCTCGACCAGCCGCATTTCGGCCAGGGTGAGAATATTGAACGTCGGCGCGCGCACCTGATCGAAGCCGAGGCGGACGCGGGTGAAGACGTCGCCCGCGAAATCCGACACCATCGCCGTGCCGTAGCCGCGGGCGCGCAACTGCTGCGGCAGCGCCGGCGGCAGGAATGCGCGGTCTTCGAAGGTCGGGAACATGTTGCGCACGCCGTGGCGCGGCGGCGTCTGACCCGTGAATAGCGAAACCACCGCCGGGAACGTGCGCGGCAGCGGCGTGTAGCACTGCGGGAAGAAGGTCGCGCGCGGCAACAGCCCGTCGATGACCGGCGTGGTCGGGCGGCGGTAGCCGTTGCCCGAGAGATGATCGGGCCGCAACGAATCGATCATGATCAGCAGCACGTTCGGCTGCGCGGAGCCGCCCGCCGCCTGCGCCGCCGACCAGACCCGCGGCAAGCCCGTCGCGAGCGCGGCCACCGCCAGGACCATGGCCGCCGCCACCCGTCCGCGCCGCCCGGTCGCCCGCCACAGTCCGACCAGCGCCGCCAGCGCCAGCAAGCCGAGCGCGGCCGCCGGCACCGTCTGCGAAACGTGGTCGGTCAGCGCGCGCATGAAGTCGGCGCGCAGTCCGCCGCGCTGCAGCCAGAACTCGGCGAAGAGCTGCGGGGCGAGGATCATCTGCCGCAGGTAGAACAGCGCGTGCAGCGCGAGCACCACCAGCAGGCGCGCCCAGGTGCGGCGCGTCAGCAGCGCGGCCCACAGGCCGAGCGCGAAGCCGATCGCTAGATGCAGCGTCAGCAACCACAGAATGTAGAGGACGAGTTGCTTGGGGAAGGTCGTGGTCAGAATGCGCACGACCACCGCGATGCGTTCGTCGGCGACGCCCATGATCGAGAAACCGCCGTGCAGCAGCAGCGAGAAGGCGAACCAGCCGAGGAAGACCAGCGCGCCGAGCAGGCCGCCGCGCAGCAACCGCGGTGAAGACGCCGGGCCGGACAAGCTACCCCCGCACTTCGAGCATGCGATCGAGCGCGCGTTGGGCGCGGCTGCGAATGCGTTCGGGCACGGTGACGGTGTACGCTTCCGGATCCTCCAGCGCCGCCAGCACGTCGGGCAGCGTGGTCAGCTTCATGTTGGGGCAGATCAGCGTCTGTTCGTCGATCAGGATGTACTCGATCGCCGGGTTCACTTTGCGCAGGCCGTGCAACAGCCCCTCTTCCGTGCCGATCAGCGCCTGCCGCACGTTCGCGGTCCGGGCCCATTTGAGCATGCCGGAGGTGGAGGTGACCAGGTCGGCCAGCGCGGTCACTTCCGGCCGGCATTCGGGGTGCACGACCACCATCGCGCCGGGGTAGCGCTCTTTCGCCGCGCGCACCTGGGCCGCGGTCAGCTTGTGGTGCGTCGGGCAAAAGCCGGACCACCAATCGACCTGCTTCTTCGTTCGGGCCGCGACCCACTGGGCGAGATTCTGATCGGGCGTGAACAACACCCGGTCGCCCGGCACGGCCTCGACCACCGCCAGCGCGTTGGCGCTGGTGCAGCAGTAATCGGATTCGGCCTTCACCGCGGCGGAGGAATTGACGTAGGTCACCACCGTGTGGCCGGGCCGTCGGCGCTTCTCGGCCGCCAACTGCTCGGCGGAGATCATGTTGGCCATCGGGCAGCCGGCGTCGAGGCGCGGGAGCAGCACGCGCTTGGCCGGCGAAAGGATCGCTGCCGACTCGGCCATGAAATGCACGCCGCAGAAGAGAATGACTTCGGCGTCGGTTCGCGCGGCTTCCATCGACAGCGCGAGCGAATCGCCGGTCAAATCGGCGCCGTCCTGGATTTCGGGCCGCTGATAGTTGTGGGCGAGCCAGATGCCGTGGCGCTCACGCAACAGCGTCTTGACGCGGGCGGTCAGGTCACGGTGGTCCATTCGCATTTCCGGCGGGAGCAGCGGGCGCGGCGACCGGCGGCTTGGCCGGCTGCGGCGCGGCGCCCGGCGGCGGACCGTCGGCGGCATCCGGCGTGCCGGCGCCCTGCTCGACCGGCACCGGGGCCAGGTCGGGCAACTGCTCGGTTTTGTGGAACAAACGCTGAATCTGATGACCGGTCCAGCCGATCACCGTCGGCCGCAACTGCGGGAAGGTGGCGTAGGACCACATCAACAGCAGCGCGGTGATGATTACGGAGATGCCTAGGCCGACCGTGCCCGGGCCGCGCTTATTCTCTTTCATGCGCAGCACCTTGATGCAAATCGGGTCGGTGATCATGCGCACCCCGATGTTGATGCCGGCGAAGATCAGCACCAGCACCACGATCAGGAAGATCTGCAGCAGGTAGTAGGCCAGGTTCGGGAAAAAGTCGTTGCGAATGAAATCAATGATCGCGGCGATCCCTTCTTTCATTCCGTTGCCTTTCGCTACAAAGTTGCCCCGATCCTAGCAGCGGAAAGGCGGCGAGGCAAATACCGATCGGCTGCGGCGGACGGAACCTCGCGGCCGGCCGCGGGGTCCCAATGTCCGACTCAAACGAATCACCTTGACACCCCCCGGCGGCCACGTTACACGGGTCGCAAGCGAAGGAGAAAACGGTCATGCCGATCAAACCGGCCCAACGTCTGGCGGTCTTGCCGCCGTATCTGTTTGCCGACCTCGACCGCCGACGCAAGGAAGTCGCCGCGCGCGGGGTGGACATCATCGATCTGGGCATCGGCGACCCCGACGTGCCGACGCCGGGGCCGGTGGTGGACGCGATGGTCGAAGCGGTGCGCGACCCGTCGACGCACCGGTATCCGAGCTACGAAGGCCTGCGCGCCTACCGCGAGGCGGCGGCGGCGTTCATGCGGCGGCGGTTCGGCGTGAGCCTCGACCCCGACACGCAGATCTGCGCGCTGATCGGCTCGAAGGAAGGCATCGCGCACGCGCCGCTGGCGCTGGTCGACCCGGGCGACACGGTGCTCTACCCGAGCCCGGGCTACCCGGTCTATCGCGTGGCTACAATCTTCGCCGGCGGCACGCCGGAGCCCATGCCGCTGTCCGCCGCGAACGGTTGGCAACCTGACTTCGCGGCCATCTCCGCCGACGCGCTCAAGCGGGCGAAAGTGATGTTCCTGAA
>CAZEDX010000116.1:0-10435 GCA_964511015.1 uncultured bacterium | reverse complement strand
CGGCAACACCAGCGAGTTCAGCGGCCTGGTCAGCGTGACTGGCAGCGCCACGCAACTGGCCTTCGTCAGCCAGCCAACCGGGACCAACGCCGGGGGCACGCTGGCCGCGGTGACGGTGCAACTGAACGACGCGCTGGGCCACCGCGTGGGGGCGGGCAGCACGGTCAGCCTGGCGCCAAAGCCCTGCTCGTCATTCCAGCGCCGCGCCAACTCGCCGATGGTCATCCCGTGCCGCACCGGCAGCGGATACCGGCCGACAAACGAGGAGAAAGCGGAATCCAGCAGCGGCCCCTCGAGCATCGTGCCACCCAGCGGATTGGGCCGGTCGCAGACGACGACAGGAATACCGGCCGCGCCGCAGGCTTCGAGGCAATGGGCCATGGTGTAGACAAAGGTGTAGTACCGCGCGCCGACGTCCTGCAGGTCGACCACCAACACGTCGATGGCCGCCAGCGCCTTGGCCGACGGACGAAGCTGGTCCGGATGCGAACCGTAGAGCGAATAGACCGGCACGCCGCGATAGCGCGCATGGCCGACCGCTATCTGGTCCTGCGCGTCGGCCAGCAACCCGTGCTCCGGCCCGAACAACGCCGTGACACGCACGCCGGTATCGTCCAACAGACAATCGTGCAAGGTGCGGAAATCGGGCAGTACGCTAGCCGAATGCACCAGTAGCCCGACGCGTTTGCCGCGCAGCAGCCCACGCCGCCGCGAGCAAAGCGCCGCAGCGCCAATTTGCACACGCGCAGGAGCCACCTAGCGCCCCGATACGGTCAGTTTGCGGAAACGAATCGAAGGCGCACCGACCGAGCCGCGCCAGTCGATGTCATTGCCCACCGCGTCGATGTCTTGCAGCATCTGCAGCATGTTGCCGCTGACAGTGATTTCCTGCACCGGCATAGTCAGTTCGCCGTGCTCGATCAGCATGCCGTTGGCGCCGCGCGAATAGTCGCCGTTCACCACGTTGGCACCTTGGCCCATCATCGAGGTGACCAGCAGCCCGCGCTCGATGCCTTTCCGCAGTTCCGTGGCCGAGGCTGCGCCGGGTTCGAGCATGACATTCGTCGAACCGATGCCGGGCAGCGACTGGTAAGAACGCGACGCGGTGCCGGTGGGTTTGGCACCGGCCTTGTTCGCGGTGTAGGCATCGTACACGAACTGCTTGAGCACGCCCTTGTCGACCAGCACCTGGCGGCGGACCGGCAGGCCTTCGCCATCGAAGGGCCGAGAGCCGCTGCGATGCGGCAGTGTGCCGTCGTCGATGACCGTCACCGCCGGCGAGGCGATGGCCGCATCGAGTTTGTCGACCAGAAAGGTGGACTTCTTGTACGCCAGATCGCCGTTGAGCGCACTCAGCAAATTGCGGACGAATCCCTTGGCCATGTCGGGCTCGAAGATGACCGGCATTTCGCCCGAAGGAATCTTGCGCGCGCCTAGCATGCTCACGGCCTTCCAAGCGCCTGTGCGCGCCACCCACAGTGGGTCCTTCAGATCGGCGCGATGCGTGGCCAGGTCGAAGTAGTAACCCGACTGCTTCTGGCCGTTTTGTTCGGCCACCACTCCGGCGACTGTCCACAGATAGCTGGTGTCGTATTCGCCGACGAAGCCCTCGCTGTTCACCAACGCCACATGGGCGATATAGGTGCCCGCGCCGACTTCTTCGCAAGTCTGCACCCGCGGATCGTAGCCGCGCGCCTCTTTTTCCATGGCGATGGCCGTCTTCAACAGCCAATCGCTTTCCACTTCCGCCACCGCCGGATCATGAATGTCGGGCTTCACGTACTCGAGCTTGAAATACTGCGGTGCAGGCAAGCCGTTGTTCTCATCGGCGGCGGTTTCCTTGGCCAGCGCCATCACACGCTCTCCCAACTCAGACAGGCCGACGCTCGAAAGGTCGGAGGTGAAGCCGAATCCAAGCCGGTGATCGCGAAACACGCGCAGGCCGACGCCGTTGCTGACAGATTGCTTCAAGTTCTCGATTTCGCCGTCACGCGCGGTGACTTCGGTGTTGCGGCCCCACTCAAAAAAGGCATCCACCTGGTCGGCCCCGGCGCGCTTGACCTTGGCCACCAGCGTTTTGATCAAATCCAACTGTTGTTGCCGTTCGTTCATTGTCTGCTGCTCCCCTCGCTCACGACGTGCGCGTGCCGCCAACGGTCAAATGTTCGATGCGCACGTGCGGCAGGCCGACTCCGACCGGCGCGCCCTGGCCGTCTTTCCCGCAGGTGCCGATGCCCGGATCGAGCGTGGCGTCGTTACCCACCATGCTGATGTTCTGTAGCGTGACCGGGCCGACGCCGATGAGCATCGCGCCTTTCACCGGTCTGGTGATCTGACCGTCTTCGATCAGGTAACCCTCGGCAACCTCGAAGACGAAGTTGCCGTTGGCGATGTCCACCTGGCCGCCGCCGAACATCTTGGCGTAGAGCCCCTTCTTCACCGACTTGATGATGTCGTCTTTCGTCGCCTGGCCCGGCGCCAGGAAGGTGTTGGACATGCGCGGGATCGGTAGGTTGCGGAAGGTGTCGCGCCGGCCGCTGCCGCTCGACTGCGCCTGCGCTCCGTAAAGCAGTTTCGCGTTCAGGCGGTCCGAAAGATAGCCGCGCAGGATGCCGTTTTCGATCAGCACCTTGCGCTGCGGCGCCGCGCCCTCGTCGTCCATGTTGAACGAACCGCGCGCGTTGGGTAGCGTCGCGTCGTCGATGACCGTGCATTGCTCGTCGGCTACGCGCTGGCCGACCTTGCCGGTGAATAGGCTGGTATTCTTGCGGATGAAATCGGCTTCGAGACCGTGGCCGATTGCTTCGTGCAGCAGAATGCCGCTCCAGCCGTTGGCCAGCACCACCGTCTGCTCGCCGGCCGGCGCGTCGATTGCGCCCAATGTCGCCACGGCAATGCCGGCGGCGGTCTTGGCGATCTCCGCAGCGGTAAGTTTCTCGAAATGCTCGAAACCGACGCGGCCGCCGCCGCCGTAGAAGCCCACTCGGCGGTCGTTGGCGTCCGCCGCGATGACGTTGGCCGCCACGCGCACCAGCACGTCGCGGTCCTCGACCAACAGGCCTTCGGTGTTGGCCACCAGGCGGTAGTTGGTCGAATCGTCGTAGGAGGCCATCACCTGCTTGACGCGCTCGTCGAACGACCGCGCGATCTCGTCGATGGCCAGCAGCATTTCAACCTTCTTGGCCACCGCAACCTCGACGGAGCTGAGTCGGACCGGCGAACGCGGCACCGCCATGCGCGGTTCGAGCGGCTGCGGCTGCCACGAACCGGAGCCACCGGCGATCAAAGCCGCCGTATCGGCAGTGCGGTGCAGCGCCGCTGGCGAAAAGTCGTCGCTGAACGCGTAACCGACCTTGATGCCCTTGATCACGCGGATACCTACCCCGCGGGTCGCGCCGACCGTCGCGCTGCGGATCTTCTTCTCGTCGAGCCGCACGCTACCGGTCAACGCGTCTTGCACGTAGACCTCGGCGAAGTCGCCGCCGCGGCTCATCGCGCGCGTAAGCAGTTGCTTGATCAGGCTTTCGTCGATTGGCAGACCGCCGAACTTCAGTCCGCTGGTCATGGCCTGTGCAACGGAAATGGGCGCAAGACCGGCCAAAACGCCCGCCGCCGCGAGCCCTTGCAGAAACTCGCGGCGGCTCATCATCCACACATGCTGGTCAGGGTTCATTCACGAAATCCTCTCCGGCCGTGGCCGACTCATTGATGGCTTCGGCCAGTTCGTCGAGCGAGATCAGCTTTTTGCTGACCAATAGCTTAATCACGTTAACGATCAATTGCTGGCTGTCCACCCCCTCCAACAGGCGATGAACATCGTCCGGCGAACCCGGCCGGCCATACGCCAACGCGAAAGCGTCTTCCCACGCGCCGAACGAACAGACGAACGGGTCGATCTCGTAACCGGTCGCCGTGCGCACCCGGTCGAGGGCGTCGAAGTTGGTTGGATCGGGGGTCGCCACAAACAGGATCGGCCGGTCGGGTGGCCGTTCCAGCAGTCGGAACGGCAGCACGCCGCACGAGCGCGCCTTCTCCGCACTGAGCAAACACAACGCCTCGGCTGCGATCTGCATCGAGCGCAAATCGACCTGCGGCACGTCATAATACAGGCTCAAAAATCGCAGGAGTTCTTCTTCGCTTATATATCCAAGCTTGACCAGGATCGACCCGATCCGCCCCCCCTTTTCCGCCTGCCGGGACAAAGCCCGCTCCAGTTGTTCACACGTGATGAGGCTTCGCTCTACGAGCAATTCGCCCAGCCGGCGCCGAGGAAGCATGATCGAACCTCCGCGACAAGGGTATGTTTTCATTAGAGACTTAACAGGAGGCGCGGTCAAGGGAGAGGGCAAACCAGACCAACGGATTGGAACATCGTCACGGCTTGAGCCGCGGCTCTTGGTGGCGCCGGAGGGCCGGGATTTGTGGGCACAGCCATTGACACCCCCAGACCCCCTCCCTATACTTCGCCAGTCGCGGCGGGATAGTCCGGCCGCGGAGTTATGTGAAAAGGGATTCCGATGAAGGAACAAGTAAGCAAAGTGATCGACAAGATCCGCCCTTATTTGCAGCGCGACGGCGGCGATATCGAATTGATTGAAGTGCAGCCGGAAAAGCACTTGGTCCGCGTGCGGTTGCAGGGTGCCTGCCATGGCTGCCCCGGCGCGACGATGACGCTGAAACTGGGCGTTGAGCGGACGCTGCGCGAAGAAATCGACTCGCTGATCACAGTGGAGACGGTCTAACACCCACCGGCACGGGCGGTCCGTCGACCCTGTTCCAAACCATTACACGAAGGAGTGGAGTATGGCCTATAAGATTTCTGATGACTGCATCGCCTGTGGTTCTTGCCAGCCGGAATGCCCGGCCGACGCCATCACTGAAGGTGAGCCGTATGTGATCGATCCAAAAAAGTGTACGGACTGCGGCGCTTGCGCCGAGGTCTGCCCGGTCGACGCGCCCAAACCGGCGTGACTAGCAAACCAGGACACTAGGCCGGCGCCCCAGGCGCCGGCTTTTTGTTGGCCTCGACACCCCCCGATCCACAAGATGTAGCCTTTACCGCTTGACCACGAACCAGCGTTGGTGGTTAATGCTTTGTTACCCGCGATCCGACGATGCCGCTCGTATCCTCGGACGAATCGAGGAAGCGCCTCAGGCACGAGTCGCGGAAAATGAAATCACGCTGAGCTAGGACCACGTCATGGCGCCCAAACGCGCAAAACCGGTTTCGGCGGTGGCCCGTCACACCAAAGGCCGGCCCAAGACCGGCACACCTCTCTTTGTGGAACTCGGCCAGGACGACGACGAACGTCTGATGGCCTACATCATTCAGGTGATGGACGACAGCGGACAGGATTTCCAACAGCCGGCACAATTGGTACGCACGATCATGAAAAAGGTGCGCGAGGCCGGCACCACGCTGCTGACCGCACAGACGGTCGTGGCAATGCTGGCCGCCGAGGGCAAAAAGGAAGAGCGGCCGAGCGCACCCGCCGGCCTGCCGAAGCCGGCGTTCAACGACAATGCTCTGGTTGTGTTGGCCAAGCGGTACCTCATTCGCGACGCCAAAGGCGAACCGAGCGAGGAACCTTGGCAGATGATCGAGCGTGTCGCTTGGGCCATCGCCGCGGCCGACCGCAAGTTCGATCCGCAGGCCGACGTCGACGGCCTCGCCCGTCGCTTCTACGACATGATGGCGCACCTCGAGTTCCTGCCCAATTCGCCGACCTTGATGAATGCCGGCCGCGAACTAGGCCAGTTGTCGGCCTGTTTCGTGCTGCCGGTGGCCGACTCGATGGAATCGATCTTCGAAGCGGTTAAACACACCGCGCTGATCCACAAATCCGGCGGCGGCACCGGTTTCTCTTTCTCCAGGCTGCGGCCAAGCAACGACATTGTCCGCTCCACCCGCGGCGTCTCCAGCGGTCCGATCTCATTCATGACCGTCTTCGACGCGGTGACCGACACCATCAAGCAGGGCGGCACGAGGCGCGGCGCGAACATGGGCCTGCTGCGCGTCGACCACCCCGACATTCTGGACTTCATTGTCTGCAAGCAGGCTCTGGACAAGCTGAACAACTTCAACCTCAGCGTCGCGATCACCGACGAGTTCATGACCGCGCTCAAGAGCGGCGGCGACTACCGGTTGATCAACCCGCGCACCGGCAAGACGTTCAAGAAGATGTCGGCGCGCAAGGTGTTCGATCTGATCGTTCAGCAGGCGTGGCGCAACGGCGAACCGGGCCTGGTCTTCCTCGACCGCATGAACGCCGCCAACCCTACGCCCGAAGTGGGCGAGATCGAAGCCACCAACCCCTGCGGTGAGCAACCGTTGCTGCCGTACGAATCGTGCAACCTGGGCAGCATCAACCTCGCCCGGCTGGTACACAAAGGCGAAATCCACTGGGAGCGCTTGCGCGAGCTGGTACACCTGGCGGTGCATTTCCTCGATAACGTGATCGACGTCAACCGTTACCCGTTGCCCGAGATCGCCGCACAGACGCTCGGCAACCGCAAGATTGGCCTCGGGGTGATGGGCTTCGCCGAAATGCTGATCGCGCTCGGCATTCCGTACGACACCAAGAAGGCCGTCGACAAAGGTCGTGAGGTGATGGCCTTCGTCCAGAAAGAAGGCCATAAGGCCAGTTGCGAACTGGCCCGCGTGCGCGGCCCCTTCCCCAACATCGAACGCAGTATTTACAAGAACGCACCGGAAAACAAACGCCCACGCAACGCGACGGTCACGACCATTGCGCCGACCGGCACGCTCTCGTTGCTGGCCGGCACCTCCAGCGGTATCGAGCCGCTGTTTGCCGTGGCCTTCACCCGTAACGTGCTCGACGGCACCACGCTCACCGAGGTGAACCCCCTGTTTAAGCAGGCGATAAAGGAGCGCGGGCTGGGCGACGGCGAACTGCTGCGCGCCATCAGCGCCGCCGGCAGCGTGCGCAAGGCCAAGGAATTGCCGGATGACCTGCGTCGCGTTTTTGCCACCGCGCACGACATCACGCCGGAATGGCATGTGCGCATGCAGGCGGCCTTTCAAGAGCATGTGGACAACGCGGTGTCCAAAACGGTGAACTTTCCGGAAGACGCCACTCCGGAACAGGTGGCCGAAGCCTTCATGCTGGCCTACGAACTGGGTTGCAAAGGCATTACCATCTTCCGGTACGGTTCCCGCGAACCGGTGCTCGGCTTGCAGCAAACCGACAACGATGAAGGCAAACAACCACCGGTCGAGCCGCGTCCGCCGCGGCGGCTGATCGACCATCCGGTGCGCTACAATGAGCTTTCACCCCGCGCCCGGCCGCCCAAACTGCACGGCGTGACCGAACTGACCACGATTGGCTGCGGCAAGCTCTATATCACCATCAACCGCGATGAGGTCGGCCTGTACGAGGCGTTCATTTCGACCGGCCGCACCGGCGGTTGCCCGAGCCAATCCGAGGCGATCAGCCGCATGGTCAGCTTGGCGTTGCGGACCGGCATCAAGGTTGAAGAGATCGCCAGCCAGCTCAAGGGCATCCGCTGCCACAGTGCAGTGCGCCGCAACGAACTAGTCAAGACCGGCGCGCGCGCGGTGTCGTGCCCGGCGGCGATCGGCTTGGCGCTGGAGGCCGCGGTGAAGAAGCCGGATGAAGGTGTGGCGTCGCCCAAAGCCAAGGCGGCACCGCCGCCACCGCCTCCGCCGGCGGACGCGGCACCGGGCAATCCTGATCCGATCCACATGCACCGGCAAGAGGCACAGTGGCTGAAACAAGGATTGTGCCCCGATTGTCACGAAGCGATCGAACGCGAAGGCGGCTGCTTGGTCTGCCGCTCTTGCGGCTTCTCGAAGTGTGGGTGAAATGGGCCCGTTGTCGCCGCAAGACAAGACGCTGCTCGGCCTGCTGGCTATGATTCTGGTGGTCGGCGTCTTCCTCTACGCGACCGGCGACCATGCCCGCCCCAAACTGCCGCCCACCAACAACGGCAGCGCCCTGCAGCGGATCGATATCGCCGCCGAAACGATGTCCGGCGCGGCGACGTTCCGGCCGACCGAACCGATAATCAAACGCAGCTTCAATCGCGGCGCGGCGTTTGCCGATGTTTTCGTGCCCAATGACGTCACCCGCCCGGCCTTGATCGCGGCTACGAAAAACGCGCTCATCCGCCTATATCAGGGACAGGACCCGTCGCAGGTGCAGTGGATTGAGATTCATGTTTATCTCGACGGCGAAGTCCCGGGGGAATACAACCAAGCGGCCATCGGCGTGCTCAACGTCGACCGAAAGGGCTACCTTAATGTGGTCTATCGCCGGCCGTGGCACATCGAAGTGCGCCTGCTCGACGCCGAGAAGCGGCGCGCGGCCGGGCTGAGCCCCGCCGCGATGCAGCACCTGCTCGAGGAAATGCAAAAAGTGGCCAAATGGCGGCGTGACTTCATGGTCGCCCGGGGAGCCGAACCGACGCGGGACGACCTGCTGGCCAACGCCGATAAGATACATCTCCAAAAAAAAGAATTGGAGAAAATTCTCGAAACGCACGAAAAGCTTTATAGTGACCGTGAGGTGCTGGAGTGGAACCTGCGCTGAAGCGGTACAAAACAATGAGGCAGCGCGATGGACTACGGGTTTCTGATGGGCAAGAAAGCAACGGTGAGTAACAAGCGAGTCAGCCCGCGGATGCCAACTATGCTCAAGGTTGAGTACTCTACCACCGGCGGAGATATCTTTTACGACTACTCGACCAATATCAGCGCTACGGGCTTGTTTTTACACTCAAATCACCCGCTGACCAAAGGCAGCCACGTCCATCTTCGGCTGTCCCTGCCGGGCACCAACCGGCCTTTGCACATTCTGGGTGAGGTCATGTGGGTGCATCGCGGCGCGGTCAAGAATCCGGCTCTACCGGGCGTTGGAATCCGCTTCCGCTTCATTTCCGAAGAACACAAGCACGCTTTGATTCGTTTCCTGGAGGAATTCGGGAACAGTAACTAGCAGTATCTGCTGCGAAAAGTTCACGATGGCGCGCTTTTTGGCGTGCCTTTCGTGTTTCCTATCGGCAAGCCAGAAAGACAATCGCCAAACAACCAGACAAAAAGCGAGGAGCGCTCCCACCCCGTTTTTCTTTGTCTGCCGGAATACTACTTCTTCGAGTTTAAGATGTCGTGACGACTCTCGGGGTGTCGCTGACGCTGTAATATACCTTGCTCGCGAACGTGCCTTCACCATCGCTCAGCAAGAACGAAATGGAGTCGTCCTCATCATTGGCCATCACAATGTCGTGATTTCCGTCACCATCGGGATCGCCCAGCGCCACGGTTTCGGGCGCCGCACCGACGGCATACACACGCTTTGAAGCAGCGAATAGAATGATCGTTCTACTATTTCGATGCCCCATTTCTTCCACTCCTTCGTTCTTGGCTCTCTGCCTCTTTCCTGCCGCGCATGCTAAGCTGCCGTATATGACCACCCCATCGATAACCCTGCCAAAGCGTCTGCGCGACTGGTCCAAGTTGACGTGGCCCATCGCCGCCGCCACCGTGTTGTATAGCGTATCGCAGGCAATACCCTATATGATGCTTAGTCGAGCGGGCGGCGCCAAGGTGTTGATACTGCAGACCACGTTTTCGAGCAAAACCTTCTGCCGCATTGCGGCCGAGTTGATCGCCGACGGCCGGATCGCCGTGTACTACCGACATTTCTACCTCGACTACCTCCACCCGTTCTGGTACGCCGCGTTGCTGAGTCTGCTGCTGGCGCGGTTGTTCGTCGCCAATAGTGTCAGCTCGCGGTCTGACTGGTTGTTGTTCACGCCGTGGTTTGCTGCGGCGTGCGACCTGTTCGAAAACACCATGCACCTATATTTCCTTGCCAACCTCGAACACGCGACGCCGTTGTTGGTGGCGATCAGCGGCACGGCGACCAACTTCAAGTGGGCGATCAGCGGCGCGTGCACGGTGGCGATTGCGCTGCTGTTGGGGCGCTGGATATTGGTAACGCGATGTCGGCTGGATTGAACTCGATGGCTGTCCACGCTGTCTCTGTTTGGCCGGCAATCTGCGCTGCAAAAGGTTCCGGCCGATGAAAAAGACTGATGGTGGTGACCTTCCTCTTTCTTTCGCCGGCCAACGTGTTCGACTACCTGGCTTTTGTCATCCCTACTTTTGCTGATCACCGCCGTCGAAGGACGCTCACCGAAACACATCGAACGTCTGAGCGCCGATCGGCTCGACGAATCGCGGCCGGCGACAACGGCACACCACAAATAACCTTGCCCATTACCCGGTTTCTGGATGGAATGTACGTTCACCAAGCGGTCGGTGCAGTTCGATGTCCTCGAATCGTGAGCCGGCTAACTGCATCTGGTCCACAGCGGGGCCATGGTGGGCAACAACTGCTCGTATTGATCGACGCTGCCGTTGTCCAGGCAGCACTCGATGATCTGCCGTCCA
>CAZEDX010000115.1:0-10641 GCA_964511015.1 uncultured bacterium | reverse complement strand
CGCGCGCAAAGAGGGCAAGTTCGAACTGGCCAACGGCGGCACGATTCTGCTGGACGAAGTCGGCGAGATGGCGTTGCCGCTGCAGGCTAAGTTGTTGCGCGTGCTGCAGGAACGCAAAGTGGACCGGGTGGGTGGCGGATTGCCGATACCGATCGACATCCGCGTTATCGCCACCACCAACGTGGACCTGCGCGCGAAGGTAGAAAAGGGCGGCTTCCGCGAAGACTTGTACTACCGCCTGGCGGTCATTCCGCTCGAACTGCCGCCGTTGCGCGAACGTCCGGAAGACATCGAGGTCCTCACCGACTACTTCCTGAAGGTGTTTGGTGCCTCGTCTGGCCTGTCGGCCGCCGCGCGCCAGAAGCTGCTCAACCACCCCTGGAAGGGCAACGTGCGCGAACTGCGCAACGTGGTCGAACGAGCCGCCCTACTGGCCGGCGACCAACCGATTGACGTCGACCACTTGGCGCTCGAAGGCAAAATCGGTGATTCCCGCCCCCGCGAGGCGGTCAACGGCGACTCGTCGCACAACCTGCGTGATATCGAGCGGAGGACGATTATCGCCGCTTTGGCTGAGCATGGTGGCAACCGGACCAAGACCGCCGAGGTGCTGGGCATCAGCATCCGTACGCTCCGTAACAAGCTAAAGGAGTACGCGTTGGAGGGCTACGAGGTGCCCAAAGGAGGCAACGGTGGCTCCGAATAAGGGGAAATGCTTGCCCATTCCGCTGAAAGAGGTATTGCGCGCCCCGGGAGAAAAAGCGTGCAATATCATAGCGATAGGTTCTCGAATGCTGTCCGAAAATGATTGGCATCAGCCTTGCTATTTCCGGGGTACGGACGGACGTGCCATCTGTGACCCACGTAGGAGACGGACATGGCAGGAATGAATGTGATGTCGATCGCGGCCAGCGGCCTGCATGCGCAGCGCGTGCGCATGGAGGTGCTCTCGAGCAACCTGGCCAACATCAACACGACGCGCGGACCCGACGGGGGGCCCTACCGGCGGCTTTCCCCGGTGTTCCGCGCGGTCCCGGTCGAGGAAGGAACTTTTCAGTCGACCTTGGACGAGCAGCGGCGGTTGTACGGTGTAAGGGTGGAAAAGATTGAGCCGGATAGTCGCGAACCGTTGATGGTTTACGACCCGGACCACCCGGATGCCGACGACCAGGGCTTTGTGGCGATGCCGAACATCAATCTGGTCGAGGAAATGACCGATCTGTTGAATGCGGCGCGCAGCTACGAAGCGAACCTGGCCGCCTTGCAGACCTCCAAGGCGATGACCCAGCAAGCGCTATCGCTGGGTCGTTAGGGGTCGGGCGATGAAAGACATCACACTGGACGCCAGACTGCGGGCCTTGCAGGGCATGCAACCGCAGCGTTCCACCGAGGGACGCGAGGTGCAGACCGAAGGGCAGGGGCCAAGCTTCAGCGATGTGCTCAAAAAAGCCATCGCCGAAGTCAGCGGCCTGGAAAAAGAGGCGGACCGGCAGGTCGTCGAATTGGCCACCGGCAACGCCGCCAACGTTCACGAAGCGATGTTGGCCCTGCAAAAGGCCGACCTCTCCTTCAAACTGCTAATGGAGATCCGTGACAAACTGATCAACGCGTACCAAGAAATTATGCGGTTGTCTGTTTAGATTGAACCCTGTCCGTCCGTCTTGAAAAGGGTGAACACAGATGGCTACCGTGACGCAGGCCGCGTCCCAATTTCGGGACATGTGGAGCAACCTCTCCACCGGCAAGAAAATCAGCTTCATCGTGATCTTCGCGGTCATGGCCGGCGCGTTTGCCGCTCTCATGTGGTGGACCGGCCGCCCCGAATATCGCATTCTCTACACTGACCTGGCCGCCGAAGACGCCAGCGCGGTCACCACCCGCCTGAAGGACATGAAAGTCCAGTACCAGCTCTCGCGGGGAGGAACGGCCGTTTCGGTGCCGGTGGAAGCCTACTACGAGGCTCGCATGGCCCTGGCCAATGCCGGGTTGCCCACCGGCGGCGCGGTCGGTTTCGAGTTGTTCGACCGCAAAAACGTCGGTTTGTCCGATTTCCAGGTCAAAGTCGCCTATCTGCGCGCACTACAAGGCGAATTGTCGCGCACTATCCAGCAGATCAAGTCTGTCGAAGCCGTGCGCGTGCACCTGGCAGTGCCGGAGAAGTCGCTGTTCGTCGAACAGCAGCGGGATGCTACCGCGTCGATCATCCTCAAGCTCGCGGCCAATGCCCGCCTCAACGACGAGCAGGTGCAGGGCATTGTCTTTTTGGTCAGTTCGAGCGTGGAAGGGCTCGATCCCAAAAACGTGACTATCATCGACGACAAGGGGCACGTGCTGTCCAAGCGGCAGGACGAGTCCAGCGGCGGCAGCATAGCCGGCGACGCGTACAAAATGGAACGCCAGATGGAGGAGCAGATCGTCGGCCTGATTGCGCGGTCGGTCGGCCCCGAAAAAGTGGCGGCCAAGGTCAGCGTTTTGCTAGACAACCAGCAAGTGCAGAAGGTCGTCGAGGAATACAATCCTGACGGGCAGGTGGTGCGGTCGGAACAGGTCGTCACCAGCAGCGACCAGGGCAGCGAAACCGACACCGCCGGCATGCCGGGCGCAGAAACCAACGTGCCGGAAGGCGGCGCCGCCCCGGCTGAGGGCCATAGCCAGACCTCCCGTGGCGAGAAGCGGCAAGAAACCATCAACTACGAAATTTCCCGCAGCACCTCGACCATTACCCAAACCGGGGGGACGATCAAACAGCTTTCCATCGCCGTGCTCATCGACGGCACCTATCAAGAGGTGAAAGGTCCCGACGGCAAAACCACCAAAAAATTCACCCCGCGCACCGAACAGGAAATGACAACGTTTACCGAGCTGATCAAAAAAGCGGTCGGCTTCAACAAGGATCGCGGTGATCAGATCGAAGTGGCCACCGTGCCGTTCCTGACCGACGGCCTCGGCGAAGAAGGGCTCGGCGGCGACAAGATGGATCTCTATTCCCGCATTCTCAACTACGTGCTCGCCGGACTGGCCGGCCTGTTGTTCCTGTTGTTTGTGGTGCGGCCGCTAGTGCGCTGGCTGACCAGCGAGCCGTCGCTCGAGCAGCAACTCGGCCTCCCGCCGGGCTTGCTTCAGGGCTCGACCGTCGGTGAGTTGGAAGCGCACATGCAGCGTCCGGGTCTTCCCGCCGCCACCGAACCCGGGACCGCGCCGGAAACGGATATCCAAGACCGCCTGAAAAAGCTCGACCAACAGCGGGCCAACGTGCTTGAGTCCGCCTCGCGCGACCAGGCCGCCGTCACGTTGATGGTGCGCCGGTGGCTGAAGGAGGAGGAGGGCTCTACCCATGCCGGTTGAGTCGCACGACGTCACCAAAGATAAGGTCAAGCTGCGCGGCGCGCAGAAAGCCGCGGCACTGCTTATGTTCCTGGGCGAGGAAATTACCACCAAGGTATTCAAGGGGTTGTCGGAAGAAGAAATCCAGCAGATTGTCAACGCCGTGCCGCACCTGGGCGACGTAACGCCCGACATCATGGAGGCGTTGCTCAAGGAATTTAGCGAGCGGATGGCGCAGGAAGGCTATATGTCGACAACCGGCAAGGACTTCATGGAGAAAGTCGTGCACAATGCGCTCGGTCCCAACCGTGCGCAGAACGTGTTGGCCCGGCTTGACGTGTCGCAGCAACTCGAGCAGATCCGACGCTACGATCCGCGCACGGTGTATGACCTGATCAAAAAGGAACACCCGCAGACCATCGCATTCATCCTTTCGCAGTTGCAGCCGATCGCGGCGTCGGAAATCATCGCCCGCTTGCCGGAAGACTTCCAGTACGAAGTCGTTTTGCGCATCGCGCGGATGGATCAGGTGATTCCCGGCGCGTTGGAGGAAGTGGTTTCGGCCCTGGGCCGCGAACTATCGTCGTTCAACGTTGGCGTGGCGGAGTCGGTTGGCGGCATCAAGCCCGCGGCAGAAATCCTCAACTCCATGAAACGCAGCGTGGCCAACGAGATCATGGGCAAGATCGAGCAGGAAGACACCGAATTGGCCGAACAGATCGGCCAGCACATGTTCGTCTTCGAAGATCTGCTCAACGTCGACGACCGCGGCGTGCAGCTCATTCTGAAAGAGGTGAGCAACGACGACTTGGCCGTGGCGCTGAAGATGGCCAGCGAAGAGGTCAAGACCAAGATCTTCAAGAACATCTCGCAGCGCGCCGCCGAAATGATTCAGGAAGACATGGACGCGCGCGGGCCGATGCGCATTTCCGAAGTCGAAAAGGCGCAGCAGATTATTGTGCGCATCGCGCGCAAACTAGAGCAGGAAGGCAAAGTCGTCGTCGCTGGCCGTGGCGGCGAAGAGATGTTCGTCTAACCGGGGGCGTAAGTGGCCGTCAAGAAACCATCGCCGCCGCAACCCCCGGGTCGACCGGGCGGACCGGTCAAAGAAGTGGCGTTTCCGCGTTTCGCCGACGAGACCGAGTCGCGAACGTTGGTTACCTTGGCGCGCGAACGCGCCGCGATGATCGAACGGCAAGCGTATCAGGAAGGCTTCGCGCAGGGCGAGGCCGCCGGGCGCCGTCTCGGGTTGGCGCAGGCTGCGCCCTCGGTCGAGGCGCTGGCGCGGCTGGTAGAGCGGTTGGATCAACTCATGTTCCAGACCCTCGCCCGCATGGAGCCCGAGATCGTGCGGATGGTGCTGGCCATTGCCGAGCGGGTTATCTTCACCACGATCGAAGCGGACAACACGGTGATTCAGCGCGTCGTGCAGGCGGCGCTCAAGGAAGTCGAGGGGCGCTGGGCGGTCACCGTGCGCGTGAATCCGGGCGACTGCGAATTGTTGCAGCAGCACAAAGACCAGTGGTTGCGGATCGACCGCGCGGACAAAGTCACCCTGGTGCCCGACCCGGCCATCGAGCCCGGTGGGTGCATCGTCGAGACGCCGCAAGGATTCGTCGACGCGACGCTGCGCACGGCGTTGGCGCGTGTCGCGCAACTGGGAGAACACGTTGGCGAATAATGCCGTCTACGACTGGACAAGTCTGCACGATGAACTCGCGCAACTGGAGACGTTCAGCATTAACGGCTTCGTCAAACGTGTGGTTGGGCTGCAAATCCAAGCCACGGGCCCGCGCTCGGCGGTCGGCGGCGTCTGCCGTATCTTCCCCAAGCTTCCCGATGGTGGTGAGGGGCCGCCGATCGAGGCGGAGATCGTCGGTTTCGACGACGAACACGTCCAACTCATGCCGCTGGAAAACACCGGCGAGATCAGCCCTGAGTCACGCGTCGAACGCCTGAAGCGCAGCGCTACGGTAAGCGTTGGCGAAGACTTTCTCGGCCGCGTCATCGACGGCCTGGGCCGGCCGATGGACGGACGGTCGATGCCGCACGGGCGGGCGGAAATGCCGCTCTACGGCCTGCCGCTAAACCCGGTCAAACGACGCCGCATCGCCGCGTCGCTTGATCTGGGCGTGCGTTCGATCAACGGCCTTTTGACGGTGGGCAAAGGACAGAAGATCGGCATTTTCGCCGGTTCGGGCGTGGGCAAGAGCGTGTTGCTGGGCATCATCGCGCGCAACACCGCAGCGCAAGTCAACGTGATTGCGCTGGTCGGCGAACGTGGCCGTGAAGTGCGCGAGTTCATCGAGCGCGATCTAGGGTCGGAAGGCCTGCGGCGCAGCGTGGTGGTGTGCGCCACGTCTGATCGCACGGCGTTGACCCGCGTGCGCGCTGGCTATCTGGCCACGACCATTGCCGAATATTTTCGCGCCCAGGGTGCCGACGTGCTGTTCATGATGGACAGCCTGACCCGCATGTGCATGGCGCGCCGCGAGATCGGGCTGGCGGTCGGCGAGCCGCCCACCACCCGCGGATATACCCCCTCGGTGTTCGCCATGATGCCCTCGTTGCTCGAACGGGTGGGCAATGACGAACGCGGCGGCACGATGACCGGCATTTACACCGTGCTGGTCGAAGCCGACGACATCAACGACCCCATCGGCGACGCCGCGCGTTCGATTCTGGACGGCCACATCATGCTGTCGCGCGACCTGGCCGCGCGCAACCACTACCCGGCCATCGACATCCTCAACAGCGCCAGCCGTGTAATGCCCGACGTGGTGCAGAAACAGCAAATGCAGTGGGCCGGTTGGATTCGCGAAGTCATGGCCATCTACCGCGAGGCGGAAGATCTGATCAATATCGGCGCATACCAGCGTGGCGCAAACCCGCGCCTGGATTATGCGATCTCGGTCATCGATGACCTGCGCGCTTTCCTGCGACAGTCGGTCGAGGAAAAAGTCACCATGCAAGACACGCTGCTGGCGATGGCGCGGATCTTCCAGCGTCATCCGCCGAAGTTGTGAGGCCGCCATGCCGCGCCGCCGCTTCCGCTTGCAATCGATTCTGCGAATCCGCGGCTTGATCGAGGATATGCGCAAACGCGAATGGGGCGTGATCCAGACCGAGCTGGCGCACGAACAACAAGCCAAGCGCGAATTGCTCGAAACGGCCGAGCAGCACCGCCGGCGTTTTGAGCAGGACGCCCAACAGGGTGTAAGCGGGCACCAGATCATACTCATCAGCCAGTACTTGAACGCCGTTCGCGGTCGGGCCAAGGCGGCCGACCGGCGGATTGCGGCGACCGAAAAGCGGTTGGCAGAAAAATTGCAGCAAGTTTTAGCGGCAACCCGCGACCGCAAGGCGATGGACATTTTGCGCCAACGTTTTATCGAGCGACGCGACTATGAGGAACGGCGCGAGGAAGAGAAAAACGTGACGGAAATCGCTCTCCACCGCTTCGCGCGGGGTAAGGGCGAAAAATCCGAATAGGGCCGGCGCCGCCGCCGGTCGTTGACAGGAGCGGACGATGAAGAAACAGCAACGCAATCAATGGCTGGCCTTCGGTGCGGCCGTGACGATCATCACCGGCATTTTGTTCTACGGATTCTTTGGCGCTCCGGTCAGCAGCCGGGCGCAGGAACCGCTGGTTCCCACACCGGTGGTGCCCACCGCGCCGACCATTGACCCCGCAGCTTTGCGCCGCGCCCTGGGCATCGAAACGCCGGCGGTCGGCCCGCGCACGGCCGTGCCGGCTTCGGTGACGGCGCAGCCGCTGCCGCCCGCGAAGTTGCCGGTGGAAGCGCTGCCGACGCCCGAAAACGAACACGCGACCTACCTTGATCTGCAGCGCAAACGCCTGGCGCAGGAAGCCCAATCGTTGACCGCCCTGCAGAGCGAAATCAAAAAGGAAATCGCACAACTGGAAACGCTACGCAGTGAGATTGACTCGCGGCTGGCGCAAGAAGACGAGGCCACCAAGAAAAAACTCGCCAAGCTGGTCAAGATCTACGAAGCGATGCGGCCCGCGGACCTGGTGAAGGTGTTGAGCAACCTCGATGAACCGATGCGGCTGCAGTTGCTTTCGCGCATGAAGCAGAAGATCGTCACCCAGGTCATGGCGCAAATGGAGCCGCAGCTCGCCGCCGAAACCTCCAAGAAGCTGATGAGCAAGAAGGTCAACTAGCCCCCGGATCCGCCGGGTGCCCGCCCGACCGGAACTTCCTCCGTTTGGCACAGATCCCGCATTTATCCAAGACGGCAAAGACCGGCCCGGTGGAGGCCAGCGCTTCCATCGAACGGAATAACTATTCCGGTCCATGCCAAACGCCAAACGGGAAAGGGGGTGAGAATGGATGCAAGAAGCAGCGATTCGTTTGATGGATCGAATTCAGCCGACGGCGGCCAAGCGGTCGACGACGAACGTTGAGTCCACGAACGCGCATGGTGGAGCGGGTTTCGAAGCCGTATTCGCGCAAATCAAGCAGGCGCCTCCCTTGTCTACGGAAGGGCAGGTGACGACCACTCGCGAAACCCATTTCGCCAGTGGACAAAGGTCCGCCTCGTCGAGTGTGACGGCTACAGAGCAGTCGGCGACGGATTCTTGTTCGGAGGCGAGTTCGAATCCTAAACAGAATGTAACTATTCATAACCACAGAGAAAAAACTGTCGACAATGCGTCGCAGCAAACCGCCACACTCGATGGGCGGTCGTTCGTGTCCGGCAGCATCGCCCGCTCGGCCGCGCCAACGGCGAACCAGATGACGGCGTCGGCCGAAGCCCACGGTGCCATCACGTTGTCGGCAAACGTCGAGGCTCTGTTGGGCGCTCCGGCGGAGGCTGTTGGAGAGTTACCCAATGTAGTGCAGACTGGCAACATGATGCGTTCGACGGCCGGTCAAGCGCAGACTGCCCTCGCGCAGTTGGCTTGGCGCGACCACTACGCCCGTGTCGTCAGCGAGGTGCAAGTGCGCCAGCCCAGCATCACGGAAGACGCATGGGAAACGGCGATGCCGAAATCCGGCCTCGCGGCCGACTCGGCAGAACTTGCCCGCCCGGTCGAAGCGACCCGGGAAGTCATTGCCCAGCGTACGTCACCGGTACACCAGCCGGCGGCCACCACGAGCAAGGGCCAATCGGTCTCGACGACCACCTCCCCGGCGGGGGAGCCCGCCGAAACCCGTCCGGCCAGTGAGCTGGAACCGGTTCGGACCACGGCGGAGAACGCCACCCCGACCAATCGTTCGACCAACGAGATTGGCGCGTTGGTGCGACCCGCGGCCGAAGCGATGAAGGTACCGGTGTCGATTGCGACGCCAGCCGGAACACGGGTGGCGGTGCGGGTGGCGGAAGTGCAAGCGCTGATGGATCAGGTAAGTCACCAGATGACTGCGCGCGTGAACGAAGGTGGTGGCACGGTGCGACTGCGGTTGGATCCGCCCGAACTGGGAAGTCTGCGCCTCGAGGTGCAGGTCGATCAGAATTCGGTACGGGCCCAGGCGCTGGTCGAAACCGCCCGGGCGCGGACATTGCTGGTCGAGAGCTTGCCGCAGTTGCGGCAGGTCATGGCCGAGCAAGGTTTGCACCTTGAGCAGTTCAGCGTCACCGACCAACCCGTCGATCAACAGTTCGCCTGGTCTGGTCAGTTCCAGAACGATCAAGCGGAAGCGCGTGAGCGTGGTTCCAATCCGTTCGCGTCCGAAACCGCTCCGGCGGCCGTGGACGAAACGAACGAGGCGCCGAACTATCGGTTGCGCGGTCTTTCCGGCAATATCCGCGTGACGGCCTAGCCGGCACGTTGGCAGGAGGCAAACAGTGAGCATTGTAACCGGCGTCGATCCGGCCACCGCCGTCAATAATGCCGGCACCACGACCTCCACGTCCGCCACTTCAGACCTGGCGTCGGAAGAGGTGTTTCTGAATCTGCTGCTGACGCAGATGCAGAACCAGGATCCACTCGATCCCATGGACAATCAGGAATTCCTCAGCCAGATCGCCCAGCTCAGCACCGTGGAGCAGTTGCGTACCACGAACTCGAACCTGGAAACCTTGCAGTTGTACCAGATGAGCATCAACAACGCGCAATCGGTGTCGTTGATCGGCAAAGAGGTAACCGCCTCGGGCGACAGCATCACGCTGAACGATAGCGGCGATACGGAGTTAAGCTTCAATCTGGCCGGCGAAGCGAAGACGGTCAAAGTCGTGATCTACAATGCCGAGGGATCCGTGGTGCGCACGATCAACCTCAACGACCTGGAGGAAGGCGAAAACAGTGTGACCTGGGATGGTAATGACCGCGATGGCAATCCCTGCACCGTGGGCGAGTACACCTTTGAGGTCACGGCCGAAGACTCCTCCGGTCTCCCGGTGACTGCCGACACGTTCATTGTCGGGGTGGTCACCGGCATCACCTTTGAAGATGGCACTCCCATGCTGCAAATCGGGAGTCATCGGGTGAGCATGGGTGATGTCTTCAAGGTGAATCAGGCGGAGTAGCAAATGAGTCCAACCAACGTCAGTCTCTCTCTGGTGGCGCGCAACAGCGTCCGGCCCGCTTCGGCGACCGCCGCGATCACTAGCGCGCGCACAAAGACGGCCACGGAGTCCTTCCGAGCCGTGCTGGATCAAGAGCTGACGCATCAGCAGGAAGTGCGCTTTTCCGCGCACGCGCGCGAGCGGATCGCGACGCGCGACATTCCGCTTGGCGAACGGGATTTGACGCGCATAGAGCGCGCTGTCGATCAAGTTGCCGCCAAGGGATCGCGCAACGCCCTGCTGCTGGCCGACCGCTATGCGTTGATCGTCAACGTGCCTCATCGCACGGTGGTGACGGCGCTCGGCCGCGACCAGATGGCGCAGCACGTCGTGACCAACATCGACAGCACGGTGTGGATGGACGACGAAGAGTAAACCTGGGCCCGCCCCGCAAGGGAGGCCCCTTTTCCCGCCGAACGACCGAGGCGGGAAGGAGGAAAAAAATGGCAGTCATTGGCGCGATGTTTTCCGGCATCAGTGGCTTGAACGCCAACTCTGTCGCCATGGAAATCATCGGTAACAATCTGGCGAACATGAACACGCCAGGCTTCAAGTATTCACGAGCGGACTTTCAGGACGTGATGGCCAAGATCATGTCGCAGGGTCTGACCATAGGTCGCGGCTCCGTGATCGGCGGCAGCACCATGGTCTTTTCGCAAGGCGGTTTCGAAACCACTGACAACGCGACCGATCTGGCCCTGTCCGGCGAAGGCTTCTTCATGGTCCGCGACACCCTCAACAACGGTTCGTTCTACACCCGGGCCGGCGCTTTCAAGGTGGACA
>CAZEDX010000114.1:5882-10848 GCA_964511015.1 uncultured bacterium | reverse complement strand
AGCGCGTCGGCGCGCCGCCGCCGGCCGACGTCGGCCTCGACGACCACGAGGCGGACGCCGGCGAGGCGATCATCGAAACGCTGGTCGCCGACCCCCGTGTCGATTTCGTCGCCACCTGGCGGCACGGAGCCTACGAGCTGCACGCGGCCCGCGGCGCGATCCGCTTTACGCGCTATCGGCTGAAAGACGGCGCGGTCGCCTTCGCCGTGCGCGTGTTGCGCGGGCAGAACCCGGTGATAAACCAGGACCCCACAGCGCTGCCGACGCTGGAGGAAATGCTGCGCGCGGGCACGAACCCCAATGCGTTCTGGGACCGCAGCAAGCCGCGCAGCGAGTACCGCGGCGCGCAGGACCCGCGCTTACGCTTCCTCTCCCCGGCAACGGCGACCTACCCCTACCCCTACTCCCGCGTGGCGGCAGTCTTCGACTCGCCCGACGGCCCCGACCTGGCGGTCAGCTACGCGCCGTTTGCCGGCGAACGCGACCGCAGCGGCGACTACGGCGGGCTCAGCATCGCCGACAGCCGTGGCCTGCTGGCGCTGTTCGGCGCCGGCGTGCGGCCCGGCGAGTATGACGGCGCGGCGCAACTGCAAGACATCGCGCCGACCGTAGCCCGCCTGCTCGGCGTGCCGCCGCTGCCCGACGGCCGGCTGCTGCACGGGCAAGACGGGCGGGTGCTCGGTGAGATGCTCGACGGCAAGAAGGCGCGGCGGGTGTTGGTTGTCAACCTGGCCGGCGTGCCGCTGGTGGTCTTCAACGAGTTCCGGCAGAAACAGGCCGAACGCTACGCACTGCTCAACCGCGCGATCGCCGAGGGCGCCGTCAACAGCGGCGGCGTAATCGCGCCGTTCCCCAGCACCGATTGGCCCGGCGAATACACGCTGATCACCGGCGCCGCTCCCGGCCGCCACGGCACACTCGACAACTCCTTCTTCCACCGTGCCTTGTCCCGTCCGGCGGTGATGACCGACCACTGGCGGCAGGCCGAGCGTTTCCTGCCGCCGCCGAACATCGTGGAAACCATCTTTGAGGCGGCGCGGCGCGCGGGCACCGGACCGGCGGACCAGGTGGTCAGCGCGGCGATCGGCCTGTTCGCCCAACGCGGCGCCGACTACACCACCGTCTTCGGCCTCGAGCAGACCCCGGGACCGGCGGCGGGCGTTGAGCCGATCCGCGACACCAGCACCTACGTCTGCGATGAAGATCTGGCCGCGGTCTTCCGCATCGAGAACGCGCTGCTGCAGCACGCGGCCGCGCTGCTGGCAAGGGAGAATCCGATCGAGACGAATCTGGTCTTCTGGTCGCTGCCGGCCTATCTGGCGGCGGCACGGCGTTACGGCCCTTACTCCCACTGCGCGGCGCTGGCGGTGCAGCACGAGATGGAAGCGGTGCAGCGCGTGCTCGCCGCGCTCGCCGACCGGCGGGCGGACACGGCGGTGCTGCTGGTTTCCGACCACGGCATGCGCGGGGTCGACCACACGCGCGCGGGCAACGTGCTGGCCTACCTGCGCGACCAGGGCTTCGCCGTGCGGCTGCCGGCCCAGCACCTGCTGTACCTGCCGACGATGAACGTGCAACGCGAAGCAGTCTGGACCGCGCCCGACCGCAAGCGCGCGCTGCTGCGCGTGACGTGCATCGATGATGACACCGGCCAACCGCTCGCCGGCGCGGAAGCCTCGCTCGTGCTGCCCGGCGGGGGCGGCCAGCGGGCGGTCACCGACGCCGCCGGCCGCGCCGAACTGGACTTTGCGCCGGAAGGGCGGGAGGTGGTGTTCGAGTTGCGTCATCCGGATTACAATCCGAGACAGATCACGTTGGAATTGCCGGCGCCATGAGCGAAAAAACTCTCGTCGTTGCTTCCCGCCCCAGCCGGCCCACGCCTGGCCGCAGCGCGTTGCGGCGGTGGGCCTGGCGGCTGGGAATTGTCGCGGCGGTGCTGACCGCGCTGACCGCCGCGGCATCGTTGGTCATCGGCCGCTATTCGCGGCGGATGGCCGACGAACTGGTGGCCAAGGCGTTACCCGAGGTGGAGGCCCGCACCGGCCTGCATGTGATGATCGGCGGCATCGAACCGGGCCTGTTCGGCACCAGCGTATTGCGCGACGTGGTCGTGCAATCCAACCAGGTCGGTTTCCGCGAAACCTTCGTGCGCGTGCCGGCGATTCGCGTGCTGCACAAGATCAGCCTACGCGATCGCACGGTGGTGCTCAAAGGCGTGCGGCTCGAACAGGCGTCGGTGGTGGTTGAACTGTACCCTGACGGCCAGACCAATTTGCCCGACCTGCTCTCGCGGCTGCGCGACAAACCGGCCGAAGCCGCCGCGGCCGGCGGCCGTGACGGCCTGATGCGCAAGCTGCTGGGCGGCGGCGACGAACTGACTCTCTCGCTCGACGGCGGCTCGTTGATTGTCCGCGACCTCGGCCGCTTCCGCGCGTCCGAACCGATCATCACCTCGTTCTACGACGCCGACGGCGAAGTACGCGTCAACTTCCGCACGCGACAGATCCATCTGAACGGCAGCGCCGAACAAGGCCAGTCGCACGGCCGGTTGTTTTTGGAAACGACGATCAGCGCCAATCGGATGCAAGCCACGGCCAAGCTCGAAGGCGTGATGGTCGACGGCCTAAACCGTTTGGTCCCCTTTGCGGCCCGCCTCGCGCCGACCTCGCGCCTCAGCGGCCGCGTGCAGGTGACCAAGGACCGCGGCGACTCCAAGTGGTTCCTGTCGGTGGATGCGTCGGCCGACCACGTGGATCTGGCGCACCCGCGGCTGGCTTCGACCGAGGTGCGCGACTTCCGGGCCGGATTGCAGGGCGCGTTGGTGATCGACCCGGTCGAGCGTTCGATGGCCACCGACGAGCTGGTGGTCCGCCTCGGCAACGCGCCGCTGCGACTGGTGCGCTCGGTGTTGCGCTACCCGCCCGGCGGCAAGCCCTTTCTCGACGCCACGTTGGAGGCGCGGCAGGTGCCGTTGCAGGACGTGCTGGACGGCCTGCCGGAACAGCTCGTGCCGGTGATTCACGGCGCGCGCTTCGACGGCTTCCTCGACTTCGGCGCGCACCTGTTGATCGACATGGACCGCGTGGAGAACTCGCGCTTCGAGGCGCAAGGCGACGTGCGCGCCTTCCAGCCGGTGTCGGTGCCGCCGCGCTGCGACGTGCGGCGCTTGCGCGACCCCGACTACAAACATCTGGCCCGGCGCTACGGGCTGCTGCAAAAGACCATTGTGCTCGGCCCGACGAATCCCGACTTCGTGCCGTTCAGCGGCATCGGCAACCTGCTGCGCTCGTCGGTCATGATCTGCGAAGACGGCTCGTTCTTCCACCACCACGGCTTTTTGCCTCACCATATCAACGACAGCTTGCGCATGAACCTGCGCGAAAAGCGCTTCGCGCGCGGGGCCAGCACGATCACCATGCAACTGGTGAAAAACCTGTTTCTGTCGGAAGAAAAAACGTTAAGCCGCAAGCTGCAGGAAGTGATGCTGACCTGGTGGATCGAGCGCGAGATCCCCAAAGAGCGGATGTTCGAAATCTACATGAACATCATCGAACTCGGGCCGCGCATCTATGGCTGCGGGCCGGCGGCGGAATACTTCTTCCATTGCCGCCCGAGCGCGCTGAGCCCGGTGCAAGCCGCGTGGCTGGCCAGCATCATTAGCAACCCGGAACGCCACCCGAAGCCGTATTACGGCGAGATGGTGGCGCTGATCGTGCGGCGGCTCGCCAGCCGCGGCCTGATCACACCCGAGGAGATGACCGTGCTGGAGGAAACCTATTTCAAAGACACGACGGCCGCTCCGGGCCAGGAAACGGTTACCCTTCCCGGCGACGAGGCGCCCGACGCGCCGCCACCTCCCCCCGCCGGCAAGACGGCGCCGGCCCCGCCGGCCGCCACGCCGGCACCGTAGCGCCCGCGCCGACTTGACACCGCCCGGCGGCCAGGCATAGTGATTTCTGCAAACACAATCGGGAGCCCGCGGTGAAACGGCATCTATGCTTGGCCTTGGTTTTGGTCGCGGTGGTCTGCCTGGCTGCTTGCGGTGCGAAAACGGTCGTGCTGGGGTCCGCCAATCCCAGCGGCGGTTCGCTACAGACCGTCAACCCCGGCAAATTGACTCTGGCTTTCACCCGCTATCTCGACACGTATGTGCAGATCGAATACACGTTCGCTTCGCGGATGAATACCACGGCCAAAGAAGGCTACCAGACATTGCTCGTGCAGTCGGATTTCGGCGCCGCCTATGTGCTGGTGAAGAACGGCTTGTACGCGAACGAGCTGGCCAGCCTGCGCGAAGGTGACACGATTCGGTTGAACGGCCGGGTGTCGGCGGTCAAGCTGCCCACCGACGATCTGCCGAAAACCACGATCATCATTGACGAATAGCCAGACCATGCCGCTGCCGATCGTCACGTTAAAAACCGGTCGCGAAAAGTCGGTGCACAACCGCCACCCGTGGGTCTTTTCCGGCGCGGTGGAAACCGAACCGGCCGACCTGCCGGCGGGCAGCCTGGTGGATCTGCATGACGCCGGCGGCGCTTTCGTCGGCCGCGGCGCCTACAATTCGCAGAGCCAGATCCGCGTGCGCCTGTTCACCTTCCGCGACGAGCCGATCGACCAGGCGTGGTTTGCCGCGCGGTTGCGCGCGGCCGACGGCTTCCGGCGTGCGATGCTGCCGCCCGAAACCGACGCCTACCGCGTGCTGCACGCCGAAGGCGATGGCATCCCCGGCCTGATCGTCGACCGCTACGGCGACGGGCTGGTGCTCACGTTGGCCACCGCCGGCGCCGACCGGCTGCGCGAGACGATCGCCGCCGCCGCGGCAGAGGCGCTGGCGCCGAACTGGATCGTCGAGCACAGCACCGGCGGCTACCGGCGCGAAGAGGGCCTGGCCGATCACGTCGGCGCGTTGTACGGCCAGCCGCCCGCCGGCCCGGTTTCGATTCGCGAAAACGGCTTGCGTTTC
>CAZEDX010000114.1:0-5872 GCA_964511015.1 uncultured bacterium | reverse complement strand
AAGCGGCCGCCCGGAAGGGTCCCGTTCCGCGAGCACGGCCTCACGTTCCGGGCGGACCTCGCGGGCGGACAGAAGACCGGCTTCTTCCTCGACCAGCGCACGCACCGGCAAGACGTGCAGCGCCTCGCCGCGGGCCGTACCGTGCTCAACGCCTTCGGCTACAGCGGCGCGTTCGCGGTATACGCGCTGGCCGGCGGCGCACGGCGCGCGGTCACTGTCGACCTCAACGCCGACGCGCTGCAACTGGCGCGGACCAACCACGAAGCCAACGGCCAGTCACCGGACCATTACAGCGTGGTGCAGCAAGACGTCTTCCAGTTCCTGCGCGAAGACCCGACGCCGTTCGATCTGATCATTCTCGATCCGCCGGCCTTCGCCAAGAACAAGGCCTCGCTCGACCGCGCCGCCCGCGGTTACAAGGACATCAACCTGATGGCCATAAAGCGGCTGCCGCGCGACGGACTGCTCTGGACCTTCTCCTGTTCCGGTCACGTTTCGTTGTCGTTGCACCGCAAGATCCTCTTCGCGGCGGCGCTCGATGCCGGCCGCGAGGTGCAGATTCTGGAAACCCTGGGTCATCATTTCGACCACCCGATCAACGTGTATCATCCGGAGGGCGAATACCTCACCGGCTTTTTGTGCCGCGTGGGCGACTGAGGTGCAGGCGCAATGAAGAAAGTGGAAATGGTGCGGTGCTACGTGGTTTCTCCCCTTCCCAACCAGGACAACCCGGAACATCCGGAGCGCAGCGTGCGTTACGTGCCGACTGACATCTATCGGCTGTGGCGCTACCTGATGGAAGACAAGTCGTTTCAGGTCGACGAGCCGCTGTTGTCGTTCTGGGTCGACGAAGAGATGTACAACAAGGAAGGCCACTCGTACGGCGAACACAACAAGGAAAAGGTGGTCGAGGTCAGTTTCGTGTACATGCGCGACAGCGAAGTGGGCCGGCCGGTGACGCGCTATTTTCCCCTGGCGCACCTGGAGAGCATTCTCAACTTCTTTCTGAAAAACTTCTCCGAATCCCACATTCAGGGCGGTATGAAGAAAACGCCCGGGTTCTTTATCGCCAAGAAGTAGGCCGCGCGCCTACGGCAAGCGCAACAACACCTTGAGCAGCGGCGGCGCCGCCGCATCGTCCCGCAACGCCGCGGCCACGCGCGCGGCATCGGGCATGCAAGACGCGGACAAGGCCATCAGTGCCAGGTAGTGAGTCTCGTCATCGGGCGATTGCAGCGCCGCATTGGCATAGGCCGCGCGTGCTTCGTCGCGCCGTCCTTGCCGCCATAGCAGATGGCCCAACGCGAGCCAGTCGGCGCGGTCGTCGGCAGCGCGGGTTTCGTCGAGCACGCGCCGCGCGGCCGTTTCCGCCGCCCGCAGCGTGGCCGGGTCGGAGCTAGCGGCGCCGTAGATGTCGCGCTGCAGCCGCAGCGTCAGCCGCCGCACGTCGTTCGGCCCGCGCACCGGCCCCAGGCCCGCCGCCCACGGCGCGCCGTCGCCGGTGATGCCGCGCGCGTCGAACCACGGGGTCCCGGGGCCGAATTCGCGATCGATGGTCTCGGCCAGCGCCAGGGCCGTTTCGACATCGCGTGCGGCCATGTGAGCCACCGCCAGTCGCCACGCCGCCTCGGGCGCCAACGGCGAGGTCGGCGCGTACTCGAGCAGCAGCCGCAACAACTCGCCGGCAGCCGTCGGGTCAGCACGCCGCACCAGCACCGCGCCGGCGTCGAACAACAGCCGTTCGCCCAGTTCCTGGCCCGGACGAATCAGCGAGCGCGCCAGATCGTTGACCGTGCGCACGCTCCGGCCGGCACATTGGTCGGCCAACGCTTCGGCCGCTGCCTGCAGCGCGCCGCGCAGCAACAGCCGCGCCTCCGGCCGCGCCGACAAGCCGCCGCCGTGCAAGGCCAGCGCCAGACGCCAGGTCTGGGCGAAGCGTTCGGCGGCGGGGTCGGTCCAGCCGCGCGCCAGTTGGCTTTCCAGCCGGAAGGCGCCGCCCGCCGGTTTGTCCGGCGCGAAGGCCAGCCCGAGAAAGGCCGACCGGCCGCGCCTGGCCCAAGTTGCTGCCAGAAAAGCCGCCTCATCAGCTAGTGCGGGCACGGCGGCCGTGTTCGCCACGCGATTCATCCACACGCCGGCATCACGTTCCTGCCGTTGCAGCACCTTTGCCCAGCCGCCGAGGAAACGCAGCGTGGCTCGCTCGCCTTCCGGCGCGGCATCGATCGCTTTGCAGACCTCGGCCCACGTCCGGTCGGTTTTCACTTGCCAGTTGCCGAAGAGCATCGGCGTCTGCGGGTCGGCCAGGCGCGCGGTGAGTTCGGCCAGCGCCTCACGCCGGTCCAGCTCATACGCCGCCAGCGCCGTCTGAGCCGCCGCGGCGTTGCGTACCTCGCGCGGCAAGCCCAATGTCTCCTGGTAGAGCCAGCCGTCATCCGGCGTCAGGTTCGCAAAGCCGTACTCGCGGCGCGGCGCGCTGACGAACACCGTCAACATCGGCCGCGTAGTGCCGCTGACCACAACCTCCACGTCAACCAGCGCGTCCTTCGCCTCCAGCGGCGGCAATGCGCCGGCGGTGAGCAGGCGCTCGACCTGGTAGTCAAGCACGCGATTGCCCAACCGCACCTGACGCGCGACCACCTCCGTGGTGCAGCGACCGAGACGCGATTGGAGCGTGCGTAAGCGCACCGTGGCGGAGAAACGCAGTTGGCTTGGCTCGCCGGATACCGCCGGCTCGGTGAGCAGCAGGGACAGGCCGTCGATGAAGGTCGCGAACATCGGCAGCGCAAAGCGCGGCCCGGGCGCGAGCGCGGCCCAGTCGGTCTTCACCGGCGGCGGTTCGTACGCCGGCACCGGCGGCAGCGCGATCGTGCGCGTGTTGCCCTGCGCGTCGGTCACCCGCGCCTGGTCCGGACCCGCCGGCTCGACACGCAACGCAACCGACCCGGCCACCGCGAAACGGAAGCCGGCATCCGCCGGTCCGCCCTCGACGGCGCCGGGGAGCAGATCGAGACGCTGGCCCGACGCCGCCGGCCAGACCAGCAGCGTCAGCAGCAACGCGGGCAACAACCAGAATCGACGCATGGCGGCATCATGCCCAATGGGGGGGAACGGATCAAGACAAGACCGGGTTGTTTCACGGCAGGGCGCGCGGCTATCATAAGGCCCCACACAAGGAGTGTTCATGGGCCACGTTTTTATCGGTGACATGCATGACGGCATGGTGGTCGACGGCATCTATTTTTTGCGCAGCAAAGGCCTGGGTTCGACCAAGGCCGGCAAGCCGTTTCTCAACCTCACCGTGTCCGATCGCAGCGGCGAAATCGAGGGCCGCGTGTGGGACAACGCCGGCGATTTCAACACGCGCGCGGCGGCGGGGGATTTCGTCTTTCTGCAGGCGCGCACGACGGTCTATAACAACGTGCTACAACTGAACGTCAGCTACCTCGAACCGGCCCCACCGGCGGAGGTGGATCCGGCCCTGTTTCTCCCCGTCTGTCCCCGCGATGTGGAGGCGTATTGGGAGACGGTTAACCAAATGGCTAATTCGCTCGGCGATGAGCATTTGCGCGCGCTGTGCCGGGCCATGCTCGACGACTCCGAAACGGGTGCCGGGCTACGTCGCGCGCCGGCCGCCACCGGCGTCCATCAGGCCTATCTGGGCGGTTTGCTCGAGCACGTCTGCAGCATGATGTTGCTGGCCGATAAAATGGCCGCGCACTACCCCACGCTCGACCGCGATCTGCTCATCGCCGGCGTGCTGTTTCACGACATCGGCAAGATCCGTGAACTGGCCTTCGAACTGGCCTTCGACTACACCGACGAAGGGCGGCTGATCGGCCATCTGGTGATCGGCGTGGAGATGCTGCAACGCCTCGCCGCGACCGTGCCCGATTTCCCGGTCGAACGGCTGCGCCAGCTCGAGCACATCATCGTCTCGCACCACGGCCGGCCGGAGTACGGCACGGTCAAATTGCCGGCCTTCGCGGAGGCCGCGCTGCTGCATCATCTGGACAACATCGACGCCAAGATCTTCGGCTTCCTCACCGCCGAGGAGAACGGCAACCAGGGCCGCTGGACCGACCGCAAGTGGTCGCTCGAAACGGCGGTCTATCGCCTGCCGCGGCAGGGCGAGACCGGCTACCGCTTCAACCTGCCGGGCGGCGTGGCGGCGGCGCCAACCGAAAAGAAAAAGCGTCCGGCCAAAACCGAGGAACTGTCGCTGTTCAAAAAATGACCCACGCAGCCATCTTCGATGTCGACCGCACCCTGCTCGACGGCATGAGCGGCTATCTGTTCGCGCAGTACCTCTGGCGGACCGGCGCCATGCCGTGGGCGGGCCGCTGGCGGACCGTGCGCGCGATGCTGCGTTACCGGCTCGGGCTGTCGAACGAGTTGGTCATCGTCGAGGCGGGCGTCACCTGCTACGCCGGGCTAACCGCCGCGCGCGTCGCCGCGCTGGCCGACGAGGCGGTGCGCGACGTGCTGCAGCCGCGCCTCTATCGCGAGGCGATCGACGCCGTGCGCGAGCGCGTGGCCGCCGGCGACCGCGTGGTGCTAGCTACCGGTTCGAGCGTGTTCCTGGCCCAGGCGCTGGCGCGGGCGCTCGGCGCGCACGACGGCATCGGCACCGATTCCGAACGCGAGGGCGAGCGGTTGCGGCCGGTGATGAAGCAGCCGCCGTGCGCCCACGAGGGCAAACGCGAACTAGTGCGCGACTGGCTCGCGCGCGAAGGCATCGCCCCGGCCGACGCCACGCTCTATACCGACAACGGCATCGACCGGCCGCTGATCGAATTCGTCGGCCGCGCCGTCGCGGTCAACCCCGACCCCGACCTCGCGAAGCTCGCCGCCGAACGCGGCCTGCCCGTCGTCCACTGGACAACCCCCAGCGACCCCAACCATCGCCGCACCGGCACGAGCTGGCCGCTGAAGTAGAGAGGGTCTGGGGTGCGGTTATCTTCGTAGGGGCGGGCCCGCGCGTCCGCCCATGTATGATGATAACCATTATTTTTCGATCCTGTCCATCCGGTGCGATCCGTTCGATCCCGACCATCCTGTCAGATGACCGGCGCCATCCGGTCGATCCTGACCATCCTGTATATCCTGTCCAAAAAGACGTTGTTGCCGCAAAACGCCGTGTTTTCAAGCAACCACCACCGCGTAAGCTGTTGTTTTTGAGGTGGTAATTTTTTGCACATCGCCGTAAAAGCACCGTGCAAACGAGCCGTTTTCGGCGTGCAAGTGCTTGATTTTGCTAGGGCCGATTTCCCGTTAAAAGGTCTTTTTTACCCGTGCTTTTTGCCGATTTCTCCCGCGCGGAGGCCTGTGGCTGTAGGCGTGACAAATGCACGTTTTAAATGCCGGGTCGGAGGGGCTGGAATGGGCGTTCGAGATGCTGTGAAAGATTTCACAGCGCGAGGAATTTCACAGCGGGGGAAGGCCTCCCCCATCCCCCTCCGAGTTGCGGCGGGGGAAACAAGGCCTGGCGGTGGGTGTAGCAAGGTATGTGGCACCGGCGCCCTCGCCGGTGGGCGACGGAGGTGATCGTACGTATTTTATATTATAACCAGCGCACAGCGGTTGGCGAAGGAAATCGAAGGAATTGATCGAGCAAGGAAGAGGAAAAATCAAATCGGAAACAGAGCCGCGCCACACAACCCCGATGGTAGGGGCGGTTCGCGAACCGCCCGCCGAAACGGTTGACCCCGGTCACCGGGGCCGCGGCTTGGCGGTCGCCAAGGCCCGCCTCCGGCGTGGCACCGCGCCCCGACTCCGCCCTGGCTACGTCGTGACGCGGCCGCGGCCCCACGGGTGAACCGATAACGTACCCTATTTTTCGCACTTTCTGACCGGGGATTGAAGAAGAGCCCTC
>CAZEDX010000113.1:0-11143 GCA_964511015.1 uncultured bacterium | reverse complement strand
TAGGCCACCCGGCTCTCGCGCACGTCCGCCGCTTTGAAGCCGGGGAAAACCTCGCCCAACCACGCCATCGCCTCACGTACCACGGCGTCATCTGTTGCACGGTCCGTTGGCTGGGCAAGATACTGTGGCAGATAGAGCAAGTGTGAGCCGTCGCCGAACAAATGCGATTGTTCGATGGCCGCCGCAAACGGCGCCGCGTCGAGGTTGGATAGCCAGTAGTAAGGCGAAAGACGGCATTTGAGCGCCAATATTACACAACGGCAATGCATATACGGCGTTTCGGCCGCTGCGCGGCGCCATGGGTCGCCGGTTTCGGGCAGCAGCTTCGCCAGCACGGGTAGGGGTAGAGTAGAGATCAGCACATCGCCCACGGGCAGTTCGCCGCGCGTGGTTTGCAACACCTCTGCTCGGCCTTCACGTGTCCCTACCGCCTCCACCACGACACCGTAGTGAAAGGTGACACCGGCGCTAACGCAACGCTCGGCGAGGCGGTCAGTCAAGCGGTGGAAGCCGCCGGCCAGATGCCCCAGCGTCTCACCGCGCTGCAGCCAGCCTTTCGAGCTTTTGCGTGTAGTGATGCGCTCGGCCAGCCAACGCGCGCTGACCTGGCCAGCATACGGCCCGAACTTCTTGGTCAACAATGGTCGCCACAACCGCGCTATCCGGACTGGCGACTGCCACTTGTCGAGCCATTCCAATGCAGTGAAGCGGTCGAGTTGGTCGACATCGAGCGAGTTGATGCGTGCCGCGAAACGCCAATCGTTCAACAGGTTCGCCGGTGTGGCCAGCGCCTCGCGCAAATACGCGGCCGGATGGTCGAACGAACGCGCACTCCCGCCGGCGATCAAACCCTGTCGCACACGGCGCCAATGGAGGTCGGCGGACAAACCCACGCGATTGATTAGTCCCACCACGTTGGTTTCGTTCGGGAATACGTGATGGTAGTAGCGCTCAACCCGACATCCGGCCAAGTTGATCGAACGGCAAAATCCGCCGGCTTCTTCTTCGCGTTCGATTACAGTTACACGGTCGCCGTGCGCGGCGAGGGTGTCGGCAATCACCAGTCCGGTGAAACCGGCGCCCAGGACAGTTACCGAGCGTTGGCGGTTGGTCATGGCGCTCAGTATAACTGGCATGGCGGCCGGGGGAAAAGGCGGACGGTCATCGTGAAAAGATTGACAGCCCGGGCGTTTGATCGTACAAGCGCGGTGTGAAACACGAACGAATCCGCTACCAACTGGGGCTGTGGTGCGCGGCGCTGTTGACCGCCGTGGTGTTCAGTTGTCTCGTTTTCGGCTGCCGCGGGCGTTCCGCACCCACAACGCCGACGCCGTCCACCCGGCTTCCGACGACCATGAGCCACATCAATCGACAAGAGTGGGGGGCTTTCGTAGCGCAAGTGGACAAGATCGAGCCCGATGCGGTAGTGCTGGTCGAGAAAAATCTGGCGAGGCTGTTGCCTGCCGGTGTCAAACAGGGGCCGTATGTCGATCATCTCGATTATGTTCACCCATGGGTGGTGCCGGACCGCCGAGTGAATCCGGCCACCGCCAACTATATTCTCGCGCGCGACTATTTCGACTTGCGCACGATTCTCTACGGTCCCAGCCCCGTCTGGTCGGTGGTTGCCGCCGGCGGAGAACAGGTGCCTCCGATGGTGTATCTGCTGCGCCGCAGTCAGCCTATCGGCCGTCAACTTGCACCGGAACTCACCGACGAAGCCGCGCGCGCCGGACAACGCGACATGGTTCGTATCGAGTGGCCGGCGAAGCTTCCCACCGTCCACCATCCGCGTCCTTATTTTTACGTCCACCGGTTTGAGATCACGCATGAGCTGTATGCGCGTTTCTTGAACGACATCGACATGCCGCCGGAGCAGGCGAACATCTACTACAGTTTGAACGATCCGACCTCGCGCATCGTCTACCACAACGGCCGTTACCGCACCTATCGCGGATCCGAACGACTGCCGGTCTACAACGTTTCATGGTATGGCGCGCAGGCCTTTTGTGAACACTACGGCCAACGTCTCCTCGAATGGATGGAGTGGCTCAAGATTACCGGCTATGAAGACGACCAGCGTCCTTATCCATGGGGCCACCAGAAAGACATCACCCGACGGGCGAATTTCCAGGGCAACGGCGACGGCTACCTGTTCTGGGCCCCGGTCGACGCCTTCCCCGAAGGGGTGAGCCCATATGGCCTTTACAACCTGGCAGGCAACGTCGCGGAATGGATCGAGCGCGAGATGGTTGCCGGCGGCGCCTTTGAACTCGGGCCCGAGACCGGCCTGACGAACGTTCACGACATGAACTACGCTCTGGCTCGTAACCTCCACGACGGCTTCCGGTGCGCATCAGACCAAGAACCACGGTAACGCGGGAACGGCGCCGTAAGCCGGCCTGCCAACCCGGCTGGTCTAAAAAATATAGCGCCGACTTGAAATGTTGAGCAGGAAGCCGACGGCGATCATCATCGTCAGCAGCGACGTGCGGCCATAGGAAAGGAAGGGCAGCGGCAAGCCGACGACCGGCAAAATGCCGAGCACCATGCCGATGTTGACAAAGATGTGCCAAAACAACAGGGCGGCAAAGCCGACCGCGAGCATCGAACCAAAGAGATCTTTCGAGCGCTGGGCGATGTTCAGACTCCAGGCGACGATGGCGAAGTACATCACCAGTACGACCAGTCCGCCGACAAAACCCCATTCCTCGGCGAAGACGGCAAACGCGAAGTCGGTGTGCGCTTCCGGCAGGAATTCGAGGTTGGCTTGTGTGCCGTGCAGCCAACCTTTGCCCCACATGCGGCCGGACCCGATAGCGATCAACGACTGGCGGATATGGTAGCCGGTGCCCAGTGGATCGGCGTTTGGATCGATGAGGGTCAGGATGCGGTTTTTCTGGTATTCGGACAATAGAAACAAATAGGTGAATACACTGAAACAAGTACCGAAAACGGTCAGCCCGAACAAGGTGCGCCACCGAATGCCGGCAAACAACAACATCGTGCCCGCCACCAGCAGGAGCATGATTGAGGTTCCCAAATCGGGTTGTAAAGCGACCAGGAGCATCGGTCCCGCGATGATGGCCAGCGGCGGACCGAGCTCTTTCAGATTGTAGCCATGTTCGTTCGGATTGCCGGCAAGGTACTTCGCCAAGGCAATGATCAGTGCGATTTTGGCCAACTCGCTGGGCTGAAAACGGATCGGCCCGATCATCAGCCAGCGCCGGGCTCCGTGGCTGACAATGCCGAGTGCAAGGGTCAGCACCAAGAGCACCATTACGCCGATCAGAATCGCGTAGCCGTTGTTTTCAAAATGGTGATAGCTAATCGCGAAAGCGAGGGCCATTAGCATGAAGCCGACTACGAGCCATACCAACTGCGCGCGGAACCGCTCCAGGTGCTCGCTTTGATGTGTCGCACTGTAGAGATTCAGCAGCCCGATCAGGCAAAGGCCGACGACCAACAACAACAGAAACCAGTCAAAGTTGGTGAAGAGACGACGGTCGATCCGGCCGACGAAACGTTGGTCGGGATTGTTGCGGTAGCGGTCGCGGTTGAACAAGGCCATGCTCATTGCCTCGGATTCGCCGTCGTGCCGGCATCGCGGTATTCCGAATGCTGCCGCAATGACTCTTGATAGGCAACCAGTATCTGCCGCGCGATCGGCGCGGCGAAGGTCCCACCATGGCCGGCGTGTTCGCACAATACGACCACCACGATACTCGGGCTCTCATAGGGTCCGAAGGCCACGAACCAGGCGTGATCACGGAATTCCCATGGCAGCGCGGCGGAGGTGATGCGCTTTTTGCCCATGCGGCGCACCTGACTGGTGCCGGTCTTGCCCGCATAGATGAAAGTCGCCAGGCGCGACCGGTAGGCGGTGCCGCCGGGATCGTTGACCACCAGCATCAGCGCCCGTCGGACGCGAGCCAGATGTTCCGCGTTAACCGGTATCTTGCCTAGCACGGAAGGACGGAATTCGCGGAACACCGTACCGTCGGAGTTGAGTAGGCGGTTGACGATCTGAGGACGATATAGCGTACCGCCGTTGGCCACCACCGAGTACATTACCGCCAGTTGTAGCGGCGTGACGGAAACCGACCCCTGGCCGATAGAGGTGTTTAGCGTTTCGCCGGGCAGCCACGCGGTCTTATAGCGCTCCAGTTTCCATTGTGGGGTGGGTATCAAGCCGGGCAATTCGCCCGGCAGGTCAATACCCGTTTCACGTCCGGCACCCAGGATGCGGGCGTATTTGGCCAGGCGGTCGATTCCAAGCTTCACGCCAAGCTTGTAGTAGTAGATGTCGCAACTGCGGATTAGACTGTAATACAAGTTGACCAGGCCGTGGCCGCGTTCGTTATGGCAACGGAAATAGCGGTCAAGGTACTTCCAGCGGCCAGCGCACTCCAGGGTGGATTCGGGAGTGATCTCCCCTTCCTGGAGGCCGCCAATGGCGGCGACGATTTTGAAGGTCGAGCCCGGTGGATACTGGCCGCCGATCGCTTTGTTCTGGAGCGGGTGCTGCGGATTGCTGGACATCGCCTCCCATTCGGTGGCGGTCATCGGACGGTTGAAGATGTCGGGGTCGTAAGTCGGTTGGCTGACCATCGCCAGAACCTGGCCGTTGCGCGGATCCATGGCCACGATCGCGCCGGGCATCGAGCCCAGCGCCTTGGCAGCCGCCTCTTGCAGGTCGAGGTCGATATTGAGTTGAAGGTATTTGCCGGGCTGGGCGGGAATATATTTAAGGTCGCGCAGTTGCACGTTACGCGCGTTTTCCTCCACCATGTGGGTGCCAAACTCACCACGCAGTTGCGCTTCATAAGTGGCTTCAAGACCCGAACGGCCGACCCGATCGCCCGGCTGGTAACCGGCGTATTCCGGCGAGTCGAGCTGTTTGGGATTGATCTCGCCCGTGTAACCGATGACGTGCGCCAATAGCGGCCCGTACTTGTATGTTCGTTTTCCGACCGCCTCGACGGTCAGGGGGAACTCGCGGTCTTGGTAGAGCATCGACAGCGTTTCAATGCGCGCAACGTCCTCGCGATTGATGTCTTCCTTGATTTTCACCGGCCCGCCGGCTTTGCCGGTCTTCAGCCGCGCGCGCACCAATTCCCGATCGATGCCGAGGTCGGAACAAACGCCGTTGAGGAACGAGTCGATTTCGTTCTTGGGCAACGCCGACGGGTTGAACACCAGGTCGTACGACGGCCGGTTGTCGACGATGACGCGCCCCCAGCGGTCTTTGATCGTGCCTCGTGGGCTATTGATGCGGTAGGTGCGAATGCGATTGGCTTCGCTACGCTGGCTGAGTTGCGCGCCCTCGATGACCTGCAGATACCACAATCGCGCAAGCAGCAGTAGGAAGAACAGAATGGCCGCGATGAAGAAGGCCGTGAAACTGCGGCGGTAGGTCCTTTCAGGCGAGAATTGCTCGAACACTACCACTCTCCGAAGGTGCCCATGAAGCGGTCGGCGTAGTCTTCGGACACCTTGGCCTCGACCCGTTCGAGTTGGGTGACCACGGCCACGGCGAACAAGCCATTCCACAGCATCTGCCGCCACACGGTTGACCAAAACACCGGCGCAAGGTCATCGCTGTAGCCGAGGGTGGAGAGCACGAAGTACACCAATCCCTTGGCGACGAAGGTCATGAACGCGACGATCAGCACCTGGTAGACAAAACTGCGAATATAGAAGCGGCGACCGGACAGGCGGCTAAGAAAGTACACGATGGTATACACCGCAGCGGTTAGCCCGGGCTGTACCCCCCACAACGAGTCGGTGATGAAGCCGAAACTGAACGCCAGAATCGGGCCGATGAACGGGTTGCGATTCACCCCAGAGTAGACGACCAGAATGAAGAGGAATTCGGGTGAGGTGCGCCACCAGGGAAAGAGCATTCGCCAGATGGACTGCGCGATCAGCAACAGGATGCCGATCAAAAAAAACAGGACGAACTTCTTCACCGCGGCACCCCAGAGGCTGTCGGTTCTCCGACAGGAATCGATGGCAGCACCGCGACCTCTTCGACCGAGTCGAGATCGGCACTGGGCAAAACCCAAATACCTTGTGGCGAATTTGGTTGGCCGCGGTTGACCGCAGCAACAAGGCCCACAGGCACGCCTTTGGGGAACAGCCCCCCGACGCCGGAGGTGACCACACGGTCTCCCACGACGACATCCGGATTGGTCAGGTATTCCAACGAACAATGCTTTTTACCCCGCCCGAAGACCATCGCCTGACCGCGCGTGCGTTGCACAATGGTGTCGACTCGCGCGCTGGCGTCGGTGATCAGTACGACCTTGGCGGAGTGTGGCACGACCACGGCGACGAAACCGATCAGTCCTTCCGCCGTGACCACCGCCATGCCGGTTTTGACGCCCTGGCTCGAACCGACGTCGATGATCAGGGTGCGGAACTCCGGTGTGAGGCTTCGTCCGACCACGCGGGCATAGGCCACCGGCTTAACCTCGGTGTCGCGCAATCCCAACAAAGCAAGCAAACGGTGGTTTTCCGCTTCCAGCTCAGCGAAGCGCGAAAGCTGTCCCTTGAGCAGGCCGTTCTGCTTGCGCAAACGCCCGTTGAGGTCTTTGACCTCGACCAGATACAGGTAATTTGACGCCAACCAGGCGGCTTTTTGAAAAGGCCAGGACAGCACCTTGTAGATCGGAGTGTAGACGAACAACACCGACTTGCCGACGAAACCCAGGTTCGTTTTGTGTTTCAGGCCGCTACTGAGCAGATGCAGGCCGATCAGCACCAACAACAAAACCAGCAGCAGCACCCGGTGTTGCGATAGGAAATGAAACATTCACCAAATCACGACGCTCCCCCCGGGTCGGTGACGGCGAGGGCGGAGCGTGGTTCGCTCGTTGATTACGAAACACTGACTTTACGCAGGAGATCCAATTCGTCCAGCGCTTTACCGGTCCCCAAGACGACGGCGGCCAGCGGATCATCGGCAATCGTGATCGGCAGCCCCGTCTCTTCCCGCAACAAGATATCCAGATTTTTTAGCAACGCGCCGCCGCCGGTGAGTACAATGCCCTTGTCTACAATGTCCGCCGCCAATTCCGGCGGAGTCCGTTCCAGCGCAACGCGCACCACATTGACAATGGTGTTGATCGGTTCGATCAACGCCTCGTGAATTTCGTCGCTGTTGACTTCAATGGTTTTCGGAATGCCGGCGACCAGATCGCGGCCTTTAACCGCCATGGTCATCGCTTCGTCGGTAGGGTAGGCGGTGCCGACCGTCATTTTGATGCGTTCGGCGGTCGCTTCACCGACGAGCAAATTGTATTTGCGCTTGAGGTACTGCATGATCGCCAGGTCCATCTTGTCCCCGGCGACGCGGACACTTTGGCAATGCACGAGGCCGGCGAGGCTGATCACCGCCACTTCCGTCGTGCCGCCGCCGATGTCGACAACCATGTTGCCTGACGGTTCGGTGATCGGCAGACCGGCGCCGATCGCCGCGGCCATCGGCTCTTCAATCAGATAGACTTCGCGCGCACTGGCCGAAATGGCACTTTCCTTGACGGCGCGTTTCTCGACTTCGGTGATGCCATAGGGAATGCAAACGATGATGCGCGGACGCACCAGCGTCTTACGGTTGTGGGCTTTACGAATGAAGTAACGCAGCATTTCGCGGGTGACTTCGAAATCCGCGATCACGCCGTCGCGCATCGGCCGGATGGCCACGATGTTGCCCGGGGTTTTGCCGACCATCATCTTGGCTTCTTTGCCGACCGCGAGCACGCGTTTGATGCCCCGCATGTCTTTCTGGACCGCGACCACGGATGGTTCGGAGAAGACAATACCGCGGCCTTTGACGTACACCAGTGAATTGGCGGTCCCCAGGTCGATCGCCAGGTCGTTCGAGAACATACCGAAAAAGTAGTCGAAGATCATACGTGATCCTGTCTGTTATTTCGTCAAAGCAGCCTGACTCTATGCACCAACACCCACCGGGCATTCAAGTAGCGCTTACATTCGCCTGATCCAGCAAAGCTGTCAAGGATGTTCTTCCCTGGGGCAAATCCGGGAAAAAGCAAGGGATTTCGACCAGACAAGGGGTACGGCGCAAGGCCCGGTCCAGGCTTATGCCAAGGGCGCGGGGCGAAGCTCTTTGGTTGACCGTCGGCACCCTGTGTGACAAGATTCGCCGCATGAAAAACGGCAAGCTGGTTTGGTTCATTCTGGTATTGATCGTGCTAGCGATCGGAGGGTATTACCGTTTCGTTGGGCTGGAATGGAAAGCGGTCCACCATGATGAGGCGGTCAACTACTCGTTCGTCAAGAAGCTGGTGACGAAGGGGCATTACGAGTACAACCCCATCGCCTACCATGGGCCGTTTCTCTACTACATCGCCTTGCCGGGGGTCTGGCTCGGAGGATTTACCAAAACATCCTTGCGCGCGGTACCGGCGGTGTTCGGCCTGTTGGCGATCATACTTGTGTTGATGACGCATCGCGCACTAGGCAAACCAGGAGCTCTTTTTGCCGCTGCCGTGTTGGCGTTAAGCCCGGCGGACGTCTACTTTTCCAAGACATTCATTCATGAGATCTACTTTGCCTTCGCTTACGCCGGCCTGCTCTGGGCGTTCCTCGAAGCTACCAGCGAAACTCGGCCGACACCAGTCATTTTGTTCTACGTCTTTCTCGCGTTGGCATTTACCGTCAAGGAAACGGCGGCCTTCGCCTTACCCGCCTTCGGAGCAGCCCTCGTCCTTGGTTGGTACTTTTCGGTGCGCTACGAAACCGAATCGCGCTCGTTCCTGGCCGGTCCGCTGCTCGGCTACCCACAAAGCCACTACCTGACCTGGGGCCTGGGTCTGGGACTGACACTCTGGGCTTTGCTGTTTTCTAGCTTTCTGAGCAACCCCAAAGGGCTGCCGGATTTCTTCCGTGCCTACGGCGCTTGGTTTGCGACCGGAGTGGTGGAGAAGCCACATGCCAAGCCCTGGCCGTATTTCTTCGTGCTACTGGGCAAATACTACCTGCCGGCTATGCCGTTCGCGTTGTGGGCTGCGGTCCGCGCGTTTTGGCAACACCGCCCGCGCATGCTCGCCTTGCTGGCGGTTTCCGTGTCGACGTTGTTGGTCTACTCAGCCATTCCTTACAAGACACCATGGTGCGTGTTGCCGATCGGCGCCTGCTTTCTGGCACTGGCGGCCGACGGTTTTACCGACTTGTGGCTGACGCTGCGCCGTCCCGTATGGCAGGCCTTACTGGCGCTGGTCGTGATTGGCGGGCTGGTGGCATACGGCCGGGCGTCGTACCGCCTGAATTGGGACAAGTACGACGACGAAAGCTACCAGATCGTGTACGTGCAGACGCTACGCGCGTACGAAGATATGCCGCGCGATCTGGCGGTGGTGGCGCAGGTGTCAGGATTGGGTGACCAGTTGCCGGTCTATCTGTCCACTGGAGCGAAGAACCCGGGCCGCTTCTATCTGCGGTACTATCGCAAGTTGGCGATGCAGACGGAAGGGGCAGACAAGCCAATCAAACAATCGGTCATCATTTGCCGCGACAATGAGTATGAAGAAATCGCCAAACGCATGACCATGAACTACCGCAGCAAGACCTACCCGGTGTTCCCGGGCTGGTGGATCTACCTGCTGGTGGAGGAATCGCTTTGGGATCGAACCGGCCTGAAGGGAAACGAGACTCCTTAGACGCGCCGTTGCTCTATCAATTGCCGAACGGTTTGCGTGTGGTCATGCAACGGGCGGCGTTTGCACCGGTCGTGTCGATGGCGGTATGGGTGCGGGTCGGCTCGGCGGACGAGCAGATGAATGAGGCCGGTTTAGCCCACCTACACGAGCACATGGTCTTCAAGGGAACGGCCCGCCGGGGTGTCGGACAAATCGCCGCCGAGGTGGAAGGGGCCGGGGGTGAGATCAACGCCTTCACCAGCTATGACCATACCTGCTACTACATCAACGTCGGCAAGGACGAGTGGGCCGCCGGCCTCGACATTCTGGCCGACGGTCTCGGCCACGCCGCGTTCGACCCGGAGGAACTGCGCAAGGAAATCGGCGTCGTACTCGAGGAAATGGCTCTCTACCGTGATCTGCCACCGGCCTATTTGGCCGAACGTACCTGGGCAAGGGCCTTTGCTAAACATCCTTACGGCCGGCCGATCATTGGGCGCAAAGAAGTGTTACAACAACTGCGGCGTCGCGACGTGCTCCGCTTCTACGCTCACCATTATCGGCCCGATCGCATGGTACTGGCGATTGCGGGCGACATCGATGTGCCGCAGGTCAAAGCTGCGGTAACCCGCCTGTTCGGCGGTTACGACGGCCAATCGGCGCCCCTGGCTCCTCGTTCGGCCGAGCCGGTCCAGCGACGTTTCCGGGCGTTGATCTTGCGCGAGCCGACACATCAGGCCCATTTGCAACTGGCGTGGCATGGACCGAACTGGCAAGGCCCGTTGGTTGCCGAACTCGATCTGCTTTCGATAGTGCTGGGCAGCGGCGACAGCTCGCGACTTGAACATCGGGTTAAGTCCAAACGCGGACTGGTACACGAGATCTCGGCACATGTCTTTGCGCCAATCGATCCGGGCTTGTTCTCGGTCGATGCCACGACCGATGCCCGGCAGATGCCGGCGGCGATCGACGCGATTCTACAGGAGGTCTATCGCACCCGCAAAGAACTGGTGACACGTGACGAACTGCGGCGAGCCCAGACCAACATCGAAGCCGCATTTATCGGGCGTCACGAAACAGCCAGCGGCATCGGTCAAGCGCTCGGCTACTCAGTCTCGCTGACCGGCGACGTTGAGTTGGAACGGCAATACCTGGCCAAGGTGCGGGCGGCAACGCGCGAAGGGTTGCGGCTCGCGGCCAATCGATTTCTCCATCATGCCAACCTCACCGGTGTGGTGTTGTTGCCAAAACAAGAACGTTGGTCGGCCGTTGATTTCGAAAGGTTAGCGGCTAGTGCCGAAGCGCGGTTTGCGCGAGCAATCGTGCTCAGCAACGACGCGCCAACCGCGAAGACGGCAACCGTGACACTGGTCGGTAAGGCGGGTCGGCGAGGTCGGCTTAAACGGCTGGTTTTGCCGAACGGTGTGCGCCTGATCGTCAAGGAAACCGGCTGCGGCATCTCACGCGAGACCGCCGCG
>CAZEDX010000112.1:0-11201 GCA_964511015.1 uncultured bacterium | reverse complement strand
ATGGACCCGGCAAAAATGCGTTTTCAGAAGAACGTCCCTCAATCAGACCGCTTATCCGGGAAACAAGGACGGGTTGACACCAATTGCGGTTGGCATGTAATTTTCTTGGGCTCGGCTTTATATTTGAAGCGAACGGGAGCAGAATGCTCGCCAGGAGGTTCCATTAATGAGCGAGGAAACCAAAAACAAGGCGAACGAACCGAAAAACAGCGAGGAGAAGCTGGGCGAACTGCTCGTCCGCGAGGACTTGATCAGTTCCCAACAGCTCGAAACCGCGCTGGCGGAGCAGAAGGTTTCCGGCGGTCGCTTGTCGTACCATCTGTCGCGGCTGGGCTACTTGGAAGAGAGCGAACTGGCCGACATTCTCTCGCGCCAGTACAACGTGCCGTCGATCAACCTATCCGAATTCGAGATCGACCCCGAGGTGATCAAGCTGATTCCGCGCGAGGTCGTCGAGAAATACAAGGTCATTCCGATCAGCCGGGCGGACAACTCGCTGATCGTGGCCATGGTTGACCCATCGAACATCATCGCCATCGACGACATCAAGTTCCTGACCGGCTACAACATCGAAGCGGTGGTCGCGACGGAAGACTCGATCATCGCCGCGATCGAAAAGTACTACGACACCGAAGGCAGCAACTTCGAAGAGGTCATGGACCAGTTCGACGACGAAGAACTCGAACTGATCCAGACTGAAGACGACATCAACGTCAAAGAGTTGGAGAAGGCTTCGGAAGACGCGCCGGTTGTCAAGCTAGTGAACCTGATCCTGTCCGACGCCATCAAGAAGGGCGCGTCTGACATTCACGTCGAGCCATACGAAAAGAGCTTCCGCGTGCGGTACCGCATCGACGGCGTGCTGCACAAGGTTATGGACCCGCCGCGCAAGCTGCAGAACGCGATCACGTCCCGTCTGAAGATCATGTCCGAACTCGACATCGCCGAGCGGCGTCTGCCGCAGGACGGTCGCATCCGGCTGAAGACGGCGAAGGGCAAGGAGATGGACTTCCGCGTCAGCTCGCTGCCGACGATCTACGGCGAAAAGATTGTGCTCCGCTTGCTCGACAAAGACAGCCTCCAGCTCGACATGACCAAGTTGGGCTTCGAGGAGGCTCCGCTGAAATGGTTCAAGGAAGCCATTCATAAGCCGTTCGGTATGGTGCTGGTCACAGGCCCGACTGGTTCCGGTAAGACGACTACGCTGTATTCGGCGCTGACCGAATTGAACACGATCCACCAGAACATCAGCACTGCGGAAGACCCGGTTGAATATACGTTGAAGGGCATTAACCAGGTGCAGATGCACGACGCGATCGGCTTGAACTTCGCCGCCGCGTTGCGTTCGTTCTTGCGGCAAGACCCGGACATCATCATGGTTGGCGAGATCCGCGACTTTGAAACGGCGGAAATCGCGGTCAAGGCTGCACTCACCGGCCACATGGTGCTCTCGACACTGCACACCAATGACGCGCCGTCCAGTATCAACCGTTTGCTGAATATGGGTATCGAACCCTTCCTGGTCACGGCTTCGGTGCAGTTGATCGCCGCCCAGCGTCTGGTGCGTAAGATCTGCACCACGTGCAAGGAACCGGTCGACGTCAGCCCGCAGATCCTCAAAGACATCCAGGCAAGCGACGAAATGGCGCACTCGATGCAGTGCTACAAAGGTTCGGGCTGCATGAAGTGCAGCAAGACCGGTTATCGCGGCCGTTTGGCCGTCTACGAAGTCATGCCGTTGTGGGAAGAAATCAAAGAGTTCGTGTTGAACGGCGCTTCGACGACGGAAATCAAGCGCGAGGCGATTCGCCTCGGCATGAAGACCATGCGCCAGGGCGGCATCACCAAGATCGCCGAGGGGATCACCACCCTCGAAGAAGTGGTGCGCGTAACGGCGACCGACTGAGTTTTTTCGAGCTGACCCGCGCCGTAGCCTCGGCGGTTCGGGATTCGTGAATCGAGGCAACCGATGCGAGACCACAACCGTCGGGTTTGAGTTTGCCCCACGACCCGCCTTCCGAGGAGGGACGCCGGCGCCCGACAGACAGGGGTTCCAAGCGTGGTTGACCTGCACCAACTGCTCAAGCTGATGATCGAGAAGAATGCCAGCGACTTGCATATCACCACCGGCTCGCCGCCGCAGTTGCGCATCGATGGCCGCCTGACTCCGGTCAACATGCCGCAGCTGACGGCCGCCGAAACCAAGCGGCTGTGCTACGCGGTGCTTACCGACAACCAGCGCCACTCGTTCGAAGAAGAGAACGAACTCGATTTGTCCTTCGGCGTCAAAGGACTATCCCGTTTCCGCGCCAACATCTACAAACAACGCGGCGCGGTTGCCGGCGCGTTCCGGACCATTCCGTTCAAAGCCTTCACGTTCCAGGAACTGGGTTTGCCGCCGGTCATCAATGACCTGGTCAACCGCCCGGCCGGCTTGATTCTAGTGACCGGCCCGACCGGTTGCGGCAAGTCGACGACGCTGACCAGCATCATCGACAAGATCAACGTGAGCCGGAATCAGCACATCGTGACCATCGAAGACCCGATCGAGTACCTGCACGCGCACAAAGGGTGCGTGGTCAACCAACGCGAAGTGCATTCCGACACCAAGAGCTTCGCCCGCGCGCTGAAATACGTTCTGCGCCAGGATCCGGACATCGTGCTGATCGGCGAAATGCGCGACCAGGAAACGATCGAAGCGGCGTTGAACATCGCCGAAACCGGCCACCTCACCTTTGCCACGTTGCACACCAGCAGCGCGGTGCAGACGATCAACCGCATCATCGACGTGTTCCCGCCGCACCAGCAAGGGCAGGTGCGCGCGCAGCTTTCGTTCGTGCTCGAAGGCGTGCTGTGCCAGCAATTGCTGCCGCGGGCGACCGGCGTGGGCCGCACCCTGGCGCTCGAAGTCATGGTGCCCAACCCCGCCATCCGCAACTTGATCCGCGAAGACAAGGTGCACCAGATCTACTCGCAGATGCAGGTCGGCCAGTCGAAATTCGGCATGCAGACCATGAACCAGTCGCTGGTGTCGCTCTACCGGCGGGGCTTGATCACGTTGAAAGAGGCCCAGGGCCGTTGCCCCGACCTCGACGAATTCAACCAGATGCTGGCGTCGGAAAGCCGGGAATCACAGTCAAAGGCCCGACAGGGCTAAGGAAAACTGGACAAACGTCCGATTAGTTGTGCTATGATCGACAGGTGAACAGGTCGGGAGGCTAGGTCAATGCCGGTTTACAAGTGGGAAGGCAAGAGCCGCACGGGCACCATGGTCAAAGGCGAAATGGAAGCGCCGAACCAGGATGCCGTAACGGCCAAGCTGCGCAGCCAGCAGATCATTGCCACCAGTGTAACGCCAAAAGGCCGGAGCATTGTGTTGTTCAAGACCGAGAAGAAGATCACCGAACGCGAAGTCGTGATCTTTTCCCGGCAGTTCGCCACGATGATCGACGCCGGTCTTCCGTTGGTCCAGTGTCTCGACATTTTAATGAACCAGCAGGACAACAAGTCCTTCGCCAAGGTGCTGTCGGAAGTGAAAGCCGACGTCGAGTCCGGTTCGACCTTCGCCAAAGCCCTAGGCAAACACCCCAAGGTTTTCGACCAGTTGTACGTCGCCCTGGTGGCCGCGGGCGAAGTCGGCGGTATTCTCGACACCATCATGAACCGCTTGTCGGCCTACATCGAAAAATCGATGAAGTTGAAGAAGAAGGTGAAGGGCGCCTTGGTCTACCCGGCCACGGTTATGGCCATCGCCTTCATCGTTACGCTGGTGCTGCTGATCTTCGTCGTCCCGGTGTTTAAAAAGATGTTCGAAGACTTCGGCGGCGCATTACCCGGACCGACTCAGTTCGTTGTGAATATCTCCGAGTTCTTACGGAGTTGGTGGTTCATTTTGGTTCCGGCAATCGCTGGCGCAATCTACGGCATCCGAGTGTTGCTCAACACCCCCAAGGGCCGGACCATCAAAGACGACACCCTGTTGAAGCTGCCGGTCTTCGGCGACCTGCTGCGCAAACAGGCGGTGGCCAAGTTCACCCGCACGCTCGGTACGATGATCACGTCCGGCGTGCCGATCCTCGACGGCCTGGACATCGTCGCCCGCACCGCCGGCAACCAGACGATCGAACGCGCCATCTTGCGCACCAAGGAGCGCATCTCCGAAGGTAAGACGATTGCCGAACCGCTGGCCGAATCCGGCGTCTTCCCGGCGATGGTGTGCCAGATGATCACCGTTGGTGAAGCCACCGGCGCGTTGGATGTCATGTTGGCCAAGATCGCCGACTTTTACGAAGACGAAGTCGACGCCACCACCGATGCCCTCACTACGCTGCTGGAACCGATCATGATGGTCATCCTCGGCGGCACGGTCGGCGGCTTGTTGGTTACGATGTATCTGCCGATCTTCAAGCTGGTGACGGTCATCCAGTAGCGCGGAGGCGAACCTGCCCGCCACCGGCGCCCCGACCCCCGTCGTTCTTCGCGACGCCACTGCGCGCACCTTGTACTGGCTGGTTTTTCTGCGCGTCATTATCGCGTTTTTCATCCTTGGCACGATCTTTTTTATCGATCCCGACGCAGACCAGATCAACCATTACGGGCTGATCGGTGGCAACGTGCTGGTGACGCTGCTGAGCGCGGTGTTCATCGAACGCATGGGCAGCCGCTGGGCCTACCGTTACTTCCACGCCTATTGGGACTTCCTGTTCGTCACATCATTGATCTATGTGACCGGTGGTTATTACAGCTTGTTCTCATTCATGTACGTGCCGACCGTCATCTTCACCGCGATTCTGACTAACCACCCGCAAACGATGTTCATGACCCTGCTGTGCTCGGTGGCCTATTGCGGCATACTGGTGGCGCAACTGCTGCGTTACGTCACGCCGTACGATTTCACCGGCCTCGGGGTCGAACCGCCGACGCTCAACGAAACTTCGATCAAGGTGCTGCTCAATTCACTGGCGTTTCTGGTCACCGGCGTGCTGGCCGGCTACCTGGCCAACCAGAGCCGCGCCGCCGACGCGCGTGTGGCTTACCAGCAGCGCGAACTGGATGCGCTCAAGACACGCAATGAGAGCATCATCGAGTCGCTGCCGATCGGTCTGCTGACCTGCGACAATCAAGACCGGGTCACCTTTGCCAACGCCCACGCGGCGGCGATTCTCGACCGCCAACCGCATACCATCGTCGGCTTGCCGTTGACCACGCTGTTGCCGGCGTTGGCCACCCTGCCGCCGGAGTTCGATGCCCTCGACCTCGAACTGACGCGCGGTGACGGGATACCGCGCGCGCTCTCCGCCACCGCCTCGCCTCTGCGCGACCCGGGCGGGCAGGGTATCGGGCGCGTGGTAACGCTGCAAGACGTCAGCGGGGTGCGCGAGCTGGAAAAGGCCGCGGCGCGCACCGAGCGTCAGGCCGCCATCGGTAAACTGGCCGCCGGCATTGCACACGAAATCCGGAACCCTTTGGCCAGCGTGTCCGGCTCAATTCAGCTCTTGCGCGGTGAATTGAAACTCGAACCGGTGCAAGCCCACCTGATGGATATCGTCACGCGCGAGACTGAGCGACTGAACAAGCTGATCACTGACTTTCTGATCTACGCCCGGCCGAACAAGCGCGAGGAGACGGTGGATGACGTGTCGGCCGTTTTGCGCGAGCAACTCGATGTGCTGGCCAACGATCCGGCGTGTCAGGATCATATCCGCATCGAATGCGACCTGCATCCCGATTTGCGCGCGCGGTTCGACCCGAACCAGATCCGCCAGTTGTTCTGGAATCTGTTGATCAACGCGGTTCAGGCGATGGAAGCGGCGCCGGGAGTGCTGACCGTGCGTTCGCTCGTTTCGTCCGCGCATGCGGGGATGATCGAGGTGCGCGTGACCGACACCGGTACGGGCATCGAACCAGAACTGCTCCGGACGATCTTCGACCCGTTTTTCACCACCAAAGAGGCCGGCACCGGTCTGGGTCTGACCGTCGCGCACGGCATTGCCGACGCGCACGGCGGACGGCTGCTGGTGGAGTCCAAGCGCGGGCAGGGAACCACGTTCACCGTCTTGCTGCCGGCCGCGTAGAATTGGATGGTTCGGCCGATTTCCGGGTCGGCCAGGGCGAAAACTTCCAATCGTTCGCATGGTTGTCCAATATCAGATTATAGAGATAACTTGTCATTTCGTGCTTGACAGCGCCGAGGTCGAGGACTAGTATGCAAATCCATTTTTGCCCCGGTTGAGCCGGTCAAGGAGGCTTTGACCATGTTGGAAATCAGGTTTCATGGACGCGGCGGACAGGGGGCGGTAACCAGCGCCGAGTTGCTCGCTCAGGCCGCGATCGCGGAAGGCCGCTATGCGCAGGCGTTCCCGAGTTTCGGTCCTGAACGGCGTGGGGCGCCGGTGCTTGCCTTCGCGCGCATCGACGAACACCCGATCCGCCTACGACAAGCAATCTACGAGCCCGATGTCGCCATCGTGCTGGAAGAGGCGTTGATGAAGATCGTCGACGTCGAATCCGGCATGGATGAAAACGGGCTGGTCATCGTAAACACGCCGCGGGACGCGGCCGATCTGCGTGAGCGCTACAAGCTCAAGCCGTTCCGGCATATCTATACGGTCGACGCCAGCCGCATCGCATTGGAAGGGTTGGGTCGGCCGATTACCAATACGACTATGCTCGGGGCGCTGATCACCGCGACCCGGTGTGTGGACCTGGAGAGTATGCGTAAGCCGCTCAACGATCGGTTCGGCAAAATCGCCGAGAAAAACTTCGGCGTGCTGAAGCGGGCGTTTGACGAGTGCTGCTCGTCGGAGGGCCGATGAAAACCAAGATCAACCCGACCTGGCGTGAACTCGAACTGGGCTGCACGGTAGTGGAAGCGGGCACGTCGTCCGAGTACAAGACCGGCGACTGGCGCAGCGCTTACCCCAAGACCGACGAAGACAAATGCGTCGCCTGCGGCCTATGCTACATCTTCTGTCCCGACAACTCGCGCCGCCTCGTGCCGCGCCAGAAGAAAACCGCCGGGGCGCTGTACACCCACTACTTCGACTTCAACTTCCAGTTCTGCAAGGGCTGCGGCATCTGCGCCGCCGAATGCCCGACCCGCGCGATCGTGATGATCGAGGAGGGCAAGAAATGAAAAACCGGATGGAAGTCGGCAAGCGCATCGGCATCGAGGTGTCGATTGCCCAGGCGGAAGTCGTCGCCCAGTGCGACGTCGACGTCATCGCCGCTTACCCGATCACCCCGCAGACCCACATTGTCGAGCATTTGGCCGAGATCGTGGCCGAGGGCGACCTCGACGCGGCCTTCGTGCCGGTCGAGTCGGAACACTCGGCGATGAGCGCGTGCGTAGGCTCCTCGGCCGTAGGTGCGCGCACCTTCACGGCGACCTGTAGTCAGGGCTTGGCGCTGATGCACGAGATTCTGTTCATCGCCAGTGGCATGCGGCTGCCGATCGTCATGTCCTGTGTCAACCGCGCCCTGTCCGCCCCGCTCAACATCTGGGGCGACCAGAGCGACATCATGGCCGAACGCGACGCCGGTTGGGTGCAGATCTTCACCGAGAACGGTCAGGAAGTTGTCGACCAGACGATCTGCGCGTTCCGCGTCGCTGAAGACCGCCGCGTGATGCTGCCGGCCATCGTCAACATGGATGGCTTCCAGATGAGCCATGTGATCGAGCCGATCTTGTTTTACGACACGGCGAAAGTGCGCGAGTTCGTCGGCATCTATGAACCGCCGCTACGGCTCGACCCCGCCGCGCCGAAGATGTTCGGGCCAGTCGGCATTCCCGAAATCTACACCGAAGCCAAGCAGGCGCAGGACATGGCGCTGCGCGGTTCCCGCCAGGTGATCGAAGAGGTCTGGGCGGAATTCGCGGCCAAGTTCGGCACGCAGTACAAAGCGGTCGAGACCTATCGGGTGGAAGACGCCGAGTACCTGTTGGTCACCGTGGGCGGCCTGTCGCAGACCGCGTCGGTGGCTATCGACCAGTTGCGCGACGCCGGCCTGAAGGTGGGCCAGGTGAAGCTGCGCCTGTGGCGCCCGTTCCCGCATGAAGACCTCGCGGCCCTGCTCAGCAAGGTGCGGGGCGTGTTCGTGTTCGACCGCTGCCTCGTGGTCGCCGGCGCCGGCGGCCCGGTGGCCAGCGAAATCAAGACCTCGCTCTACAACCTGCGCCAGCGTCCCCTGGTCGTCAATTTCATCGGCGGCCTGGGTGGGCGTGACGTGACGGTGGGCCATTTCGCCGACATGGTGAAAAAAGGCATCGGCTACGTCGCGGCCGGCGAAGCGCCGGTGTACGAACTCGTGGGGGTGCGCGAATGAACAACAAGGCTTTTGGCATTTTCGCGTCCCGCCTGGTGCCGAAGGAAGAACTGTTCGTCCAGGGCCACCGGGCGTGCCAGGGTTGCATTCCGGCGCTGATGCTGCGGCAGGTCACCAAGGCGATCGGCCGCGACCTCATCGTCTGCAACGCCACCGGCTGTATGGAAATTATCGCCAGCCCGTATCCGTTCAATTCCTGGGAAGTGCCGTGGATCCATGTCGCGTTTGAAAACACCGCGGCGGTCGCCTCCGGCGTGGCCGAAGGCATGGAAGTGCTGCGGCGCAAGGGTCGCTACTACACCGGCAAGAAGCCGGCGGTATTGGCGCTCGGCGGCGACGGCGGCACGATGGACATCGGTCTGCAGGCGCTGTCCGGCGCGCTCGAGCGCGGCACTGATTTCGTGTACCTCTGCTACGACAACGAAGCGTACATGAACACCGGCATCCAGCGCAGCTCCGGCACGCCGCTGGGCGCCTCGACCACGACCAGCCCGGCCGGCCGCGCCGTGCCCGGCCAGGTCACCTGGAAGAAAAACCTGGCAGAGATCGGCGTGGCGCATGGTATTCCGTACGTCGCGACGGCCTGCCCGAGCTACCCGTTTGATTTGATGAACAAGGTCAAGAAGGCCGTGGACGTGAAGGGCCCCGCGCTGCTGCACGTCTTCGCGCCGTGCCCGACCGGCTGGCGCTGCGATGCCAACGCGGGCATCAAGCTCGGCCGACTGGCGGTCGAGAGCGGCATGTTCCCGCTGTTCGAGGTGGAGAATGGCAAGTACTCCATCAGCTTTGACCCGGCGACCATGCGCAAGTCGAGCCAGGACCCGGTAGGCGAAATTGCCGGCTACCTGCTGCAGCAGGGCCGCTTCCGCCACCTCAAGGGCCGTGACGATTTGATCCAGCAGATTCAGGAACGCGTCCGCCGCGAATGGCGGCGCCTCCAGGCCAAGACGGAGTTGTAATCATGTCGTTCGAACCGCAAAAGGTTGACGCGATGATCGCCCGTTACCAAGGCGACAAGAGCGCGCTGATTCAGCTGCTGCAAGACATTCAGGCGGAGTACAAGTACCTGCCGAAGTCGGCGCTGGAATACCTGGGCGAAAAACTCAACGTGCCGTTGTCGACCATCTACCACGTGGCCACTTTCTACAAGGCGTTCAGCTTGCAACCCAAGGGCCGGCACTGTGTGTCGGTGTGCATGGGCACCGCTTGCCATGTACGTGGCGCGCCGATGATTCTGGACACCGCTTCCCGCGAACTGGGCGTGGACCCTGACAGCACCGCGAAAGACGGCAGCTTCACGCTGGAGACCGTCAATTGCCTCGGCAGTTGCGCCCTCGGACCGTTGGTCGTGGTCGACGGGGAATACCACGGGCGGATGAACAACGCGAAGATCAAGAAGGCCCTCGCACCCATGCGGAAAAAGGAGGGCAAATAGCCATGGAACGTTTGAAGGATTTTGCGGCGCTGGCCAAGTACCGGGATCAGATCATCGCCGCGCGCAATACCGGCAAGCCGATGATCTCCGTTTGCGGCGGCACCGGCTGTAAGGGCAGCGGCGCCGACCAGGTGGTCGCGGCGTTCAAGGAAGAGCTGGCCAAGGCCGGCCTCGCCGACCGCATCGAGTTCCGCGAAACCGGTTGCCACGGCTTTTGCGAACGCGGCACCGTCGTGGTGATCCGTCCGCAGGGCGTCTTCTATCAACGCGTGCAGCCGAAAGACGCAGCGGAAGTCATCGAGAAGACCGTGCTCGGCGGCAAGATCATCGACCGGTTGCTCTACGTCGATCCCACCACAGGCGAGAAGATCGCGCACGAACATGACGTGCCGTTCTACAAGTACCAGCAGCGGTTGATCTTCGGCTCCAACGGCACGCTCGATCCGACCAACATCGAAGACTACCTTGCCGTGGGTGGTTACGCCGGTCTGGCCAAGGCGCTTTCGTCGATGCAGCCCGACCAGATCATTGCCGAGGTGAAGAAGGCCAACCTGCGCGGGCGCGGTGGCGGCGGGTTCCCCGCTGGCGTGAAGTGGGAAAGCTGCCGCAAGGCGAAGGGCGAACCGAAGTTCGTGTTGTGCAACGCCGACGAAGGCGATCCTGGCGCGTTCATGGATCGCTCGCTGCTCGAAGGCAACCCGCACCTCGTGCTGGAAGGCATGCTGATCGGAGCGTACGCCATCGGCAGCAACCAGGGTTATGTCTACGTGCGCAACGAATACCCGCTGGCGGTGCGCAACACCTATCGCGCGCTTGAGCAAATGCACGAGCTGGGCCTGCTTGGGAAAAATATTCTAGGCAGCGACTTCTCGTTCGACATCAAAGTCAGCCGCGGCGGCGGCGCATTCGTATGCGGCGAGTCCTCGGCCTTGATGGCTTCGTTAGAAGGTCTGCCGGGCGAACCGCGTGCAAAGTACGTGCACACCGTCGAACACGGCTTGTACAACCTGCCCAGCAACCTGAACAACGTCGAGACCTGGGCCAACGTGCCGTACATCATCCGCGAAGGCGCTGACGCCTACCGAAAAATCGGCACCGAAGGCAGCCCGGGCACCAAGATCTTCTCGCTAGTGGGCAAGATCAACAATACCGGCCTGGTCGAAGTGCCGATGGGCATCTCGCTGCGCGACATCGTTTTTAAAATCGGCGGCGGTATCCCGGGCGGCAAGAAGTTCAAGGCGATTCAGACCGGCGGCCCGTCCGGCGGTTGTATCCCCGAGCATTATCTCGATTTGCCTGTTGACTTCGACAAGCTCTACGAAGTCGGCTCGATGATGGGTTCCGGCGGCATGATCGTGATGGACGAGAACACCTGCATGGTCGACATCGCCCGTTACTTCACCGCGTTCCTCGCCGACGAGAGCTGCGGCAAGTGCACGCC
>CAZEDX010000111.1:0-11211 GCA_964511015.1 uncultured bacterium | reverse complement strand
GTTTTTCGCCCAGCGCGCCGACATGATCAACCGCCTCGAACGCTTCGCCACCCGTGGCTGTCTGCTGGTGCTGACCTTCGAAGGCGAGGAAGAGTTGACGCACGCCGAGAAGGCGTTGGCCACGGAGATCTGCGAAAAGGGGCAGGGCGTGAACAAGGGCCCCGCACCGGCGGAGCGTTGGTGGAAGAACCGCTATCACGTCAGCTACAAGCAGTCGAAGATCTTCTACCACGGCGCGTTCGTCGACACGATCGAAATGGCCACGACCTGGCGCAAGGTCGTCGAGTTGTACCACGAAGTGCGCAAGGCAGTGCGCGACAAGGCGTTCATCATGGCGCACTTCTCGCACGCCTACCTCGACGGCTGTTCGGTCTATTTCACCTTTGTCTCGGCCGCCAACGACACCGAGAAGGCCAAGCACCTGCACCGGCAGGTGTGGGACGCGGCGGTCGCCGCGTGCCATCGCGTCGGCGCGACGCTGAGCCACCACCACGGCATCGGCTACCTCAAGGCGCCGTACATGCACGAGGAACACGGTCAGACCATGCGCTTGTACGAGGCGCTCAAACGCGAGATGGACCCGGCGGGCATTCTCAACCCGGGCAAGATGGGGCTGTAGCATGGACCAGGCGAAGCACCGGCGCGTCACCAACGTCGAGTTGCTCAACCGGCTGCGCGATGTGCTCGGCGGCCGGCGGGTCAGCCGCAACTTGTCGGACCGCATTTCCTACAGCCGCGACCTCTGGCCGCGCCGCCTGCTCGACTTGCGCCACGGCGAAGTCCCGCACCGACCCGACCTGATCGTTTGGCCGGAAACCACCGAAGAAGTCAGCCGCGTGCTGAAGATCTGCAACGAGATGCGCACGCCGGTGGTCACCTTCGGCGCGGGCAGCGGACTGTGCGGGGCGGTCGAGTCGATGCAGGGCGGCGTCGTGCTCGACACCAAACGGATGAACCGCCTCGAACGGGTCAGCCCGTTGAGCCATATCGCTGTCTGCCAGACCGGCATTCTGGGCGTGCACCTCGAGCAGGAACTCAACCGCCGCGGCTTTTCGCTCGGCCATTTCCCCGGCTCGTTCGGCACGGCCACACTGGGCGGCTATCTGTCGACGCGCAGCGCCGGCCAGGCGGCCACCGCCTACGGCAAGATCGAGGACATGGTCGTCAGCCTGCAGGCCGTGTTGGCCGACGGCACGGTGATTCATACCCGCACCGCGCCGCGCCGCGCGACCGGTCCGGATTTCAATCACGTGTTGCTCGGCTCCGAAGGCTCGCTGGCCATTTTGACCCGCGCGCACATGCGCATTCATCTGCTGCCGGCGGCGCGGGTGTTTTGCAGCCTGTCGTTTAGCAAGCTCGATGCCGCGCTGGAGACGCTGCGGCTGATTCTGCGCACCGGTCTGCGGCCGACCATCGCGCGCGTGAGCGACGAGGCCGACACGTCGGTCACCATGAACCCGCTGGGCATGTCGCTCAAAGGTTGCCTGCTGGTGCTGGTGTTCGACGGCCGCACCTCGCAGGTCGAACTGGAAAGCGCGCGGGCGCTGGTCATCGGGCGCGAACAAGGCGGCCGCGACGCGGGCGAAGAGCCGGCGCGCCAATGGTTCAACCACCGCTATGCCGAGCATTTCCGGCAGAGCCCGCTGGTGGCCGACCAGAAGACGCTGCTCGACACAATTGAAGTGGCGACCACCTGGTCCAACGCGCGGCCGCTGTACGACGCCGTGCGCAAGGCGCTGGGTCGGCAGGCGACGGTATTGACGCATGTGCCGCACGCGTATCCGGAAGGTTGCGCGCTGAGCTTCACCGTGCTGTGCAAGATCGGCGGCGAAGACGCGCTGAAGCGCTACGATCGCTTGTGGCAATCGGCGATGACGGCGGTGCTGGCGTCTGGCGGGGTGATCAGCCACGCCCACGGCATCGGCCGGCAGAAAGTGCGCTGGTTGCAGAGCCAGAATCCGTTGGCGCTAAAGCTGCTGCACGGTTTGAAACGCCAGCTCGACCCGAACGACATTCTCAACCCCGGCAAGTTCGCCCTGGAGGCGGAGGCCCCATGCTGAAAAAGTTCCACCGGGAAATCGAATACTGCACCTACTGCCCGAAGTTGTGCCGCTTCTCCTGTCCGGTCGGCAATGCGACGGGCAACGAAACCTGCACCCCGTGGGGCCGGCAGTCGCTGTTGCACCTGGCTGGCGAAGGCGCGATCCCCTGGGGTCGCGAGGTGGCCGCCAGCGTGTATCGCTGCACGACCTGCCTGTTGTGCCGAGAATACTGCGACCACGAACTCGAGATTCCGCCGGTCATGCTCGCCGCGCGCGCCAAGGCGGTGAAGGACAAGATGCAGCCGCAGGAAGCGGTCGAGTTCAAGTCGTTTTTCAACGAACAGAACAACCCGATGGGCGACGACCTCGGCGCGCGGTTGCGCTCGCTGCTGCCCAAATCGCTCTTCAATCCCGACGCGCAGGTGGTCTACTTCCCCGGCTGCGTGATGATCTACAACTACCCGCAGACGATTAAAAACACCTTCCGTCTGCTGGAAGCGATGGACGTCAACTACGTCGCCTGCTACGACGCCGAAACGCCGTGCTGCGGTGTGCCGCTGCGCGACCACGGCTACGAAGACGACTTCCGGGCCAACGCCGAGAAGTTGGCCCAACGGCTGGCGAAGGCGAAGGCGGTCATCTGCAGTTGCCCGAGCTGCGCCTGGTCGCTCAAGTCGATCCTGCCCGAACTCGGAGTGAAGCTCACCGACCGCATCTACCACATCACCGAGTTCCTGGCCCCGTTGGTCGCCGAAGGCAAGATGCCGATCCGCCGGCCGTACACCAAAAGGCTGATCTACCATGATCCGTGCTACCTGGGCCGCTACCTCGGCGTCTACGAACAGCCGCGTAACCTGCTGAACGAAGTCTGCCGCGAACCGCTGGTGGAATTCAGTTGGAATCGCACCAAATCGTACTGCTGCGGCGCCGGCGGCGGCATTCCGGTTTCCAACCCCGTGCTGGCGCGTGAGATCGCCGGCCAGCGCCTGGCCGAAGCCAACGAAGGCGAAAAGAAGAGCCTGGTCACCGCCTGCCCGACCTGCATGCGCGCGTTCCAAAAGGCAGACGAATCGCTGGAAGTGCTGGACATCGTCGACGTGCTCGTCCGGTGCATCTAGCCCCGGCGCAGATTTCGGATCTGATACACGAACCCCCTTCGTCGGACGAAGGGGGTTCGCTTTCTAATGCGCGCCGAGGCGTATGATTAGCGACGGCCGCCGTGACCGCAGCCGGGTCCACCGGCGCCGCAGCCCGGCCCACCGGGTCCGCCGGCTCCGCGCAGGCCGTAGCCGCCGCCGGGCGCCAGAGCGGTGAGCTTCTGCCACTGCTCGGCGGTCAGCACCTTGCGCACCTTGAGCTGGTTCTGGACCTGCAGGGTTTGCATCTGGCTGTGCAACTCATTCAGCTTTTGCGCGGCCTTCAGCACTTCTTGGTCGTTGTTTGTGCCGGTATTGAAAACCCGCTCGAACTGCACCATTGCCTTCTGCATCTCGGCGTGCAGGGTGACGGTCTGTTCGCGGAACGAGTATTCCAAGTCCTGCAGTGACTTGACCTGCTCGTTGCTCAAGCCCAGCGTCTGCACGGTTTCCGGATTGCGCCAGAACGCGCCCGGTCCGCCGCAACACGGGCACCCGCCGCCGCAACCGCCGTCCGGTCCGCCCGGGCCGCCGCGACCGCCATGCGGTCCGAAACCCATCTGTGCCGCGACCGGCAAAGCGGTGCCAACCAAGGCCAATACCAAAACCAACATCCAAGCCAGTGTACGTTTCATCGTTTTTCTCCTTTGCGCATGAGTCGCAATTCGTTCGAAGGGAAATATGGGAGGGGTGTGTTAAAGGTTGGTTTGCCTCGACCGGGTTTTTTGTAAAGATATGGTAAAAACAATTGCCGGGCCGCGCGTTCGTTTTACGCTGTGATTGAGGCCGCCACCGTAAAGCGGCAGGACGGAGCGATGAACCAGACCAAGATCCTCATCATCGATGACGACCGCAAGCTTTGCCAGTTGGTGCAGGAGTACCTCGGCCCGATGGGCTACGAGGTCGCCGCGGCGCACACCGGCGAAGAGGGGCTGCGGCAGGCGCTGTCGGGCGAGTTCCAGGCGGTCATTCTCGACGTGATGCTGCCCGATGTCGACGGCTTCGAAGTTTTGCGCCGGCTGCGGCGGGAGTCGGATTTGCCGGTGCTGATGTTGACCTCGCGCGGCGACGAAACCGACCGCATTGTGGGGCTCGAGATCGGCGCCGACGACTATCTGCCCAAAACCTTTTCCACGCGCGAACTGCTGGCCCGCCTGCGCGCGGTCACCCGCCGTTCGACAGCCACCGCCCAGGCGCCGGGCCCGGCGGTGGCCAAGCCGCTAGTGTTCGGCCCGTTGCGTATCGAGCCGGCCGCGCGCGTGGTGTTGCTCGATGACGCGCCGGTGGAACTGACGCCAATCGAGTTCGATTTGCTGTACTACCTGGCCCGCTCGTCCGGCCGAGTGCTCTCGCGCGACCAGTTGCTCGACAATATCGCCGGCCGCGACTACGAGGTGTTTGATCGTTCGGTGGACGTGCATATTTCCAGCCTCCGTCGCAAGCTGGGTGACGATGCCAAGGCGCCCCGCTTCATCAAGACCGTCCGCGCCGCAGGGTACATGTTCCTGGCCGGGCCGTTCGGGGAGCACGCATGAAGCCGCACCGCACGCTGTTCGCCAAGGTGCTGTTCTGGTTCTTCACCAACTTGGTGGTGGTGGCGGTGGTGCTGTTCGGCTTTTTCCATCTGCAGTTCCGGGTCGACCCGCAATCGTTGCTGACCGGCGGGGCCGACCGTGTGCAGACGTTGGGTCTGGTGTTGGCGCGGGAGTTGATGGCCACACCGCGCGAAAAATGGACTGCGGTGCTGGAGAGCTACTCGTCGCTGTATAACGCCGATTTCGTGCTGCTCGGTTGGGACGGCCAGATGGTCGCGGGCAAGAGCATCACCGTGCCGCCGGAGGTGCGCCAGCGCGCCGCCGCCATGCCGCGTGGCGGGGGCCGGGGTATGCACCAGGGGGGCATGGGCGGGGGCATGGGCCGCGGCGCGGCCGTGGTGCATCCGCCGCCGCCTTGGCCCGGCCACGGACGGTTCACGTTGCACACCACGAATCCGACGCGCTATTGGGTCGGCGTGCGGGTGCCGGTGATCTGCGACCAGGTCTGTCCGCCCTGGGCCGTGCTGGTGGTGGCGTCTGACTCGATCACCGGTCACGGACTGTTCTTCGACCCGACCCCGTGGATTCTCGTCGCGCTGGCGGTGATTCTCATCTCGGTGGTGCTATGGGTGCCGCTGGTGCGCAGCATCACCCGGCCGATCCACTACATGACCCAGGCGACCGGGCGCATCGCCCGCGGCCGGTTCGACACCAGGCTCGATGAAGGCCGCGCTGATGAGATCGGCATGCTCGGCAAGTCGATCAACGACATGACCGCGCGGCTCGGCGGTTACGTCACCGGCCAGAAGCGTTTCCTGGGCGACGTGGCGCACGAGCTGGCTTCGCCGATCGCCCGGCTGCAGCTCGGCCTCGGCATCCTCGAACAGCGGGTCGACGACGCCAATCGCGAACGTGTGCAGGATGTCATTCGCGAAGTCGAGCATATGTCCAACCTAGTCAATGAACTGCTTTCGTTTTCGCGCGCCGAATTGAGCCCGGCGAACGTAAAGCTGACGCGGGTGGTGATTGCGCCGATCGTGCAGCGGGTGCTCGAACGCGAACGGCGCGATGGGGCGGAGATCAAGGTTGCCATCGACGACCAACTGGCTGTGCTCGGCGACCCCGAACTGCTGGCGCGTGCGCTGGCCAACCTGGTGCGCAACGCCGTGCGTTATGCCGGCGAGGCGGGGCCGATCGAAATCGTTGCCGAGCGGCGCGAGAGCGAAGTGGCCATCGCGGTGCGCGACGCCGGGCCGGGGGTGCCGCCCGACGTGCTGCCCCATCTGTTCGAGCCGTTCTTCCGCCTCGAGCCCGCGCGCGGGCGCGATTCGGGCGGTGTGGGGCTCGGGCTGGCCATTGTGCGCACGTGCGTCGAGGCCTGCCACGGCTCGGTCAGCGCCGCCAACCTGACGCCGCAGGGCTTTGCCGTGACGATGATCTGGCCCGCCGGCGACTGACCTGGGCGCCGCGGCTGCGCCGGAGTACAATCCGGCCTGCTGATGACCGCTGCCTCCGCCGACCGTAACCCTTCCCGCCTGCGCATCGCCTTGCGCGCGTTGCGCCACCGCAACTACCGGTTGTTCTTCGCCGGACAGGGGATGTCGCTCATCGGCACTTGGATGCAGCGCATCGCCGTCAGTTGGCTGGTCTACCGGCTCAGCGGCTCGGCGTTCTGGCTGGGTATGGTCAACTTCTTCGGCCAACTGCCCACCTTTCTGGTCGCCCCCTATGCCGGCGTCGTCGCCGACCGCTTTTCGCGCCGAGGCATCATCGTGGTGATGCAAGTGCTTTCGATGGCACAGGCGCTGCTGTTGGGCGCGCTGGCGCTCGCCGAAACGGTCGAGGTCTGGCAGGTGCTGGCGCTCAGCGCCGTGCTGGCGGTGATCAACGGCTTCGACATGCCTGCGCGCCAGTCCTTCGTGATCGAGATGGTCGACGACCGCGAAGACCTCGGCAACGCGATCGCGCTCAACTCGCTGATGTTCAACGGCGCGCGGCTGATCGGCCCGTCGGTCGCCGGTTTGATCATCTCCGCGGCGGGCGAGGGCGTCTGCTTCCTGGCCAACGGATTGTCCTATGTGTTCGTGCTCTGGTCGCTGGCCGCGATGCGCTTGGCGCCGCGCGAACCCGGACCGGCGCCGCGGCCCATGCTGCACGAGCTGCGAGAAGGCGTGGGCTATGCCATGCGCTCCGTGCCGATCCGCTCCATTCTGCTGCTGCTCTCACTGTTCAGCCTGATGGGCATGCCGTACTTCGTGCTGCTGCCGGTCGTGGCCAAGGAAATCCTGGGCGGCGGGGCGCACACCCTGGGCTTTCTGGCGACCGCCGCCGGCCTGGGCGCGGTCATCGGCGCGCTCTACCTGGCGGCCCGCCGCAGCGTGGCCGGCCTGGTCCGCTTTACCGCCGGCGCCGCCATTGCCTTCAGCCTCGGTCTGGTCGCCTTCTCATTTTCGCGTTCGTTCTGGCTGTCGATTCCGATTCTGCTGGTCATCGGCTTTTCGATGATCACGCAGATGGCCGGCAGCAACACCGTGATCCAGACCATCGTCAGCGACCAGATGCGCGGGCGGGTGATGTCGTTCTACACCATGTCCTTCATGGGCATGGCTCCGTTCGGTTCGGTACTTGCCGGCGCGCTCGCCGCCAAGATCGGCACCCCGTACACGTTACTGCTCAGCGGCCTGGCCAGTCTAGCCGGCGCGCTGTGGTTCATTAGCCGCATCCCGGCCATGCGCGAGGTGATTCGCCCGATCTACATCGCCAAGGGCATTCTGCCGTCCGACCAGCCGATGGAAGAAATGCGCTGAACGACGCTATTTGTCACCAAGTGTCACTTTTTGGTAACGGTTTTCTTTTACTCTCCGCCCACGCTCCGGTTCTGCTAATATAAATAAATGTGTGAGGATGGCCGCCGGATGCGGCCATGGAGGTAAGATTGCGCTCTCGTTCCCTGTTCCTATGGTTTCTGGTTGCTTTATTGGCGACGCCGAGCTTGGCGCTGGCCAAGAAATGCACCAAGGTGCTGCCGCCCGAGGCATTCGCTTTTTATGGCCAGAAGCCGAGCGATGTCGATTGTTCGGATTACGAATACCGCGTGTTCGATTTGAACGACGACGGCGTCGATGAGTTCGCGGTCACCAACTATGTGCGCGCCGGCGACACGGCGGGCTACTTCCCATTCGAGATCTGGCAGCAGCGCGACGGCAAATGGGTGCGTATTTCCACCATCCCCGGCCGTCCGACCATTCTGCCGACCATGACCAACGGCTATCACAACCTGGGCGCGACGATGTTGGGGCACTACTACGTTTACGGTTGGGATGGCACGCGTTACCGCGATCTGGCGCAGATCGACCAGTCCGACGAGCGCACGCGCACGCCGACCACGCCAACGCCGGCGCCGAGCCCCACGCCGAAGCCCAAACCGACGCCCACCCCGCCGCCGTCAGACGACGGGTTTTAGTCCCGCGCCGCCAGCAGCCGCTTGAGCCAAACTTTGGTGCTGGTGCCGAGATAAGTCGGCAGGGCGTTGGCGAGATACTCCCACTTGCTATCGAGCGGCGGCCGCGCGCTCGCCACCGGCTCGAGCGACAGCGCCTTGAAGTTGCACGCGGTCACGCACAATCCGCAGCCGATGCAGCGGCCGGAGTTGAATTCCAGCCGGGTGTCGGTCGCGGTCCAGGCTTCCATCGGGCAGATCGTCACGCATTTTTTGCACATCTTGCAGGCCGCGTTGTTGTGGCGCGGCATGAAGTGCGGCCGGCTGGCCATGCCCGGCATGCTCAGGCGTTTGATGGCCCGCAGCGCGTGGCAGCAGCAGCCGCAGCACGAACAACTGCCGTTGCCGATCTTCGGGTTGATCTCGTTCATGACGAAGGTGACCGAGCCTTCGCGTTCGGCCGCGCGTTTGCGTTCGATCACTTCCTCGCGGCTAATCTCGCGCATCAGCCCGCGGGCGACAACGTTCTTCGCGCTCGGCCCGAAGGCCATGCAGTTTTCGGTTTCCCGGTGGCAGCCCTGGTTGGTCAGGTGCATCGCCAGGCGGCACTGGCAATGGCCGACCGCAAACCGCTTGTACGGCGCGAGCACTTCTTCCAGCCGGTCCGACGGCCAGGCGGCGAACAGGCTGTCGGCGACGCCGCCGACCGGCAGATACCGCACTGCCGCGATTTTGGATTTGCCGGGGTAGTCGGCGAAGTAGTCGCTTTCCCACAGCCGCTCGAACAGCGCGGCGAACTTCTGGTGCCAGCTATTGCGGGTGGAAAGATCGGGCGTCATCAACGCCATTTCGAAGGTGCCCGGCACGATCGGCAACAGAGTGTATTTGCGCGGCTGGCCGTAAGCCAGAATGATCGCCTTCTTCAACGCCACGTGGTCGAGCACGCGCGTAACTTCGTCCACCGGCCGGCCCGCCCGGGTCGCCACCCACGCGGCGTCCTTCGGCCGTAGCGGCTTAAGGTGCCGCACCAACTCGGCCTCTTCCTCAGTGAACATGTGGGTGACCAGTTCCCGCAACAGGTCGGTCAGCGGCGGCCCGAGCAGGAGCGGCGAGGCGTAGTGCTCCGCGATCTCGTGATGCGCGGCGGTGAGCCGTTTGGCCGATTCGAATCCGGCGACGATGGCCGACAGGTCAATGTTGAGCAGGATTTTTTTCTTGGCAGGCGCGGCAGGCATTGTATTCCTCTCCCGGTTGCACGAGCCAGCATGAAGGCGCGCCGGTGGGGCGTCAACGGGGTTATTCGCGGACTTTTTGCCGACTTTCGTCCGCCTGCGGTGGGCGCGTTGGCGGGGTGATTGTTTTTGGTAGGGGCGGGCCCCCGTGCCTGCCCGTTGTCGGTAGGGGGCACAGCACGCTGTGCCCACCGAAAAGAGAGAAGGACACAGCATGCTGTGCCCCTACCAATCACACACCATGTCATTCCCGCATCAGGTGGGATGACGACAAATGTCGGCACCCGATCCGGCAGCTTTTGTTGAAGGGAGGGTCGCGCCTACGCCGTCATTTTCTTCGCGGGCTTGTACTGGTCGGCGAAGTGGTCAAGTAGCCAGCGCTCGAGGCGCAGGTTGACCAGTTGCGGCATCTCAATCGGCGCGGTGTGGCTGCCTTTGGGCACGGTGAGGATTTCCGAGTCTGGAATCATGTGGTGCATCTTGTCGCTCAGCCAGCCGGGCGTGAAGGTGTCTTTCTCGCCGGCGATGATGAGCGTCGGCACTTTGATATGCGGCAGGAAATCCTCGGCGGTGTGCCGCGCGGCATGGTCGAGCATCTTGGCGAACATGCGCACGTTGATCTTGCCGATGAACTTCAGATACGGCATGAAGTCTTCGAAGTTGATCATGTGGCCGTTGATTTCCGTGCGTATGGCGATTTCATACGCGAGCCGCGTCGGCACGATGCGGTGCCAGATGGCTTCGGGCACCCACGGCGTCAGCACGAAGAGCGGATACAGGAACGGGAAGAGCGTATCCAGCGTCTTGTTGTCATGGAAGGTCTTGAGCGGATGGCCGTAGCTGCCGCACATCGGCACTAGGCCGATCACGCGATCCGGATACTGACGCGCGAATTCGAAAATGACCTGACATCCCATCGAGTGGCCGACCATGATCGCCTGATCGACTTCGTCGTCGTCGAGCACGCGAACCAGGTCTTCGCAGATGTCGGTGATGGATAGATTGTTGGTGTTCTTCGGCAGATCGCTCGAGGCGTGGCCGCGATAATGGCTGTGCACTAGCCGACAATTCTCGCCGAAATGCTGCCAGGTATACTTCCACACGTACCCATCGCAGCCGATGCCGTCGGCGAACATCATCGGCAGGCCTTCCCCGCGGCTGGTGTAGCGGATCTTGGTGCCGTCGAAACTCTCGACGCAGCCGTGCTTGACGCGTCTCATCACCTTCCCACCCCGGGCAATTGCAGGTATCCGCCACTGTAGAGGCACCGCGCCGGAAATGTCAAGCAGCGGGCGGAGTTACGGAGGGTTGGGGAACGAATGAAAAATGAAAAGGAGGCTTTAGGCTGTAGGTCGGAGGCTGCAGAGGCTTTAGACTTTAGACTGTAGACTGTAGGTAGGCCGCTGCAAACCCGAAACCCGTGATCCGAATCCTATCAGTCCTATCAGTCCCATGATTCCTATTCGTAATTAACTCGAAACGATTGTCCAAACACCAAGCGCACTGCGCCGTAAACCCGTAGGGGTGGCCCCCCGTGGCCGCCCGTCAGTGGTAGGGGCTCAGCATGCTGAGCCCTCCGAAAAGAGAGAAGGGCACAGCATGCCGTGTCCCTACCGCGTTGAACACCGCATTTCCCCCGGCCAACCCGAAACCCGCATGTTGTGATATGATTACAAACCAATGGATCTCGCGCCACGCGCGAACGAACGGAGTCGATCAAAGGAGGGCGAAAAGCATAAGAACGGGAAATGAGTATGGTGTCCCCAGATTCCAGAATGATGCCAACAAAAAAAGACATCTTTTGGTTTTCGGCAAGCTCCTGTTAAT
>CAZEDX010000110.1:0-11230 GCA_964511015.1 uncultured bacterium | reverse complement strand
TAGCGGTCGCGGTCGTGCAGCAGCAACAGCAGCCCACCGCCCAGGGCGACAACCCGTACTTACGAAAACGTATTGCATTAACCGAAAACGGCCGAAGCGCGTACGACAAATTCCCGCCCGTCGAAGAAAACGCCGGTGGTGAACGACAGCGGCGCCGCCGGATCGTAGGCGGCGAACTTGTTGGGTACGATCAGGGACAGCACCGGGTCGAGGACGCCGGGGAAGTAATGTTGCACCGCTCCCAGTGCGCTGAAACACAGGCCGGCAACCGTCAACGCCCGCAAGGCGGTGAGTAGGCGCGGGCCGTGAAGCGCTGCGCGTAGCGACAGGTAGACCAGCACGCCGACGCCGAAGCGGATGACGAACTTGAGCGCCGCGCCCCGGTCGGCCGGAACGACCGCGGTGGTCAGTAGCATCGAGGCCATGACAGCCAGCAGACCCCAGCCGATTTGGTCGGGCCGCCAGCCTCGGGCGCGTGTGACCCATGCCGCCGCAACCAGCCAGCAGGCGATGCACAATTCGGTGGAGGTGAAGGACAGCGCGCCAAGCGAGGCAAGAGGAATTTCGACAAAGGACACGGAGAACAAGAGGCCCAGGGCAACGGCAGTGACTTGGTCCCCGCGCGAAGTCACCGCGCCAAGCCCCGCCGCGGTTGGTAGTCGGTGTAGGTCCGTTCGACGAACTCGCGCAACCGGCTGCGGAAGACTTCGCGGTCGAAACCAAGCGCGTGTTGCCGAATCCGCTCGGGCGAGAACGACGCCTCGCGGTCTTCGTATTCCCGAATCGCCGCGACCATGCCGTCGACCGTCTGCTCGCGGAAAAAGACGCCGGTCGGATCGGGCTGATCAAGCCCGCGCACGGTTTCCAACGCGCCGCCCTTGCCGAAAGCGATCACCGGCCGGCCCGAAGCCTGCGCCTCGACCGGGGTGATGCCGAAATCCTCCTCGCCGGGGAACAGGAACGCGCGACAGTGCCGGTAGAGTTCCACCACCTGCTCGTCGCTCTGCCAACCGAGGAACTCGACGCCCGAACCGGCGGTCTTTTTCAGCCGTTCCTGATCCTGTCCCGTGCCGACGACCAGCAGCCGACGGTTCAACCTCGCGCACGCCGCCACGGCCAGGTCGATGCGTTTGTAGGGCGCCAGCGCGCTGACCACGAGGTAGTAGTCGTCCACCTTGCCCGGCGAAAACCGCGCGGTGTCCACCGGCGGGTGAATCACCACCGCGTCGCGCCGGTAGTGTTTGGCGATGCGCCGCGCGACGTGATGGCTGTTGGCGATAAATGAATCGACCCGGTCGGCCGAAGCGACGTCCCACATGCGCAGGTAATTGGCGAACACGCCGATCGCCGCGCGCTTCATGCGGCCGACGCGATCGGGCCCGAAGTACTCCTCGAATAGCTCCCACACATAGCGCATTGGGGTGTGGATGTAGCTGATGTGGCAGGTCCGCGGCTGGGTGATGACGCCCTTGGCCACGCAATGGCTGGTGGACAAAACCAAATCGTATTCGCGCAGGTCAAACTGCTCGATCGCCGTCGGCATCAGCGGCAGATAGTTGCGGTACCACTCGGCCGCCTTCGGCAGCCGCTGGATGAAGCTGGTGCGAATGTTCAACCGCTCGATGGCCGGCGACAGTTTTCCGGGCACGTGCAGCAGTGTGAACAGGTCGGCGTCGGGCCAGATTTCACACATCACCTCGAGCACCTTTTCGCCGCCGCGCATACCGGTCAGCCAGTCGTGAATCAGAGCCATTCTCATCGCAGTTCTCCACGCCCGAAGGCGGCGAAGGCATCGTCGACCGCCTGGGCGATTTCGCGCCGGAACCGATCGCGCCCGAAGCCCGCCACGCTCGTCCGGATCGACTCCGGAGTGAAAGCGTCAGCATGTTTCTCAAAGAAGCGCACCGCGCCGGCGATGGACGTCGCGTCCTGCCGCGCGAAGAAGAGGCCGTGGTAGTTGCCTGCGCGCAGTTTCGCCGCGTCACGGTCGGCATCGCCGGTCAGCGGCAGCGCCGCCACGGTTTCGGCCACGCCGCCGCGCCCGAAGGCGATGACCGGCTTGCCCGCCGCCTGCGCTTCGAGCGGCGCGATGCCGAAGTCTTCCTCGGCGGCAAACACGAACGCCTTGCAGCGCGCCATCTGCTCGGCCACCGCTTCGTCGGGCAGCCGCCCGAGGAACTGCACATTCCCGCCCGCATGGCGCAATAGGCGCCGGTGCTCCTGCCCCTCGCCGATCACCCTTAGCGGCAGCCGCAGTTCACGGAAAGCGTCAAGCACCAGGTCGATGCGCTTGTACGGCGCAAAGGCCGAAACCAGCAGGTAGTAGTCGTCCGGCGTGTCCGGCCGGAAGCGTTCGACCTCCACCGGCGGGTAGACCACCTGGGCGTCGCGGCGATAGTGCTTGCCGATCCGTCCCGCGATGTGTCGGCTGATCGCCACGAAGCGGTCGACACGCCGGCTGCTCAGCACGTCCCACACACGCAGGTAGTTGAGCACGGGTGGAATCAGCTTGCGGCCGAAGAAGCCGAGCACCTCTTCCGAAAAGTAGGTGTGCGCCATGTCCCACGCATAGCGCATCGGCGTGTAGCAGTAGCATAGATGAAGTTGGTGCGGCGCCGTGCGCACGCCCTTGGCGACGCAATGGCTCGAGGAGATCACCAGATCGTACGGTCGCAGGTCGAAGCGTTCTACCGCTAGCGGGAAAAGCGGCAGATAGTTGCGATACCAGCGCGACGCACCGGGCAGCGACTGCACGAAGCTGGTGGTGATCCGTCGGTTTTCGATGATCGGGCTCACCGCGCCACGGTAGTGGATCAAAGTGAATAGATCGGCCTCGGGGAAGATCTCGCACAACACTTCGAGGCAACGTTCGCCGCCCCGCATGCCGGTCAGCCAGTCATGTACGATGGCCACCTTCAACGGCTGGCCTCCTTCTCGGCGACGACCTGCGCCACCAACGCGCGGATCTCCGCCACGCGCACATCCCAGTTGTTCCGCCGCGCCTCGGCCACTCGCTCGGCCACGTGGTCGCCGCGATCCGCCAACGCCTCGCGCACGGCGTTCACGAACGCTTCGGCGTCGCCCGCCAGGCGGCACAACTGCGGACGGTCGCGGTATGCGGCGAAGGCCGGCAGGTTCGCCGCGACGATCGGAACGCCCGCCGCCATGTATTCGTAGAACTTCATCGGGAAGCTGCGTTTTGTGCTGTCGTTGATGCGCAGCGGCAGCAAGGCGACATCGAAGGCGGCGACGTAGGCCGGCAGCTCATCGTACGTTGCGCGGCCCACGAAATGCACGTTCGGCAGCGCGCGCAAGACGGACAGATCGGTCGTTGGGTCGCCCCAGCCTTCCGGACCGACAAGCACCAGGCTGGCGTCGGGCAACGCACACGCCAGACGCGCGAGCAGTTCGAGGTCGGTCTTGTAACCGGAAATGTTGCCCTGATAGCCGAGGATCGGCCGGGGCAGCGCCGCCAGCTTCGCCGGCACCGGCCGCTGCTGGTCGGGTTCGAAATGCGGCGTGTGCGCCACGTTGCCAACGTAATGGATGCGCCGCGCTGTCGCGCGCCGTTCCTCGTAGAGCACCGGGTTGGTTGCCAGCACGAGATCGGCCTGCGCCAGCAGGCGTGCCTCCATCGTGCGCAACTGCTCGACCGCCACGCCCGGGTTGGCCGCGTAGTCATCGACGCAATGGTAGATCACGGCCGCTTCGTCGAGCGCACCGACCAAATCGGTGCCAAGCGGCAGAAAGGACCATAGGATCGGCCGCCGGAACCCGAGCCGGCGTGCCTGCCGCCGCAGAACCCAGCGCAGTACCCACCGGTCGAACGCGCGCACCAGCGCGAAACGATGGAGCGGAATGTGCACGGGTGAAGTCACCCAGAGGTTGGCCTGCATGGGCACCGCGCCGCGAAACCATTCGCCCAGCCGCCGCCGCACCTTGGACAGATCCGCGCTCGTGCGGCCGGGCGCGCGCAGGCCAAGGTTGTTGATATACAGCACGCGGTTGTCGGCGGCCAGCCGGCTCATCAGATGTTGGGCGTTAACCCACATCGCATCCCAGTTCGAACTGGCCAGACAAACGATATCGCGGCCGCTCAGTTCCACAAACACTCCCAGCCGGTGGGCTTCCTCGTTGCCACCGGCGGTCTATTCAATCAACGGTTCCACCGCGCGGTCGACCGCCGCGCCACACTCGCGCCACGTCCGTTTCCGGGCGCGTTGCTTGGCCTGCTCTCCCAACCGTCGAGTCAGCTCCGGGTCGCCCAGCAGGCGAAGCACCTGTCGCGCGAGATCGGCCGGGTCTTCCGAGTCGCAGAGCAAACCGGTTTCTCCATCGAGCACCGCGTCGGGTACGCCGCCGCTGCGTCCGCCGACCGACGGCACGCCGAATAGCGCGGCTTCGAGATAGACGATGCCGAAGCCTTCCACATCGGGGCCGATGCGCCGGCTCGGCATCACCAAGACCTCGGCCCGCGCGAGGATTTGCGACAGCTCGGCGTCGGACACGCGGCCGGTGAAGAGCACGTTTCCGGTGATTTTTTCGTCGCGCACCAACGCTTCGATACGGGCGCGGTCTGGTCCGTCGCCGACCACCACCCACAGCACGCCCGGCTGCACCGCACGGATGGCGGGCAACGCGCGCGCGATCAGGTCGTGTCCCTTGCGCATTTCGATGCGGCCGACCGTCACCAGCACCCGGCGGTCGGTCAACGTGACACCGCCCAGTTCGGATACCGGCGCCGCATTTGGATTCAATGCGCCCGAATCGGCGCCAAGCGGCGGCACGATCACCTTGTCCGCCGGCACCAGGCGCGCCAATTCGCTGCGCATGAACTCGCTGGTGGTCACCACGCGCACCGCCAGCCGCAATACGGCTCGCAGGGCCAGCAACGGTAGTCCGCCGCGGTCCATGACGCGCAGCACTTCGGTGCCGTAGGTATACACGACGTACGGGCAGCCAGTGAGAATGCGCACCACCATCATCGGCAGGCCATTGGGAAAAACGTACGCGCAGTGGACGACGTCGCTTTTCTGCTCACGGATCGCCTCGGCCACCAGAATGCCGCCTACGACAAATCGCAGCAGCAGACCGAGCCCGCGCAGCAACAAGTTCACATAGCGATTGGGATGCGTCCAATCGAAACGCGGCATGCGACGCACGCGATAAGGGCGATCTTGGTCGTACTCACGATCGCCGGGGGTGCGGCGAGCCAGCACGGACGCGTCGGCGCCATAGAACGAAGCGACGCGCTCCATCCAGGTCTGCACGCCGCCGCGGTCGGGCGGGAAATCGCGGGTAAAAACGACGACCTTCACTGTCCCCCCTCGCGCTTGGCGCGGTAGGTTTTCTCAAGCACGGACAGGATGGTGCCGATGCGGCGGTCCCAACTGTTCTGGCGGGCCAACTCGATGCGCTCCTGGCGATGCGGATCCGAGGCCAGGCGCCGCTCGATAGCAGCCACGAAATCCGCCGGCGTGGCGGCCACATCAATCAGCGGCTGGAAACTCTGTAGCTCGCTCATCGGCGTGATGACCACCGGCTTGCCGGTTGCTAGGTATTCATAAAACTTCAACGGCAGCACGCCGTGCGTGTAGTCGTTGATCAAGTACGGAATCATGCAGACGTCGAAGCCGGCCATGATCGCCGGCAGTTCGGCGGCGTTTTTACGCCCCCAATGATGCAGATTGGCGTGACCGGTCAGATGGCGGGAAAACAGCTCGTGGTCGGGGCCGACGAAAACAAAGCTCCAATCCGGTCGCAACCGGCTCACCCCAAGCATCAGTTCCGTGTCGATCTTGTGATTGACGCTGCCCACAAAACCAACCACCGGCCGCTTCAACTGCCGAACTTGCGGCGTTGGCTCCACGGTGGCCGCCTGATGGAACAGGTCGAAATCGGCGGCGTTCGATACGAAATGAGTGTTTTTGTTGAACGGCGATTTACTTTCGTAGAGACTGCGGGCCGTCGTGAACACGGCATCGACGCTAGTCAGCAGGCGGCGTTCCATGCGCTGCGTTGCTCTGACCCAAGCACCGGGAAACGCGCTGAATTCGTCCACGCAGTCGTAGCACGAGAGGACATGCGGAATGCGGGAAAGAAATGGCTGACTGTGCGGGGCGTAGCACCAGACGAGCGGGTCGTTAAAACCCTTGGCCGCCAACACCGGTCTAAGGTCATGGGCAATGAACGAGATGCTGATCTTGTTGATCGCCCAAATCTTCTGCCCGAACGGCAACGTGGACGGCGGCCGGTAGACCGTCACCCCGCCGGCCCCTTCGCGGACCGTGCCGACACCGATCTTTCTTTTGCGCCGGCCGATGGTGGCCAAGGATTCGACAAACAGAATATGGAAATCGTCGGAAAGGCGATAGGCGATTTGTTGCTTGTTCGTCCAGACCGGCCGGTCCCAATCATCCGTGGAAAAAATGATGATGTTCCGCGGCAGTTCGTAGCCGGCGAATTTGCCCATGCCTTCTCCCACTCGCGCGCCGCCACATGGTCAGACAAGTTCGGCGGCCGGCGCCCAAGCGCACCGGTTTTCGCGCGAGACTATACCCTTGCCCCTCCGGCGGCGTCAACGAATCGCCGCGTCTTCACGTTGACCCGCGTGCCAAGGCGGCTATATAGTGCGCCGTCAGGGAAGGCTTCCATTTCCACACCACAAGGAACCGCATGACTCGGCCAGTGCTTTTCGATCAGGTTCGACTGCTCGGCTATTCGCCGTGGCCGGTCGAACGGATCGTCCAAGAGGTATGGAACGGCCACGAACCGAGCCGGATACCCGGCGATTTCGTGGCTATTGCCGAGAGCCGGCAGCCGGTCCGCACGATGATCGTCACCTCGGCCATGGGCGCTGTGCCCTATTTTTACCACTGGCATGAGGATGATCGGCGCCTGTTCCACGGCGCGCAGGTCATCACGGTTGCCAAGCAGATCGGCCATCCGTGGCGGTGGTGCCGGCGAGCGCTACAAGCCCTGGCATTTATGGACCACACCCTCTTTGACGACACCCTTCATGCCGACGTGAAGGCCATGCCCCAAGGGGCGGTTTTGTCGGTCGAAGACGGCCGATTTTCGCTGCGTCAGGACGGTTTTCTTGCCGCGATATACCGTCGCCCGCTAACGACCGCGGCCGACGCCCTCGAAGCTTTCGACATTTCGCAACGTGAGATGGCGGTCGAACGGCCCTATGTCTCGCTGAGTTCGGGTTACGATAGCCGCACGATTCTCGCGTGGTTTCTCGCCTGCGGCGTCAAACCGGTGGCCGTCACGATGGGCTTTCCGAACACGACCGATCTGGTGGTTTCGCGGGCGATCACCCAGGCGTTCGGGCTGGAACATATCATCGTTGAAATCCAACCCGATCAGTATCTGCAGCACGGGAGAGCGATCGCGCGGCTTACCGCCGGCGCCAAGAAGGCTTCACACTGGCACACCTACATCTACAGCCAAGCGCTGGCGATGCCGGCGGGAGCGGTCGATTATGTCGGCAATAATGGCGGCCTTGCCCGTGGTTACTACTTCGACAAAGGCATACTCAGCCTCGTCGCAAATGCCGGTTTGACCGACTTCACGCGTGGTTTCTGGCACCTGAAAATGGATCTTCGCCGGCGGCGCCATGCCTGGCTCAGCGACAACGGGCGCCTTTCATGTATCGACGCGCCTGATAGCCTGCTCGATGACGTAGTCCGGGCCTCGGCTGGCGTAAGCGGTTTTTTGAACCGTCTGGACTACCTGATGATGTCGCAGCGCATCCCACGTTTTCACGGCTACGGGCGCGCGCTGCATCTAGCCAGCGGCGAGGTCCGTTCGCCATTTCTCGATTATCGTTGGACGCAACAGGTCGCGCGCCTGCGCCGCCTGGATCGCCTCGGGGGCCAGCACTACCGCCAGATCATCGGCCACTACTGTCCGCGTTTGCTCGATTTTCCCCAAGGGGCCAACCCGCCAATGGGCAGCCGGCCGCGGCCGCTATACTGGCTGCGCAACCGGCCAGATGTCGGCTACTCGCCGTTTGCCCAGTTGGTGGACCGCCCCGACGTGCTGGAAATGCTCCGTGAATCGAGCGCACTCGACGCGCTGATCCCACGTCCCGAGCGCCTCGCTGCCTTGGCCAAACGCGATTTCGCGCTGATTGAATTCCTGCTCACCTTGCATTTTACGGCGGAAATGATTCGCGAGGAGGCTTTGTAACGTCGCTCTACGAGGCGACATCCGTTCTGTAACTTCTTGATTTCACTTGCCTGGTCTTGTCGCACAACGCCTGTCATTCGGCCGTTCTTTGATTTGTAAGTGCTTGATTTCATGGAAGGCGAAAAGCCGTCAAACGCCCGTTTTTCACCCGTGTTTTTACTATCGTGCGCAGCGGAAGCCGGTCGCCTCATCGTAGAAGTCGGGCGTGTGGTGATCGCGATAGGACACACGTCCGAAAATCGCCCCGGAGGTGTACCCGCCACCCCGGATCACCCGCTCAGTTCCCTCTTCCGGACCGGTCGGATCGTTGGCGTTGTCGGGCCAGACGTCTCTATCGTAGTAGTCTGCGGCGTAGTAGTCGGCCACCCACTCGGCGACATTGCCGGTGACGTTGAGCAGGCCAAACGGCGAGGCCGAAGCTGCATAGTAGCTGACTAGCACCGGGAACTGGTGGCAGGTTTCGACGATATCGTAGTCGCCTTCTTCGTTTTCAACTGCGGCCTGCACGGATAGGTTGGCCATTTCACAGTTCGGTTCCAGCCAGCCCCAAGGGAAGATCCGATCATCGGCGGCTCCGCGCGCCGCTTTCTCCCATTCGGCTTCGGTGGGCAACCGCCGACCGCGCCAGGCGCAGTAGTCGGCGGCCATCTGCCAGGTCACATTGACCATGGGGTAGTTGTCGTAGTCGGCACGTGTGTAGTAGTCGGCCGAACCGTTGATGTTGATTTCCTTCGGGTCGACGCAGGCGCCGGCGCCGACGCAGGCCCGGTACTGCGCATTGGTCACTTCGGTTTGCTCGATTTCAAATGAGCTGACGTACACCGACCGTTCGGGCTGCTCGTCAGCGAAGCCTTCGTCAACCGTGCCGTCGATCAGATCGATCAGGTCGCTATAGTCCGAACCCATGGTGAAGTCGCCGGCGGCAACGCTCAACAACAGACTGGCCTCCACGTCGCCATAACGGTCGCTGTTGAATTCTTCGTTTTCGATTTCACTGCAGGCCGCTGCCAGCAACACCGCCAGCGCCACCAGCCAGCACCAGCCCCACCATTTGCTCTTGGTCATGGTTCGTCCATTCCGATCACGGCCGGGCTTCGAGCCATGCCGCGAGAAAAGGAAACACATCTTCGTTCACATGGCGTCCGATCATGATGTCCAGATGGCCGTAGTCGGCGCGATAGCCGTTGGCCAGGCCGAACACGTGAAAGGTCTTGTCTTCGCTGCCGACCCAATCCAGCATCGGCTGCACCGCAAATGGCGGCGCCAGATTATCGAGTTTACCGGTAATCGCCAGAATCGGCACGCGCAGGTTCTTCATCTCCCGGCGATAGTTCGTCCGCCCATCCCGACTGGTCATCACTTCGCGCAACGTCCAGTCCGCCAATTGCAGCGCCTCGGCTCCCGAAACGTTGGTCAGGCCGTTAGCCAGATAGCGCCGCCACTGATCGTCGGTGAGGTTGTCGCGATTCACCACCAGTTGGATGTAGCCGACCGCGAGGCGGCTGTTGCGGAATGGGCCCGCCCAGCGCACCATCCCCGGCAGGTGGATCACATCGTCATTTTTGAACCATTTGCGTCCCCGGCGCGCCAGGTTGTAAAGGCGGTCGCTCATGTCGGCGAAGCGGATCGGGCTGGAAACGGCGATGAAGCGAGCGATCCGCGGGTCGCTGGTCACCCCGAGGTAAGCGTAGACGATCATGCCGCCCATCGAGTGGCCGACCCACGTTACGCGCTGCTTGCCGGTGCGCGCCGTGACTAGATTCAACAAAGCCGGTACGTCACGGCGGATGTAGTCGTCCACCGTCCAACCGTAGCGCTTGGTCGAGCCGTCGCCGGGGTAGGTTCCGGGCGGCCGGCCACGGAGATTGACCGCCCACACATCGTAGCCCAAGCGCGCCAGATACGGCGCCAGGCCCCGGTCGTCGCCCTGGTAGAAGGTGACCGACGTGCTGGTGAAGCCGTGGCACATGATGATCGGATCGGCGGCGCGCGCCGACCCCGTCGGGGGAAAGTGATAGACCGCCAACCGCCAGCCGTCATCGGTTTCGGCAAAGGCCTTATGTTCGACCGGGTAAGCCACCAGATCCGCCGGATACGGCGCACAGGCCGTCAGGACGGCGCCGAGCGCCGCCAGGGCGAGGATGAGACCTAAACGATTTCGCAACCTTTGACTCCCGCCGCATCCCGGTCCAGACCGAAAGCCGAATGCAGCGCGCGCACGGCGGCGCTCAGATGGTCTTCGTCGATCACCACACTCAATTTGATTTCGCTCGCGGCGAACATCTGGATCGGGATATCCTCCGCGGCCAGCGTCTGGAAGACCACGCCGGGCACCTGGGTGTGCGTACGCATGCCCACACCAACCACCGACACCTTAGCCACCGGCCCTTCGATCTCGACACCAACCACACCCAGCTCGTCGCCGGCATGTTCGACCAGTTCTCGCGCGTGAGTCGCCTCGTCTTTGGGGACGGTAAAAGTTAGGTCGAAAAAGCCATCGACGCTGGCGTTGCGCACCATGACATCGACGTGGATGCCGGCTTCGGCCAGCGGAACCACCAGATCGCGCGTCGCGGTCGGAGTATCGGGAATGCCGAGCACGCGCAGGCGCATCTCGTTGCGGGCGTAAGTCACACCGGTAATGGGGGCCGATTCCATTTCCTTCTCCTCACGGACAACCCACGTGCCTTCGACATCGCTGAACGACGAACGCACGTGTAGCGGAACGGCGAATTTTTTAGCGAACGCTACGGAGCGGATATGCAACACCTTGGCGCCGAGACTGGCCAGTTCCAACATTTCGTCGTGGCTGATACGCGCCAGCTTGCGGGCCTGCGGGCAGACGTTGGGATCGGTGGTGTATACGCCGTCGACGTCGGTGTAGATCTCGCACACGTCAGCTTTGAGCGCGGCCGCAAGCGCCACCGCGGTGGTGTCGGATCCGCCGCGCCCCAGGGTGGTGATGTTGCCTTCGTCGTCGATGCCCTGAAAACCCGCCACCACGGCGATCTTGCGCTCGCCCAGCCGGTCGAGA
>CAZEDX010000109.1:0-11573 GCA_964511015.1 uncultured bacterium | reverse complement strand
GCTTTACTGAAATAGTCGTTTTGCAAAACGGCGTTTCGATATTTGCGTGGGCGGCGTTGGCTTTAGCCGTCTCAAAACGACTGAAGGGAGGGTTTGAAAAAATTCTCGCCGTGATTCTCATCGGCGGATTCGGGTACACTCCCGCCATCGCCGACTGGGACAGCGTCCTGGGCTCTGAATCGCTCACTTTTTCTCTTTTCGCTCTCAGCCTGGGATTGACTCTCGAAACGGCCTTTCGAATCGCGGAAACGCCGGAAGAAAAAAGATTTCCTTTCCCGCTTGCGGCGGCCGGATTGCCAGTCGTGCTTGGCCGCGTGCTTTACCGAATACAACCTGCTATGTTCGCTGGACTGGCAAACCGGATGGAATTGGGTGCGGTCGTTGCGCAAATGAGCCTCGCGAAAAACAAACCGGTGGTGATCGTTGGCGGCGGAGTCAGCGGCCTGACCCTGGCCTATTTGCTGGTCCAGCGGGATATCCCAACAGTCTTGATTGAAAAAGAAAAACGACCGGGAGGCCTAGCGCGATCGTTTCGGTACGGCGATTTTGTCTTCGACATCGGCCCACACCGTTTTCACAGCGACCTTCCGGTTGTCAGCAATTTGATTCTCGACGTCCTGGGTACGCGCGCGCTGAGCATCTCGCGTCGCAGTTCCGTTCGTTTCGCCGGCACGTCATATCCCTGGCCGTTGCAGCCATCGCTGGCCCTATTTCGTTTTCCGTTGCGGATTTCGTTGGGCATCTTGCGCGACCTACTCACGTTGTATCGCATTTCGCCGGCGGCGACGTTCAAAGACTACATCGTCAATATGTACGGCCAAACATTGTTCGAGCTGTTCTTCGAAGGCTACTCGTCGAAATTCCTCGGCGTAGTGCCCGAGCTGACGCACCTCGATTGGGCCAAAACCGGCATCGACCGCTCCATCATCGACAAACGCCTACAGATCAGTAGCCTGCGCCAGTTGTTGTTAGCGGCACTTCTGCCGAGTCGGCATCCACCGCTTCGTTTTCTCTACCCGGCCGGCGGTTGCGACCAGTTCACCGTCGAATTGGCGGCGCGCTTTCAAAGCAAAGGCGGTGAACTCGTCTGCGGATCCGGCGTCGACGGACTTGAACTCGACCGAGACGGCGCGATCCGCGCGCTTCGCGCCGGCGGTCGACAATGGGAAGCCTCGGCCGTGGTTTGGACCGGAGACTTGCACACGCTGCTTGGCCTGTTGGGATTGCCAAAGCCGAAGCTCAAGTACCTATCGCTGGTCTGCTACAACTTGATGCTGACCGACGGTGCGCCGTTTCCATTTCAGTGGAGTTATTACGGTGCGCCGGACATCATTTTTTCGCGCGTCAGTTCGCCGGCGGGTTTCGATCCGGCTCTGGTACCGCCGGGCCGGCGATCATTGTGTGTAGAAGTCACCGCTCCGGACGACAAAGGCGCCTTCTTGGAACCCGAGAAGTATTTGGAGCGCGTCGTCTTTGACGCGACTCGAGAGCGTTTGTTGGTCACCGCACAAGAAGTCATTGACGTGCGAACGGAGCGGATACCCTATGCCTATCCGGTGTATTCGCTGGACTACCGCGACGAACTGGATCGGGTGCAGCGGGCCCTCGCCACGACGGCCAACCTCTACCCGTTCGGACGGCAAGGTCAGTTCTGGTACAACAACATGGACCACTGCATCGAGGCTGCTTTGGAGTTAACCGACCGGCTGACGGCCGCACGGGTCTGACAGGCCAGCTATTCCGCCGGTGGCGCGGGCAACGAACGCCCCATGAAAAGACTTGCCAACAAAGGCAAGGCGCGGAAATACTTGGTTACGTCCGACCATCTCCGTATTTGTGCCAAATGGCGCCAGAAGATAATTGGCCGTAGATAGAAACGCCGATAGAAACGGCGATGTCCGGCAAGTAGTTCCTGCACAGTCAGATCCTTCGGTACAAAAACAGGTTGGAAATAGGTGTATTGCGCCCCGTCTTGCGTCAGCAGCGTCCCGTGCTGGCGACACTGCTCGTATTGCACCGTGCCACGCATCGGTGTGTTGATTTGTACAGTCACGTCCTTGAGCGGTAAGGATCGCGCAAATTCGATGGACTCGGCCAGTGTCTCACGGGTTTCGCCGATATGGCCGACCATGAAAAACGCCTTGACCTGCAGCCCGGCCCGGTAGGCGGCCCATGCCGCGCGGGCGAACTGCTCTTTGGTGAGATCCTTGCCGATACCACGAAGAATCCGGTCGTTGCCGCTTTCCACCGCAATGCGCACCCGCCAACAGTTCATCGCGCGCATGCGGCGCAAGATGTCTTCCTCAAGCACATCGGCGCGGCAGGATGCCGTCCAGGTAGCGCGCGGTGGATCGGCCTCCATCGCTGTCAAGACGCCTTCTATACGCCGCCTTGTCGGCGTAAAGGTGGAATCGCAGAAAGCAATATCGCGAATCCCGTAGTCATGCTCGACCGCGTGCATCTCCGCCACGATTCGCGCTGGGCTGAAAGACCGGTAGCGTCGGCCAAATACCGCCTTGTCGCAGAAGACGCATCCGTAGGGACAGCCACGACTGGTGATCATGGTTGTTTTCGGCAACCGATTCTGGTCGTTCGGCACCGGACGGTATTTGCGCATCGGCACCAGGTGACGGGCCGGGGGCGGCAGATCATCGAGATCATCAATCAGCGGACGCGGCGCCGCTGCCTGCACCCGGCCGGCGTTCGCCGTCACCACTCCCGGCACGTCGGCCGGCGATCGGCCGACAGCCAGACGAGCAACCATTTCCCGCAGTGTCCATTCACCTTCACCCACCACGCCGTAGTCGAACACAGTATCGGTCAATAGCAGTTCGGGGTTCACCGTGATGTGGGGTCCGCCTAAAACCAACGGAACGCCCGCACATACGCGTTGCACAGCCTGCGCCGCGGCCAGTGCGACGTCATAGTAAGAGGTAGTGGCGGTCAATCCGATCACGTCCGGCTGCAGACGTGGGGCGAGCCGGCTCAGGTCTTCGATCGTATATCTCTCCACCGGACAGTCGGTGATCACAACCCGGTGCCCATCTTGTTCAAGCACCGCCGCCATGTAGGCCAAACCCAGCGGCGGCGAGTTATAGAAGAGACTGCGGATGACCGGCGCCACCGTGGACGCCTCGCACCGCAAGACCGGCGGGTTGATCAACCAAACCTTCATCGACCACCGCCGCGTTGCGCGGAGATTTGGCTGGCTGCTATGATTCTTCTCGCCATGAACAAGATATCTCGCTTCGTTGCGCCAGTCGGTTTCGTCGATCTGTGGCGCGCCATGCGATCCAGCGTAGGAGAAATTGACGACCGGTGCAACGCGACCGTGGCATTTCGCGAAGCATTCGCCGCCTTCCTTGGCGCCGGCTCCGTTCTTCCCGCCCCGTCCGGACGCGGCGCCTTGTTGGCCATTTTGCATGCGCTGAATCTACCGGCTGGCGGCGAGGTTGTCCTGCCAGCGTTAACCTTCCACAGCGTACCCCAAGCAATCCGGCGTGCTGGCTTGCGGCCGGTGTTCGTCGACATAGACCCACAAACCTATTGTCTCGACGTCGCTCAACTGCCCGCCGTGCTTACCTCGCGCACAGTGGCCATCGTGCCCACCCATCTCTACGGCCGTGCTTGCGACCTAGACGCCATCACTGTGCTGGCGCAAAAACACGGCTTGGCGATCATCGAGGACTGCGCGCAGGCCTGCGGCGGTTTTTATCGCGGACGACGATTGGGCAGCATCGGCGACGCCGCCTTCTTTTCCTTCGGATCGACAAAAAATCTTTCCGCGCTCGGCGCCGGCATGGCCGTATTGCGATCCCCGGCGGCCGCCGACCGGGCCCGCGAGTGGCTGGAGACCCGGCCCCCGGTATCCGGGTTCACCCTCGCCTTCAAAGCTGCCTTTGCTCTGGCGATGAGGACGGCGGCTCACTCTTGGGTTTGGCGACCATTGTTACACCCGCTATTGCGTTTGTGTGCAACTATTGGTTTCGATCCGATCGAGGCCGTAACGGAAGAAAAGCCCGCGACCGCGGCCGGCATGTCTGATCTGCGTTTGCCCCACCCGGCGCAGCTTAGTTTGGCGTTGTTGCAGTTGGGCCGTATCGATGACGCGAACCACCGCCGAGAACGCAACGGTTCGGATTTGCTCGCACGTTTACAAAATGTTCCCGGATTAGGTCTGCCGGCGCCGGCGCCGCTTGGCGAAAATATTTTTATGAGCTTTCCTGTGCGCGTTGAAGACCGCTCTTCTTTCCGCCGCCGGTTGCTAGCACAAGGAGTCGATTCCGCCTCCGGCTACATGAGCGTTTGCCCGCACCTGCCCGAATTCGCCGACGCGTCCATCCCTGCGCCTGCCGCGGCCGAAGCGGTGGCGCACATGGTACATCTGCCGGTGTATCCGGAATTGGAGCCTGGCGATATGGAACGAATTGCCGCGGCGGTCACGGAGATTCAACGGGGTCGCTAGGCGCCTTGTCCCTCAAACGCTGTTGCACATATTCATGGGCGACCGGCAGCAGTTCGTCCCACAAGCGCATCGCCCGATCCAACGGCAATGCGTGGCGGTCAATCACTTTCCAATGCCGCAGCGGTCCGGTGAAGAAAAAGGTGACGAAGGCATACCAGCAAAACGGCTGGTGTAGCTTCTGGCTGGAAATCGGAATCTTCTCCAGCGCCTCCCAACCCGCGTCTAGGCCCAGGTCATGAAGCATCTGAATTCGCTCGGGTCGCGGCAAATCGAATAGCGCCGGCCTGACCAATCGCAGGCCGAAGCCCTCAATCCACGGCCGGAAGTGATCGGAGAAAACGGAATCTTGCACGAAGATCTCGGTTTGCGCCTTGGCGGATCCATCGCTGACATCCCGCACACCGCGCGCCTTGGCCTCGACAATCAATTCCGCGACCGCCGACATCTTACACGCCATGTCGACCATCAGGGGGCTTCGGTATTCGTGCCATTGTCGGCGCCAGTCGTTCAGCAACTGTTTGATGAGCGGACCGGTGTGCACTACCGCATGGGAAAAACGTGTGGCGCCAAATACCTGTTGGAGTTCATTCGCCCGACGAGCCGCCGTCCAAACACGCGAGCACATGCCGTTGTCGAACGTGAGTAGATGAACCTGATGGTAGTCTCGCAACCGACCCACCGCTTCGAGGGTGGAGTCCAGACCGCCGGAAAACAGCAACATGATGGAGTCTTCCGTCGGATTCGCGGCGCGGATGTCCGACAAGCTAAACCGCCTCGCCGGGCTGGCATCCCCCGCGGCAGGCGGAAGCGTTTGGTCAGAAGCCCCGGGCATCTTCCGGTTCTTCCTGTCGTGTCATCGCCGGTATTTCCGCACGACGCGTGTGAACTCGTCCAGACCAAACGGCTTGCGCAACAACGGTTCCTGGCCTCCGCCGGAGCCAGCGGATTCTCCTTCGCTGAATCCGGAGCAAAAAATGATTGGCACGGCCCCATCGATGGCGCGCATTTCTCGCGCCACAGAACGGCCATCTTGGCCAGGCATGATCACGTCAAGAATCACGGCTGCCAGTTCGTCATGGTGGGCACGGAACAATTCCAGGCCTTCTCCGCCCGAAGCTGCAACCAACGGGTGCAAACCCAACCGCACAAGTATGTTCTTGGCCAATATGCGGATCAGTTCTTCGTCATCGACAACAAGCACGGAATTGAGTGTGTTATCCATCGCCGCCTCTGGTTCCGATAGGGTTTCGGCCGGCCGAATAAAAAGAGACACCATCTCTTCGTTTTGCGGACCTTCGAACGGTGTCAGGTCGACATTCAAGTCAACCGTGTCGCCGTCGGGGCGAAGAACCGGAATCGTCAGACTCTGCGGCCCTTCCTCGCGTAATGCGCGCTGTAACTCGGGAAAACGTACGCGCGCCTGCGGTGCAAGCAGATCGCCGAATTTCAGGCTTTCGATGCCGCGATGCTCCAAACCCAACAACGTCCGTGCGCTTCGATTGGCAAGCAACACAGTGCCCTCGTCGCCCAGCAGCAACACTCCGCCCGCCGCGGTTTCAAACATCAGGTGGACGCGCTGGTCCGCTTCCGCCAGCTGCCGTTCCATCTCGAGCGCTTTGCGCAGGTCGGCATAGTCGCCACGCAACTTGTCGAGCGACTGCAACCGCCGCCCCCAGCCAGCCAATACAACCACTAGACCTAACAGCACGGCGAGATCGCCAAGAACCAGCACCTGCAGCAACAGTCGTTCGCCCAACGCGCGGTCTTCACCGGAGCCCGGTTCACGCATGGTTTCGGTGATCTGTTGTGACAAATACCAGTAGGCGCCGAAATTGCCCACTATCAACAGCACGGCAAGGCCAAAGGCAAACAAACGGCGGCGCGTCATGCGAGGTCCGTTCATGGTTGAACTGGTCAGTATTCTAAAACCAGCAACCCGAAAAATGAACCGGGAACAAGCGCGGGAACGGATGCGGCGTGCCGCTCATTCCACCGACATTGCTGGATAGATCAATAACTCGGTGTCCAACGGGTAGTAATGACTGACTACCGGCCCGGAAACGCGTAGCGCGCAGCCGAGCCAAAAGCCGAAGCCCCCTTCATAGTCATGCCCGTCCAGCAACGTCGAAAAATTCCAGTCGCCGTAAATGTCCATCGCCGCGTACTTCAACGAAAGATTGCTGCCATCCTGATACACGATGTGCGGATCGTTGTAGACATCCAGCATCAGGCAGTTGTCGGCGCCCTGGTTACCCACCGCGGCAATGGTATCGGTGGTCCAGACGCTGCCGGTCAGGCGAGCATACTTGAGATCGAGATTCCCGGCATCCTGATAGGCCACATGCACTCGGTGCGCCGCATCGACGCCGATGGAGGTCCAACGACCTACATCGTCCCCGTCTGTCAGCGGAGCGTCAACGGTATCGATGGTCCAACTGCCAAAAGTACCGTGCGCGACCTTGAGCGATCGCGCGGTGGCGTCGTAGTAGCTGATATACGCCATGCCGTCCGTGTCGAACGCCAACGCGGTGAAGAGCCCGTCTTCGGTTCCGTCTTCGACTGTTTCCGTTTCCCAAGCCGTGGTGTAGCGGGCGACCTTCAGATCGCCGTTTGTCACGTCTTGATAGCTGATATAGATCTCGCCTGAAGCGTTGCGTGCGATCGCGCACCACGGCCCCACATCGGCCGTCGCGTCAACCTCGGCAATGTTCCACCCCTTCTCCGTGCGTGCCGCGAATTTTAGCGTCATTGCCCGCGAATCGTGATAGGCCACTTGCGGCTGTCCGCTGGCATCGAGAATCAAGGCGTTGTAAAGGCCGACCTTGTTGTCCGACTCGACCTGTTCCACCACCCATTCATCGCCATCCCAATACGCATAACGCAAACCGTCGCCACTGCCCTTGTAGACAATGTGCGGACTGCCCAGCGCGTCGAAAGCCAGATCGGTGTAGCCGTTTACGTCTGCGTCGACAATCATTGCCGGCGGGATCGGCGAGGTATCGTCATCGCCGGTATCGTCGTCCGTGGTGTCGTCGTCATCGGTATCGTCATCAGGCGTGGTGTCGTCATCGGCGGTCGTGTCGTCATCGGCGGTCGTGTCGTCATCTGCCGTGTCGTCGTCGCTAGTGTCGTCATCATCGACTTCGTCATCGGCATCGTCGTCCACCGGTGGAATGTTGGCGTCATCGTCTTCGCCACCGCGTGAAGAGCCCGAATCTCCACCGCCGGAGCACCCGCCTACCGCAAGCACCAACACCAGCAATAGCATCCACCATTTCATGATGCGCCCTCCACCGACTTCCAACCTATGATCTGCCACGAACCGATAGTGTGTCAACGCGCGTCCGTCTTGGCGCGACCGGCCAACAACGGATAGCGCGTGTTGACGACGTAAACCACCGGCACACAGAACAACAACGAACCGCCGGCGAAGAACAGACTCCACCACGGTGAGCCTGCGGTGGAGGCGATCGGCACCCCGCCGACAAACTGAACCAGTCCTTTGGTCACGGACGAGCCGATCGTATGCGCCGCCAGAATGACCAACGAGTTGCGCCCGCAATACGCCAGAAAACGATTGGCCTTCAGATGCCGCGCCAGCACGAAATAGTAGCTGATGCCCGCCAGGGCAGCAATGTAGAACAACAGATAATTGCCCTGGTGCTGGTTGTTCATGTTAACCGGCCCGTTGCGACTGATGAAAAACAATTGCAAGGCCAGGGCGCCAATGACAATCGCCAGCAACCGCGCCGGCGCGACGACGAAATCCGTCGCCCACCGACGGCGGACCAGATGGCCGATGCCGTAGAACACAACGGCCGTGAAGGCAACGTCCAGACCCCATGGCAACGGGAACGAGACGAAACGTGCGTCAAATTGCCCGAGCAAAGAAAAGCCGAGCAACGCGGCGACGATGAGCGTGCCGTTGCGCAGGCGATGAATGAAAAGAAACAACTGCTCAGTGACAAACAAACACGGCAGAAACCAGAGTGGCACGTTGTGCAGCATCCAGTGCCCCTGGCCGGTGCCGTAAAAAATTCCAACCAACGGCTGCCACCACGGAACGCCTAGGTTGGCATCCACCCCGAAGTGGCGGCCGGCAACAAGCCAAAACGGGTAGGTCAGCAACGACCAACCGAAGTAAGGGACAATCACCCTACGCCAACGCCGCTGCACCAGCAATGCGCGGTCCGGCGCCGGCTCAGTGGGAAACAGGTAGCCCGAAACAAAAAACCACAGCGGCACGTGGAAGGAAAAAAAGTACGCCTTGAGGAATGGCCCGCCGTCCTGGTGGCTAAGGACCACCAACAGAATAGCCATGCCTCGCAACGTATCAATCCAGGCCACTCGCTCGCGCATCGTTTGACCGTTCGCCTTTTCCGGGCGTCATAGCTAGACGCCGTCAAACTCAGGTCGATAGCTCACTATACCCGTTCGACCACCGAGCCAACCTTGCACCAGCTCCATGGCCATGAAAGCTTCGTCGGGCGCTTCGTGCTCCCACCGTAGGCCGTAGCGTGACGCCGGCACAAAGCCAAAACGCGGATAGTAGTCGTGATGGCCCAGCACGACCACCAGCCCATGACCAGCCCGCCGCAACCGGTCCAAACCTTCCTCAACCAATGTCGACCCAATCCCCTGACGCTGCTGCGACGGTATGACCGCCATCGGCGCCAACCCCGTCGCCGTGAACACGCCTGCCGAAGAAGTGACCATCACTGGCGAAAACAGAATATGGCCGACGATATCGCCTTCCTTCTCCACAACCAAAGACAGTGTTGCCGCACCGACCACCCGCAAGGCTTCGACGAGCCTGGCCTCGTCGGGTCGGCCGAAGGCGCGTTCGTTGATCCGAAACACCGCAACCGCATCGCCCGGCTCCTCGGGCCGAATGGTGATCAAGCCGTCCTCCCCTGGTTGTTTTCTACTCGATCCGTTGCTCACGAACCTCGCGCGGTGACCACCCCGCCACGGACCGATCGGTTCGCACCGCCACCAAATAGCCTTCATCCCCCTGCCGACGGCGATCCAAAAATCGCACCACGCCCGCCAAACCCGCCGCAAGCTCCGTGCGGTAACGGCGCAAGAACGAATAGCGGCCAGTCAGCGTGGCCACCCATGAATCAACCGACGAGCGATCAGCTGTGGCAACGATTCGCCAGCCGCTCGCCCGCAGAGCGCTGGCCAGCGTCTCTCGGGTGAATAGCACACGTCGCCGCGGCTGGTCGAGTCCGGCCCAATGCTCGGCAGAAAGGCGGGCAAGCGCGCTGTCGAGCCACGAGGCGTGAAGCACGAACACGCCGTTACGCTTGAGTCTGTCGCGCACGGCACGCAAGACGGCCAGGGGGTCTGGCGTCGCTTCCAGCCCGGCTAACACGATGGCATCGTAACGACCGAAATCCGCAAGCAGATCGGCCGTATCGGCAAGCTCGCTTTCACGCCAACCCAGTGCGGCCCAGCCGGAGGCATCGACTCCGACCGCGAGCAGACGTCGCCCTTCTCCGCGGAAGCCGAGTGGATGAGATCGCCCACCGCGCCAAGACAACCGCCAGGAACTCCAGCGTGCCTTTATAGCCGACGACCAACCGGCATCGATCGGGCCCGGACGGTTTTCGGCCAGCCACGCCAGCCGCCGCTGCAAGTGCCGTTGGGAGCCTTCGTCACCGACGCTATCGACCGGCGAGGGAAGCGGCCGCGTTTCCGGCGTCGCGGCGATCACGCGCGGCTCTTGCCTCATCAACCCACAACTGTTGCATGTCGCCAGACGATATGATCCGCCCACTGCCGAACGCGCCGCAACCGTGAGGGCGGGCGTCGATCGACTGTCTCCACACAGTGGGCAAGGCGCGGCGGCAGTTGGTAGATTTGGCGTCGGCTCGGTCGTGGCCGCTTCTTCCCGAATCAACAAGCTGCGATCCAAAAAGAGGCGGAACCACATGTAGAGGCCGCTAACCGCGCGCGCCAGCAAAGTTGTCCAGATTGCTCCGTAGACTCCCCAACGCCAGATGAACACCGGCAACAGCGCGATGATGGCCAGTGGCCGCACGATGTTGACCCAGTAGTACGTGCGGTGAAACCGTTCCTGACTCAGATAGTAGGTTTCAAGGTAGATTAGCGCCACCGCAACAAGAGACGACCAGGTTTGCCATTGGGCCAGCGGCACCGCCTCGCGGTACTTGGGGAACAACCAGTGCATCAGCGGCGGCAGGGCCAGCGTAGCCGCCACACCCATCGCGCCTAACGTCAACGTCAGCGGGAACATACGGGAGAAAAACCGCCGAGCGACCGCCGCGCCGGACACCCGCACGGCTCGCGGGAACAACAGCTTGTTCATGAACACGCCGATATTCCGTACCGGATCGGTCAACCGCATTGCCAGTTCATAGCCGGCCATTACCTCGAGACCGAGCGCGCTGCCGATGATGATGCGATCGAGCTGGAAAGCCGTGCCGCCGACGATGCCGACCAGGCTCAAATTCCAGCCGAAGCGGCTAAAGTCCTCGTCTACCCGGTTGTTGATCAGGACGGCCTTTTGCAGGTAAACGTAACTCAAGATGTGCAACAAACCGCGCGAGCCCATGTTGGCGGCAAGAATCACGACAAACGGCTGATGCGTCACCAAGGTGGTGATCGTCGCGGCCGCGGCGCCGACGGTGATGATCGCGTGCACCGTCAGAAACTGGCCGAACCGCTGCATGCCAAATAGCACGCTGCGGTAGTCATCCAATGCATAGGTCAGCGGGAACAGCGCGGAGGCAACCAGCGCGCCGCTGGCCTCGGTCGTTCGGCCAAAGGCGAAGAGCAACACCGCGATGATCAGCAGAATGCCGCTGGATACTCCCCCCGCCGTCAGCCGCTGCCGCACGCCTTTGGCGTAAGCCCCATAAAAGCCGCGCGCTGCCGAACGTTGAATCGCCTGGCTGACTCCTGGCAAGGTCACCAGGGTTAGCCAGTTGGCGATCCTGTTTTCGACCTTCAGACGGGGATAAATTGTTCTCGAAAAGATGATGATAAAAACAACACTCGCAAAGGTAAGCTGAAAAGACGGTGAAAACAGGGAATGAGGGAGGACAAGGAGTTTCGATATGCGATGCTGCCGGGGGCTCGT
>CAZEDX010000108.1:748-11678 GCA_964511015.1 uncultured bacterium | reverse complement strand
GGCCAATGAATGGCGTACAATGAAGGCTAGTCTAGAAACGTTTTGGACAGCAGTGCCATACGATTTGTCTATTCGGTATTTATGAGGACTCAGTCCAATTTGGGAGTTCGATAGAAGTTCAAAGACCAGAAAGAATGGAACCGCTTGCCGCGCTGTCGAAAACCCAATACACTCGCGGCGACTCTGACAGGGGCAAGCAAAACGATGATGAGGGATCGTGACAAAACCGAATCGAGCAAAACCCGCTTGGTTTTCCGGTCCGCGTGGTTTCTATTTGGTCACAATTGCTTTCCGTTGTCGGACGACATCTTTCGTAACTTGTTGAAATATATAGCCTGTCCCCATAGCTCAGGCGGATAGAGCACAGGATTCCTAATCCTGGGGCCGCAGGTTCAAATCCTGCTGGGGACGATCTCGCGAAGGGGGGATGGTCATGCAGTCCAGGGTGACGTGTCTGTTGTTGTTGCTGGCGGTGCTGGCGGTGTCGGCCTGCGCGCAGAGCGCGGCGGAGACGGTCGTGCCGTCGATCGTGCCGCTGCCGGCGGCCAAGACCGATGGCGCTTTCGCGCTGGAGAAAGCGCTACATCAACGCCGGTCGGTGCGCGACCTCGCGTCCAGTGCGCTGTCGTTGAACGAGATCGGCCAGCTCTGCTGGGCGGCGCAAGGCGTGACCGACGCCTCGGGCCGCCGCACCACGCCGTCGGCCATGGCGCGCTATCCGCTCGAACTCTACGTGCTGGTGGGCAGCGCCAACGGCCTGGCCTCGGGCATGTATCACTACCTGCCGGCCAAGCATCAGCTCGAACTGATCGACGCCGGCGACCGGCTCACGCCGTTCCGCAAACAGGCCGCCAAGCAGGCGTGGATCGCCAAAGCGCCGGTGGTCTTTGTCATCACCGGGTTCGCCGACCGCATGACCGGCATGGGCGACCGCGGCCGCGACTTCATGTGGGTCGAAGCGGGGCTGGCCTCGCAGGGCTTTTTCCTGCAGGCCACCGCGCTCGGCCTGGGCAGCACCTACGTCGGCGGCTACGACCCCGCCGCCGCGCGCGCTTCGCTCGGTCTGCCGGCCAATCAGGACGTCTTGGCCGTGCTGCCGGTCGGCCGCCGGCCCTAACCCTTACCCCACCGTTTTCGTTTGTCACGACCAAAAGCCGGCGGTAGTATCGGTGTCCCGGCGCCGCGACACGCGCCGGCGAGGAACACCAATTGACGGAGGTTTTCGATGAAGCGGACAGCTTTTCGATCGATATGGCTGATGCTGGCGTTAATGCTGGCCGTTGCCGCGTTCGGTTGCGGCGGCGATGACGATGACGACGACAGCGACAGCGGCGACGACGATCTGTCGCCCGATGACGACGCGGCCGACGACGACGCCGCCGATGACGATACCACCGGCGAAGTCGTGCCGACCACTCTCGATGTCACCTACGTGCCGCAACAGTCGAACGGCGAGTGGGCGCTGGTGCAGGGCCCGGGCGAGCCGCACCAGGGACGCAACGACCTGCACGTCAAGGCAACGCGCAAGGCCGACAGCGCGCCGTTGTCGCTGACCTACTTCGTTACCTACTCCGACCTACACCTGGCCGACGAGGAATCGCCGGCGCGGCTGACCTTCTTCGATTCAAACTTCATCTTCGACGGCATGTTCGAATCGGCCTTCCGGCCGCAGGAAGACCTGGCCGGGCAGATGCTCAACGCGCTGGTCCGCATGGCCAACCGCATCCAGACCGACTACGGTCGCGACTTCGATTTCGCCCTGGTGCTCGGCGATGCAACCGACAACGCGCAGACCAATGAGATGAAAACCTTGATCGATATCCTCGACGGCGACGGCCTGCTCTCCGGCGAAGCCGGCTGGGCACGGGTCGACAGCGGGGAGGTGATTATCGATTCCAGCTCCGGCCGCAACCTGGGCGAACGCGACTTCGACATTCAAGAAAACAACCTGGAAGGACAGAACATCAATCCGTTTAACCGCAACGGCTACCCGAATTCCAACGCCGACTTCGCCACCCCGGGCCTGGTGCAGTCGGGCGGCAGCGCGGTGCCGTGGTTTTACGTCATGGGCAACCATGACGTGCAGAACATGGGCGTGTTCATGATCGATAGCCCGCTCGGCTTCTACTACGCCGAAGACTACGTGTCCGACTGGTCGCCGTTCGGGTTACTGCCCGGCCTGGCCGACCTGGTGACGTACTGGAAGGAAAACCCGCTGCAGCCCCTGCACATCGGCTCGGGCCTGCTGCATCAGGATCTCGACTGGCGCATCGCCATGTTCGCCGCCGATGCCGCGGGTATGATTGAAGACAACTACCTCGAAGACGCGTACCCCGGCTTTGAGCTGCTCCGCTTGCTCGCCAACACGCCGGATGTGGCCGCCGATGACGGAGCCGCGGTCGCCCCCGACACCGGCCGCGCGTTCCTGGGCCGCGTGGGCACGATGGAATTGATGGAAAAGCACGGCCACGGCTTCGCCGATCGCCCGGTGGCCGACCTCGGCTACTACCGCCTCGACTGGTCGCAGATTCAGCCGGGCAGCGATCTGCCGTTGCGCCTGTTGATGCTCGACTCGACCGAAAAAGAAATATTCTCTAACGGCGGCGTGAGCGAAGCGCAACTGGCCTGGCTGACCGCCGAACTCGACCAGGCGGTGGCTGACGAAGTGCTGGTCGTCGTGACCTCTCACTATTATTTGTCGTCGATCAACGAGAACGGTGACGCGCTTGAGGCGCTGTTGGCGTCGTACCCGAACGTGTTCCTGTTGCTCGACGGCCACGGCCACTACAACGTCGTCGAAGCGCACCCGGGCACCGGCGACTCGGCCGGCTTCTGGGAAGTGCAAACGCCGTCGGACATCGACTTCCCGCAGCAGTCGCGCATCTTCGAAATCGTCGACAACCGCGACGGCACCGGCACGGTGTACGTCACGCTGTACGACCACTGGCCGACCGCCAATGACGACGCCGACACGCTGGCCGAACTCGGCCGCGACCTCGGCTTCTACGATGCCCTGGCCGCGCGGCCGGAGTGGAACAACACGACGCCGCTGGCCGGCGCCGGCACGGTGACCGACCGCAATGTCGCGCTGACCTTCGCCATTCCGGACGCGATCGCGACGAAGCTGGCCGCGTTGCCGTCGAGTGGCGAGATTACCTCGGTCGATTCGCTGGGCCAGCGCTACCAGCCGTAACCTCGCTCGTTTCGAACCATGGCGGCCTTGTGCTACAGTGGCCGCCATGGGTCGTTTGCGCCAGACTTTGCGCCGAATCCGGCACGGGACGTTGATCGTCCTGACGCTGCTGGTCGGCGCGTTGCTCGCGGCGCAGGTGGTCGTCGCCGCGCGCGAAAAGCTCACCTGGTCCCGCGACCCCGATCACGCCTTGCTGGTCAATGCTTGCGGCTCGTGCCACGAGGTCGGCCGCGCCTACAACTACGCCAAGGCGCCCGACGAGTGGCGGCGCACCGTCTATCGCATGCTCGACCGCGACCTGGCGCTGGGCCACAAATTTCCCGAAGCCGAGCGCGAGCGCATCGTGGCCGTGTTGGTGCGGCACCGCTCGGCCGACGGGGCGGCCGTCTACCGCTGGCGTTGCGGCCGCTGCCACGGGCATGACGCGATCGACCGTTACCGGGTGTTGTCGGCTCCGGCGCTGCGCGAACTGGTGCGCCAGCACGCCCGCCAATACAACCATGCGGTGCAGGCCTGGGAAGGGTTTTTCGTCGCGGATTACGTGGCACGGCTGGCACGACCGCCCGGCGGCGGCACGAGCGTCTATACCTTCGACAACCAGGATCTCTATGCCCAGACGTGCCTGTCCTGCCATACCGTCAGCTTCGCCTATCGCACGATGTGCCGCGCCGTACCCGACGCGAACCGGTGGCCCGATGTCGTCCGCCGCATGCGCGGCAAGGAGCCGGAGCTGATCGGTGAAGACCGCGTGCCGCTGTTGGCCGGCTACGCGCGCTTGGTTTGCCAGACGGGTCGCCCGAACCCGTAGCCGGGCGCTATTGCGGCGGCGCCGGACGCCGCAGCCAACGGCGCCCCCAGCCCAGACCGGCCAACCCCGCCAATAGCGGCACCACCAGGCCCAACCCGACTTTGTGGATCATGCCGACGCGAATCATGTTGATCATGTCTTCGGTCGAAGCCGACAGCCACAGCCAGTAGCCCAGGCGGTGAATCGAATGGTATTCCGTGAACTGGTAGACCAGGCGGGCGAAAACGCACGGCAGCACGAAACAGGCCAGCAACAGCAGATAGCGGCGCGGGCGGCTCATCGGGCCGGCCTCGGCGCGGCGGCGAATTCGGCGGGCACCACCACCTGCTCGCCGCGCAGCACGAACTTGCCGCCGGCGGTGACCGGCGTCCCGTCCGCCTGCCGGCCGTCGACAAACACCACCACCTCGATGGTGTCCGACAACATGCGCTCGCGGTAACCCTTGAAGAGCGTCGACCAGATGTCGAGGAGGGCGAAAGCGAAGCCGCGTTTGTTGAAGCGGCCGCGGAAGTCGGTCAGGTTGGAAAACTGCGCGCCCATTTCGTGCGGGTAGAAACGGAAGTGGAAGCGGCCGCGATCGAGCGGCTGTTCGCCTTCGTCCAGGAGCATGCCCGGCGTCACGAACGAGTAATGGACGGTGCCGCTCGCCAGCGGCGGTTCGACCTGACCGGTGACTTCGAAGACGCCGTCGTATGCCACCCGGCGCGGTAGCTGCGGGCCGAACACCACCCGGAACGGACTGTTCTCGGCCACCACGTAAAACTTGTACCAACCGCCGGGAGCCCCGGCGCATGTGCCGACGTGGCCGTTTTCCTCGAAGCGGGTGAACACGCGGTACACGCCCGGCTGCGCCAGCACCAGCGGACCGCCGGGGCAAACGTAGTTGCCCAGGGCGTCGGCGCGCCCGCGGCATTCGCGAACCGTGCCGTCGGGCTGATGCACGTCGATTTGCACGTTGTGCGCCACCATCGGCACGGCGATCGAGCCGATGCCCTTCACCGCGCCCGTTTCGTACAGCGTGCCCGGCGACGGGCCGACGCCGGCATACAGTTCGACATCGCGCCCGTTGATGCGCGCCACCGGTGCGCCGAACGGCTCGGTGCGGTAGCGGTCCACCCCGCCGCGCGGCAGCGTCGCGCCGCCCGAGCTATAGGCGCCGGCAAACGTCCGCCCGCCGACCGGGTCGGCGAAGAAGCCGGAGGCGATGGTCCAACTCACGTCGCCCGGCTGGTCGCCCTGCCGCGCCGCGCCGATGGTGCCCATGTAATCGCCGAAGCCGTTCTTCCAGTAGTTGTCCGCCACCGTGGAGTCGGCAATGGTGAAGAACACGGGGAACCCCGGGCGCGACGACGCCATGTAGAAATAGCCGCGCTGGGCCACCTGCTCGGGGTACTCGCGGGGCGAATAGCCTTCCGCGGTGGCGCTCAGCAACGCGAGGTTATGGACGCCGTCGTTGCTGCTCGCAAAATGGCGGATCTGCTCCTGGCAACCCGGGAACAGATTCGGCCGCGAGGCGAAGGCGTTGGCCGGCGCCGGGCTGCGTCCGAGCCGCAACAACGCGGGCGGGAAACGGCGGCGCAGAAAGTCGCCGAGGTAGCCGGTCGGCTCTTCGACTTCGAGCGAGGTCATGATGATCTGAAACGAAGTTGAGTTGCCGGCCAGGTAGGTGGTGTCCCCCGAATTCCGCGGCAGCAGCACCGCGCTCTGCCCCATCGACGAGTTGCCGTCCAACCCGATCGCCAGGTCGAACGAACGGCTGTAGTAGTTCGGCGGCAAGCCCATGACCTTCAGGTTCGGTTCCGGCGGCAGCACGACCGAAGCGTTGCGCATGTTGCCCATGAACAGCCGGCCGTCGCGATCGCGATAGGTGGCGAAGATCTCGAACAGGTACTCGCCGGCCTCGGGGAAACGTAGTGGCGGCTGCGTCGCCGGGGGGAAGAAGTAGCCGAAGCGCTGGGCGCGGCCGCGGTACTCGGAGGTCTGCACGGCCGCCGGCTGCAGCGCCGGGTAGAATTTGATGCTCGCGGTCACGTCGGCCGGCACCGGCGGATTGATGGTCGCGGCCGGCGAATAAAAACCGCCGACCTGCATCGGCGTGCCCGGTTTGACGCCGGTAGCGAAGGTCAACGGCAAGGCCACCCACACTTCATAGGTGCCGCCGCCGAGGTACCGGTTGCCGAAACGGTCGTACATCTCGCCGGTCAGACGGATTTCGTAGCGGCCGTATTGGCTGAAGCGATAGGCCGCCGGCGACCGCCACAGTTGGCGGGTCAGCCGATCGGGCTGCGGCAGATCGAACGGGCCGAGTTTCACTACTTTTCCATCCGGATTGGTGATCGTCGCGGTGTAACTGCCGCGGCTCCAATCGGGCTCGAACGGCTGGGTGACGAAATCGCGAATCTGGAAGTAGTGCATGCGATTGAGCGTGGGCATGTCCGGCTCGACCGGGAACTCGCACGCATCGCGTTCGGGAACGCAGGGCAGGGTGTACCGCGTCGGCAGCTTCACCCGCGTGGTGACGGCGAAATGCTTTTCGTCTTCCTTCGCCACCACGCCGGCCACGCCTTGATTCGGGTAGCTGGAAAACAGCGTCCAGACCATGCGCGGCGGCCGCGGCTCGCCGATGCGCACCGGCGGAAACAATAACGGCGCGAAGACCGCGTCCTGGTAGGGCAGGTTGCAGCCGAACAACGATTGGTCGACCGCCAGCAGCAGCGGCAAACGGATCTGCTCGCCGCGCACATTGGCCACCACCGCCAGTTCCAGGCGGTACACACCGGCGGGAAAGTCCGCCGGAATCGTCACGCGCAACGGCAGTCGAAAGCGGATGCGGTCCGCGCCCGCCGACAATTTGGACTTGGGGATTTCCCGGTAGATGTCGAGCGGCGTGCGATAGGGTCCGCCGAAATAGCTGCTGGCGATGAACCACTGCTGGCCTTCGACCGGCAACCCGCTCGGCGTGAGCTGGGTGGAATAGAAGGTGCCGCTCTGGTCTTTGAACCGGCCGTCGGCGTCGAACATGCGCCGCGCCGCCAGGGCCACGCCCACGCTGTCGAGACTCGGTATGACGCGTCGGTAGTCTTCGCCCGACATCTCGTAGTCGAGCAGCCATTCGAACGTTTCGCCGGGCCGCAAGGCCGGCTTCACCCCGCGCACATCCAGCCGCCATTCGCCGCCGTGGTAGGTGGCGCCGCTGAAGCGCACGACATCGTCGTTAAGACGCATCTTGACCGGCGATTTGGTTTGGCAACCGGCGACGGCCAACGTGGTCGCCAAAGCGAAGAGCAGCAGCAGTCGAGCTTTGGTCATGCCCCGCGATTATACTCGCCGGAGCCTGGCGGCAAAACCAGGCCGGCGCCGGGTTGCCCTTTCGCGGCGGTCTTTCGTACCATGACGTCTATGTCGGAACACGGAAAGCCGGAGCTTCGCCGGGTACTGGGCCTCGATGCGGCCGAGGCGTATCTGACGCTCGCCATAGTGCCCGGTGCCGAAGCGTCGCCAACGCCCGCGGAGGGCTACGCCGAACTCGCCCGTCACCTGGCGCGGGACGGTGCGCGCGTCATTCAGGAAAAGGCTTACGGTCGCGCGGCGGCCGAACCCCGCATCGCGGCGGCGCGGCGGGAGGCTTATCGGGCGCATGGTCTGGAGACCAACGTGCCGTTCGCGTTCATCGACGGTGCGCCTCTCGACGGCGGCGAATTTGGCGGCGTGCAGATCTGGTGCGTCACGCCGCGCGCCGGGCACCGGGTGGAGACCGTGATGCCGGTCGGGCGCCGCTGGCGCGGACCGGGCTTCGACTATCTGTGCCTGTCGGCCGTGACCGGCGCCGATGACGCCGGCCGCTTGCCGCGCGAAGCGGTGGAGCAGGCCGCGGCGATGTTCCGGCGCGCCGACGCACAACTCGCCGGCGCGGGGTTCTCCTACCGGCAAGTCCGCCGAACGTGGATCTACCTCGCCCGATTGCTCGATTGGTACGGCGACTTCAACCGCGTGCGCACCGGGTTCTACCGCGAGATCGGCTTCGACGGGCGGACCACGGAACTCGCCTTTCCCGCCAGCACCGGCATTCAAGGGCTCGTCGCCGGCGCCGCATGCGCGATGGATGTGCTCGCGCTGAACTGCGGCCCGGAGAGCGGCCTGGCCGTGCGGCCCGTGCAGCGCACCGCGCGCCAAGAGCAGGCGTTCGATTACGGCTCGGCCTTCTCGCGCGCGATGGTGGTGGAAACCGCCGGCCGGCGCACCGTCTACTGTTCCGGTACGGCCAGCATCGACGCCGCCGGGCGTACCGTGCACGTCGGCGATGCGGCGGCGCAATGCGCGGAAATGCTCGACTGCCTGGAGGCGATTCTCACCGCCGAAGGGGGAGGGTGGGAGCACGTCGGCACGGCCACGCTGTTCTGCGCGAATGCGGCGGTCTACGACGGTTTTCAAGAGGTTGCCGCGAAACGGCGTTTGCCCTCGCTGCCGCTGGTGGTCGTGCGCGCCGACGTCTGTCGCCACGATCTGCTGGTCGAGATGGAATTGACCGCTGTGATCTAGTTGATGGCCGGGGGGGGGCGCCGCCGGCGGAGCGGACAACAACTGACGTATCCAGTCCATCAAACCGACAGCCACCGCCTCGCAGCCGGCCGGCGTGAAATGACCGTCGACCGGGTAGAAGAAACGGCTCGGGTTGGCGTCGCGTGCGAGCACCGCTTCGAGGTCGAACATCGGCGGCCCGCCTTGCCCCGCGAAGGCCAGCACGCGCTGGCTGGCCGCGGCGTAGGCCGGCCGCTGCGGCACGCCGTACGGCACCAGCACGATCGCGAAACGAACGTTTCGCTCGCCACACAACCGCGCCATTCCATTGAGGTAGCCGCGCGCCTCCTGCCACTCGGCTTCCAGCGCGAACGGCGCCGCGGTCGTGGCGGCGGTGGGGCGGGCGGGAGTCTTGGGCTGCTGCTGCAAGATGCCGGGAATCAGGCGCAGGCCGAAGAACTGGTACAACGCCGTGCGTTTGAGCGTGGCGGGGATCAACCCACCGGGCACGTGCACCCACTTCGGCAAGCCATAGGCGTCGCTGCCGTTGGCGTGATGCACGCGCATGTCCACCAGATCGTTGCCGGCGAAGAAGAACAGGAGCACCAGTTGAGGGTCCAGCGCCAGGCCGTAGTCGCGCAGGTAGACCGACTGCGCGGTGACGCAACTGCCCGCGCGGAAACCGGCGTTGAGCACGGGCGAATCGAGGCGGGTTTGTAGCCGCGCGGCGATGGTCTGGTTGTCGTTCACTCCCACGCCGAAGACCATGCTGTCGCCGAGCAACAACAGGGTGGGGGAAGTGGATCGCGGCGGGGCCAGCCCGTTGCTGCGCAGACCGTTCTTGTCGGTGCGCACCAGATACGCGGCCTCGCCGGTCGGCAGCAGGGCTTCCACCACCGCGTCGGGAGCGAGCACCAGACCGTGTCCATCCTCCCAGTGCATGAGGCTCGCCATGGCCAGCTGCGAGCGCAGTTCCTCGCCCGCGGTTGCCCGCAGCAAAACCTCAGTCACGACGGCAATGACCAACAGCGCCAACGCCGCCATCAGGAGAGCATAGACCAGCCTTTTGAGCAACGTTTTCCCCGACTCAGAAAGCGTCAGTATAGGGGGGTGTGACAGGGGAATCCAGCGCCGCCGCGACGCCCTTTCCACCCCCGCCGCGCGTGCGTAGGATGGGGTCGCATTATCAACCGGGAGAAGGCTGTTGGAACTGCAGATTCTGGGGTGCTACGGAGGCCTCGCGCCGGGGCGTCCGAGCAGCGGTTACCTGCTTGACGGACACACCTTGCTCGACGCCGGCACGGTGGCCAGCGTGCTGCCTCCGGCGGCGTTGAAAACCATCCGCCGCGTGCTCGTTTCGCACGCGCATTTGGACCACGTCAAAGAGCTGCCTTTCCTACTGCAAGGATGCGACCGGACCGGTCCGCCGATAGAGATTTTCGGCCTGCCCGCCGTGCTCGAAACCCTGCGCGCGCACCTGTTCAACAACGCGCTGTGGGTGGACTACTCCCACCCATCCACGGGGCCGGTCATGGCCTATCGCGAACTGGCCGACGGCGAGACGCGGGAGGTGGGTCCGTACCGCGTGACCTGCGTGGGGCTGAATCACATCGTTCCCGACGCCGGCTACGTCATCGAAGGCGGTGGCGCGGCGCTGGCGTTCGTCACCGACACCACGCGCACGGAGGGCATCTGGCGCGCCTGCCGCGAGCGCGGGGTCACCCATGCTTTGGTAGAGGTGGCCCTGCCCAACGAGCGCGAGGAGTTCGCGCGCCGGACGGGCCACTACACGCCGCAAACGCTGGCAGCGGACCTCGCCGGCTGGGACCAGCCGCCGCTCATTCTGGTGGTGCATCGACATCAGGGTTTTGCCGACGAGATCGCCGCGCAAATGGCGGCGTTGCCGTTTCCGTCCCGGGTGGTGAATCCGGGCGATCGAATCGGGCTGTAAATACCCCTCCTCGCCGTTGGTTCGGACCGGACGCGCTGAAAGGTAAAATTTACACTTGCCATTGCTTCATACTTCTGTGGTACAATTCCAAACAGTACGGGTTCCGGCTGCGCGTGAGGATCATCGGCGGCGAGGGGAGGGTCGATGATTCGTACATGTAGTTTAGCCTTTCTTCTCTCCTGTCTTTTCCTTCTCGGTGCGATCTGCAGCCCCAACTATGACGATGATGACGGTCACGGAGCGGACGACGACATTATTCTCGATGACGACGCCGCACCGCCGGACGACGATGTCGATGATGATCTGGACGACGACTCAGACGATGACCTCGATGACGACGCGGATGACGATTTAAATGATGATGTCGACGATGACTTGGACGATGACGTCGACGATGATGTCGACGATGATGTCGACGATGACTTGGACGATGACGTCGACGATGATGTCGACGATGATG
>CAZEDX010000108.1:0-648 GCA_964511015.1 uncultured bacterium | reverse complement strand
TCGACGATGACTTGGACGATGACGCCGACGATGATGTGGACGATGACGTCGTCGACGACGATTTGTACGACGACGACACTTTCACCGACGACGACACTATCATCGATGACGATACCGCGCCCGATGACGACACGGGCGACGATGACACGTCCGTTGTCGATCTCGATCTGCAGTTCGTTGATGGCGCTCCGGCCGGTTCCGCCGCCTCGATTATTAAAATTGCGCCTGATGGCTCGCAATATGTCTTGGCTTTGCGGGTGCAAGCCTTGTTTTTGTACTCGCTGGAGGCCGACGGATTTTGGACGGTAACACAATTGGCCGAGCGCGCCGCCGATCCCGACCTGGCCGTCGACGAGGCAGGCCGGTTGCACGCGGTATATTACGACACGCGAGCCCATGATCTGATTTACGGCACAAATGCGTCAGGCGGCTGGGTATGGCAGGCGGTCGACTGCGCCGGCGATGTCGGTCGTTATGCCTCGGTCGCGGTCGGCGCGCTGGGTTGGGTGCATGTGGCCTACTACGACCGAACCAATGGCAACCTGAAGTACGCGCGGTTCAACGACGGCGTCTGGCGCATCAAGACGCTGGACACGATCGGCGATGTGGGCGTCGATACCGATGTCGCCGCCGACCCAGGGGGATACG
>CAZEDX010000107.1:0-12618 GCA_964511015.1 uncultured bacterium | reverse complement strand
CGCTAATGAACCGCCTTCCTTTTTTCAACTTTCAACTATGAACGGGACACGCTCCTGTTGTTCTCGAAAACGATGGAAATATTGCGTTGGTCGGTAATATATGGGACGACATTTCCACATCGCACCCTGGAATGCTAGTTGCACAGTATTCTACAGATGGCAACCTGAGTTGGTATCAGATCCTCGAATCCAGCAAAGGCGAAATGAGATTTGCCAGTGACATTGTGATAGATAGTGAAAACGCGGTTTATGCACTGGCCACTCAAGGATGCTGCACTACAGTGTTGGCCAAACTCGTTCCCTGTACCGACTGTTTTATCGGCAACCATTGCTATCTCGACGGCGAGGCCAACCCGGAAAATCCGTGCGAGATCTGCGCGGTTGACCAATCCATTGAGGAATGGACGGTCAACGACGGTGGTTCATGCGACGACGGACTGTTCTGCACGGGGACCGACACCTGCAATCAAACCAGCTGCGAACACACCGGTGATCCGTGCGAAACCGGTCTCGAATGCCACGAAGACACCGACGAGTGCCTTCCACCAGTTGACGACGACACCACGGACGACGACGTGATTGATGACGATGCCGTCGACGACGACACTTCCGACGACGACATCACGGATGACGATACGGTGGACGACGATACGAGCGATGACGATTCTGACGACGACACCATCGATGACGACTCGGATGACGATTCTGACGACGACACCATCGACGACGACTCGGACGACGATCAGGACGATGACCAAGACGATGATGGGAACGACGACGCGGATGACGATGAAGAAGAAGAAGATGACGACTTCGATGGTCTGCCGGACGACGATTCGGGCAACGATTTCGTAGGCAGAGAAGACTCAAACGGGATTTGTTGCGGGGCCTAGGCGCCGCAGGCTCATTTTACATCAACGGCATTAGCTTTCTTGCACAACGGTGGAGACACATGCAGACCATTGCTTTTCGACGCTGTGCCGTATTCGCGTAGAACTAGGAATGTAACCCGCTGATATTCTCGACGCTACCCGTCTTCGAGCAACCGTCGCACGAATGGCCGATGGCGATCTCAACATGTGAACCCAGTCGTCGCAAAGACCGAGACCACAAAAAACAACCCAACCAGTATTTGGGCGAAACCCATACGCCATTCACCTTTTTTTTAATGGCGGCCAAGCCGACTGAGGTTCAGTTGATCTGATCTGCTTGAGCAAATCTATTATCAACCGAATGGTAAAGCACAACGATGCACAACAGAATAGTTATCGTGAATCTTTATGGTGGAAAAGAAAAGCCCCGTAGTCTTTCAAAACTACGGGGCTTTTCACGTGGTGCCGGAGGCCGGAATCGAACCGGCATGGTACCAAGTACCGGGGGATTTTGAGTCCCCTGCGTCTACCAATTCCACCACTCCGGCGTCGCTCAAAGATCACCGGCGCACAAACGTGCGTGTGTATTACCAAATCACGGCGAAAAAGAAAAGGGGTCTACCCTTGGCCGGCCGACCGGTCCTGGTCTAGAATCTCGCCGCCATGTTGGAACGAAACGAGCCGCGATTGCCCAAACGCCGTCGGCGGCGCCGGGTGCTGTTGTTAATCCTGATACTGCTGTCTCCGGTCATCTATAGCTACATCCTGTGTCCGTCGGTCTGGTATTACCGCTGGTTCAACCCGCACAAGACCTCGATGATGGATTACCGCGAAGACCAGGCTAAGGAGCGCGGCAAACCGTTCCATCTGCAATACGAATACGTGCCGCTCGCCGAGATCGCGCCTTCGCTGCGCCGCGCGATTGTGATGGCCGAGGACGGCAATTTCTACAAGCATCACGGCCTCGATTTCGACGCCATCCGCGCCGCCTACAAATACAACAAAAAGCGCGGCCGCATCGTGCGCGGCGCCTCGACGATCAGCCAGCAACTGGCCAAGAACCTGTGGCTGTCGCCGAAGCAGAGCTACTGGCGCAAGATGATCGAGGCGATTCTGACCGTGCGGCTGGAACTGGCGCTGCCGAAAGACCGCATTCTCGAACTGTACCTCAATATCATCGAGTGGGGCGACGGCGTGTTCGGCGTCAAAGCGGCGTCGATGCACTATTTCCACACCTCGCCGCGCGGATTGTCGCCGCAGCAATCGGCGCTGCTGGTCGCGGCGGTGCCCTCGCCGCTGCGCTCGAACCCCGGCCGGCCGTCGTCATACCTGCAGCGGCGGCAGCGCATTATCTTGGGCTGGCTGCTCGGCCGCTACCGCGACGACAAGCAACGGGAAGACCTGCTCAAAGCGATCAACGACGAGGAGCAGGCAGAAGAAACGGCGGAGGCGGAGGCGGCAACGCCGACCCCGACGCCGACGCCCACCGAAGAGGAAGCGCAGCCGACCCCGGCCCCGCCGGTCGCCACGCCCGAGGAACTTCCCGACGATCTGTTCGCACCCCTGCCGCCGCCGGCAGCCGGAGGCGCGCCTTCCGAAGGCAAAGCCAGCGAGTAACTCCGCCGCGCGTTGCCCTCTGTTGAAAAAAGGCTCATCCAGCAGGGAAGCGGTACCACAGGAGACAATCTGCCGTTTGTCGGAGCGACCAACGCCCCCTCGACTGCGCTCGGGAAAACAGCGCTCCGAACTCTTTTTTAATACTGGGTGAGCCTTGATGACATGTGGGACGCACTCATCCCGGATGATAAAAAAAAGGGCGGGGCCGCGGCCTCGCCCTTGGTTTTTCGGAAACGCGATCAGCTGCCGCACGAGCTCCCGCTGTCGTCGTCATCGTCGTCATCGTCAGCGGCGGTGTCGTCGTCGGTGCTGTCGTCATCGGCGTCGTCGTCGTCGGTCACGTTGTCGTCATCCGAAAGGTCGTCGTCGGTGAGATCGTCATCGGCGGCGGTGTCGTCGTCGGTGGCGTCGTCATCGGTCGCATCATCGTCGGCGGCGTCGTCGTCGGTCACGTCGTCGTCGACCGTGGTGTCATCGTCGGTGGTGTCGTCATCGACGATGGCCGGGCCGACGGTGATCAGATCCGGCAGGTACTTGATGCCCGGGCCGGCGGCGTTGGTCACGCGCAGTTCGACCGAATAGACGCCCTCGGCGGTGTAAGTGTGGGTGACCACGTCTTCGTCTGAGTAGCTGCTCGTGCCGTCACCGAAATCCCAGTGCGTGACGTTCGGCGCGCAGTTGTCCGGAATGGTCACGTTGCGGGTGAAGGTGACCGTCAACGGCGCGTTCTCGCCCCCCGTGGTGTCGACCGAGAAATCGACGGTCGGGAACGGGCACAGCGTGCAGTCGGCCTGGCACGTTTCGAGCGAGTCGCAGTCGGTGCTGCGCGCTACGCATTCCAGCTCGCACTTCATCGCCGCCGAGGCGTAGCCCACCTCGTCGCACAGCGCGATCGCGTCTTCTTTCGAAAGCGGTTCGCCGGCGGTGAGTTCCACGCCAAGGCCGCAGCTATCGTACATATAGGTTAGGCCCATATCGCACCACTGGTCGGTGCAGAAGCCGATGCAGGTCGCCAGCAGGTTGCAGTCGCTGTGCTGCTCGTGGCAGGAGTGCACGCACTGCGGCAGGTCGCCCGCTTCGCAGGCCGCGACGAAGCCGTCTTCGGAGAGCGTTTCGTCGGCCAGGTCGTAAGCCAAGCCGCAGGTGTCGTACAGGTGCGCGCCGGCGGCCGTGCAGTCGCCGCCCGGCGGGTCGCCCGGGGTGAAGGTGTCGGTGCCGATGTCGACCTTCACGGTGTCGCCGCTGATGCCGCAGGCATACCAGTAGATGCGGAAGAAGCCGTCTTCGCCGAATTTCTCGGACCAGGAATTCTTCACGATCCAGGCCTGGTCGGCGTCGTCCCACCCGATCAGCAACACTTCGTGCCCGCCCAGGTAGCTGCCCCAGACGTGGCGGTACACGCCGTCAACGTAAAACTTGAGGTCTTCGTACACGGTGAATGAGGCGAGAACCGGACCGTGGTCCATGATCGCCTGCTTGATCGCGTTCACGCCGCCCCAGATCGACTGGTAGCCGGCGATCTGGAACGAACGGTTGGCGGCGTCGTCGCACGCGTCGGCGCAGTCGTAGTCGTAGACCGTGCCGCCCGACATGTAGGGAAAGCAGTCTTCATCGACCACGCCGTTGCTTTTGATGGTCGAGAGCACGTCGCCCGCCGTCGAGCCGTAGTCGCAGCCAGCAAACCACGAGCAGTTGAACGCCTGTTGTTCGGACAGATCGATGTCCATGTTCGGCGTGTTGTCGCGAATCAGAATGCCCGACTCGACCGCGCCCACCGAGGCAAACGCGACGCACGAGCCGCAACGGCCCTGGTAGCGGATCGGGGTGACGTAACTGTCGCCGCTGATATCGCGCCAGTCATAGTGCGCCGGCAGCGAGCGGTTGCCCGACGGCCGCCAGACGTCGCGGATCTGATTCGGCCGCGACTGGTCGACGCCGAGCATCGCGGCGAACTCTTCATTCGACAGCTGCGCCGTGAAGGTGTTGGCGTCGGCGCGCCAGTTGGCGTGCTGGGCTCGGATGGCCTGATTGATTTGTTCCGCCTGCTGGGCCACGGTGGCCTGCGCGGCGAACGCGGTGGTGGCGAACAACAGCGTGAATATCAACAACAAGGAAATGCGACGCACCATGACTTCATCCTTTTCGGCCCGAGACGGCGAAAGTATAGAAGGACTTCGACCCGCTGTCACCCCGCCGGCGGCACCGGCCTATGCAACGTGAATCCTTTTCGTTTCAAGGGGGTGCAACCCACGCGGCTCTCTCGTCCGGCTGATTGACAGGCCGCGGCGGGAGGGATAAAGGTGCCCCGACTGACCTGTGGTTTTGGGTTTCAAGGAGTACAACCATGCCGAACCAACGTGAGGCCGCGCTGAACTATCACGCGGAAGGACGTCCGGGGAAGATCGAGGTCATTTCCAGCAAAGCGTGCTCGACCAGCAAGCAGCTCGCCCTGGCCTATTCGCCGGGCGTGGCGATTCCGTGCCTGGAGATCGAAAAGAACCCGCTCGACGTCTACAAATACACCGCGCGCGGGAACCTGGTCGCGGTGATCAGCAACGGCACTGCCGTGCTCGGCCTGGGCAACATCGGCGCACTGGCCTCGAAGCCGGTGATGGAAGGCAAAGGCGTGCTCTTCAAGCGCTTTGCCGACATCGACGTCTTCGACCTCGAACTGGCCACGGTCAATCCCGACGAACTGATCCAGGCCGTCCGTCTGCTCGAGCCGACCTTCGGCGGCATCAACCTGGAAGACATCAAGGCGCCGGAGTGCTTCTACATCGAAAAGAAGTTACAGGAGCTGATGGACATTCCGGTCTTCCACGACGACCAGCACGGCACGGCGATCATCAGCGCCGCGGCGCTGGTCAACGCTTGCGAGCTGACCGGCCGCAAGCTGGCCGACGCGAAGATCGTGGTCAACGGTGCCGGCGCGGCGGGCATCGCCTGCGCCAGCCTGTACGTGAAGATGGGCGCCACCAAGGCGAACGTCACGTTCTGCGACACCCAGGGCGTCATTCATCAGGGCCGCACCAAGGGCATGAACGAGTACAAGGCGGAATGGGCGACGGACACCTCGGCACGCACACTGGCCGACGCGCTCGACGGCGCCGATGTTTTTGTCGGCCTGTCGGTCAAAGGCGCACTGACGCCGGAGATGCTGCGCAAGATGGCGCCGCATCCGATCGTCTTTGCGATGGCCAATCCCGATCCGGAAATCACCCCGGAAGACGCGCGGCGGGCGCGGCCCGACGTGATTATCGCCACCGGCCGGTCGGACTACCCGAACCAGGTGAACAACGTGCTGGGCTTCCCGTTCATCTTCCGCGGCGCGCTGGACGTGCGGGCGCGCAAGATCAACGACGAGATGAAGATCGCCGCCGTGCACGCGCTGGTCGCGCTGACCCGCGAAGAGGTGCCGGAATCGGTGGCCAAGGCCTACGAAGGCCAGCATTTCTCCTTCGGCCCCGACTACATCATTCCCAAACCGTTCGACCGCCGCGCCCTGCTGTGGGTCGCGCCCGCGGTGGCGGAAGCCGCAATTGAAAGCGGCGTGGCGCGCGTGAGCGACTTCGATGTCGAGCGCTACCGCGACCATCTGGAAAAGCTGCTGGGGCCGGCGCAGTGGATCATGCGCAACGTGATCAACATCGCCCGCGCCCGGCCTGCGCGCATCGTGTTCCCTGAAGGTGAGGATCCCAACGTGCTGCGCGCCGCGCACCAGATCATCGAAGAAGGTTTTGCCACACCGGTGCTGCTGGGCTGGGAGCGGGGCATTCGGCAAGAAGCGGCGACCATCGGCTTCGATCTGGAAGGGTGCGAGATCATCGACCCCGACCGCCTGCCCGACCTGTGCCGCTACGTGAAGGCGCTGTTTGAGCTGCGGCAACGCAAGGGCATCACGGTCGCCGAGGCCGAGCGGCTAATTCGCATCAATCCCGCCTACCTCGGCACGTTGATGGTGCGCATGGGCGAGGCCGACGGCATGGTCGGCGGCGTGACCCGCAATTACCCCGACGCCGTTCGCCCGGCGTTGCAGGTGCTGGGCCGCGCGCCCGACGCCAAGGTGGCTGTCGGCGTGTACATGATGCTCTTCAAAAACAAGGTGCTGTTCATGGCCGATTGCACGGTGAACAGCAACCCGGCGGCCGACGAACTGGCGTGCATCGCCATCAAGACGGCCGACCTCGCCTCGTTCTTCGGCTTGAAGCCGCGCGTGGCGATGATCAGCTACGGCAACTTCGGCTCGGCGCGCGGACCGCTTTCCGAAAAGGTTCGCCAGGCCACCGAGATCGTGCGCCAACTGCGCCCTGAGATGGAAATCGACGGCGAAATGCAAACCGACACCGCAGTGAACGCGACTATCATGAAGACCAACTTCCCGTTCGCCAAGCTAACCAAGGAAGCCAACGTGCTCGTCTTCCCCGATTTGGCCAGCGGCAACTCCGGCTACAAGCTACTGCGCGAGTTGGGCGGTGCGGTCGCGGTGGGTCCACTGCTGCTGGGCCTCAACGGCTGCTTCAACGTTTTGCAACGCGGCGCGGATCCGGAATCGATCGTCAACCTGACGGCGGTCACGGTCTGCCAGGCGCGCAAACTGACCAGCCTCGGTGTCGTGAAAGACTGATCGCCAGGCGAGGCGACGAACCTTTTTTGCGTTAATAAGCCGTGCCAACACGCTCTTCTCGTGTTGTAAGTGCCTGTTCTCACTGGGCTTGCTTGGCGCTCGTTTGCCGTTTTACGACCGTGTACACGGTTGGCAAGTAGTTGATTTTATTGAAGCGAAAATGCGAGAAATGCCCGTTAAATGGCCGTGTTTTTTGAATGCTCATGGCTAGCGGTGTCGTAGACCCCCTGGCGTTGTGGAACAGCCGTTCGAAATGAGCGGCAGCGAGGCTACCTGCGACCGAATCTCTGTGCACAACCTGTGTACAACTCACTGGACACCGGGTGTCGAAATGACGCGAGTGCACCATCACCCCCGTCTGGTGCGTGTTTGGCTGCTTTGATGTGCCGATTGCACGCCTTTTGGCCCTTCTATGTGCCTAACTTGTTGATCTCACAAACACTAGTTGCTGTGGAATTTCCCTGCACCTTGAAGTACTCGAACATCTTTTACTGTCTAGCGCCTTGAAAAACATGGCGTTTCGGGGTTTCATAAGGGGCATTTTTGGTGCGGGCGTTTTTGTCCACAAGGAACGCCATTCTCACGGGCCAAACCCGAATCCGGCACGCAGCCGAGGCGAAAAAAGCGGAGAAACGATTGGCGCAGTCCCCCATTCTGCCGCCCGCCCGTCCTCAACCATTGGGCGCACCGCCGGCCTGGCGGGTGCGGCTTGGTCTGGTGCTGCTGACTGTCGCCATTCTCTATTCGGCTTCGCTGGATCTGCGCCTGTTCGGCGACGACTTCATCGCCTGGAGCAAGGTGTTATTTACCTTGCGCCAGCCGTGGTGGCGGTTGTTCGGCGCGTACTACAATCCGGAATTTTACCGCCCGTTTGAGCATCTGCTCATCCGCTTCAACGTTTGGATGATGGGCACCGATCCGCTACTCTATCGTCTGGCGACGATCGGCGGGCATCTGCTGATGGTCTGGGGCGTGTTCTGGTTCGCCCGCCGCTGGCGGTTGTCGGCGCCGGAGGCGGTTGGCGCGGCGTTGTTCTTCGGTCTCAGCCAGGCCAACGGCATGGCGGTGCTGTCGAATGACGCGGCGTGCCTGATCTACTCCACCTTCTGCGGCACCGTGGCGATGGGCCTTTTGGTGCGGCGCTACGACGACGAACCGGTGGCGGCGTGGACCGGCTGGCACTCGGCGGTTTGGATGTTCGCCTCGCTGTTGTGGAAAGACTCCGGCATCGGCTACGCCCCGGCGCTGGCCTTGCTCGGCGCGGTGGAGGTATGGCGGGCGCCGCGTGGCGGCCGGCTCCGGCGCGCCCTGGCACTGGCCGTGCCGTTCGCATTGGTGTTGGCCGTGTATTTCGCCCTGCGCACCAACGCCGGCGCCACCGGCATCCGGTTCAGCCCGAACGGAAGGTATGACATCTGGTTCGGCCTCAACGTGCCGGTCAACATTGTTCTGTTTCTGCTGGGTTTGCTGACTCCGGTCGGCACGTCCATCATTGTGCTGCGCACGGGCGACCTGGTGTTTCTGTCCATCTGCGCGCTGGCGGTGCTGGACACCACCGCGCTGTTCGTGGCCGGCCTGCGGCGATTGGCTGAAGGGACGCCCGCGCGGCGCAACCGGGTGATCATGCTCCTGGTGCTGATGTTCGTGGTGATGACCCCCGACATTTTCATGAACGCCGTCAGCGAGTTGTACCTGTACAAGCCCAACGTGTTGTTCGCCACGCTGTTCGGGCCGTCGCTATTGGCGCTGTTCGTTCACGCCTGGCGCGCCGGGCAGCGGTACGTGCAATGGCTCCTAGTCGCTTTTCTGCTGTTGCTCGTGGTCAGCCAGGCCTTCTCCGTGACCCACAAGCTCAGCCGTCTGCGCGACAACGGCCTGCGCACCCAACAGATCATGAACGAGATCAAATCCCAGATGCCGGTGCTGGCCAGCCCGCAGGTCATCGCGGTCAACCGCTACCCGGGGCCGGCACCACTCTATTCGATCTACTACATGGAGGGCGTTTACGTGCTGGGCGGCACGAAGGCGCTGGAATTTCTGTACCACCAGAAGCTGACCGACTTCCGCTACTACTCGTTCGACAAACTCGAAGAGGGCCTGGCCCGCATGCCGGGGCGCAAGGTGGTCATTCTCTACCTACGCGACCATGTGCACGTCGCGGTGACCGACGGTTCGACCAATCCATTCGACCCCATTTTGTACCGTTAGTCAGCCTTCGGTTTTCACTCAGGTTTTCTCGCAGCGCGCCGATGTTCTGGACAACTCCTTGATTCCAAGGGGTTAGTCTGCTATGTAAGGCGCAGAAAAAGGTTCTGTTCAGGAAGCAGCATAACCGGATTCGGTAAATAGATTTCAAGGGAGGAATCATGAATCGAACTATGAGACTTTTGATGCTAGCGGTCTTGGCCATGTTCGCCATCTGGCTGAGTGGTTGCGCCGAAGCGGCCGAAGAAGCCCTCGAAGAGGCGACCGGGCTCCATTGGGACCTGGAAAACTGCGACAGCGATGAAGTGGACGAGGACGGCATTCCAAAGTGCGCCAAGGCCCCGGTGCCCGAAAACTGGACCTACCTGTTCGCGGTGTATCTCAAGGACGAAGACCAGATCTCGTTGATGGACCAGGATTTCTCGGTCGACGTCAGCATGTTCGAAGACATTCTCAACTTCGACGACATCACCTTGCAGGTCGTCTTCGCCCGCGTGGACGAGGAACTGGGCGCCCTGCGCTATGCCAACAAGGTGTTGCTGGCCGACAGCGAGATCAAGCTGGACACCGAAGCCATCGAAAAGATGGGCCCGAGCATCGGCTCGTCCGGTGAAGGCTGGTACGTGTGCTATGCGGCGACCAAGCCGTTCGGCTACATCACCGGTGAAGTGACCGACTGCAACGGCAATTCGCCGGCCGACGACACGGTGCTGGTCACCGCGACCGACGGCCCGTTCTTCACCTACGCGCGCGGCGCGGGCTCGTGGGCGCTGCCCAGCCTGAACGGCAAGCCGGCCCTGGTGAACTTCGACGCGGGCGACTGCTCCGGCAGCCAGGACGCGCCGGTCACCGACACGGGCGAAAACCCCGACCCGAAAGACCCGGGCAGCGAGCCCGAGAGCGACAACCTCGATGACGGCACCGACAACGGCGAACTGCCGGGTGGTGGCGAGGACCAGGGCACCAACATCGTTGCGGTGGGCAAAGTGAAGCTGAACGAAGACCAGCCGAGCGGCGGCCAAACCGGCAACGGCGACCGTTTCGAATTTGACGACGGCGTGGCGGCCTGGGGCAGCACCGGCGACTGCTTCGCGATCTACAACGACGCCGACGACTACGCCCTGCTGTTCCCGGGTGGCACGGATGCCGGCGGCTATTTTGCCTACATCTCGACCGGCTCGCCGACCCAGTCCGGTCTGCAGGCCTGCACCGTGATGCGCACGTTCAACGTGAGCGGCTATTCGAAGATGATCGTGTCCTATGACTTCATCAGCCAGGAATACCAGGAATGGGTGGGCTCGGCGTACAACGACGTGTTCACCGTGTTGATCCAGGGTGAAACCGGCTACGTGGTCAGCCGCACGATCAACGGCGACAACAATTGGGATCCGCTGACCCCGGCCGAAGGCGTCATCGGCTTCATCGCCGACAGCGCCGACGCCCAATACAACCCGACCAGCGCCGACCCGTACAGCAACGGCGCGTACATGCTCGACGGCCACCTGGTGTGGGGCGGCACCGACGGCAACACGCCGCGCGGTGAAAACGACGGTGGCGACGTGATGGGCCGCGTGGCCGAATACCCGCTGCCCGCCGGCGCGACGACGATCACCGTGCTGATCACCGTCAGCGACGTGGCCGACGCGATCTACGACTCGGTCGCGGCGATCGACTACATCGAATTCCAATAAGCTGCTGATTTCCTCCAACCGCCACGGGCGGGCCTACGGGCCCGCCCTTTTTGTTGGGTGCGGCATGGTGCGGGCTGGCCGCCCGGCTTTGTTTTCTTCTCCGTACACTGGCCCCCTCACCCCCGACCCCTCTCCCATGGCAGGCGAGCCGAGGCGCTTTACAACTCCCCCTTCTCCCCTCGGTGGAAGAAGGGAATAACTATCGTCCGATGAGCCGGACTTAAAAAATGGGAAACAGTCCATCTTCTGGTTGCGAAAACCAGGCGACAAATTCACTTTCCCTTTAAAAGCGGATACAATTTGACACAAAAAAACAATTGACGACGTTTCCGCACGAATGATAGCTTTTTGGATAACGTACCCTATTTTTCGCACTTTCTGACCGGGGATTGAAGAAGAGCCCTCGATTCGGTTTAGGTCGAGTCTGCAAATCAAACAACCAAGCACCGAAGGAGGACTCTATGTCGAACAAGGTAGCAAGTAAGGAGCGGGGCCGTCAAGGGAAGATCGAATACTATAGATTTCCAGTCCGCTACGCCGATGTTGCGTCCGCGCAAATCGTAGTACCGTTCCAGACGTCTATTCGGCCGCGTTCAAGGTGTGGTTTGCACCCGTTCTCAAAGACCGGATTCTACGCCTCCGCCTGGCCGGGCCGTTCGCGCGTGGAACGGGAACGCCTGACTTCGGCAGCGACGCAGTAGTCTGTCGGTGGAGTCGGCCACGATACTGACTTGTTCTTGCCTCATGTGATCGCCGAGTGCTACGCTGCCAACGTTCATAGCAGAGGGGCTAGAAATGGACGAGAATCAGACCGTTTTTATTAGTCACAACAAAGTTGACAAAAAAATCGCCAGGGACATTGCCCTTTTTCTTGTCGCTGAGGACATAAATGTATGGGTAGATGAATGGGAAATTTCAGCAGGTGATTCAATTGTTGATGAAATCCAGAGCGGATTGAAAAAGTGCACTCATTTTCTCATTCTCTGGTCAAAAAACGCTGACACTTCCAAATGGGTTCGCTCTGAATTGAAGACGGTCATTATGAAAGCGATTGAGTCGGGTCGGCCCAAGATCATCCCTGTGAAGCTCGATTCAACACCTCTTCCCGAACTCATTATCGATAGGAAGTATGTTTCTTATAATAGCGGAAATGAGGAAGATCGGAAGGAGATTGTGCATGCAGTTACAGGCAATAGTCCTTCCATGAATTTCGTAAAGGCGGTCGTTGAAAAATACCATGAGGTCATTTATGACAATGGAGCGTCTGGCCCATTTGGTATGAAATATTGTCCATCCTGCGGAAGCGAAAAGCTCGTTTTTTCGTCGGCACTGGATGAAGCTCATGACGAAATGTACTACTTGGTCAAATGTAAGGACTGTGGTTATAGCGATTGGACTCAGTAGTTCGCGCCGATGTAAATCTCTTTCTTATGTTGCGCGGTGTTTTTCTGTGGAGATGCAGCCTTCTGGGGTAAACGCCGAACGATCACGGTGAAACCGAATTCGATCGTTGCCAGCGAGGAAACGGCAATGATCGATGTCCCAGACCAAGAATACGGCTACGTGTACGAGGTTGTCCCGGACAAATTCGACTACCTCGAACGACTCG
>CAZEDX010000106.1:0-12736 GCA_964511015.1 uncultured bacterium | reverse complement strand
TGGTGCGCTCGATGTCGAAATCGGCGTTCTGCAGCAAGGCAAGGATGATGTTCTCGACGTCCTCGCCGACGTAGCCGGCCTCGGTGAGCGTGGTGGCGTCGGCGATGGCGAACGGCACCTGGAGGATGCGGGCCAGCGTCTGCGCCAGCAAGGTTTTGCCGCAGCCGGTCGGGCCGATCATCAAGATGTTGCTCTTCTCGAGTTCGACCTCGCCGCGGGCGTGGTAGTTCATGCGCTTGTAGTGGTTGTGCACCGCCACCGCCAGCGCCTTCTTGGCCGTGCCCTGGCCGATGACGTATTCATCGAGCGCCGCGGCGATCTCGCGCGGCGTGGGCACCGCGGTCGCGTCGCGGTGGACTTCCTCGCCGCGGGTTTCCTCGGCGATGATGTCGTTGCACAGTTCGATGCACTCGTCGCAGATGTAGACGCTCGGTCCGGCGATCAGCTTGCGCACGTCGCGCTGGCTCTTGCCGCAGAACGAGCAATGCAGGTTGTGCGAACCTTCGGAACCGCCGCTGCCAGTTTTTCTCATCGCTTCATCTCAGCTTCAGGCTGGGCCCGGCCGCCGGCCGTTTGGCCAGCACCTGGTCGATCAGCCCGTATTTGGTCGCCTCCTCGGGCGACAGGAAGAAATCGCGATCCGTATCACGAGCGATCTGGTCCATCTCCTGCCCGGTGTGGTGCGCGAGAATCTCGTTGATCGTCTTGCGCATGGCCTGAATCTGCCGGGTGTGGATTTCCAAGTCGGTGGCCTGACCGGCGAAGCTGCCCGCCGGCTGGTGCAACACCATCTTGCTGTGCGGCAGCGCGTAGCGCTTGCCCTTGGCGCCGCCGGCCAGCAGCAGCGCGGCGATCGACGAAGCCTGGCCCAGGCACAAGGTGCTGACCGGGCAGCGAATGAACTGCATGGTGTCGTAAATCGCCAGCCCGGCGCTGACGTAGCCGCCCGGGCTGTTGAGGTAGAGCGAGATGTCGGCGTCGGCGTCTTCGCCTTCGAGGAACAGAAGCTGGCTGATGATCAGATTGGCCACGTCGTCGTCGATCGGCTGGCCGAGAATGACGACGCGGTCTTTCAGCAACCGGCTGTAAATGTCGTACGATCGTTCGCCACGGCCGGTTTGCTCGATGACCATCGGAATCAACATGATCGCACTACCTTCGCCGGCCTCGGGGCGCGGCGCCTATTCTTGCGGTTTCGACTCCGCCGCTTCCGCCGGCGGGGCCGCCTTTTCCTCTTCCCAATTTACCTTAGCCGCCGCATAAAGAAAATCAACCACTTTGTCTTCCAGCAGCCGCTCGCGCAGCGAGTCGACCAGCTTCTCTTTCTGGTAGTAGGCGGCGATTTCCTCGACCTTGCGGCCCTGTTGTTCGGCCACGCGGGCGTACTCGGCCTGGATCTCGTCGTCGGAGACGGTGATCTGCTCGGCCTTGGCGATTTCGTGGAACAAGAACGCCGACTGCACTTCTTTTTTCGCGTCGGCGGCGATGCGCTCGCGCAGGCGGTTGTCGGCTTCCTTGTTGTCGGGCAGCGGCACGCCGGCCATCGCCAGTTCCATCTTGAAGCGCCGGACCATGTAGTCCTGCTGCCCTTCGACCAGCGAGGCGGGCACGTCGATCGGGTGCAGTTCGACCAGCTTGTCGACCACCGCCTTCTTGGCGTTGCGCAACGTGCGGTCTTCCTCGCTCTTCAGAATTTCGTCATGGATCTTCTGCCGGAGCTCTTCGAGCGTTTCGGCCTCGCCGGTGTCCTTGGCCAGATCGTCATCGAGCGCCGGCACTTCGCGCTTCTGTAGGCCGTGCAGGGTGACGGTGAACACGGCATTCTTGCCGGCGATGTCGGCGTGGGGGAAGTCGGCCGGAATCTGCACCGGCACGTCCTTCGTTTCCCCCTTCTTCATGCCTTCGACGGCGTCGCCCAGGCCGGGGTAGTAGAACGGCTTGCCGACTTCGAGCAGCATGCCCTTGTACTCGCCGTCTTTGAAGACCTGACCGTCGATCTTGCCGGAGAAGTCGATCTTCGCCAGGTCGTCCTTCTGCGCGACGTCGCGGTCGGTGATTTCGGCCAGGGTGGACAGGGCCTGCCGCTTCTGCTCCAGGCGGGCGTCGATCGCCGCGGGCAGCACGCGCGGCTTTTCGCGGGTAACTTCCAGGCCTTTGTACTGGCCCAGCACGATCTCGGGCTTGGTTTCCATCAGCGCGGAAACGACCAGGGCGCCGTCGGCCTGGAACTCGTCCTTTTCCAGTTCCGGCGAGCCGAGGGCCTGGATCTTGTGCTCTTCCACCGCGTGCATCAGGTGTTCGCCGACCAGGCGGCTCTTCACTTCCTGCTTGGCGTATTCCTCATAGCGCCGCTTGAGCAGATCCATCGGCGCCTTGCCGGGCCGGAAGCCGGGCACGGCGGCCTCGCGCTTGATCTCGCGATAGACCTTTTCCAGTTCCTTGTTCACCGCATCGGCGTCGATCGTTACCGTGACGCGCACGCGGACCGGGCTGATTTTCTCGACTTGCACGTTCGTCGACATCGGTCCTAAAACCCCTTCCGACACCGGCATTTTCCAGCCGGCGGTTGGTCAAACGAGCGCGTGTTATACCCCCCGGCGGGCAGGTTGGTCAACCTCCGCTGCCGACCAGCCTATGAATTCGTTTCGGCCGCTTGGCCGTTCTGGCTTAACAAATGTCGTCGTGAGTGGTAATTTTTTGGTGGGATACACAGTTGCGACAGGCGAATGGAAAAGATTTGTATTTGTTGCAATAACATATATATATTTGTTGCTGCTGAGGAATTACCATGATCGACAAGGAAGATCTCGACCATGTGGGGCATTGGTCCGAAATCAAATTGGAAATCGTGCGCAAATATGCAACAGCCTACTCGACCATATTGAGCAAACATAGGTTTCGCCATTACTATATCGATGCGTTTGCGGGCGCCGGAGTCCATGTTTCCAAAACCACAGGCGACTTCATCCCCGGCAGCCCGCTCAACGCACTGAATGTCGATCCGCCTTTCAGGGGGTACTTTTTTGTCGATCTCGACGGCGACAAGGCGGAATCCCTCCGTGTTGTCGCCAGTGACCGAAAGGACGTGAAGGTTTTCAATGGCGACTGTAACAAGATACTCGTTAGGGACGTTTTTCCACTTGTTCGATGGGAAGACTATTGCAGAGCTTTATGTCTGCTGGATCCTTATGGTCTTCATCTCAGCTGGCAGGTAGTCGAGGCCGCGGCCAAATTAAAATCCATTGAAATTTTTCTGAATTTCCCAATTCTGGATATCAATAGGAATGTTTTGCTTCGCGATCGGGAAAAAGCAGATGCGAAAAATCTCAAACGTATGGATTTGTTTTGGGGCGACGAATCGTGGCGCGACGAACTCTACGACAAAACCGGTGACCTTTTTGGCTATCCTGAAAGACTGGTGAACGACCAGGTTGTTGCGGCGTTTGCGCAACGACTGAAGAAAGTGGCGGGATTTAAACATGTTTCCGAACCAATGCCTATGCGAAATACAAAGGGCGCGACGGTCTATTACCTAATCTTTGCATCACAAAAGCCCGTGGCAGCCGAGATTGTCAAAGACATTATTGCGAAGTATCGTGACCGTGGAGCGTAACATGGCCAAGTCAAAAATCGAATGGACCGGTTCCACCTGGAACCCGGTCACTGGTTGCACAAAGATCAGCCCAGGCTGCGCACACTGCTATGCGGAGCGGATGGCGAGGCGCCTGCAGGCCATGGGACAGCCCAACTACGCACAGGGCTTTCGGTTGGCACTTCATCCACAAATGCTGGAATTGCCATTGCAATGGAAGAAACCGCAGACGATCTTCGTCAACTCCATGAGCGATCTTTTTCACCGTGATGTTCCCGAGTCTTTTATCCACTTGGTTTTTGATGTCATTCGCCGAGCACCGTGGCATATATTTCAAGTGCTGACGAAGAGAGCCGATCGAATGGCGGAGATAAGCCCGCGTTTGGTTTGGTCACCAAATCTCTGGATGGGCGTGAGCGTCGAGAATGCCAATTTCCGGGGACGAGTTGATCATCTGCGTTGCACAAACGCGCACGTAAAATTTCTGTCGCTTGAACCGTTACTGGGGCCGATCTCAGATCTGAATCTTGATGGAATTGATTGGGTAATAGTCGGCGGCGAGTCAGGGCCGGGGGCGCGCCCAATCAACATATCTTGGGCTATTGATATCAGAGATCAGTGCCAACGTGCGCGCGTCCCGTTCTTTTTCAAACAATGGGGAGGCGTCAACAAGAAGAAGGCCGGCCGACTGCTCGATGGTCGGACATATGACGAGATGCCTAGAATCCGCGATCCACAACCGTTGCCAGTCTGCGGATAGCCTCACTCCTCGCCCTGCGGCGGCGCTAACCCTGCTTCTTTCCGGATTTCCGCACTAGCGCCACGATCCCGTAGCCGCTCAGCAAGAGCAGGGCGATAGCTTCGATGGTCAGCCCCAGGCAGATGCCCACGGCGTTGGTTCCATCGGCCGGCCGCGCCGGGGGCAGGTTTGATTGGTCAGGTATTCCTCATTTCAGCCGTGATAGGACCAGGCTGATCACGAAGATCGCCGCGCCGATCAGGGCGACGATGCCGCCGGCGACAAACCCGTCCATGGCGCGGCCGGGCGATTGGAAGCCGAGAAAGATGATGCCGGCGCCGACCAGCACCAGCGCCCCGCCGGGCAGCATGCCGCCCCAGCCCAGACTCGCTTTCCAGTCCCGGCGCACGCCACGGAGAAACAGGTCGTCGGAAACGCCGCTCTCCCGGCCGCACTTTGGGCAACGCGGCGCGGCGCGGTCGAGCGGTTCGCCGCAGGCAGGGCAAGGTTCGGGCATGATGTTCCTCGGGTGGTTCTAGCGCGGGCTGTTTTCCCAACCGGCGATCAGACTGAGGACGAACGAGCCGCCGCCCATGCCGAACTCGTCGGCGGTGAGCAGCGGGCCGAGGTCGACATCCTGCCTGCCGGCGCCCCAGCCGCGCAGGTCGGCCTGGAAGCCGAGTAGCAAGCCGCCGTCGAAGCGGTGGTACCAGTTGCCGCCGACTTCGACCAGGCCGCCGGCGCCGCCGCAGTTCATAGTGCCGTCGATCACGGTGTGGGCGCCGCCGAAGCCCAGGCGGCCATAGACGCTGAACGCGTTGTCCAGCCGTTCGCCGACCAACCAGCGGTAGCCGGAGCCGAAGGTCAACCAGCTCAGGTTGTAGTCGAGCACGCGGTTGTGCAGGCCCAGCGCGTAGCCGTATTCCTCTTTGTCGAAGGCCATCACCGTCCAGCCGCGTTCGTTCACCACGCCGATCGAGAGCAGGAAGTGGCGGCCGCGGGCGGGGAAGAAGGTCGCTTCGACGCCGGTGCTGGTATAAGAGCCGTTGCCGAACGAAAACTGGGTGGATTCATCATCGTAGCCGCGTGGCGCGGGGTCGAAGGTGAATGCGCCGCCGCCGCCGGTCGAGCCGGCGCCGAGGCGGGCGTTGACCAGAAACCAACCCGGCTTGATCTGGTCGGGAGCCGCCGGCGAGCTGGTCGCGGGGGGCGGAGGTTCGGCCACAGGCGCCGCCGGCGCGGCCGGAGGCTGCTCCTGGGCCGCAACCAGGTTCGCGTAGAAAAACACCGCCAACACGGTGAGCCATAACAACCAACAACGATTCGATTTCATCAGGCACCTCCCAACCGAGTGAATTCCCGGCGAATTCCGGACGAGAAAAGGAGTTCGTCCGGTCGGCCTATTGTACGATCTTCGCGGCGCGCTTCAACAGGTTATTCCCCGGCTGTCCGAATACTGGCACGCAGTGGCGGATTTTTCCATGATTTGTGCATCCGAAGTAACAAAAAAGTTGACAGTGAAATAAAAAGTCCGTACCTTTTTTGCCGTAGATCGACTCGCTCCATGACATTATTACGCAGGCCGAACACAGCCCTACATCACTTGTTCACGTTGCGGTAAGCGGAGGTTGATGTGGCACACAAAGTAGAAAAAATGTGTCCGGCAATGGTGCTTTTGGTTCTGATCCTGTTCGTCGCGGCGTGCGCGCCGCAGGGGCCCAAAGCGGCGGGGGTGGCTGCTTCGGGTGACGACGAGCCCGGTGGTTCATCGTCTCTGGGCGATGACGACACGGACTCAGGGGGCGATGACGATATTGTCTTGGACGATGACACGGCGGCCGCCGATGATGATATCGGTGTAGCCGACGACGACGACGTGGCCGATGACGACACCGCCGGCGACGACGACGACGACATCTGTCCCAATAGTTTCTGCATTTACGAAAGCGAAGACCTGGGCGCGGACTGGTCGTGTGACGAACCCACGGGCGGCAGTTGCCTAGCCGACTACGAAAACTTCTTGAAGGTGGCGGCGGATTTCGCGGCGCCGATTTCCGACGATGAACTGTGGGCGCGGATCACCGAGATTGAAGATGGCGGCGAGACGGCACTCACCGGCCCGATGGCCGAGGAAGACCTCGCAGCGGCGCTGGCTGAAGGGCTGAATATCGGCTTCCTGCTCGACGGGCTGGACACGCGGCCGCTGTATGTCACCACCGTGGCCGAGAGCGCAGCCGAGGACTACTACTCCCGCACCTTGCTGTTCACCGACCGCTACGTCGGCACTTTCCGGGCGGTCATGCTGACCCCTAAAACCAACGGCCCGCACCCGGGCGTTGTCGGCGTGCACGGCCATGCGCAGGACGCCGAGATGTTCATGACCGAGGACTACGGCGAACTGTACCCCGCCGAGGGGTATACCGTTCTGGCGCCGACACTCCGTGTGCTTGGCGGCGGAGTGAATGAAGAATCGTGGCTGGCGGAAGAGCTGCTGCTCGACGGGTTCACCACCGAAGCGGTGCACATGTACGAGGTGCTGTTGTGCATCAAGTACCTGCGCTATGTCGAAGATATCGGGCCGGAACGGATCGGCCTGGTCGGCCACTCGTTCGGCAGCGGCCTGGTGAATCTGATGCTGCGCTTGTTCCCCGATCTGGGCGGCGGGGTGACCGACCTGTTCAACAGCTACCTGGAACTGACCAACGACGGCGATCTGACCGCTTCGACCACGCCGCAGATCTGGCAGTACCACGGGTTGGTCAACGATTTCACTACCGCGATCGTGCCGTCGCTGAAAGTGCCTTACGGCTACTATGACGAGATCGAGCAGTACTCATACATGCCGATGGTCTTCCGATTCTTGAAACAGCACGTGAAATAGGCCGGATCAGAAGTAGGTGTACGAGAACGTCGCCACGTAACCCAAGGCCTCGCCGAAGTCGGGGTCAGCCTTGAAGGTGTACTTCGCGCCCGCGGTGACGTTGAAGTGCGCGGTCACAAAACGCAGCGAACCGATCATCGCGTGGGTGTCGGTCTTGTTGGTCGTGCCCATCATCAGCACGCCTTCGTACTCGGTCAGCAACTGCAGGAAGTTGCGCGACATCAGCGGGAACACAAAGCCGCCGTGCACGATCCCGTGCTTCTCTTCGTAGTCACGGTTGTCGATGCCCACATCGCGCAGCACCAGCACGCCGTCGGCCATAATGGCGAAAGCATAGTCGGTGAAGGGCAGGTCGTTGATTTCCAGGCCCATCGCCAACAGCACCTTGAGGCCGTAGTACTTCACTTCGCCAATCTCGCGTGTGTAATCGCCGGTCGGGGCCATGAAGCCCAGGCCCATCGCGAAGGCGGGCAGGAACAAGTGCTGCTCGACAAAGCCCCACTTGAACATGCCTTCCACCGTGCCGATGCCCGCGGTGGGGTCTTGCTTGTATTCGCGCTCCAGAGCGCCGAACACGTCGAAGCTGCGCACGACATACAGGTCGGTCATCACGTACGGCACGCGCAGGCCGAACTCGAATCCGGCCGGAATACCGACCGTGCCCAAGAACGCCGCTTCGCGCCGGTAGTAGCGGGGCCGGTAACTGTCTTCCCATAAGCCGCCCAGGCCGACTTCGAACGAGCCGGGGCGCAGGGTGCGCGTGGAGGTGGTGACCATCATGCCGGACAAGCCGGAGAGGTTGAACGGCAAGTTGTTGATTTTCGGCTTGGCCGGCGGTGTCTCCGGAGTGATCACGTCATCCGGCAAGCCTTCGCGCTGCGCCGGCGGCGGGGCCGGTTCGGGAGCCGGCTCGGGCGTCGGAGTCGGAGCTGGCGGTTCGTCCTCCTGGGCATAGACCAACGCAGGCCCGGTCAGCACCAGGCAGCACATAAGAATCCATATAAGCCCTACTCTCATAGGAACTCCGTTAGGCCTGCAATTGTTCTGCATCCTGACATGAGAGGTCATGCGCCGTCAACACGGTTGTTGATTTTTTCGGCAGGATTGTCGCCGTCGGTGAGCCGCACCAGCGCCTCACGGGTGGACGCTTCGTCGCCTTGTTCGGCCAGCGCGACCAGTTCGCCGATGCGTTCCGCGAAGTCCGGCGGCCGGCGGTGCACCCGCCGCACGACGCGGATCTTGTCGTGCTCGGTCGGGCCGATGTCCTCGGCGTCGTCCCACAGTTCCTCGCGCAACTTCTCCCCCGGGCGCAGGCCGGTGGTGACGATTTCGATATCGCGGTCGGGTTCGAGGCCCGAGAGCTTCACCAGATTGCGCGCCAGTTCCATGATGCGCACCTGCTCGCCCATCTCCAGCACAAAGATCTCGCCGCCTTGGCCCATCGCGGTGGCCTGCATCACCAACTGCACCGCTTCGGGGATGGTCATGAAGTAGCGCATCATGTCGGGGTGGGTGACGGTCAACGGACCGCCCTCGGCGATCTGCCGGCGGAAGAGCGGAATGACGCTGCCTTCGCTCGCCAGCACGTTGCCGAAACGCACGGCCAGGAAGCGCGTGCGGCTGGCGCGTTCGGCGGCGCCCTGCACGATGGCCTCGGCCACGCGCTTGGTGCGGCCCATGACGTTGTGCGGACGGACGGCCTTGTCGGTGGAGATCAGCACGAACTTGTGCACGCCGTGCGCGGCTACCGCGTCGACCAGCGTCTGGGTGGCGCGAATGTTGTTCAGCACGGCTTGCACGGCGTTGGCTTCCATCAGGGGCACGTGCTTGTACGCCGCGGCGTGCAGCACGATGTCGGGCCGTTCGGTATCCAGCAGGTTGTTGATCAGCCGCGCGTCGCCGACATCACCGACCACCGGCACCACCGCCACGCCCGACTGCCGCCGCGTCAGCTCCCAATGGATATAGAACAGGTTGTTCTCGTTGCGCTCGAGCAGAATCAGCCGCGCCGGGAAGAGAGCGGCGGCCTGGCGCGCGATCTCGCTGCCGATCGATCCGCCGGCGCCGGTGATCAGCACGCGCTGGCCCGAAAACGCGCCGCGGATGCGGTCGAGGTCGAGCTTGATTTCCTGCCGCCCGAGCAAGTCTTCGACCTCGACGTCGCGCAGGCGTTTGATGCTCACCTTGCCGCCGATGATGTCGCTCATCGCCGGCACGATGCGGAAGCGCACGCCGCTGTCGCGGAAACGCTCGACCAGCGAGCCCAGCGACTTCGATTTGAGCGAGGCGGTGATGATGATTTCATCGACGCTGTAGCGCGTCATCACCCGGCCCAGTTCGTCGAGCCCGCCGAACACCGGCAGACCGTGGATTTTCCAGCCTTTTTTCAGCGGGTAGTCGTCGATGAAACCCAGCACGTTCAGGTGCAGATTGGGGTTGGCGCGGATCTCTTTCAGGATCTCCACGCCGATCTCGCGCGCGCCGTATATCAGCACGTTGCGCGCGCCGCGCGGACGCAGCCGCGAGGCCTCGCGGAACGCGCGCAGCAGGAAGCGGATGCCGCCGATGAAAGTGACGCAAATGAACGCGTCGATCAGGAACACCGAACGCGGGTATTCGGCGCGGAAAACGAACATCACCAGCACGATGAAAATCACCGAGCTGGCGGCCACCGCTTTGATGATCGCCAGCAGGTCGTCCATGCTGACGTAGCGCCACCAGCCGCGGTACAGATCCCAGTAGTAGAACGTCGCCGCGCGCAACAGCAGGAGCAGGGGCAGGGTCTTGAGGAAGGTGTTCAGCGGCCAGCGGTCTTGCGCGGTCAGGTCGAATTCAAAGCGCAGCAGAAACGACAGCAGGTAAGACAGCACCACCAGTACCAACTGGCTGCTGACCACCAGCGAGCGGCGGTGGCGCAACACCCAGCGCCCCGCGGCCGATTCGAGCAAATCTCTCTCGCCGTACAAATCCTCTTCTCCCCGGCCTGCGTAGATCCGCTTATCTTACGGCATGGATGCGCAAAATGGCCAGCGAAAACGGCGGCCGGCGGCGAGACGGAATTGTCCAGGCTGGAACGGTAACATCAGGCACATTAATGGATAAGTGTAACGATGTGATGTAGCTCATTGATATGACACATTAGAACAAGCGTTCTAAATTTTATACAATGCTGGAACGAGGTAAAAAATTCTTGACAAGGCCGATTCGCCGGACGTACGATCTTCCGTCAAGAAACAACAATCGTTGAATCGACAGCATCTCTGGGCCATGGAGGTGAGTCCACGAGCGGGCCACAGTTACGCGCTCGGTTCGCGCGGAAGGCAGGAGTGGATCATGAGCCAAGAAACGGTGCAGGGTGCACCCGGCTGTGAAGAAGCGTTGTTGTTCGACAAGCAGCGGTCCGAACCCAAGTTTGCTGTCGGCCTCAAAGTCTTCCTGGAAATGAGCCTGAAGAACCGCACGGTGCGCTCCACCGCCGATACGCTCGGCTGGCAGCGGCCGGCGTTTCTGATGACCAGCATCCCGCAGGTCGACAACCGCATCGTCATCGCCTCGCCCGGGGTGGAGGTGACCGTGCGCTACCTGCTCGACGGCACGGTGTACGGCTTCAACACGCACATGGTGCACAAGCAGTCCGACCCCTTCCCGATGTGGGTGCTCGAATACCCCTCGGTGGTGGAAACCAAAACCCTGCGCCGCAGCCCGCGCATCAGCCTGAGCGTGCCGGTTACCGTGGCGGACGGGCGGCAGTTCCGCACGGTCGATCTGTCGGCGCACGGCGCGCTGCTGGCGATGACTGGCCCGGCTGCGCTCGGCCAGAAGCTGACGCTGTCTTTCCAACTGCCCGACGGCACGCCCATCGAAGGCCTCGAAGCTGAGATCGTGCGATTGCAGGAATCGCGCGAAGAAACCCTCGCCGGCGTCAACTTCACCGACACCGCCCGCGAACAGGTCGACCGCATCGCCGGCTACCTCTACGGCGGCGCCACCCCGCTCGGGAACGGGAAGGGGTAGGCCTCCCCGGCACCTAGACAAACCCTTTCTCTTCTGGCATGTTGCGCGCCATGTTTCGCACGGTATGCGCCAAGTCAAAAACGATGCTGGCAGGTTCGCTGCTGACCTTGGGTCTGCCCAACGTCTGGAGCGGGCTATCCGACCGCGACACCTATGTGCCGGAAGCGCTGGCGTCGACGATCGGCACCGGCGGGCTGTGGGGCGCACTGCTGCTGGTCGCCGGACTGCTGCTGCTGGCCCTGTCGCTGCTGCGCTCCAACGACAACCCTTACGGCTATTTCGCCTTCGGCGGCCTGCTGAGCCTGGTCGTCATCGGCGTCGATTTCGCGCTGCCGTTTTCTTCTTACGTGCTGCTGCCGCTGCTGTTGGCCGGCTACGCCGCGGCCCTGCTGTGGGGCTGCCGCCGGCCGGCGCCGGATGCGCGATAGCCTGGCGGGGCGAAAGATCGTATAGTGATTCCACTGCGACCTCAGACAAGGAAATTTACGCATGAGTGACCTCGAACACACCCTGGCCGTCTTCATCGACTTCGAAAACCTGGCCATGGGCTTCAAAGATCGCAAAGAGAAGTTCTCCATTCAGAAGGTGCTGGCGCGCCTGGTGGAAAAGGGCAAGATCGTCGTGAAGACGGCGTATGCCGACTGGTCGCGCTTCGGCGACTACCGCAACCAGATGCATGAGGCGGCGATCGAGCTGATCGAGATTCCCAAACGCCAGATGACCGGCAAGAACAGCGCCGACATCCGGCTGGTCGTCGACGCGATCGACCTGTGCTACTCGAAGAACCATATCGACACCTTCGTCATCGTTTCGGGCGACAGCGACTTCTCGCCGCTGGTCAGCAAGCTGAAGGAGAACGGCAAGCGCGTCATCGGCGTGGGCATGCACGACTCCACCAGCACGCTGCTGGCCGAAAACTGCGACGAGTTCATCTACTACGAAGACCTCGAAATGCCCGGCAACGCGCCCGAAGCGGTGGGGCAGGATCTGCCGAAGAAGAAGCGCGAGGCGTTTCAATTGCTGGTCGATTCAATCATCGCGCTGGTCCGCGAGAACAAGGAAATCTTGTGGAGCAGCATGATCAAAGACACCATGAAGCGCAAAAAGCCGATGTTCAACGAGTCGTACCACGGCTACAGCACGTTCTCCGCGCTGCTGGAAGACGCTGAAAAGCACGACTTGATCCGCCTCAAGACCGACCCGCGCAGCGGCACCTACGTCGTCGTCGGCTTCGGCCCGAAGGCGGGAAAAGCCGACAAAATATAGGGCCGCGGGGCGGGGCGACCGATCCGCACATCAACGAGCTGAGCGCTTGCGACGGAATTCCGGGAGGAATTCCGGGGACGCCATACTAGAGGAATTCCGGGGACGCCATACTAAATTTCTTGGGGAATTCCGGGGACGCCATACTAAATTCTATCTTTCTTCCTGGTTTTTTCTTCTGGGACCCTTTGTGCCCGTCTTCTTCCGTCTCAAGTCACGCCTGGTTTTTTGCTCCAGTGCATCGACA
>CAZEDX010000105.1:659-13261 GCA_964511015.1 uncultured bacterium | reverse complement strand
GCTCACCGCCCAGCGTTCGCGCGACCTTTTCGTCGAACTGCCGTTCGTTGAGGATCACCGCCGGCGGCGCCGCGCGCAAGGTCCGCGTCACCGCCGCCATCCGTTGGGCCGACAGCGTGTCGTAATGCGTGGTCACCAACACGGCAACCGGTTCGAGTCCGGCGTCGCGCAGCAGATAGGCGAACACCGGGCTCACCGCCGCGACCCGTTTGTTCGGCTGCGCGGCGGCGAAGGCGGCGAGTTCCGCGTGTACCGCTTCGAGCGCGCGCGCCGTGCGTTCGGCGTTGGCCAGCAAAGTCGCGGCGTCGGCCGGAGCCAGCGCGGCCAACTCGCGCCCGATGACGCGCGCCATGATCGCTGCTTGTTTCGGGCTAACAAACGGATGATCGTTCACCGCGCCGTGCTCGTGGTGCCCGTGCTCGTCGTGATCGTCTTCGCCGGGCTCCGCCGCCAGCGGCTCGATGCCGGTGGTGGTCAGCACGATCCGCAGCCCGCGGAAATTTTCCCGAACGCGGTCGAGAAACGGCTCATAGCCCAGGCCGACCGCCAGCAACAAGTCGGCCTCGGCCAGCGTTTTCAGATCGCTCGGTGTCAGGCTGTAGTCATGCGGACAGCCGCCGGTTGCGGGTAACAGACCGCTCACGCGCACGTGCGGCGCGCCTTGCCCGATCGCGAGCGCTAGGTTTTCCACCGGCAACACGGTGGCGACCACGCGCACCACGCCGTCAGCCGAACCCCCCGAGCGGTTGGCCGTGCCGTCGCACGCCAACGTCGAGAGCGCCAGCAATGCCGGCAACAGCCACACGGATCCGATGCGCCAAAGCATTGTTCGCCTCGCAGAATGTACCGGCCAACGTAATGCGGGCGAGGCTGCGGCGCAAGCGCCGCGCGAATATGGTTTGACGGATCGCGTCATAGGTCGTATCCTTCCGGCGATGCATTTGGACACGTTTTTCGACCCTTTTCCAGGGGCGTTGCAATGACAGCGCCGAAGGTTGTTTTCGCCATCGGCCGTGAAGAGCGGCCGATCATTTTCACCTTCGCGCCGCTAGCCGCCATGCGTCTGGCCGCGATTCTGCAGCAGCAAGGCTTCCGCGGCAAAATCTGCGACGGCAAGTTCCACAAAAACGACTTCCCGCGAGCGATCGAGGCCGAACTGCGCGACGCGACGGCGCTGGTCATCATCGGCAAAATCGGGCGGCAGCTTGAAGACCTGCTCGACGCCACGCGCGTCGCCAAGCAAGTGCGCGCCGATTTGCCGGTGATCTTCGCCGGTTGGCAGGCGTCGATGGCGCCCGAGGCCAACCTCGGCGAGCCGACGATCGACATCTGCACCATCGGCACCGCCGAAAAAACGCTGCCCGAGTTGATCGGTGTGCTGGCCGGCGGCGGCGACCTGGCGAACGTGGCCGGCCTGGCCTACAAGAAGAACGGCGGCATCGTGCGCACGGCGCCGCGGCCGCTGGACAAAAACCTCGACGATTTCCCCAACGGCTACGACCAGGTCGACCTCGAATGGTACATTGCCCGCGACGGCGGCCGTTGCGAGCAGATGGTCACCGGCTACGACCGCTGTCTGAACTACACCTCCTCGCGCGGCTGCCACGGCCAGTGCCAGTTCTGCCACATCACCGCGCTTTTCGACCGCGGCTGGTACGGCCACAGCGCCGAGCGCGTGCTCGAAGACATCGAGTTCCTCAAGCGCGAGCACCGCGTGGAAGGCATCGACTTTCACGATTCGAATTTCTTCACCAACAAGCCGCGCGCGCGGCGCATCTTGCAGGGCCTGATCGACCGCCGGCTCAACATCGTCTGGCGGTGCAGCGTGCGCATCGACCAGATGTTGCAGTACGAATCCGAGCTGCTCGAGCTGATGCGCGCCAGCGGGTGCAAGGAACTGGCCATCGGCGGCGAGTCGGGCAGCGAGCGGATCATGAACCTGATCTGCAAAGACATCGCTCCGGCCGACGTGATCGCCTGTTCCAAGCGCGTGCGCGAGTTCGGTATCAACCCCGTCTATTCGATCATGGTCGGATTTCCCGACGAGAAGAACTGGTACGACACCAAGCTCACGCTGCGCCACATGGCGGAGCTGAAGAAACTCGCGCCCGACGCCGGCATGAGCTATTTCTACTACACGCCGTTCCCCGGCACGCCGTTGTTCGACTGGGCCAAGAAGTACGGCCTGGCCGAGCCGAAGCGGCTGGCCGACTTCGTGCCGTACAGCCCATACGATCCGAACATGCCGTGGGTCGACGCCCGGCTGGCCGAACTGTTGAAGATGGCCACGCGCTTCTACTTCAAGTTTGCCATCCCCGATTCCGCCATGCGCGAGCGGCTGCGTTCGCACAAACTGCGCCTGCCGTTGCGGGCGCTGGCGGCGATTTCGCGCTGGCGCGTGTTCAAGATGCATTACGGCTTCCCCTTCGAATACCGGCTGGCCCGCTTCGTCAAAGACACCGCCATCGGCAAATGGGGCCTGTTCGGGCGGCTCAAGGAGATTTTGTAGGTGGCGCTCGACGTCCGTGTGGTGACCGACGAATCCGGCCTCGCGGCCCTCGGTCCCGCCTGGGAAGCGCTCTCCGCCACCGGCGCCGGCGACTGCTTGTTCGGCTCATTCGTCTGGAACCGACTCTGGTGGAAGCACTACCATCATCTCGGCCAGCTCCGCGTGCTCGTCGCCCAGGACGGCGGCGAGGTCGTCGGCATCTGGCCGCTGTACCTGGCCCGGCGCTCCTTCCACGATGTCGAAGTCGACATGATCGGCCCGCGGCGCTTCGTGCTGCCGGGCAAAATCTTCAAGTTGCGCGTGCTGGCCTATCTCGGCAGCGGCGAGATCTGCTCCGACTTCCTGGCGCCGGTGGTGCGGCCTGGGCAGGAAGAGCCGGTTATCGACGCGCTGGTCGGCTACCTGGCCGCGCACCGCGACTGGCACCTGCTGGATCTGGCCGACGTCGACAACGCCGCGCCGACTTTCGTGCCGCTGCGGCAGGCGCTGACCACGCGCTTCGGCGCCCCGCGCCAACGGTTCCGCTACGGCGCGCCGTACGCTCCGCTGGCGGCGAGCTACGATGAATATCTCGACTCGCTGAGCAAGAAGAGCCGCTACAATGCGCGCAAGAAGCTGCGCCAGATCGAACTGAACCACCGGGTCGAGCACGCGTTCCATACCGATCCGGCCTCGCTCGACGCGGCGATGGACGAGTTCATGGAACAGCACCGCGCGCGCTGGGCCGAGGAAGGCCTGCCCGGCGTATTCGTCAATGAGCATTTCGTCGGTTTCCACCGCGACATCGCCCGCGCGGCGCTGGACCGCGGTTGGTTGCGGCTCGGCTTTTTGCGCATCGACGGCGAAGTCCGCTTCGTCACCTATGCCTTCCAAATCGGCGACCAGACCTATCTGTACCAGCAGGGCGGCCAGTCCAACTGGCACCACTACAACCTCGGCTACGTGGCGCTCGGCTTCTCGGTGGCCGACGCCTGCGAGCGCGGCAGCCGCGTCTACGATTTCCTGCGCGGCGAAGCCGAATACAAGCTGCACTGGGCCAAGAGGCGTCGCGAACTGGTGCAGTTGCAGACGGCGCGCGGACTGCGCGGCCGCTGGTTCCTGTGGCACAGCACCATCAACACCGACGACGAAGTGCGCCGCCGCCTGAAGCGGCTGGTCGGGAAAGGATCGTGACCGTGCGCGTGACTCGCCTGATCGGCCTGTCGCTGGTGGCGTGCGCGATGCTCACCACGGAAATCGTGCTGACGCGCGTCTTCAGCGTCGTGATGTGGTACCACTTCGCCTTCCTGGCCATCAGCCTGGCGCTGTTCGGCATGGGCCTGGGCGGCGTGCTGATGCACCTGCTGGGCAACCGGCTGGCCGAGCGGCCCGAGCCGGTCTTCGCCTACGGCGGCGCGGCCATCGGCATCGGCAACGCGCTGGCGGTGGCGGCGCTGCTGACGCTGAAACTCGGCGGCTTCGACTTCGGCGCCGCCAACCTGCTGCGGCTGGGCATCGTCTATCTCCTGGCGTCGCTACCGTTCCTGGCCGGCGGCGTGTTCATCTCGCTGATGCTGCGCCTGGGCCATCGCCGCGCGGGCATCGTCTACCTGTTCGATCTCGCCGGCGCGGCGGCCGGTTGTCTGTTGACCATTCCGCTGTTGCACCTGGTCGGCGGACCGGCGGCGGTGCTCGTCGCCGGCGCGCTGGCGGCGATCGGCGGCCTGGTCGCGGCCGGCTCGGTGCGCCCGGTGCGTTTCGCCTTTGGCCTGGTGGTCGCCGTGTGTCTGTTGACTATCGTCGGCGTGCACCTGGGCCTCGGCGCGCAACTGCTCGAGCCGCGTTACGTGAAGGGCAATGCCGAGCCCGAACGGTTGGCCGTCGGTTGGAACAGCTTTTCGCGCGTCATCGCCTACGACCGGCCGGAGTTCGGCGACATCATGATGCTGATCGACGGCATCGCGCACACGCCGATCACGCCGTTCACCGGCGACGCGGCGGCGACGCAAACCCCGCAGGCGTACATCCAGCGGCTGCCGTATCTGGTCAAACCCGGCGCCTCGACACTGATTTTCGGCAGCGGCGGCGGCGAACACATTCTGACCGCGCTCGACGCCGGGGCGAAGAAGATCGTCGGCGTCGAGATGAACCCGATTGTCATCGACTTCGTCGACCGTAAGTTCGCCAAGGTCGCCGGCAACCTGTTCCACCAACCCGGCGTGCAGGTGGTGCTCGACGAGGGCCGCAGCTTCATCCGGCGCAGCCCGGACAAGTTCGATTTGATCCAGTTCACGCTGGTCGACACCTGGGCGGCGACGGCGGCCGGCGCGTTCGCGCTGACCGAGAACAACATTTTCACTGTCGAGGCGATGCACGAGTACCTCGACCACCTGACGCCCAATGGCATGATCAGCCTCAAGCGGTGGCGCGAGGCGCCCGAGTACATTTTACGGCTGATGGCCTTGGCGCGCGTCGTGCTCGAACAGCGCGGGGCGAAGGACACGGCGGCGTGCTTTTTCATCGCCCGCGACGGCGAGTTCGCCAACCTGATCATTAAGGAGCGGCCGTTTGACATCAATGAAGTCGGCCGCCTCACTGAGGAATGCCAGAAGCTCGGCCTGGTCGTGGTCTACAGTCCGTACACCCCGAGCGAGGGGACGGCCTTCGTGCAACTCGCGCACGCCGGCGACGTGCGCAAATGGATCGCGCAGCAGGCGCTCGACATGTCACCGCCGACCGACGATCACCCGTTCATGTTCTACACCCTGCGCACGCGCGACCTGCCGAAACTGCTGCAGGAGACGTACACCGCCAAGATCCGCAACATCGGCCCGGCAATGCTCTACGGCCTGCTGGGACTGGTGTTGGTGTTCGTCGTGATGCTGATCCTCGTGCCGGCGTGGCTGACCCGCGACAAGAGCGAGCGGCCGCCGCGGCGCATGCCGGTGTACTTCGCCGCGCTCGGCCTGGCTTACCTGCTGGTCGAAGTCGCGGTGATGCAGAAGTTCATTCTGTTCCTCGGCCACCCGACTTACGCGCTGGCGGTGGTGCTGTTCACCTTGCTGCTGTCCTCCGGCCTTGGCGCCGCGATCTCCGAACGCATCTCGCCCGACCGGGCGTCGCGCCGGTTGATCGTGGTGGTCGGCCTGCTGTTCCTGTACGCCGCGGTGTTCCTGATCGTCAGCCCGGTGGTGTTCCGCACGTTGTTGGCGCGGGACATCGCGCTGCGTATCGCGGTCAGCGCCGGCATCCTGCTGCCGCTAGGCCTGCTGATGGGCATCCCGTTCCCGCTGGGTGTGCGCATGATCGGCTACAACTACCCGCGCAGCGTGCCCTGGATGTTCGCGGTCAACTCGGCCGCCAGCGTGCTGGGCTCGGTGAGCGCGATGCTGATCGCCGTGCAGTTCGGTTTCGGCGCCGCGATTTCGACCGGCTTGGTGCTTTACCTCTTCGCGGGGTTGCTGCTGTGATCGCGCGCGCGGTGCCGGCATGAGCGTGCTCGCCCGCGTTGCGCGCAACACCGCCGCGCTCGCGGCCGGCAACCTGGTCACCAAGATCCTGAGCCTGGTCTTTCTCGCCTTCGTCGCCCGCCGCCTGGGCGACCTGGGGTTCGGTCAGTTCTCGACCGCGATGGCGTTGGTCGGTTTCGTTTCGGTGTTGCCCAACTACCTGGCGCGGCCGTACCTGGTGCGCGAGGTGGCCCGCGCACGCGAGCGGACCGGGGTGTTGCTCGACCAGGTGGTATTTTCCAACCTCGTGCTTTCGCTGCTGGTGTTCGGCGGCCTGCTGCTGGTCGGACCGCACCTGGGCTACGACAAGCCGACCGTGCGCGCGATCGCAGTTCTCGGCTTCGCCCTGGCCTTCGATAGCGTGACCAACAGCTACCATTGCGCGTTTGCCGGGTTCGAGCGCATGGACTACTCCGCCGTGCTCAACGTGGCCAACACGCTGCTGACCATCGCTCTGGGCGCCGTAGTGCTGGCCGCGCACCCGACGCTGGAATGGATCGTCGCGGCGTACGTGGTGGCCAAGGCGCTTACACTGGCGTTGGCCCGCCGGGCGTTGCATCTGCTTGCAATACGCACCTCGATCGGCTTCCACGCGGCGGTGCAGCGGGAACTGCACCTGGGCGCCTGGCCGTTTTTCATCACGACGGTGTTCGTGATGATCTACCAGCGGCTCGACATTGTCATTCTCAGCTTCTTCAAGGCGCCGGAAGAGGTCGGCTACTACAACGCGGCGTACAAGCTGATGGAAGGCATGGGCCTGCTGGCCGCCAGCTTTGTGCAGGCCGTCTACCCGGTCATGTCGCGTCTGTTCGTCGAGCGGCCGGACCGGCTGGCCGAAACCTATCGCCGTTCGCTCTTGGTGCTGCTGGCCTTCCTGGTGCCGGCGGCGGCCGGGCTCACCGTGTCGGCGTGGGATCTCGTGCCCGCTTGTTTCGGCGCCGGTTTCCGCCCCGCGGCGATCGCGCTGATGATTCTGGTCTGGGGCCAGTTGCTCGACGGTTTGAATCCGCTGCTGGCCCAGGCGCTGCGCGCGGCGGAACGCGAACGCACCGTGGCCGGCATCACCGGCGTCGGCGCGCTGGTCAACATCACGGCCAATCTGGCGCTGATCCCGTTTTTCGGCCTGTACGGCGCGGCGGTGGCGACCTTGCTCAGTTTCGCCGTCGTGCTGTGGTTCAACCAGCGCGTGGTCGCCGCCGTGATGGGCCGCACGCCGTTCGCCGGCCCGTTGGCCCGCACGGTCGCCGCCACGGCGGTGATGAGCGGCGCGATGCTGGCAGTGCGGCAAGGCTTGTTGCTCGGTGTTGGCGAAGGCGCGCGCGCGGCGGTGATGGTGGCCGTCGGCTGCGTCGTGTACCCGCTGGCGGCGCTGTTGCTGGGCGTGCTCTCGCCGGAAGACCGGCGGTTGCTATCCGAACTCGTGCGCGCGAAACTCAAGCGATCGGGAGCCGCCAAGTGAAAATTCTGTTCATCGACAACAGCCCGAGCATGGGCGGTAGCGTACGCATCGGCGCGGCGCTGGTACGTGGGGTGGCCGAACGCGGCGCCGAGGTGGCCGTGCTGGCCTCGCGGCCTGACGCCTTCGCGCCCCTGCTCGGCGACGCTGTGCCGTTGCTGCCGGTGCAGTGGTCGGGCTTTCGCGATGTTTTCGCGCCGGAACACGGCCTGTTCGGCAAGGGTCTGCCGGTGATCGGCCAGGCGCTCGCCCTGCGTCGCTTCGCCAAGAATCTCGCTCCCGACATCGCGCGCGCGCTCGCCGAATGGCGTCCCGAACTGGTACACCTGAACAACCTCAACCTGCCCGCGGGGCCGGTGCTCGACCAAGTGCAGGCAGCCGGGCTGCCCGCGGTGGTGAGTTGCCAGATGATCCGTTCCTTCGGCCGGCGCGAAGCGGCGATCGCCCAGCGGGCGGCGCGCGTGGTGTGCGTCAGCCAGGCGGTGCGCGATCACCTGTTGGCGCAGATGACCCTCGACCCGGCACGCGTCGCGGTCGTGCCCAACGGCATCGACCCGGCCGGGTTCGCCGGCGGCCCCGACCCGTCCTGGCGTGTGGAGGTCGGCCTGCCGACCGGCGTGCCGTTGGCCTGTCTGCTCGGCCGGCTCACCGCGTGGAAAGGGCACCATGTCGCCATCGCCGCCTGGCGCGCGGTGCGGCAAAAGCTGCCCGAGGCGGTGCTGGCGATCGTCGGCGACGGCGAACCGGCCTACAGCGAGCAATGCCGCGCGCTGGTGGCCCGCCTGGGGCTGGGTGAGGCAGTGCGCTTCATCGGCCACCGCGACGACGTCGAACGCGTGTTGCACGCCAGTGACCTGCTGGTCCATGCCTCGTGCTACGAGCACCCGTCGCAAGGCACCGTCGAGGCCTTCGGGCTGGTGGTGATCGAGGCGATGGCCGCCGCGTTGCCGGTGGTGGCGACCGCCGCCGGCGGGGTGACCGAAGTCGTGGCGCCCGACGTCACCGGCAAGCTGGTGCGTCCGGGCGATCCGGACGCGTTGGCCGAGGCAATCGTCTTCTACCTGTCCAACCGCGACGCCGCCGCCGAAGCGGGCTTCGCCGGGCGCCGGCGCGTGCGCGAGCTGTTCACGATCGACCGATCGATCGAGCTGTTGTACGGGGTGTACCGCGCGGCGTTGTCCGGTTAACTTAAACGCATGCATCTCGAAGCCTCCCATGTGCTGTTGATTCCGGGCACGGAACCGACCACCGGCGCGATCGCGCCGCCCGGACGGCGACCGCCCGCGCCGCGATTGTCCCTCGCGCTGTCGTGGATGCTGAATCATTTACAAGCCAACGCAACCGGCTTCACTGTCGGCCTGGGCGCGGCGAGCATCGCGCAGTGGCCCGACCTCGCGTGGCGGGTGGTCGATGCCGGCGGCGAGCTGGCGGTTGCGGGCGACGACCACGGCGATCCCTGGGCGCTACCCGCCGGCGCGTTGCGCGATCTGGTCGAGCAAACCATCGTCGCCGCGACGGCATTGGGTTTGCCCGCGCCGACGACCTTTCTGCCACCGCGACCCGACGACCGGCTGCTTGATCCGGCCCAGGCCCTCGCGCTACATGAGGCCGGCATCACCTTGCTGGCCGGATGCCGGGCGCCCGATCAGCCGGGGGTGGAGTTGGCCATGTTCGCCGGCCGGCCGCTCACCGGTTGGGCGTTGCGTCTGTTGCCGGTCGGCGCGATCCGCCTGGCGCTGGCGAAGCAGGCCGGAAAGGCATTGGTCGTGGCCCCGGCCGATATCGACCCAGGTGCGCCGGGCTTCGTACCCGGCCGGACCAGGGCGATGCAGCGCTTCCCGCGTTTGCTTCATCGCGGCTTTCTGACCGCCGCCGAAGCAGCCCGACGATTCGGCCCGACCGGTGCGGGGAATCCGCCATGAGCGCCGGCGCGCTCGTCTGGTCGACGGGGTTCGCGCTGCTGCTGGCGGTCGCGTGCTGCGGCGCCGGTGGCCGCCTGGCCGAACGTTGGCTGCCGTCCCACGGCGGACGGGGGGCGCGCCTGGTGGTCGGGTTCGCCATCGGCAACGCATTGCTCTCGTATGTGCTGACGTTGCTGGGCGTGGTCGGCTGGCTCCGGCCCGGTATCTTGACGGCATTGCTGGTGTTTGCCGTGGCCGCCGCGATTCCTTATGGGTGGCGTTTGGCGCGCCGGGGTGCTCCGGCCCGTCCGGACCGGGTCGGTTTGATGACCATCGGACTTGCTCTCTTGTTCGCCGTGCCGGCTATTCTAATGGCGCTGGCGCCGCCCTTCCTGCGCGATTCGCTGGTGTACCACCTCAATGCCGCGCGCGAGTTCTTGCGGAGCGGATCGCTGGCTTTGCCGGCCGGCAATTTCTACTTCGCCTTTCCGAAGGGCGAAGAGATCCTGCTGGCCTGGCCGCTGGCATTGGCGGGCGACCGCGCCGCGCAGTTGTTCGGCGTCATCCAGCACCTGGGCGCCGTCGCCGGGATCTACTACCTGGTGCGGCAGCGTTATCGCCGCGAGACGGCGCTGGTCTGCGCGCTCGGGTATGCGGCCGTGCCGGCGGTCGTCGTCTACGCCGGCGGTGCCTACGTCGAACCGGCCATGTCACTTTCGCTGGTGGCGGCGTTGTTGGCATTGGCCGCGCTCGATGAGCGCGCCCCCACCGCCCGCGCGGTGCTGGTCGGCTTGCCGGCCGGCTGGTTGATCGCACTGAAATACACCGGCCTGCTGTATGCGGGCTTGCTCGGCCTGCTGTTGCTTCTCACCTCGCAGCGGGCAGGGGGGCGGCAACGGCTCGCGCACCTGGCGGCGGCGTCGCTGGCGGCCCTGCCGGGCCTGTTCTGGCTGGGGCGCAATCTGGCCGTATTCGGCAACCCGGTGTATCCGTTCGCCTACCGTTGGTTTGGGGGGGCGGGTTGGGACGTTGCGCGGGCGGCCGCCTACGACGCCTTCTTGAAGTCCTATGGCATGGGGCGTTCGTTGGTCGACTACCTGGCGTTGCCATTCCGTTTCGCCCTGGCCGGCGAGTTCGATTCGATGCATTTCGATGGTTACCTCGGACCCGGGGTGCTGTTGCTGCTGATCGCCAACGTCGCGGCTTGGTATCTGGTCCGCCGGTCGGACCGCCGGCCGCTGGTGCCGGGCCTCGGCGGCGCGCTGATCGTGGCGATCGGTTTCTTTGTCTTCGGCACGCAGCAGGCGCGGTTCTATTTCCTGGCGTTGCTGCTCTCCTGCATTCACGCCGCGCCGGCGTTGGATCTTGCCCTCGACCAAAAAAGGCGCGCGGTTCGCCTGGCCGTCGTCGTAGTGTTGGCGGCGGCGTTCTGCTGGCAAGCCTATCACCTGGTGACCGAAACCGTTCGTATCGGCGCTTACCGGCCCGTGTTGTGCGGGGAGGGCGAGGACCAGTTTCTTGCCCGGCGCGTCCCTCCCTATCCGGCGATCCAGTTCATCAATCGCCGCACGCCACCCGGCAGTCGCGTGCTGGCCGTGCAGACCGGCAACTATGGCTACTATGCCCAGCGGGCGTGGTTCTCCGATGCCTTCATCGAAGACCACACCCTGCGAACGGTGCTGAGTCGTGCGGCAAACGGAGCCGACGCGATCGAAATTGCCCTTGCGGACGGCTTCACGCACTTGCTGATCAATGCCCGTTTGTTGTTGCGCAACCTCAACGAGCAGGAGACGGCCAAGATGCGCGATTTGCTGGCAAACGATCGGGCCAATGTGGTGTATTACGACGACACCTATCTGGTGATTGCACTGCATTCGGCGAGATAGAACATCCGTTCCAATCTGATCAATAGGCAGATGAAAACGTGTTCTATCCCCCCTTAACCTTAGTAAAAACCGGCCCATTTTTGACCATGTTATGTAACATTAGATTGGTAACTAGTTGTAGTTGTGGTGAATAAAAATTTTTCGATATTACATAACACAGTAGGCACAAAGAAGCGGTTGCGCCCGGGTGTCGATTCCGGAAGGACTAGCGTGTTGTCAGCCGGGCGGATAGGTTGGCCAGGCCCAGGAGCTTGTTGACCTGGTCGGCGACTTCGCGCGCCAACGCGGTCGTGTCGGTCGAACTTGACCCGGGCACGGACCGTTGCAGGTGCGTCGAGTACTCGGCCACGGTCATGCCGCCGGCAGCGGCAACGACGACGGCGGCCTCGACAACGTTCTGGTCCAGATGCGGCAGCGGCGGCGAGACCGACTGGTCCCACACCACGACGCCGAGGTACGACTCCTCGCGCGGCCGCGGCTGTACCAACTCGACGGTGTTTCGCTTAAAGCGCAAGCGGGGCATCATTGCCGGCAGCGCCGCTTCGACTTCCATGATCGTGGCAATCACCTGCTTCACGGCCGGGACGGGGATCTCGTTGGTCAGCACGTACTGCGGGGCGCCGGGGTAGTCGACGAGCAATTGGCGGGCCGGCGGCAGCGTCGGGTTGATGCACACCCCGCGCACATCGATGTTGCGCGGCTCGCCGGGTTGGATCTCGAACGCCTGCTCCTCAACGACGAGCATAGACTGGGTCTGGTTGGTCAGATCGCGCATGACCGTCCAACGTTTGACCTTCCAGAACGTGGGTTCCTCGCCGTTCCATTGCACTTTGACGCGGAATTTGGACTTGGCGCCGGTGCCGCTGACCTTGAGCAGTTTGAGCTGGGGTGTCGCCGGCGGCGTCGGGGTGGCAGGCGGCGGGGTCGGGGTGATTTGGGTTTCGGTCGTCCCATCCGGTAAGCAGGTCAGACCGCCCGTTGACACGCCGGCCAAGGCCAACACGGCCAGCAACAGCATGACCGCGAGAAGTCTCGTCGAACCAGAATCGTGTCCCATATCGCGCAAACCTCGGGTATTCTGCCTGCGGGCTACCAATTTGGGCGGAAACGGCCCGCTGTCAAGGGGTCGCGGCCCCTTGGAGCTGGGCAAGGTGTTCTGCTATCATCGGCGCGCTTGGGGAGGAAGGAGCCGCCAGTCGGCGAATCACATATCCCATTTACGGAGGGCAGGACATGAAGCTCTGGTTGAGAACCCTGTTGTTGCTGTTGGCGGTGGCCTTTGCCGCGTCCGGCCTGACCGCGTGCAGTTGCGGCAACGACGATGATGATGACGACGGCACGCCCGCGGACGACGACACGTCC
>CAZEDX010000105.1:0-649 GCA_964511015.1 uncultured bacterium | reverse complement strand
ATGACGACGAGGCAGACGACGACACGGCCGATGACGATACCGCCGATGACGATACCGCCGACGACGACACGGTTGATGACGACATGGCTGATGACGACACGACGGACGACGACACCGTCGACGATGACACGGCCGACGACGATATCGTCGACGATGACACGGCCGACGACGACTCCGTCGAAGAGGTGTTTGTTGCCATCACCGCCGGCTCGTTCACCATGGGCAGTCCGGAAGGGGAAATCGGTCGCCGCACCGACGAGGCCGCGCACGACGTCACGTTGACGCACGACTTCGAGATCATGAACACCGAAACCACGCAGGGAAAGTTCGCTGAGGTAATGGGTTTCAACCCCGCCTACTTCCCGCGCGGCAACGGGTCTAACGACCGGTTGCCGGTCGAATCGGCCACCTGGTATGACGCGCTGGCCTTCGCCAACCGGTTGTCGGAAAACAACGGCTACGATGTTTGCTACGCCCTGACCAACATCGTCTGCGCCGATGACACCACCGGCGACGCGACCACCTACTGCGCGAACAACGGCGGCATCAAGACCGCCGAGGTCACAGTGAACGCCGCTTCAGTCTACGAGTGCGAGGGCTACCGCTTGCCGACCGAGGCCGAGTGGGAATACGCCGCGCGCGCCGGGTC
>CAZEDX010000104.1:0-13869 GCA_964511015.1 uncultured bacterium | reverse complement strand
CGTGGTTGCCGGGACGCGGGGTGACGAAGTGCTGCGGGCGGGCGACACCATCATCGTGCCGTAAGCGAGGGACTGTGCGCGATTGGCGCCGCTTACTGTTTGTCGTATTGCTACTGGCGTTGTCGGCTACCGCGGCCAGCGCCGGGCGTTTTTCACTGGCGCCCAGTCTGGTGGTGAACGGCGAGTGGACCGACAACCTGCTGCTGACCCCCGAGGAAAGTGAAGACGAGAAGCTGTCGGATTTCTCGGTCACTGCGTTGCCCGGCCTCACCTTGAATTACGATACCTACCGCATTCACGCCTTTGTCGGCGGGGCGGTCGGCTTTCGCCACTACTTTGAATACGACCAATACGACGGCTGGCCCGAGTACTACCTCGGAGCGCTGGGCGTTTCTTACTGGGCAACGCCGCAGTTGCGCCTGAATCTGGTGGACAACCTGATGTACTACACCGATCCGCGCGACCAGCCGTTTACCACCGTGCGCGCGGTCGAGTCGTTGCGGGCCGAATCGCTGGGCAATACGATGGCGGGGTCGTTGACCTACGCCGCCACGCCGCTTTCGACCGTGGAAGGCGGTTACACTTTAGGCACCACGGAGTTCCGCGAAGCCGCGGCCAGCGACGTCGTGCAGCATTCCTTCTTCGTCAGTTGGACACGGCGGGTGTCGCCGTCTTACCAGATGGTGCTGTTCTACAATTACGATCGCGCGCTGTTTTCGCCCCACTACGATTTCTTCCGGCGGCTGTGGGACGACGACTACAGCATGCGGCCGTCGTTTCCGGTCAAGCTCGACAGCCCGGATGACTTCGACACGCATACTCCCGGCGCGGGGTTGATCTTCGCCGCGACTCAGTCATTGACCTTCGATTTTCGCTCTGGCGTGATCCTGCCCTGTTATCGGCACGACGAGGCCTACGCCCTGGACCAGCCGGATTGGTTCCAGCGCGTGTCGATGGTCAAGGCGTTTCGGCGCATGAATCTGACGGTGTCCTACAACCGTACGCTGGCGCCGGCGCACGGCTTGGCGGGCGCAGTGTTGTCACAGACGGTGGGCTCCACCTTCCAGCAGCGCTGGACGCGCCACTTCGAGACGACCGAGGAAGTCGGCTACACCAACTACCTGCAAGCCGCCGCCAACGTCGATGTATTGCATGCTGCGGCCGAGGCGGACTACTACTTCTTCAACTGGCTGGGTTTGGGTTTGTCGTATTCCTACCTTGGTCAGGTGGGCCACATGGCCGACGATACGCCGGACCAGCATGTCAACGCCAACACGGTGTCCCTGCACGTAACGCTTACCACCCCGCGCCCGGACTGGCTGCGTTTCTAGTGTAGCTGACTGATTTTCTTCGCTTGGATTTCGATCGTGGTGTCTACTTGGCCGAAGCGCGTTTGGCGGCCACGGGTGACACGGTGGCGTCATTTGTCAAGTAACTGTTGACGCCATTCGCCAGCAATTCCATGGCCTCTTGACCCATTTTAACCAGGTCCGACTGGCAATCGCTGGCATACCATTGCTGCAACGTCACCCGGATGATCCCCATGGCAGCGCCGGCGATGTAGCGCGCCCGGACTTCCGCCAGATGCCCGCCACCCATGCGAACGATCAGTGCTTCGGCGATGGTGTCTTCCCAATCCGTGTCGAGTTCGTTGCCCCGCGCGATCAGCGTACGTGAGCGTTGGATGATTCGTTGTTGCCGCAAGTGGTCTTCTCGCGACGCCATATAAGCGCGGGCCATTTCCAGGCAGGCCCGGCGAACCATGGCCATTGGCATTTCGTTCGGATCGCCATCGAGCAGGAGTTCCCGGAACTGGGTCTGATAGACGGATTGGTGCGGGAACATGACCATTTCTTTGGTCGCGAAGTAGCGGAAAAACGTGCGACGCGAAACGTCTGCCGCCGCCGCGATGGCTTCGATGGTGGTGCCGTCGAAGCCGTGTTGGTCGAACAACTCGGTGGCGGCTCGAATGATCGAATCTCGCGTCCGCTCCTTTTTTCTCTCACGTAGTGTCATCGTTGAAACCTCTCTGCTTCAACAATACGCGACCACCGATGCGGTGTCAATATACACTAGGTGACAAACGTCACATATGTAGTGCCAGTAGTGACAATATGCGGTACGGCGTTGCTTGTCATTGAGGCACGAATCCGCCCGACAATAGAGAAGCAAGCTGCAGATTTGCGGCCGAAGTCAGGTTGGCTCCGGTCGAATGCCAAGATTATTTTGTTGTATTCTTTTTCAATGCCGGATTCGTCGGCCGAGAGTCAAACGGTACGTTCGGGTGGTCGAAGCCATCAGCCAACAGCGACAAGGCCTCTTCGCCTAGTTCGACCAGATTCTGACGGCAAGCGCTGGCGTACCAGGCTTGCAGCGTGGCGCGAATCACCCCCAAGGTCGCTCCGGCAACTTGCCTCGCGCGCCGTTCGGCCTGACTCCCATTGCCCAAGCGGTTGGTCAACGCCTCCGCGATAATCTCTTCCCACTCGGCATCGAGTTCGTTGCCCCGCGCGACCAAGGAGCGCGACCGTTGAATGATGTGTTGTTGGCGCAGGTGTTCCGTCGCGGCATTCATGTATGCTCGGGCCATCTCGAGGCACGCCCGACGCACCACGGCAAAGGGCGGTTCCTGCGAATCGCCTTCGAGCAACAGTTCTCTGAACTGCGCCAAATAGGCTGATTGGTGTGGGAACATGACCATTTCTTTGGTGGCGAAGTAGCGGAAGAACGTACGTCGCGAGACGTCCGCGGCCGCGGCGATTTCTTCAATGGTTGTGCCATCGAACCCATTCTGATCGAAGAGTTCCATTGCCGCCCGGACAATAGCGTCACGGGTCCGCACCTTTTTCCGTTCGCGTAGTGAGAGTCGGTGTTCCATGTGCGATAAAATGCACGATTCGACACAAAGTGTCAATATACACTGTGTGACAAATGCGTCTTTGATTTCGGGGTTTGTTCGCGAACCGGCCGGATCGTCCTAGCGCACTTCGAGTATCGACAAACGAATGGTCAGGCGAATCTTCCATTGTTTCGACAATGAATCCACCTGCAGCCGATTCGCCCCTTCGACCAACTGGGGCAGGCTCTTCGGTGCGCAGCGCATATGCGCAACCAGATCGATCGGCTGAAAAGCCAGATTGGGATTGCCGAGAAACAGACTTCGGTTGACCAAGGGAGTAAGCCAGGGGCGGTCTGCGACACCGAAGTCGACCACGAAAGGTGACAATCCCGCACCAAGTTGCCGACTGCGGCCATGAAGAGGATCTTGCACGGGAATCGGCAGCCGGCTGGAAACTTCCAGGCGCAGGAGTGGGTAGGGTAGGTTAAGAATCCATTCTCCGTCACGCGGACGTTCCGTCGCCCGCAGCGTAATGTCACACCCCTTGTGTGACCGCCGAACCTTGGTGTCGATCATTAATTGGCCGCCCGGTGCCAGGTCACTCTCCCGCGTGGCCAGGAAAGGAGTGAGCGGCAGCGGGCGCAAAGGAGTCGCTTGGCCGGTCAACAGAATTTTTTCCGCGGTATGAACGTAGCGCTTGGCGGGGTCGAAAGGCAGACGCGCGAGCAACTCCGGCTGGCGTCGGACCTCGGCGAACGACAAAAGCCTACGAAAATCGTCGCTGGGAAAAATAAAGTCGCGATCGGGGTCGATCAGGTGCCATTGATCGTCCCACTTCACCTCCGCAACCACGTGCCCTTTCGGGTTTTCGCGATCGAGCATGACCTTCAATGCCGGCAGTCCGGCCCGTTCGGCAAGTTGCGTGACAAAGGTGCAAGCTTCACCGCACTGACCCATTCCCACGAAGTTGACGGACTGCAACAGGGTATCGACCGGTGCCCCTTCGGCCAGTCGATTGTTGGCGACATGAACCATGTGGGAGCGAACGAAGTCGTTGATGGCCAACACAAGCAAATCGGGCGGTTGCTGTGTTCCTCCGATAGACTCTAGAATCTCATCCGCCGTCCAGAGTCGCGGACCGCCATTGATCAACAGTCGTGGCATGCGCATTGCGGCTACGTCGAGATTCGTCAGCGTGTAGCTGACCAGCCGTGGCGATGAGTTGAAAGGCAAATAGATCGTGACCATCGGTGAGTCGGAACTTAAGTCGAACGACAACGTGCGTTCCGTGCGATGGGTCATCAAGTAGGGCCAAGCGACCAACCAGGCGGTAAAACCGATCAACGACACTGCGATCAGCAAGACCAACCGTCGGCGCCAACGAGGGGAAGGGCTACCGGATCGCATGCCGGGCGACTCCGAGCGGCGGCCCGAAACCGCCGGGGTGATCGTCAGTTTCACGCATAGATGACGTGGAACCGCTCGAGGTATTTCTTGATCGGCGCCAGCTTCTTCTGGTAGTTCTGCGGATCCAGAAACCATAGAATCGCCGCTGCCGAAGTAAGCAAGCTGTTACCGTCTTGCGGCGTGAAGCATACGCCGAAGACGTTGCGGCCGTCAGGGCTGAGTTCCAGCGAATCCTTGATCAACACCGCCTGGTTGAAAATCCGGCCCGCATAGCCATGATCGCGGCCTTTGGAGAAGACCAGGTTCATGTCGCGCAGGTGGCTGATCGACAGCAGCGGATCGGCCATTGCGGCTTCGATCAACCGTTCGTAGGTGGTCTTCTTGTCCAACCGGAACTGGAAGCGGTTGAGGTGCATGAGCTGGTTGTCCAGTTTCAGGGCCGTCGAATGGATCTTGTTCTGCAGTTCGATGCCCAACGTGCGCATCACGCGCGCGGCATCGAAGGCTTGGTGCGAGCCCCAACCGGGGTATTTGTCCATCGACACGCGATCGACGCTCGGCGCCGGAATGGCCTTGCCCGATTGACTGATGTCGTTCATCCGGCGGGCCAGCACAAAGTCGGCGCTTTCAATTTCGCCCAACGCCCGCGCTAAACGCAGGATCGCCAGGATGTTGTGGGTGTTGCAGGATACGACTTGCAGGAAGCGGTGGTCACCCGCGCTCAGGGTCTCGTCATTGACTCCGTATGCATACGGATGACCGAACCCTTCCTCTGAGCCCTGAGCCAGGAAGCCAATCGGATACTTGGCATGCACGTAATACTCTTCGCGCAATTCGTTGCCGCGGTTGGTGCAGTCGGCCACGATGGAAACCTTCTTGAGCACGTTCTCGATCGTGTCCTGAATGGGCACCCCCGCTTTTGGAAAGGCGTTTTCAAAGTGCGGCAGCGTGTTGGACCACACGCAGAATTTTCCGCCATGGTCGGAGAGGAGTTTGACGGTGCCGAGATCGGTCGGGGTGAACTTGGCGAAATAGACGTCACTGATGCCCAATTCTTCCCGGTGGTCCAATAGCAGTCGGGTCAGCGGCTCGCCGATGGTGCCGATGCCCACCACCAACACGTCGCACTTGGCGCGATAGTTGTTGCCCGCTTTGCGATCTTCCGTCTTGCCCGCTGTCGTTTTGGGTGACTTTTTCGCCATGACCCTCTCCTTTGCCAGGCCAAACGCCCCAACCTGTTCTGTTAGCGGAACCCATCAACCCCTGCAACATCCACCATATCGCAGCTACCTCCCGATGGCAACGTTACCGATTTTACAGTACTTTTCGGCCGACTGCACTTATGGCGCGACCAGCTGGCTGTGTCGTGGCGCTTGTGGACCGATGGCGTGCAGCCCGTTGATTTCCACCAAGTCGACCGGCAACACCACTGTTTCCAAGGTTGCGTCCAGCACTTCGTAGACCAACGGGTTGTGCCCTGGTTCGGTCTGTGCCGCCACAAACACTCGGCCGTCACGGCGTATCAGGGCGTGCATCAGCATGGTTTCGTACAAGCCGCCGCCGATGTTGCGACAGGTCCATTCGCCGTCGCGGAATTCCAGGAAGCGGTTGTCGGGTCCAGACCGGTCGATCGTGATTGCGTAACCCTCGCGGCCGAAGACCTGCCACGGCACGTAGTCTTCACAACCCGTCGGCGCAGTCACTTCCGACCATTCGCCGCTCACCAGTTCCATCAGCACGTGGCCGCCATTGTAACCTTCCCAAACGCCCCAACCGTTGTCGACATCGACCAAGGCCAGCCACGAAAACGCGCCGTCCTCGTAGCCGGTGGGCATGTTCTGTTCGGTCCAGCCACGGGCGCTATACTCGTAGAGGAAGCCTTGTCCGCCGATGAAACCGGACACGAGACCCGAAGAATCGTCGGGGAAAAAAATGGCGGTGAAACTCGGGTTGCCCAAGGTGGCGAGTTGCTGAACCGGGAACGCGCCGTTGTATTTCCACAAGCGTTCCCAAAGCGGAAACGGCATCGAGCAATGTGAGGCAGCCCACAATTGACTCGCATCCGCCGCGAAAAGCAGATCGATCACCGCGCCGCCGCCGGCATGCAGATGCTTGGTGTCGTAATCCCAACCGTTTTCCGGATCGTACGCCAGCCAGTCGTGGCCATTGGTGACCGCGTCACCGTAGACGTTCCAGGCGGTCCAGCCGATTTCGCCTTCTGCGAAGAACGACGGACCGAGTTCCGAGAAGAAGCCGGCCGTAACCGCCGGCGGCAGGGTCTGTTTGGTCCAACCTTTGGCGGTCTCCAACCAACTGGCCATGTCCGTGCCGTCGTTGCCCATCAACAACAGTTCGGTTGGACCGGCATCGTCGTCGGCCGAATCGTCGTCCACGGAATCGTCATCGGTCGAGTCGTCGTCGGCCGAATCATCGTCCGTGGAATCGTCATCCGCTGAATCGTCGTCGGCCGAGTCGTCATCCGACGAATCATCGTCGACCACATCATCATCGACGTCGTCATCGAGCACATCGTCGTCTGTGTCGTCATCAACGACATCATCGTCCGCGTTGTTGTTGTCGTCGTCATCATCGTCGCTGCAGGCCAAGCCGCTGGCGATCAGACATGCACTCAAGATCACAATAATCCATAATCTTGTTTTCATTGTTCCGCCCTCATTGAGCCATATTCTACCACTGGCGCTCGGCCAAACTGAACCGGGGGGCAAGAGGTCCCAACGCATGAAGCGCGTACACAACGACTCCTGCCGGCAGCGAGAGTTCTTCCGTTCCGTCCGCCGTGACTTCAAACAGCGACGATTCGTTCAAATCGTCGTTGACCGCGGCAACAAACGCTTGTCCGTTCCGCAACACCACCGCACCAGCCAGGCGGGTGGCCGATTCATCGGGCAACGTTCGGCAAGACCAGATCCCGTCACGCCATTCCCAGAAGCGGGTGCCAGTGGAAAGCACAAGGGCATAATCACAGTCACCATAGACCGCCCACGGCAATTGGGCTTCGCAGTCAGCGGGCGGATCGATTTTCTGCCAGGTTGTGCCGTCCAAACGCATCAACTCCAGGCGATTGCCGTTCTGGCTTTCCCACACGAACCAGCCGTGCTCAATGGCCTCCAGCGTCAGCCAGCGAAACCAACCGCCGTGGTAGCCGTCGGGCATCGCCAAGCTCCGCCAGTCCGATCCATTCCAACGCTCAAAAAGGGCGGAGCCTGCTCCATAGTCAAAACCGGTCGCCAGGCCCGCGTTGCGGTCAAGGAAAAAGAGCTTGTCCCACATCTCCGTCAGTGACGGCCCGCGTGTTCGATGCGGCTTGGAATTACGGTAACGCCAAATGCTGAACAGGTGATTGCGCGGATTGGGAACCAGATAGTTGACCACCCAGAGTTCTTCGACGCTGGGAGCGAAGAGAAATGACAAGTTGGCGATGGCGTCCGTGTGTTGAAGGCGTTGATCGATGCGCCACCCTTTGGCCAAGTCATAGACCAATTGGTCGTACCCGGCCGTCGTGTACAGATCCTGCCCATCCCAAGCGGCCAGTCCCCACTTGCCGTCGAGGAAGAAAGACGGTCCGGCGAAAACGAATTCTCCGCCGGCCAGTGGCGTCGGCCACGCTTCGCGCAACCAACCATCCGGCACCTGCCGCCAACTGGCGACACCGGTGTCATCCTGGCCGATCAACAGCAAACCCGATAATGGAAGATCGGCGTTGGCCGTATCGTCGTCTCCCACGGCGTCGTCATCTGCCTCGCTGCTGTCGTCATCGGCATCGTCGGCGGCATTGAGATCGAGAAAGCGGCTTTCGTCAGCGGCAGCCCTAGTAGGTTCGTTACGATCATCCACGCAGGCGCCGGCCGCAGCCAGCACCGCCAATACCAACAAGATGGTCGCCTTTGACGTCATATTCGCCTATTGTTTTCGAGTCGGTTCCTGCTTACGTGGTCAACGGCTCATGCTGTAGTGCGGCGCGGTGGTGCCGAGATCGTGTAGTGCGTATGCCCTGATGTTGGCCGGCACGCTCAGCCGAATTACCCCGGCGGCCGTGACTTCCAGCAGATACGATAACTCAGTACTTGCGTCGGTGACAAGCACGAACACGCGGCCGTCGGTGCGGACGAGCGCGCCTTCTTGCCGGAGTTCGCCTCCCACGCCGGTGAGGTGACGGCAAGACCATGAACCGTCGCGCAGTTCCCAGAAGCGGTCCTCGGGCGTGGGGCGGTCCAGAGCGATCGCATAGTCGGCGTCGCCCACCACGCGCCACGGGTCGGTGTCTTCGCATCCCTCAGGAGCGGCCACGATGTTCCACTCGCCGGCGTCAAGTTGCAGCAGACGGCGGGAAAAGTTCGCCGGCTTTTCCCAGATCAGCCAGCCGTTCTCCACATTCGTCATCCACATCCACAAGATCAGACCCGCGCGGAGCGAAGCGGGCATGCTGACGGACGACCACGACACCCCATCCCACCGCGTCAGGGTACCGATCGATTCGTACACGTTGCCGGCCGCGAAACCGGAGGTGTCGTCTGGAAAGAAGAGTCCGTTCCAGCCCAATTCGTTGCACGGCATTTCCCAATGGGCAAGACTGCCGGTCACGTGCCACAGACTGGTGGAGGAGTGAAAAGGATCCATGATGGTGTTGCAAATGACCCACAAGTCGTTTTCTGCGGTCGCGAATACCGCGGTCAGATTGGACGGGAGAATGGCCGACGGTTGCGTGGCCACGGTCGTCTACCCGGTGTCGGGATCATAAGCGAGCACGTCGAAACCGGTGGTCGAGTTATTGAACCCGTTCCAGACCGCCCCGCCATGACGGCCATCGAGGAAAAAGGTCGGTTCCAGGGAAACCTGGTCCATCGGTAGCGAGGGTGCAGGCAAGCTCTCGCGTCGCCGACCAGTCGGCAGCTTTCGCCAACTGGCCCAGCCCTCGTCATCTTAGCCGATCAGAAACAAACCCGCCGCCGCCGGTGCATCGACGGCATCATCGTCGACGGTGTCGTCATCAGTCAGGCCGTTGTCGCCGACCTAATCGTTGTCGGTCACGTCGTCGTCATCGTCATTGCAGGCGAGCGTCAACATCAGAACGGCCAGTAGGCAGACCAATCTTTCCTTAATTCCGAACCTTTTGGGTGTCATGACCTGCCCTTCCCAGAGTAGGCAAGTGCCTACGGCGAAAGGACAACACACAAGCAGAGAGGCGTGGCAAGAGTCCAGTCTGGACTGGCGCGAACCGGGCCGCGAAGACCCTATGTTAGCGGTCGATCTCGGCCGGTAACCACCTTGAGCACCGCACCGATGGTTTCGCGGAACGGCATTTTGCGTTGCACCAGGTCGAAAACCCCCAGGAAACGATTGAGGGTCGACTGGGTGTACGGATACCACAGCGGGTTCTTCATCGCGATCGTGTCGTAGTTCACATGCAGCGCCAAGCTTAGTTCGCGCAAGCCATCGTCGGAATGCACGCGGCCGATGCCGCTGTCTCTGATTCCGCCCCACGGTGTTTCCGGATAAGCGTGGGTCACCAAGGTTTCGTTGATGATCACGGTGCCGGCTTGGATTTGTTCGGCCACGCGTTTGGCATGCGTGCGATTGCGCGAGAACACATAGGCCATCAGCCCATAACGTGTGTCGTTTGCCAGTTGAATCGCCTCCTCCTCACTGTCCACGGCCATAATCGGCAGCAACGGACCGAACGATTCCTCGCGCATGACCGCCATGTCCGGCGTGACGTCGACCAACACGGTCGGGGCATAGTAGTTGCCCTTGCCTCCCAGACGCCGGCCACCGGTCAGGAGCCTCGCGCCATGCTGTAGGGCTTCACTGACCAGGCGGTCCACCACCTCGAGCTGTCGCGCGTCGACCATCGCGCCGACGTCCATCTCGTTTTCGCGCGGATCGCCGTGGCGCAGCCTCTGGGTGATTTCGACGACCCGGTCGACGAATTGCGGATACAACTCGCGGTGGACGAACACGCGTTCCACCGAGGCGCAGATCTGCCCGGAGTTGGCGAAGGCGCCCCACGTGACGGCCCGCGCCGCGATTTCGAGGTCGGCGTCGGCTAGAACCAGCGCCGGCGCCTTGCCACCCAGTTCCATCGTGCACGGAATCAGCCGCCGGCCGCACAACTCGGCCACCCGGCGGCCGGTTTCGGTCGAGCCGGTAAAGCTGACGAAGTTGATATCGGCTTTTTCGATCAAGTCCGAAGCCAGCCGTCCCGGCCCGGTGATAATCTGGAAGAGATCACGGTCGAGGCCGGCTTCGTCGGCGTATTCGCGCATCTTGAGCGCGGTCAGCGGCGTCAGCGAGGCCGGCTTGAGCAAGACCGCATTGCCGGCGATCAACGCCATCAACGCTTCGCCCATCGAATTGGCCAACGGGAAGTTCCAGGGGGCGATGACCAGCACCACACCACGTGGGCGGTAGTGTATGTAACTGGCGCGGTTGCGGAACAACGCGATCGACAACGATCGCGGCGCCAAGATGCGTTCCGCGTTCTTGGTGAAATAGTCGCCCAGGTGCAGCACGGAAGCCACTTCGAACAAGTACGACTCCAAGAGCGTCTTGCCGCTTTCCGCGGTCAACAACTCGGCCATCTCTTTCTGGTGGTCGGACAGAACCCGCAATAGAGCCCGTACCCGATGTACACGGGAGGAGAGGGACAAGGCTCCCCACACAGCCTGCGCTTGGCGAGCGCGCGCAGCCGCGGCCAACGCTTCTGGCAAGGACAATACCGGAACTCGGCCGATGCTGGCGCCGTCGATTGGGCTGAAGACTTCATTGAAGCTGGCGGCTTTTGCGTTCGATTCCATGGCCAATGGTCCTTTCTCGGTGATGCCGGATAGCGGTCGGTTCACTGTGATCGGTATCCGCACCATTTATGCGTCAATAAGCATAATGGAAACATAATGGCCAATGTCGGATTGGTCAATAGAAATTCAGAGGGCGATCTAACGTTGCTTGGTGGCAGAAAGGTCGATCTTCTCAACCTCGAGACGCCGCCCGCGAACGTGGACGAGCAAAAAGTGATACTGACCACCGGGCAGCAGTTCCGCACCCGCGCCACCCGAGGTCACGTAGAGGACGCCGTCACGTTGTTCTTGTTGAAAAGTGTGTTCGTGCCCCGAAAAGACACCGACCACCTTGTATTCCTTGAACAGGTCGTGCAGGTCGGGGCGGGGGGTGGAATGATAACGATTGCCCGGGGCGAGATGCGGCCAAACCGGTCGATGCATTAAAACCACCATGTGTTCCGGTGTCTTGGACCGCATGAGTTGCTGGGTTAACCAGTCTTTCTGGCGATCGAATTGGATTCTGCGAGGAGGCTTCTCTTCGGTATTGAGCCCAATAAAGGTCCAACCCCGGTGCTCATGTGTCCAGGGAACACGTGCAAAACGTAAATTCCAGAACTCTTGACCACGTGCACCGTCGACATCATGGTTGCCCGGCACGATCAGCAAGCGGGCACGCAATCCGCGGAGAATGTCTTTCGCCTTGGCGTATTGACGTCGGGTTTCTTCTCCGTCCACCGTGCGTCCGTAGACCAGGTCGCCGGAAAACAGCACCAATTCCGCGTCGGTACGGTTGATGGCCTCGACCGCGCGGGCCAGCACCGTCGGATCGGTTTCGCCACTTTGCCCGATCGACGCGTCACCGAGCACCGCGAATGTCCATTGCGGTTGACAGCCCAAACAGACCACAAACAGAAAAAGTGTCCACCAGCGGCGCATTACTGAACCTCAATCCGGACGAGGTCGCGTACTTGGACCTTCGTGCTCAAGCCAGGAAACTCGCAGCGCATGCCTTCCAGCCGTAGACTGCCGCTACGCAGTTCCTGGGGTGTTACTTCGGCGCGGTAGTCGTCGGCGGCCACGAGCGACACCTTCCGGGCGCCATCCAGCGAGACGCCGGCGAGCGCAACCAGATCGGGGAAAGAGAGGATGCCGTTTTTTGCGGCTGCTGCCAACTGGGTGGCCGACAGATCGGCTTGCTTGCCGGCGGCCACCAGCAGCAACGATCCGGCGTTCGCCTGTTTGACGAACTTCACCTGCACGACATCGCGAACGGTAAAGGTCTTGCCACTTTCGCGCGCAACTACCACGCGCCAGGCCGGAGGATCAAGATAGGCGCGGTTCGCTTCCGGACCGCTGATCTTCTTGACGAACCCATCGGCGGCGGTGACCTCAATCAACTCACCCGCGAAGTCGGGGAACAGCGAGATTAGCGACAACAGACGGAGATCTCCCACCGTCGTCTTGTCCAGCCGGTCCAATTCGGCGGCGGACAAGGAACGGACGGAGCCGTCGGGCCATTCAATTCGCAAGGAGTCCGGCAGTTTTGCCGGTGCCGAGTTTGCCGGGGGACTTGGTGATTGGCCTGGCGAACACGCACCACACCAGCAGAGCAGAACCAATACCCACAACAGCGATTTCAAGCGCAGAGGCGACATCTCTTCCTCGGCAGTTCGCAATATCGCCGCATATTATTAACAGCCGCGGCGATCGGCGCAACAAAAAAGGGCGACCCTCAGGCCGCCCGGAAAAGCGTGTGACTAGGGTTGAGAGACTACTTGGCCACCTTGATAAAGTCAGCCAATTCCAACCGATACAGCGCGCGACGCAGAGCTGCCTCGGCGCGCAGTTGGTCAATGTTGGCGTCCTTCGGCGCTTCGCGAAGACGATCCTCCGCGCGCTTTTTTGCGGCCTGGGCGCGGTCGACGTCGATGTCGGCTGCCGCTTCACAAACCTCCGCCAGCACCACGACCTTGTCGTCGTCCACCTGGCAGAAACCGCCGCAGGTGAAGAAGCGCTGTTCTTCGCCGGCGCCGGTGACCACGACCATGGGGCCCATGCCCAGCGAGACCATCCACGGGTCGTGCCCGGGCATCACCCCGAACTGACCGCTGGCGCCTGGGGCGACCAGGCTCGACGCCGCGCCTTCGAACAAGCGCTTCAGCGGCGTGACGATTTTGAGGGACAATGTGTCGGCCATGGCTTAACTCCTTAGAGCGACTTGGCCTTGGCCATCGCCTCTTCGATCGTGCCAACCATATAGAAAGCCTGCTCGGGCAGTTCGTCGAGTTCGCCATTCGCGATCATCTTGAAGCCCTTGATGGTGTCCTGTAGCTGCACGTACTTGCCTTCGCGGCCGGTGAATTCCGCCGCAACCGAGAACGGCTGCGACAGGAAGCGCTGGATTTTGCGGGCCCGGGCGACAACGAGGCGATCGTCTTCCGACAACTCGTCCATGCCCAGAATTGCAATGATGTCCTGCAGGTCCTTGTACTTCTGCAGAATCAACTGCACCTGGCGGGCGACCTGATAGTGCTCGTCGCCGACGACGCGCGGGTCGAGGATACGGCTGGTGGAGTCGAGCGGGTCCACCGCGGGGTAGATGCCCAGCTCGGCGATCTGACGCGACAGAACCGTGGTCGCGTCGAGGTGCGCGAAGGTCGTGGCCGGGGCCGGGTCGGTCAAGTCGTCGGCCGGCACGTAGATCGCCTGCACGGAGGTGATCGATCCGCGCTTGGTCGAGGTGATGCGTTCCTGCAATTCGCCCAGGTCGTTGGCCAGAGTCGGCTGGTAACCGACCGCGCTCGGAATGCGGCCCAGCAACGCGGA
>CAZEDX010000103.1:0-14135 GCA_964511015.1 uncultured bacterium | reverse complement strand
ACAATGAAAGCGGTAGGGGCTCGGCGTGCCGTGCCCCCCGAAAAGAGCAACGGGCTGCGGAGGCGGCAGACACTTTCGCCCGCCCGTGAAGCGGGTGGCACCTTTTGGCCCAGGGTGAAGCCCTAGGCTGGCGGCATCGGCACAAACGAACAGACACATACAATGTCATTCCCGCGAAAGCGGAAATCCAGCAGGGCAATTCTATGGGTTTACGGCGAAGTGCGCGTGGTGTTTGGCCAACCGATTGGGAAAAATCGGCATGGGAATTTTAGGACGGATAAGATTGATAGAAATCGGATGCCGGATCGGCAGTGTTCCGCGAGCGTCCATGAAGTGTCATCGTGAACCCTTCGACTTCGCTCAGGGCGGGCCTTACGAAGAGTCTATGTAAGGAAACTCTGCCTGCCGCCACAACTGATCACTCTTCATTTTTCACTTTTCACTTCCCTGCCCCGTCCTACCTAAAGCCTAAAGTCTACAGCCCAAAGTCTCCTCTCCTTTCGATTTGACGCTTGGTCCGGTGATTCGCTACACTCCGGGCAGCACCTATCCTGCTTATTTCGGAGTCGGCATGCAGATGCGGGTCGGCCTACTGTTGGCGATGCTGCTCGCCCTGGTGGCGTGCAGCCAGAATCCCAAACCCACGAGCGAAGTCGTGACCGCGTCGCCGGGCGTGCAAGCGATGGAAATCGCGGCGGAAGGCGCACGGTTCAACGTCGGTCCGTTGCCCTTCGGCTGGAAGCGGCTGATTGTACCGACCAACCAGGCCAAGGCGGCCTTCAGCCACGTGGTCAATAATCAGGCGATCATGATCAACGTGGTGTACGCGCCGAACCGCGGCGCCGATCTGCGCGCACTGCGCAACCACCTGCTGTTCGACGTAACCTCACGGACGATTGAGAAAGAGGAATTCCTCGAAATCGACAACCGCGAAGCGCTCTGGACCGAGGTTTCCGGCCGGCTCGACGGCGCGCGCGTCAAGATGGCGCTGCTGGTCATCCGCATCGACGAATGGGTCTACGACATGGCCTACGTCGCGGTGCCGGAGAACTTCGACCGCAACCTCGACGACTTCAAGAAATTCATCCACACGTTCCATCACCAGCGCAACTATTCCGCGGAGTGAGCGGTGACCAGACTGAATGAACTGCTCGTCCGCCTCGGCCGTCCGCTGACCGCCTTTCTGGAGGCGTTCGGCAGCATGGTGCGGCTGTCGGGCCAGGTCATCAGTCTGAGTTTGCGCCGGCCGATCGAATTCAGCGAGACAATCCACCAGCTCGAACAGACCGGCGTGGGGTCGATCTCGATCGCCTTCGTCACCTTGCTGGCGACCGGCGCGGTCATGGCGCTGCAATTCGCCGTCGGCCTCGACCGTTTCGGCGGCAAGGAATACGTCTCGGTCGTCGTGGCGCTGTCGGTACTGCGCGAACTGGGGCCGGTGTTGACCGCGGTGGTGGTCGGCGGCCGCGTGGGCAGCGGCACCGCGGCGGAACTGGGCTCGATGGCGGTCACTGAGCAGATCGACGCAATTCGGGCGCTCGGCGCCAACCCGATCAAGAAGCTGGTGGTGCCGCGCATGTGGGCGATGCAGGTGGTCCTCGACGAGGACTACCCGTTGCGGGCGGCGGTGGGCTGATCGCCCTGCCCGCGCTGACGTTGATGGCCGACATCATCGGCATTTTGGGCGGCATGCTGATCAGTTCGCTGGAATTGGGGTTGCGGCCGCTGTCGTACCTCAGCGATACCATCGACGGCGTCGAACTGATCGACCTGATGACCGGGTTGATCAAGACCTACTTCTTCGGCTTCGGCATCGTGATCATCAGTTGCTACAACGGCATGAACACTTACGGCGGCACCGAGGGCGTCGGCAACGCAACGACCCGCACCGTCGTGATCAGCTTGATTTTCATTTTCGTGTCCGACTTTTTCCTGACTCGTTTGTTGTTGATTTTCGGGTAGGAGGCCATGAGCACGCCCGCCGGCACACCACTGATCCGCTTCGAGAAGGTGACCAAGGCCTTCGGCAAAAAGGTCATCTTCGAAGACCTGTCGGTCGAGGTGTACCCCGGCGAGAACTTGGTGATCATGGGCGGCTCGGGCACCGGCAAATCGGTCATGCTCAAGCTGCTGATCGGCCTGCTGCGGCCCGACCGCGGCCAGATCTGGTTCCGCGACCGCGAAATCACGGCGATGGACGAAATCGAGCTGATCGAGGTGCGGCGGCACATCGCCTACGTGTTTCAGCAGGCGGCGCTGTTCGACTCGATGACGGTGTTCGACAACATCGCGTATCCGTTGCGCGCGCACCTGCAGCTCAGCGAGGAAGAGCTGACCGAACGGGTCAACCTCAACCTCGCGCGCGTCGGCCTGCCGGCGGCAGGGCCGCTGATGCCCTCGCAGCTTTCGGGCGGCATGCGCAAGCGCATCGGCCTGGCGCGCGCCATCGCGCTGGAGCCGGAGGTGATTCTGTGGGACGAGCCGACCACCGGCCTGGACCCGTCGAACACGCGGCGCATTGCCGAGCTGATTTTGAAGATGCAAGCCGAATTGAAAGTGACCAGCCTGGTCGTCACGCACGACATGATGGCGGCGATGATGGTCGCCAACCGCGTCGCGCTGGTGCTCGACCGCCACATCAACCAAGTGATGACCAAGGCCGAGCTGGAGGCCGAACCGGAAGGTTCGTTGATCAAGTCGTTTGTCGAGGGGACGCTGGACCTGTGAGGTCCGCAGGAGGCTGCCATGCCCGTCTCACGCGCCAGTGAAATCAAGGTGGGGCTGTTCGCCCTGATCGCGCTGGTCGGTTTTCTCGTCTCGGTGATGCTGCTGACCAGCAAATCGAGCCTCTTCCGCGAGACGATCGAGCTGCGTACGAGCTTCAAGAACATCGCCGGACTGATCGCCGGCGCCGAAGTACGCGTCTCGGGCGTGACGGTCGGGTTCGTGTCGGACATCGCCTTCTCGTCGAAAATGGGCGATTCGACCGTGTTGGTGAAGCTGACCATCGACGACCGCGGCATCGGCAAGGTGACCAAGAACAGCAAGGCCACCGTCGCCACGCTCGGTTTGCTGGGCAAGAAGTACATCGAGGTGTTGCCCGGCACCGGCAAGCTGGTGGTCGACGGCGATTTCATCGAAGGCATCGAGCCGGCGAGCATGACCGAAGCGCTGGAAAAAGGCGGCAAGATTCTCGACGAGATCGGCCAGACGGCGAGCTACCTCAAGGTGCTGTTCGGCTCGATCAGCGGCGAGCCGGGCCAGCAGACCGACCTTTCGCGCACGATCAGTTCGATCCGCAACATCGTCGAGAACGTGCAGAGCGGCCAGGGCACGCTGCACGCGCTGATCTACGATCCGGACAAAGCGAAGATCGTGGCGAACATTCTGAAGACCACGGACGATATCCGCGCCGCGACCAACGAGGTGCGCGCGATCGTCACCAACGTCCGCTCCGGCTCGGGCACGCTGCATGAACTGATTTACGGCGAGCAGTACAAACGGCTGATCGAAAACCTGGCCGATACCAGCGAGGCGATTCGGCAGGTGGTGCACGACATCCGCACCGAACGCGGCGTGCTCTACGGCCTGATCTACGATCAGGAACAATACAAAATCTTCGAACACGTGCGGGTCACCACCGAGAACCTGCGCAAAATCAGTGATCGCATCGAACGCGGCGAAGGAACGATCGGCGGGTTGGTGGTCGACCCGAGCATCTACGAAGACATCAAGAAGCTGACGGGCGAGGTCGAGCGCAACCGCGTGCTCAAGACGTACATCCGCTACGTCGTGCGCCAGCGCGAGGAGCAGCTCGAAAGCGCGCAGCAGCCGCCGCGCAACCCCGAACCGCAAGCCTCGCCGACCCCGGTGCCGCCGGATGACGAGCCCTAACCTGGCCCAGACCCCGTACGGCGGCTTGCTGGCTCCGCGCTGGCAGTCGGCGCACAACACCTTCGTCCGTGGCTCGCGGGTGGAACGGTTCAAGTACTACTTCTTCGGCGGGCTGACGATTCTGTTCTGGCTCGGCCTGCTCTTCGGCGGCTACCTGCTGCTGCAACGCGTGGCCGCGGAGGAGCCGTTCGGCGCACTGCTGGTCCACAAGCTGCTGGGCTTCCTGTTCATGATCTTCTTCGCGGTGCTGGTCTTCTCCAACGTGGTCACCTGTTTGAACACGCTGTTCCTGTCGGACGACCTGTATCTGCTGGTCACCGCGCCGGTGCGCGTCGACCGACTGTTCCTGGCCCGCACCGCGCAAGCCGGCGCGCTGTCGAGCTGGATGGTGCTGCTGTTCGCGCTGCCAATTCTGCTCGCCGCCGGCCTCGTCTTCGACAGCCCGATCTGGTACTACCCCTGGATGGCGGGCGTGCTCGCCGTGTTCCTGCTGCTGCCCGCGGCGATCGGCGCGATCGTGACGACCATGCTGGTCAAGGCGTTTCCCGCGCGCAAAACGCAGGACGTGCTGGTCATTCTGGCCATCGTCTTCGTGGTGCTGATCTACTTCCTGCTCCGCTTCCTGCAGCCCGAGCGGCTGTTCAATCCCGACCTCTTTCAGGGTTTCGCCGAATATTTCGCTACGCTGCGCGCGCCCAACTCGCCGCTCATTCCGTCGGTGTGGGCCACCGAGGCGGTGTGGGCCGGGCTGTCCGGCACGCTCGACCGCCACGCGTGGTTCATGATCGCCTTCGGCCTGCTGACCGGTCTGGCCGGCATCGCGCTGGCAGCGTGGGCCGGCGAATGGTGGTACGTCGACGCCTTCAGCAAGGCGCAGGAAGGCCGGCGTTCGCGGTTGACCACGCTGCCCTTCGTCACCCGCCTGCTGAACGCGTCGGTCGCCTGGGCGCGGCCACAGCGCCGGTTGCTGATGGCCAAGGACCTCAAGTCGTTCTTCCGCGAAACCACGCAATGGACGCAACTGCTGCTGTTGCTGGCGCTGGTGGTGGTCTACCTGTTCAACTTCCGCGTGCTGCACCTGGAGCAGATCGCCGGCAACGACTTCTGGCTGCGCAACATCGTCGCTTACGTGAACCTGCTGCTCGCCGGCTTCGTGCTGTCGGCCATCTGCGTCCGCTTCTTGCTGCCGGCGGTGTCGACGGAGGGCCAGGCGTTCTGGATTTTGCGCGCGGCGCCGCTGCCGATGCGCGAAGTCGTCATGGCGAAGTTCGCCATGTTCCTGCCGCCGATTCTCATCACCGGCCAGTTGCTGGTGGTGGTGAGTAACTACTTCTTACGCACCCACGCGTTCCTGACGTACCTGGGCGGCGGGCTGATGCTGCTGATCTCGGTGGCCATCGCGGCGCTGGCGGTCGGCATCGGCGCGCTGATGCCCAATTTCAGCGAACGCAACGTGGCGCGCATGTCCACCGGCGCCAGTTCGATCGTGTACATGGTCGCCGCCATGGCGGTGGTGCTGGCCATCGTCGGCCTGGCGTTCTGGCCCGGCCGCGTGCTGTTTCTGGCGATGCTTGGGCACAAACGCCTGACGATGCCGGAATGGGTGATTACCGGCCTGTGCGGCGCGGGCATTCTGGCCGTCACCATCGTGGCCACCGTGCTGCCGCTGCGCGCGGGCATCCGCTCGCTGAGCCGGCGCGAGGACTAGCCGTCACGGCCCGGCTGGGGTATATACGAACACATGCGCAATACCGTGACCACCGAACATCGCGGACGCCGACGCTGGGTCGCGCTGGCGCTGTGCCTGCTGGCAAGTGCGGCCCTGGCTGAGGAGCCCGAGCCGGTCGCCGTGCCGGCGGAGGCTGTGCAAAACCTGCTCGACTTCGCCTCGCTCCCGGAGCGCAATGTCGCGTTCATCGTCGAGGAGGACCCGGCGTCGGTTTACAACGCCGTCCACCAGTTGCTGCTCGAGCTCGACTACCAGGTGCTCGGCGAACCGAGCCAGCGCGGCGATCTGCTCGGCCCGTACCTGTCGCAGCGGCGCTATCGCCACGGGCAACTGGCCGAGATCGTCGCGGTGCGGTTGCAGGACAGCGCGGGCGGCACGGACCTGACCATTCGCGCGCTGTTCGTCACCGTCGCGCCGGAGGTGGCCGTCGACCAGTCGGGCCGCAAGCCTTCGCGCGGGGTGCGGCATTTCCCCGAGCTGTACGACGCAAAACGGATCTTCACCAACCAGACGACCTTCCACCGCGTGGTCGACCTGCTTGACCAGGCGCAGGCCAACCTAGCCGCCGGCATCGTGCTCGACCAGACCCAACAGCAGTTGCGGCTGGCCGAAGCGGCGACGCTGAGCACCTCGGCGGTCGGCCGCCGGACGCGCGAGTTGCTGGGCGCGGTCAACGAAGAGGTGAACCGGCGCGAATGGTTGCAGAAAACGGCGGATACGTTGCGCGCGAAGATCCGCCGGGCGATGGCCGATCGCGACCCCCTGGCCGCCTGGCTGGCCAGCGACGAGTTGGTGCACGTGCTCCTGGCGAACAACGTGCCGCGCGCCGACGCTCTGTTCGTCGAGGCGCTCGCGGCGCAGGAGCGTGCCCGCCGCCTGTTGGCCCAACGCGGCCGGCTGATCGCGTTTCACCCGCACTTCGGCCCCGGCACCGGCAACGAAGTCGTGGTCGGCTTCACCGTGCTCAACGTCACCAACCGGCCGATCGGCTCGTTCGACGCGGCGGTCGACCTGCTTGACGCCAACGGCCGGCCGCTCGTCGGCCGCCCGCAACCGGCCCGTCCGGCGCACATCAAACCGGCCCAGCCGATTCCGCCCGGCGGCACATACACCGCGGCGCTAACCGTGGCCTTCGACGCGCCGGTGCAACCGTCCCAGGCGACGGTGCGCATTTCCCGCGTCGCGCGCTGACCGGGCTTTTCCCCGGCTTGCTTCTTGTGTCAAGATGAAGCCCCTTGCATACACCGAACGGAGGCGGTCATGGCCGTTACCTGCACTTACAGCAAAGCGGAAGAACAATTCCGCAAAGTGATGGGCGTGCTCAGCGCGCTGTTTCTGATCGGCGCGGTGGTGTTCATCTTCGTGCCCGACGTGGTAATCCGCGTGATCAATTTCGTCGCCGGCATCTACCCGGCAAGCCGGGCGCCGATCATTTCGCTGATTTCGGCCGACAAATACAATGACGTCTTCTATCAGGGCGTCGCCATTCCTCTCGGTGCGCGGCTGCCCAGCCATGGGATGTACGTCTCGCTGGCCGTCGCTTTCATGGTGCTGGTTGCCGTGATGGCCGGGCTGATCTTCTACGATCAACGCAAGTACAACCAGCTCGCCTGGCTGTTGATCATCGGCAAAGCCACCTCGGGCCTGGTCGGCCTGGGCTACTACCTGTGGAGCTACCACTACCTGGCCAACCTGATCGTGCCGATCACCGATCTGCCGATTGCGCTGGTGATTCTCTTCTTCTTCTTGCGCGCACGAGGCAGCGCGCCGGCGGTTTCCGCCTGACATGGCGCCGTTTGTCTGCGTCGCACCCGACGGCGTGAAGCTGGCGGGCGACCTGTTTCTGGCGCGCGGCCGCAGCCGGGCCACGGTGGTATTGGCGCACGGACTGCCCTCGGCCCAGGCGGTCGCCGATCCCAGCGACGAGGGCTATCCGGGCTTGGCGCGGCGAATCACCGAACTGGGCTTCGACACGGCCATCTTCAACTTCCGCGGCACCGGCATGAGCGGCGGCCACCTGGAAGTCGAACGTTGGCCCGACGACCTGGGCGCGGTGTTCGACTACCTGGACCACACCGAAGCGCACCGGAGCTTCTACGCGGTGGTGGGTTTCTCGGCGGGCGCCGCCGCCGCCATCGTGCGCAGCTCGCGCGACGGCCGGGTCAATCCGCTGATCACCCTGGCCGCGCCGGCCGATTTCAGCTTCCTGCCGTTGGACACCGACGCGGCGGCGTGGTTCGCGCTGTACCGCCAGCTCGGCATGATCCGCGACGGCTACGAGAAGACGCCAGAGCAGTGGGCCGCTGGCTTTACCCAGCTCGCGCCGCGCGAGGCCATCGCGCACACCTTGGCCAACCGCGTGTACCTGCTACACGGCACGAACGATGAACTGGTGCCGGTGACCCACGCCGGGCTGTTGGCCAAGGCCGCGGGAGAGAAAGCCCAGACGGTGCTGATCGCCGGGGGCATTCACCAACTGCGCCGCGACGAACGCGCGATGCAAACGCTGCTCGACGTGCTCAAGCGCGCTCTACCGCAAGGACAAAACCATGATTGAAGGCGTAAAGATCAAAAGACTGCGGGTGATTCCGGACGAACGGGGCCGGCTGATGGAAATCCTGCGCCGCGACGACGACATTTTCAGCGAGTTCGGGCAGGTGTACATCACCAGCGCCTATCCCGGCGCGGTGAAGGCCTGGCACTACCACCAGTTGCAGGACGACCATTTCTGCGTGGTGGTCGGCATGATGAAAGTCGTGCTGTACGACGCGCGCGACGACAGCCCCACCCGTGGCCAGATCAACGAGTTTTTCATGGGCGTCCACAACCCGATCGTGCTGCGTATTCCGCGTGGGGTCTACCACGGATTCAAGTGCGTCAGCGAGACCGAGGCGATCTGCCTGAATGTCCCGACCAATACCTACAACTACGCCGACCCGGACGAGCATCGCCTTCCGGCGCACACCGATCAGATCCCTTACCAATGGAACCGGGTGGATAAATAGCGCGGTAAGCCTTATCCTATTTTGCCGGCAGGGGTCCAATCCCCTGCCGTTCGTTGCCCGAAAGGAAACATGAGCCTACTGACCGCCATTTTCGGCACGCAAAACGAGCGCAATTTGCGCGCTTTGGCCAAGACCGTAGCCGAGGTCAACCTTTGGGAGCCGAAGGTCAAACTGCTGACCGATGAGCAGATCACCGCGCGCGCGAAGGAAATCGCCGCCGAGATCCAGGCCGCAGCCGAGGGCATCACCGACGGCAAGGAAGCGGCCAAAAAGCTGTTCGAGGCGGAATGGGCGTTTCTGCCCGAAGTGTTCGCGCTGACCCGGGAATGCTCGGTCCGCACGCTGGGAATGCGGCCGTTCGACGTGCAAGTCGTGGGCGGTATCGTGTTGTGGCAGGGCAAGATCGCGGAAATGAAAACCGGCGAAGGCAAGACCCTCGCCGCCACCATGCCGCTGGTTCTGCACGCCATGTCCGGACGCGGCGCGCACTTGGTCACGGTCAACGACTACCTGGCCCGGCGCGACGCCGAGTGGATGGGTCCGATCTACCGCATGATGGGTCTGACCGTGGGCCTGGTGGTGCACGACGTCGAGCCCGACGACCGGCAGGCGAGTTACCGCGCCGACATCACCTACGGCACGAACAACGAATTCGGTTTCGACTATCTGCGCGACAACATGCGCGTACATGCCACGCAACTGGTCCAGCGCGAGCATCATTTCGCCATCGTCGACGAAGTTGACTCGATCTTGATCGACGAAGCGCGCACGCCGTTGATCATTTCCGGCCCGGTGCAGGACGATCCGACGGTGCTGATGAAGGTGCGCGACGCCGTGCGTCAGCTCAAGCGCGGCGAGCACTACGAGGTCGATGAGAAGCACCGCAGCGCGACCTTGACCGACGAGGGCGCCGCCAAGGTGGAAAAGTTGCTCGGCATCGAGAACCTGTACGACGACGATCAGGGCGAGCTGCTCCACCGCGTGGAAAACATGGTGCGCGCTTACGCCATCTACCACCGCGACCGCGACTACATCGTCAAAGGACGCGAGGTCGTGCTGGTCGACGAGCACACCGGCCGCATGTTGCAGGGCCGGCGTCTCAGCGAAGGCCTGCACCAGGCGATCGAAGCCAAGGAAAACGTGCGGGTCAAGGCCGAGAACCAGACCTATGCAACCATCTCGCTGCAGAACTACTTCCGCATGTACCACCGCTTGGCGGGCATGACCGGCACCGCCGACACCGAAGCCGTGGAGTTCCAGAAGATCTACAACCTCGACATCGTCGTCATTCCGCCGAACATGCAAATGATCCGCGACGACGAGCCGGACAAGGTCTATCGCACGGCCAACGAGAAGTTCGCCGGCATCTACCTCGACATTCTCGATTGTTATGTGCGTGGCCAGCCGGTGCTGGTCGGCACCGCGTCGGTCGAGATGAGCGAATTGGTCAGCGATCTGCTGAACAACGTGCGCAAGAACAAACGCGTGCGCGAGATCCTCGACCGGCCGATCATCGAAAAGGCGTTCGCGCGCCTGAACGAGGAATACGGGCTTGATCTCGACCATAAGACCTACAAGGTGCCGCACACGGTATTGAACGCGAAAAACCACTCGGCCGAAGCCGAAGTGGTCGCGCAGGGCGGCCGCCTCAAATCGGTGACCATCGCCACCAACATGGCCGGCCGCGGCACCGATATCAAACTCGGCGGCGACCCGGAAATGCTGGTCTACACCGAAGACAAGCTGTCCGAAAAAGCCAGCCGCAAGCAGTTCGAGCGCGCGGTGGCCGAGCGCGCCGTGCAGTGCGCCGAAGAGAAGAAAAAGGTCATCGCGGTCGGCGGCCTGCGGGTGATCGGCACCGAACGCCACGAGTCGCGGCGCATCGACAACCAGTTGCGCGGCCGCAGCGGTCGCCAGGGCGATCCCGGTTCATCGTGTTTCTACCTGTCAATGGAAGACGACCTGTTGCGTATCTTCGGCGGCGCGATGATGGAAGGCCTGCTCAACCGCCTGCAACTCGAACCCGACCAGCCAATCATCCGGCACCGACTGATGGACCGCGCCATCGAACGCGCGCAAAAGGCGGTGGAAGGCCACAACTTCGATATTCGCAAGCGTTTGATCGAATACGACGACGTGATGAACCAGCAGCGCGAGCTGATCTATAAGATCCGGCGCCACATCCTGCTGGAAGGCGAAGTGCACGACCAGATCCTCGACATGGCAGAGGAGGTCGGCGGCAGCATCGCCATTTCCTACACCACCGACCAGGGCCACCCCGACCAGTGGGATCTCGAAGGCCTGGCCCGCCTGCTGAAGAACCGGTACGGGGTGGAGAAGAACTGGGACGAAGACGCGCGCTTCCATCTGCGCGGCGAAGATTTGGCGCAGGAAATCGCCGGCGATCTGCGCGAGGCGCTGGAACGGCGTTTCGCGATGATCCGCGAAATCGACGCCCAGCGCTACAAGATCCTCGAAGAAAGCGCCGGCGATCCGCAGCGGCTGATCAACGTGCTGGTCCGCCAGGTGGGCGCGCACCTGGCCATGGCGTACGCGCCCGAAGGCGCGCCGTCGGTGCGGTGGAACTACGACGGATTGGTCGCCGCGGTGCGCGATCGGTACGGCATCGATTTGGTGATCGAAGATGCGGTGCGGCCGAACCTGGCCCTCGAACGACTCGCCGGTTTCGTCGCCGGTCGCCTCGAGGAAGCATGGCGGATCCGCCCCGCCGAAGTCGAGGCCCTGCTACGCGAGGATTGGGACAGGATCAAAAACGAAAACCAACGGCGCACGATCAGCCAGGCCGAGCAGCGGCTGTACCTCTGGGCCATCGACCATTACTGGATGCAGCATCTGTGGCACATGGACCATCTGCGCGAATCGGTCAGCTTCGCCGGCTACGCGCAGCGCAACCCGTTGGTCGAATACAAAAACGAAGGCTTCAAGATGTTCGACGAGATGATGTGGAACATCAAGAAGATGACGATCAACGCCCTATTCCGTCTGACCTATGACACGCGCAGCGGGCGCGTGGTGTTGCCGAATCTGCGCGACATCTCCGACGAAGCCAAGTCGGTCAAGGAAGGCGCGCAGAGTTACAAGGAAGCGGTGGCGGCGCAGAGCGAGGCCGCCGAAGGGCCGCAGGGTCCGGAAGCCGGCCGCGGCGTGACCATCCGGCGCGAAGGGCCGAAGCTCGGTCGCAACGACCCGTGTCATTGCGGCAGCGGGAAAAAATACAAGCACTGTTGTTGGGACAAGGACCACAAGGCGGTCTGACATGCCAACGCCAATCTCCGTGGGCGTGAAAATCACGCTGTTAACGCCGGACGCCGATCTTTACCGGCGGCTGCAAAAGACCCTGGCCAACCACCTCATCGCCAGCGATTTCGAAGGTTCGCGGCTGATCATTTGCGACGTCGGTGGGCGCAAGCTCGCCCTGCCGCCGGGCTTGCCGGAGAACATACCGGTGCTGGCCCTGGTGCCGCAGCGCACCTTCGATTTGGCGCGCGCCCTCTACAACGCCGGCGCCAGCGACGTGCTGGCCCGCAATGTGCCGCCGGGCACCTTGCGCGACGCGGTCGAGGCGTTGATCAGCAGCGGTCCGCGCCGGGCCGCCGCGCAACGGGCGCCTTCGGCCGAGCTGATCTACCTGCGGCAACTCTCCGAGTGGGCCCGTGAAGGCGCCGATCTGCCGGTCCTGTTCCAGAAGATTGTCGACTCGGTGGCCGACATGCTGAGCGTCGACATCGTCAGCCTGATGCTGCGCGAGGAAGACCCGGCTACCCGCGCTTCGCTGCTGCGCATCCAGGCCGCGCGGGGTCTATCCGAACAGATCATCCGCTTGGCGCGTGTGCAGGTCGGCGAAGGCATTAGCGGCCTGGTTGCCGCGCGCGGCGAACCGCTGCTGGTGCAGGACGTGGAAAAAGCCAATCTCGGCATCAACACGTCCAATTCGCGGTATCTGACTAAGAGCCTGCTGTCGGTGCCGATTCGCATCCAGCGCGACACCATCGGCGTGCTCAACATTAACAACAAGACCACCGGCCAGCCGTTTGACGACACCGACTTGAATCTGCTGGTCACGTTGTGCAACCAGGCCGGCCTGGCCATCGACAACGCGCGGGCCTACGACAACCTGCGCCGCCAGACGCGCCACCTGGAAGACCTCAACACGCGCCTGGCCCACCTCAGCCGCGCCAAGAGCGAACTGATCGTCAATTTGTCGCACGAGTTGAAGACACCGCTGACGGCGATCCAGGGCTACGTCGACCTGCTGCGCGCCGGCTTGGCCGAACCCGGGCGGTATGAAGAGATTTTGCGCAAGGTGCACGAGCGCTCGTTGCACATCGGCCACCTGGCCGACCGCATGATCGGCTACTTCGCGTTGGAATCGCGGCTGGCTGAGTTTCACCGCGAACGGTTCCCCTTCGGCGTGCTGCTCTGGACGTGCGTAGAGGAAATGCAGACTGCGGCCCGCGCCGCCGGCGTGACCTTGCAGCTCGACGCGACCGGACTCGACCGCTATGCGCTGGCCGACCGGCGCTATTACCGCGAACTGGTGCTGGCGCTGATCGACAACGCGATCAAGTTCAACCAGCGCGGCGGGCGCGTGCGCGTGCACGGCCGCACCGTAGAGGACGTCGATCCGCCGCTGATCGAGGTGTTCGTGGAAGACACCGGCCGCGGCGTCAGCGACGAGTTGCGCGACCTGATCTTCCAGGAATTCAAGCAAACCGACGACATCATGACGGCCAAACCCGACGGCCTCGGGCTGGGGCTGGCCATCGCGCGGGCCATCGCCGAAGGCCACTCGTGCGCGGTTAAACTGCTGGAGACCGGGCCCCGCGGCAGCACCTTCGCCTTCACCGTGCCGCTGGTCACCGCCGAAGACTGATTCCGATAAACCAAGGGCGGCCTTCCCGGGAAGACCGCCCTACTTGCCTTGAATCGCGGGCCGCTCAGAAGTACGTATCGAGGAAATCCCACCAGAGGTTGTCGTACCCGAACTGCGAATTGTTGACGTAGGAGCTCATCAACGTCGCGTTGTAGGTGGACGGGAACCAGATCGACACGCCGTAGCTGTTGGTGGCCGCGCCGCCGCGGGCGATGATGTAGCTGCCGATGGCCGTCTGCACATTGGCGGCCGCGGTCTTCACCGCCGCCGGCTCCGACTGCTTCTGCAGATTGGCGCAGAAGTTGTACAGGTCGAGGTAGCTCGGATCGTAGAATTTCTTGGTCTTGTTCCGGGCGGTGGAGATCTTCGACTTGTAAGCCGGCAGAGCGTTGATCAACGCCTGGGCCAGGTTGTTCACCGCCGCGGTGAGGTTGGCCGTTTTGGACAGGTCGGCGGCCGACAAGGTGGAGTAGCTGCGGCCGTAATAGGCGCTGACCAGGTACTGGCCCAACTGTAGCACCTATTAGTCATATCTTGGCTCCACAGAGTTGTCGACATACCTCCGGGTGATCGATGTAGTACTTGAGCGCCACCTCCACGTGTCGGCTGAGTT
>CAZEDX010000102.1:0-14242 GCA_964511015.1 uncultured bacterium | reverse complement strand
ATGCCTAAACCGAATGAAGGCCCGAACGAAAGAGCGAAAGATTGTTGACACTACCAGCCGAAATTCTCTCACTTCAGCTGGACCGGTTTTCGGGAAGCAGGTCGCTTGGACATGACGTACTCTTTTTCTCTCGCCAATCATCGAAGTACACCAAGGACGTTGAGTGATTTCTCGCCAAACAGCCGAGCTATCGCTGGCGCTGGCGACCGGGCGCAATACGAAGTGCCGTCCTCAGCTATAGCACGTCCGATTGATGATGATCTTCTTCAGGTCATCCGACAGCTGCGTGAAGTAGGCGCAGTAGCCGGCGACGCGCACCAGCAGATACGGGTACTTTTCCGGATGCTCGTAGGCATCCAGCAGCATCTCGCGGTTAATGACGTTGGGCTGGAACTGCATGCCGCCCTTCTTGAAGAAGGTACTGAAGATGCTGGCGAGGTTGCGGACGCCGCCCGGCCCCTGGAACAGCGCCGAATCGATCGTAAAAGTGACCGTGGTGCCGTTCGGGGCGAAATTGACGAAATCCACCCCGGCGACCGAATTCAGCGCCGAAAGCAAATCCGCCGCCTGCATACCGTAGTGGGGCGCCACGCTGTTGGCCAGTGGCACGCCCCGGAGTCGACCGGAGGGCAGGGACGGGGTCTTTTTGCCGTAGATGTCATTCACGTTGAGTGCGTAGTAACCGGCGACGTAAATACCCCCGCGTGGGACGTTCGGCACCTGTTTTAGCGCATTCACGTAGATCTGTAGGGTCTTGTTTACCCAGTCGACCGCGGCCGGTGAATCGTCTTGGCCGAACTTCGGTACCGCTAGCAACGCTTCCCTGATGCGCTGGAACCGCTCGCCTTCGAAGTCATGATCGATAGCGTCAATGACATCGTTCAGGGAGAACAGCTTCCGCTTGAAAACGACCTCATCGAGCGCGTGCAGCGAATCCGCGACATCCGTGACGCCCACGGCCTGAATGCCGTGGCTATTGAAGCGTGCGCCGCCGTGGTTGATGTCCTTTCCGCTTTCGATGCAGCCGCGGGACAGCGAGGAGGTGAGGGGCGTCGTGAAATGTTCGCGAATGACCTCCTCGATCTTCTGGTGGTCGGCCAGTATCGACCGCGCCAGAACGTTCAACCGGTCCTGGAAGCGCGCGAGCAACTCATCCATGCTGGCCGGCGGTTTCGGCTTGCTCGACCGTGCCTTCTTGTACAGCTTGCGAACCTGGGCATACTTGGCGCCAATGAATTTGGCGGTTCGATTGTCGCCCTCGGTGGTGTATTCCACGAATTTGGTGAGTATCTTCTCGATCTGGTCGGCCGTGTCGAAATTCCACAGGTCGTCTTCCTCGCCCTTCAGCGCCTGCAGGAAGGGGAGGGCCAGATTCATATTGGCGCAGTCGGTGTTGCCGTAGTGATCATCCGACGCGTTGGGCTCAACGCAACCAATGATCGCGTAGTTGCGCGCATCTTCCACTGTAGTGTCGTAATGTTTGGTCAGGGTTTTGACGTAAATCTCGTCGTTATAAAGGGCCGGCATCGGCGCGCCGTTGATGTAGACCTCCGCCAGGCGTTCCAGGTACTTCCTCGGGCTGCCCGGGTGGATGCGGGCGGTCATGTTCACCGAGTACGGCTGTAGTTCGCAGATGTCGAGCAACGCATAAGTGAGCTCGTTGGTGGCATCTTTGCCGTCCTTGCCGAGGCCACCGGCGGTGACAGTCTGGTCAGTCGACATGGTCTCGAACAGCCGGCCGATGCGCATGTAGGTGCTGCCGTCGTTGACCAGAATGCACTCGTCCATTTTGAGGATGAAAAGGGCGAGTAGTTCCTTGGCCTTCTCGTAGTCAATGATCCCCGCTTTTTTATCCCGCAGGTAGTACGGATTCAGAATCTGGTCGAGACGCCCGGGGGAGACGGCGTTTTCGTAAGACTCGATGCACAACGCAATGTGCAGGAACATCATGCTCTGCAGCGCTTCGTGATATGTGCGGGCCGGGTATTTAGGTACATGACGGCAGATTGCCGCCATCTGCTCCAGTTCCTGGCGGCGATTCGGATCCGCTTCTATCCGGCTGAGCTGGGCCAGGTGTTTGGCGAACCGTTCGGCGTAGGTTTCCAGCGCCCGCAAGGCGATCACCGCGCCGCGGTAGAAGTCCGTGGCATACCCGGGCCGTTCCTTTTGCTTCGCTTCGATTTCCTTGATGATGCCCGTCGTGCCCAGCTTAAGCATGCGCTCGTAGTTCACCACGAAATGAGCGATCGCCGAAAGATTGTTGTTGAAGCCGGTGGTCAATTCGGAAACGCGGGCGAAGGCCAGCCGATAGTCCTTGATCGATGAGTACACCCGCGTGATGATCCCGCGACGGTACCAGATCGGTGCGATCTTGAGGTGGAAATTGCGTTTGTCTTCCTTGGTGCACTGGAACGGCACCGGCTGCTGGCGGTCGATTTGATGAAGAATGGAGCCAAACAGTAGACCGGAGTGCTCTTCCCAGAGCTGCGCGCCACGCCGTTTGGAGGTGAAATTGCCGACCAGCAATTCGTGCGGATAGACGATGAGCTTCTTGTTCTCGAGCACGTACGCCAGGCGCTTGGAACGGTGAATCGGGTTCGGCTCATGAAATCCGTTTTTACGATAGAAGTCGGCTTTCAAGTTGGCCACTTCGAAGCAGAGGCTGTAGCCGCTTTCGCGAATGGCGTTCTGGATCTCATATACGCGCTGGGTGAAGACGGCCTTATGTCGGACAGCGTTCAGGTCATAGCACTGGGCGTCGATTTTCAAGCGCTGGAATTCGGCGATAGCGCTTTTCACCGCGGCGACGGCCTGATCGTTGGTGATGTTCAACACCTGGCGTTGCAGGCCCAACCGCTTGGCCTTTTCCTCGTACATGTTGTGGTACTTCAGCAGCTCGATCGAACGATGGCGAACGGATTTCAAAAACTTCGCCGCCGCTTCGATGTTGCTGCCGCTGTCGTTGTATCCCGGCACGATCACCATGCGGAAGCGAATCTTGGCTTTGCGCGCAATCAGTTTCCGGATGTTTTCTTGGATCAAACGAGTGCTCTGGCCGGTGAGTTTTTTGTGCAGCAGATCGTCGCCGACGACCTTGAGGTCAATGAGGAACAGATCGATATACGGCGCGAACTGCTCGATGTTGCGCCAGGGTACGTGAAGCGAAGTCTCAACGGCGACCTGAATCTTGGCTTTTTTGAACTGTTTTAGCAGGGGGATGAGGATCGCCGGATCCTGCAGCAACGGATCGCCACCGCTTAGGGTGACCCCACCGCCGCTGTGGACATAGTAGTCTTTGTCCCGTGACACGATTTCGAAAAGCTCGGCGAGCGAGTACTCTTCAACAGGCGTGTCACTCGAGGCGAAGGACAGTGCTTCCGGATTCTGGCACCACAGGCACCGCAAACCACAGCCGCGGAAGAAGATCGTCGTCCGGATGCCGGGTCCGTCATGGACACACGTGCGCTGAATCTTCAAGACCGGGATTTTCTCCGGGCTGGTGCTTGGTTCTGTTTGATTCCCGAAGTGGTGGCGCGCAGTAACCATCTGTGACTCCGCCTGGTCAGTGTTGTTCACTTGGTGAACAGGACAGTGAGTGAGATCGAAAACGGCTCATCCGGTGCTTCGCTCCGCTTCAGCTCCAAAGCCTTTAAATGCCAAATCCACCAATTCGGTGGTCAGTTCGTCAATATCTGTATCGTTAGGTTCTTCGTTCAGCCACAGCGTAATATGGTAGATGCCCATACCCACGATGGCCTGGGACACGATTGTGGTGTTGCAGCGACGGGCAAAACCCTGGGAGACAGCGTAGTTCAAGTAGAAGGCGGCCAACCTGGCGAACTGATCGTATAGCCGGTTGATACGCAGTTCGAAATCCCGGTCTACGGTCGGCGCTTCCCGCAACAACAACAAGGCCAATTTGCGGTTCTGCTGCACCAATGCCGCCATCGCCAGCACGGCCTTGCGGCTTGCTTCGCGATACTCCTCCGCGTTGGAGGGGAGGTTGACGGTCATGGATTCGAACTGGCTCAGCAGCAACTGGCCGAATTGATCGATGATCGATTCGATGATGTCGCGTTTGCTCTTAAAGTGACGATAGAACGTGCCCTGACCCACCCCGGCTTGAGCCACAATGTCGGAAACCAAGCTACGATGATAGCCCTTGTCGCAGAATACATTGATGGCTGCATTGAGCAATTCTTGACGAGTGTTTTCTTTGCGGTCGAAATCACGCTGTTTACGCAACGGAGAAACCATGCATCTCCCTCTGCTTTTCAAAAGTGCCCGGCACCGATCTGCGCCAAGAATAAACGAAACGGACGGACGAGTCAATCCCGACAAAGATACATAAATACAGTCAGTTATCGGTTATGTCAGTCGCCCAATGCGGTTAGGAATGAGGATGAGCGGCCGCCTCCGTCTGCTTCCCACTTGCCGACAGATGGGGTGATATTCCACGCCTTGAAGCTGCACGCATTTTCTTCATATGACGGCTATTCCGCGTCCACCGCACATCGCGCCCCTTTGTCGTCGAGCCGCACCCCTGGAAACCAGACCTGTCGATAGAAAGCGTAGAGTTGTTCTCTTCCCGAATACCAAGATGAACTGCGAAAGAGAAACACATTGGGCGGGAGGGGTTGGGCGGAGACGACCCACTCTTTGACGTTTCCCGCCATATCCAACAAACCAAATGGGCTGGCCCCGGCCGGGTAGCTGCCCACGGGAGCGGTAAACGGGTACAAGTCATGCCACGATTTGTCGGCCCAGGGAAACGGGCAGTTGTCCCCACACATATTGGCCAGGTGGTCGTTGGGTTCCTGGTCGCCCCATGGGTAGAGTCTACCATCGCCGCCCCTGGCCGCGCGTTCCCATTCATATTCGGTCGGGAGGCGTTTGCCGGCCCATCGGCAGTAGCGCTCTGCCTGTTTGTAAGTGATCAGCGCCGGTTGATCATGTCCGTAGGAATTGTGTGAAGGAGAAGGCGTGTACAAGGGCAGGCATTGCCTTTCCGCCACGCATTTCTCGTAGTCCGCTTTGGTGATCTCGTTGCGGTCGATATAGAAGGCGGGAACATACAACTTCTGGGCGGGAAGGCGTTCTTGCGCGGAGCTCGGGGGTGTTATTGCGCCGATAATGGTTTCTCCGGCGGGGATTCGAACCATACCGGCGATTACTTGTACTTGGTTGCGCTTTTTTAGTCCCCAGCAAATATCCGTCTTCAGATGCCGGTACAGTTTGTCTTGCCATTCCGTGCCTGGGCAATGTCCCCAGACGAGAATTTCAAGGTTCTCGGTAGCCCAAGTCTCGGGAGAAGGCAATGACAACGGCGGAACCAACAGATGAAGGATGTCTACCGCAGGAAAGACCGTTGTCTTGTCCATCAAAAGAGGTGGTATCGGAATAGGTATACCGAGAGAATTTTTTGGAGTAGGGGTGAGGGGCCCGGTCTTTGGAATAGGAACAGTACGCGTGGCGACCGGCGCCGACACCTCTTTTCCACAGGCAAACACAGTGAATAAGAAGCTGACGAGGAGCAGCCAAGACACGACAAAACGCAGGGAATGGCTGAGAATTGCATTTCTGGTCGGTGTTTCTCTCTGGGGCGGCATTTCCCGGACCCTCGCAGTCAGAATAGCTTGCTTCCGTCGCAATTTCTGATTCCTTAGCGGAGCATTCTACCTCTCCAATGTCTCTACTGGCCATAGTGTGATCCGACCAGCCGTCGGTCGGTTTCGGTGGGGATCGGATTGCGTCACGAGCATGGGAGGCGAGCAACGAATAACGCCACGTAATACCGCCAAGATGCCGGCCCGTTGATGTTTCTCCAACATTGCTTTCCATGGCGGGATATGCAAAATAAGCACATGATCAACAAATAGCCGATCTGGTTCCGGGAAATCCCGGGGCACCGGACGCAATGGGTTCTCTGGGGACGCCTTACCGTCTTGATGTGGTCGGTCAAATACTATGAGCCGTCTTCGCCCACTCAGGCTCAAGAACCGGATCTACCGAGCAACGTCGACTCCCCGCCTTCCCTGCAGACCACAGAGTCGATCAAGACCCACATGCGTCCGTTGAACATGATCGGGATTTACCCGCGAGAGGGTTTTTGGGAGTGGAGAAAAAGCCTATTGCAAGAACTCCAAGATTTGGTCATCTAACCGACATCTTACGAGACTGACGGTCCCGAATGGCGGCCGATGAATGAATGGTTGCGTCATTTCCGCAGAAAAGAAAGCCCCGAAGGAGGTCGGGTGCAGATCTGGTTTGTCAACGCGAAGGACGTCGGCTATCGTTATGCGGGTTTAGAGAGCGTGTCCCAGCGTCCCGACAGTCGATCCGTTCCTACGGATACAGGGCGACTATCTACTGAACAACGTCATGCGGTTGAACCACCAGTATTGTCACCACGGTCGGCTCATGTTTAATAACCTCAGCCCAGAGAATTTCAATGCTCGCCTAGCGTTGGTTGACATCAGGCTAGAGACGAAAATCGCCGCGGAAGCAGCCGTACAGCCTCGCGGACAATCCCGACCTGTGGTACGTCATCCACGTCAAGCCGTACTAGTCAGGCCTCTTCCCCCGCGTAAGAGAAATCCGCTGCGATATCTCCCCGTCGAGCAGGGGTTTGTCCAAACGCCAAAAAACAATCGCCGGCAACGCGTCTCCCGCCGCGCAAAGCCCCGATCAACCCTCAAAACAATAAACATGGACCCGGCAAAAATGCGTTTTCGGAAGAACGTTCCTCAATCAGACCGCTTATCCGGGAATCAAGGCGAAAATGACTTGTTGCGGCAGTGTCGTTTCGCTGGTAAAATTCTTTTGATACCTAGTGCATCCGTGCTTTCAAATTGGTTATTCCGTATCGCCCCCAAGGGTGGCTTCTTGGTGGCGGTAAGCATGTGTCAGCTTTCGCTGACAGGGTCATAATCGGTAGATTCAAACGGAGCCGCGAGTGAGACTGCGGATCTGGCTGCCATTGTTGATAGTGTTGGTCGGCATTGGTGCGCTGTTTTTCTATCTGTCCTTTGACGAAGCCCGAAATGTCGCCATTGCCGATCTGAACAACCAGCAGTTTCTGCTGGCCCGCCAGGCGGCGGTGGGTATCGAATGGTTTTTTGCGAACTGGACCCGCACCCTATTGTCGCTGGCGCGGATGGACGAAATCGTCAATCTCGACGAGAACGGCAAGCGGATGCTGGAAGTGCTCTATGAGTCACACCAGGATCAGATCCGCTCTGTTACCCGCACCAATGCCGCGGGAATGATTGTTTTTACCTATCCCCGACTGGCTGGCGGCAATCGGGACATCTCATCCCAAAAGCACGTTCGCGAGATCATGACCACCCATCAGCCGGTGGTCAGTGACGTGTTTCGGGCCGTGCAGGGATTTGACGCCGTCGCGGTTCATGTGCCGGTGCTGAAGAATGACGAGTACGACGGTTCGATCGCGATCACGGTCAATTTTCAGGTGTTGGCCAAGCGCTTTTTCGACAACATCAAGGTGGGTCAAGTGGGTCATGCGTGGGTGATCAGCCGTGACGGAACGGAACTGTTCTCTCCCGTGCCCGGTCGCATCGGACGTTCGGTGTTTTCCGACCCTGCCAATTCGCCGTCGGCATTGGCGATGGTGCGCGATATGCTTCAACAAGGCCGCGGGAGCGCGTCTTACTACGTCAACGGCGTCGGCCGGGCCGAGAAGCGGATCGCCTTCTACATGCCGATCAACCTGGGCAATACCTTCTGGTCGGTGGCCGTGAGTTCATCCGAGCGGGATGGGTTGGCGTCACTAGCCACGTTGCGCAACCGGTTGTCGGTGGTGGCCATTGCCGTGTTCCTTGCCGGGGTTCTGTTGTCGGTCTTCGGCGTAAAGGCATGGGTTATTGTGCGCGAAGCAGAGAAGCGCCGGGCGGTCGAACAAGAGCAACAACGGCTGCAAAACCAGTTGCATCAGGCGATGAAGATGGAATCCATCGGCCGTCTGGCCGGTGGGGTGGCTCACGACTTCAACAACCTGCTCACCGGCATCATGGGCAATCTTTCGCTGGCGTTCATGGACGCCAAACCGGACAACCCGCTGCTGCCCATCCTGCAGGAAATGCAAGGCGCGGTGGAGCGGGCCGCCGACCTCACGCGCCAACTCCTGGCTTTTTCGCGTAAGCAGATCATCGAGCCGCGCGTGCTGAACCTGAACGATTTGGTGGCCAATCTCCAAAACATGTTGATCCGGTTGCTCGGCGAGGATGTCGTGCTGAAGGTCGTGCCGGCGAACGACCTCGGGCTGGTGTTGGTCGATCCGGGCCAGTTCGAGCAGGTGATCGTCAATCTGGCGGTCAATGCGCGCGACGCCATGCCAGACGGCGGCACGATTGTTATTGAAACGGCCAACGTGGATCTCGATGCGGCCTATTGTGACCGGCACCAGGATGTTCGCCCTGGGCGGTATGTAATGCTGGCGGTCAGTGACACCGGCGAAGGAATGAACCCCGAGGTCAGGAAACACATCTTCGAGCCGTTCTTCACCACCAAACCCAAAGGGGTCGGTACCGGTTTGGGGTTGGCCACGGCCTTCGGAGCCGTCAAGCAAGCCGGTGGTTCGATCGAGGTCTATTCCGAGGTCGGCAAGGGAACCACGTTCAAGCTATATCTACCGCGCGTATACCAGCCGCGCGAGGAATTCGAGCGCAAAGCAGCCGGCGCCGAGATGCCTCGCGGCAGCGAAACGATCTTGATCGTCGAAGACGAACCCATGGTGCGCGAACCGGTGCGCAATACCTTGTCGCGCCTGGGCTACTATGTGCTTGTAGCGAGCAATGGACCCGAAGCATTGTCCGTCGCGCAGGAGCACAGCGGAAAGATCGATCTGTTGCTGACCGATGTGGTCATGCCCGGCATGAACGGGCGGGAATTGGCGGACAAACTGCGCGAAAGCCGACCTGCCACCAAAGTGCTGTTTACTTCTGGCTATACCGAGAACGTCATCGTTCATCAGGGAGTACTGGACCCCGACGTCAACTTTATCAGTAAGCCACACACGCCACCGGCCCTCGCCCGGAAGATTCGCGAGGTGTTGGACCACCGGTAAGCGAAGAAGGCGGCAGATGCTTCAACCGCGACGGCCAAGGAACGCCGTTAACGTCGTAATCATCACATAAGGCCACTGAACAGCGAGAGAGGATGTGGTCGACGACGACACCACCAATCCGGCGGTGATCACGGTCCAAAATGCCCGCCTGTCACGTTGCTGCCTAAACTGAACGGCCACACGGGTGGCATCTACACCCTGGCATGGTCGCCGGCCGGCCCGCTTTCTTTCTTCTTTCTCTTGTCTGTACCGCCGGGTCGAAGAAACAGGTTGACGCGACCGGGTGGCGTGTCGTACCACACAAAAAGAAAGCCAATTTGCCAACCGGGGTTTGCCGCGTGGGCATTGCCACCGATCTGGTCATCATCGTTCTGGGCGCATTGCTCGGAGGATTGCTGGCGCAGCGCCTTCGTCAGCCGTTGGTGCTCGGCTACATCCTGGCCGGCATCGCGCTCGGTCCTTACACCGGCGGGGTGACCGTCACCGAAGTACACAACATCGAACTACTGGCCGAAATCGGCGTCGCTCTGCTGCTATTCGCCCTCGGGCTCGAGTTCTCGTTTAAGGAACTGCGACCGGTGCGGCGGGTGGCGTTGTTCGGCACGCCGCTTCAGATCGGTGCCACGGTTCTGTTCGGCTACGGTGTCGGTCGTCTGCTCGGCCTGTCCAACCTGAACTCCATCTGGCTAGGCGCGTTGATTTCGCTGTCCAGCACCATGGTGGTGATGCGAACGCTGATGAACCAGGGCCGCTTGGGCACGCTTTCCAGCCGCGTCATGATCGGCATGTTGATCGTGCAGGATCTCGCGGTCGTGCCGTTGATGATTATTCTGCCGCGGCTCGACGATCTGTCGAAGGGGGTTTGGATACTGGCGCTGGCAGCGGCCAAGGCTGCGGTGTTTATCGCGCTGATGGTGCTCTTGGGTACGCGTGTGTTGCCCCACCTGATGCGCTATGTCGCCCGCTGGAACTCGCGGGAGTTGTTCATTCTGGCGACTACCGCCATTGGCCTGGGTGTCGGTTACGCGACTTATCAGGTCGGATTGTCGTTTGCATTCGGCGCCTTTGTCGCCGGCATGGTGCTCAGCGAATCCGACTTCGGCCACCAGGCGTTGAGCGACATCATTCCGGTTCGCGATCTGTTCGGTCTGCTTTTCTTTACCTCGGTCGGCATGCTATTCGACCCGGCCTTTCTCCGAGACCACCTGGGTAGTGTGCTGTCGCTGGTTGCTTTGGTGGTGGTGGGGAAGGGAGCGATCTTCGCGGCGATTTCCCGCGCGTTCGGCTACCGGAACGTCGTGCCGCTGGCGACCGGCCTCGGTCTGTTCCAGGTCGGCGAGTTCTCGTTCGTGCTTGCCCGCACCGGTCTGGCCACCCATTCGATCGATCACGATTTCTATTCGCTTGTCCTCTCGGCCACGATCGTCACTATGCTGCTGACGCCGTTGCTCGCCGGCCAGACCAGCCGGATCTACGCCTATTTCCGGCGCCGCGAACGCCGGGAACCGCTGCAAACGATCAACCTGCCGGAACGCGGTTTGAACCAGCACGTGGTCATCGCCGGCGGCGGACAGGTCGGTTTGAACGTTGCGCGCGTGTTGCAGCGACTAAACCTGCCGTTTGTATTGATCGAATTGGACCATCACCGGGTAGAGACGCTGAAGGAAGAAGGCTTGCCGGTCATCTTTGGCGATGCCAGCCAGCCGACCGTGCTCGACGCGGCCCAGATCGGCCGGGCCCAACTGCTGCTGGTGACCGTGCCAGGGACAGTGGTGGCCCAGGCCGTCGTGCGACAGGCCCGCCGGTCCCAGCCGACACTAAAGGTGGTGGCGCGCGCCACCGGCATCGAAACGATGGAAGCCTTGCGCGGCCTGGGCGTGCATGAGGTAGTGCAACCGGAGTTTGAGGCCGGATTGGAAATGACGCGCCAGGCATTGCTGGTGCTGGACATCGCGCCGATGGAGGTCTCGAAATACTCCGATGCCGTGCGTCAGCAGTTCTATGCCTCCCTCTACCAGAACATCGACGACCAACGCCCCTTGGCGCGTTTGAGCGGCGCGGCGGCGCTGTTCGATATGGAATGGCACGAGGTGTTGCCCGACAGCCCCATCGTCGGCCAGACCATTGGCGGCATCGGCATTCGCCAACGCTATGGCGTCTCGGTGGTGGCGATCTGCCGCGAAGGGAAGCTGCTGCCCAACCCCGAAATCCATGACGAATTTCGGCCGGGTGACCGCGTGGCGGCCATCGGCCGGTCCGATCAGCAAATTGCTTTCCGTGTTTTGTTTGCCTCGCCGTCTGCCGCCCTGGACGACCCGGCCATCGACTGACACCCCGGTTCTTGTTGCCCCGGCAACCGCAATAGGGTAACTTGTGAAGGAACCTAAACCACCATCAATCCGGGGGCCGCATCGTGTGGAAAAATCTATTCGCACGTAAACCGTTGGATCTGTTGTTGGAGGAGATGAAGGGTGAAAACCGGTTGCGCCGTGTGCTCGGGCCGTGGTCGCTAACCGCGCTCGGCATCGGCTGCATTATCGGCGCCGGCATCTTCGTGGTGACCGGTCTGGTGGCCCACCACAAAGCCGGTCCCTCGCTCATCGTATCGTTTGTGGTCGCCGGTCTGGCCTGCATTTTCTCAGCGTTATGCTACGCCGAATTCGCTTCAATGACCCCGGTGGCCGGTTCGGCCTACACTTACGCCTACGCTACGTTGGGCGAGTTCTTCGCTTGGATCATCGGCTGGGACCTGGTGCTTGAATATACCGTCGCCTCGGCCTCCGTGGCGCACGGTTGGTCCAAGTACTTCCAGAATTTTTTGGGCATCTTCGGTATTCATGTGCCCAAAGCGTTGGCTAGCGCACCATTTGACTTTGACCCGTCTGTCGGCGGCTTCGCGGCGACGGGCAGCTTGTTTGATCTGCCGGCGCTGTTGATCGTGACGCTGCTGACCGTCGTCCTGGTGGTCGGCATCCGCGAAAGCTCCAAGTTCAACAACGCCATGGTCGCGATCAAGGTGGCCGTGGTGGCGATAGTGATCGGTATCGGTGTTTTCTACATTAACCCCGACAACTGGCATCCGTTCGCCCCGTACGGCTGGACCGGCATCAGCCTGTTCGGCCACACGGTCATGGGCCAGACCGCCGCCGATGGCGCACCGGTCGGCATGATGGCGGGCGCCGCGATGATCTTCTACGCTTACATCGGGTTCGACTCGGTTTCCACCCACGCCGAAGAGGCCCGGAACCCGCAGAAGGACGTGCCGTTCGGCATCGTGGTGTCGCTGCTGATCTGCACCGTGTTGTACATCGCGGTGACCGCCGTGTTGACCGGGATGGTGCCGTACAACCAGATCGACATCGAGGCGCCGGTGGCTAGCGCGTTCCAGGGCATCGGCTTGGCCTGGGCACAGTTCATCATCGCGCTCGGCGCGGTAGCCGGTATCACCTCCGTCATGTTGGTGCTGATGCTCTCGCAACCGCGCGTGTTGCTCGCCATGGCGCGCGACGGCCTGCTGCCGCCGAGCGTGTTCGGCGCGGTGCACCCGAAGTTCCGCACGCCGTGGAAGTCGACCATTCTGACGGGCTTTTTCGTGGCGTTGATGTCCGCCTTCATTCCGCTCGGCGTGTTGGCGGAACTAGTCAACATCGGCACGCTGCTGGCGTTTGTCATCGTCTGCACAGCGGTGCTGATCATGCGCTATACCAACCCGCATGCGAATCGGCCGTTCCGCTGCCCGGCCGTGCCGGTGGTGCCGATCCTGGGTGTGCTGTTCTGCCTGGTGCTGATGTTCTCGCTGCCGCCGGAAAACTGGCTGCGTTTGCTAATCTGGCTGTTGATCGGGATGGTGATCTATTTCGGCTACGGTCGCACGCGCAGCGTGATGGCCAAGCGCCGGACGGGATCGATAAAATCCTGAAACCTACGGCTACTCCGCGTCTCCGCCGATGAACGCGAGCAAAGCTCGTTCGGTGGGATTGTCTTTTTGTCTTCCAATGCGCTCCACGATTTGGTTGTGGTCGCAGTCGGGTATCTGCTCGAGACGGGCCGCCACGCCGACGCCGACCAGTGCCGCATATAGTTTGCGCGCCTGCCGGCTCATCTCGAAGTAGCCGCCCATCGACATGTCACGTTCGGCGTGCAGAATCAGCCACCGCCGGCCGTCGTCGTGCACGTAATGGAGCGGCGAGGCCTCGCGCGAAACCGATGGGCGACACGCGAAGTTGCAGCGGAAAGGAACCGGCACGTCGTCGACCTCGTAGGTGCCGGAGATGACCGCGACCTGCGTCACCGCCTCGGGAGGCAGACCTGCGGCCCGCAGATAACGCGGGTCGAGGGCCACCAGCGCCGACAGGAAACCGCCGGCGCTGTGTCCCATCAAGGTGAGGCGGTTGGTGTCGGCGCCGTATTCGCCAAGGTGCCGTTTCGTCCAAGCCACGGCGCGCGCCACGTCGTTCGCCTGGGCCGGGTGGTATGCGCCGGGGAAAAGGCGGTAGTTACTGCACACCGTGGCGATGCCGGCGCGGGCTAGCGCATAGCCGATGTTCGCCACCACACTCTTGTCATTAAGCGCGAAGGCGCCGCCATGAATGACCACCGCCGTCGGCCAATGCTCGCCGGTGGCCGGCAGGTAGACATCGAGACGATGACGCACCGGGTTGGCGTCAGCGCCCTCGTAATACGGCACATCGGCGATGCGGCGCACTTGCTCCGCGCCCGGCACGGGCTGACGGCTCGCGCATGCGGCGAGCAATGCGATCGTGAATACCATGAGCCAGGTCAAGGGTCGTAACATGGGTCTTTCCCGTTGAAGGTCAGGGCAGAATAGAGCAGGACAGCTCCAGCGGCAAATGCCGCGGGCCACGCTCTCCGTCGACAACCGCAGCACGAGTCGTCGTCATCGTCACCGCTGGCGTCGTCGTCAGTCGATTCTCCACTGCTGACGAAAGATGAAAAGCGCCCCGAGAACGCGGCTCATTTCCGTTTCTTTCGCAGCAGCAGCCAGAGGAACAAGTATTCCATTTTTCCTGTCCAGGAGTAATCTCATGCAGCATGCCCTGGCATGCCACAAGGCGTCACGCGGTATTCGCCATATTGTCAATTATAGCACCTATTAGTCATATCTTGGCTCCACAGAGTTGTCGACACACCTCCGGG
>CAZEDX010000101.1:0-14283 GCA_964511015.1 uncultured bacterium | reverse complement strand
GGCTGCTGTCCCGCTTTACCATGGACGAAGCGCGCGAGGTGGCCGAACACACGCTCACCCTCACCACTGCCGCCGAAATCAGCGACTACGTGATTGGCTACGTCCGCCGCCATTATCCCGAGGAATTTTGGGTGCCGGATTGGTGCGACGACGGTCCTTGCCTGAAGAAGCATCAGGATAACTAGCTAGGCGCCGACGATCTCGAATTGCTCGATGTGATAGTTCGACTTGTCTTTGATCTGAATCCGTTTACCGTACTTGCGCTCCAGGTATTCGATTCCCGCGCGCTCGTCTTCGTACAACAGATCGGCGATGTCCGGGTGGACGTTCAGCACCAACGTCTTGCCGGCGAAGTTTTTCATCTCTTTTTGGATCTCGCGGAAGATTTCGCCGCAGATGCTGACCTTGCTCTTCACGTACCCTTTGCCTTCGCAATACGGACACGGCTCGCTCAACACCCGCGCGATCGAGTCGCGGATGCGCTTGCGCGTCATCTCGACCAGGCCCAATTCCGAAATTTTTAGAATGTTGGTTTTGGCGCGGTCGTTGTTGAGACTTTCGCGCAACGCGTTGAAGACCTTCTCCCGGTGGGTGTCTTTTTCCATGTCGATGAAGTCGATGATGATAATGCCGCCAATGTTGCGCAGTCGCAGCTGGTAGCAGATCTCCTTCACCGCTTCGAGGTTCGTCTTGAGGATTGTGTCTTCCAGATTGCGCTTGCCGACGAAACGCCCGGTGTTGACGTCGACCGCCGTTAGCGCTTCGGTCTGCTCGATCACGATGTAGCCGCCGCTCTTCAACCAAACCTTGCGCTGCAGCGCACGGGCAATTTCCACCTCGAGGCCGTAGTGGTCGAAGATCGGCTCCTCGCCATCGTACTGCTCGATGACGTAGTTGAGCCGCGGCATGTGGCGGCCGAGAAACTCCTGGATCTTATCGTGCTCCTCCTTGGAGTCGATCACCACGCGTTCGATGTCGGCATTGAACAGATCCCGCATGGCGCGCAACGTGATGCCCAGGTCGCTGTGCAGCAGCGCCGGCGCATGGGTTTTCTTGCTTCGTTTGAAGATGTTCTGCCACAGGTCGGACAAGAACTCGATGTCGTTCTTCAGCGCCTCTTCTTCCTTGCCCACCGCGGCGGTACGGATGATGAAGCCCATCCCCTCCGGACGGTAGGTTTCGACCAGCGCCTTTAACCGCGCGCGTTCGACTTCGTCCTCAATCCGGCGCGATACGCCGATGTGATTGACGTTGGGCATTAGCACCAAGTGCCGGCCCGGCAAAGTGATGTGACTGGTCAGCCGCGCACCCTTGGTGCCGATCGGCTCCTTGGCCACTTGCACCATGATCTCTTGCCCTTCGCGCAGCAGCTCTTCGATGGCAACATCGGGCGCATGGGAGGTCCGGCGTGGAATCGCCTCACCGTTGCCCTCCATCGCGACATCATCGTCGCCGTTGCCTTCGCCCGGCGAGGACGAACCATTCTGGCCGCCCATCATTTCATAGTCGTCGAACTGATCCAGCACATCGGCCACGTACAGGAACGCCGCGCGGTCCAGCCCGACGTCGACAAACGCGGCCTGCATGCCTGGCAACACACGCACGACCCGACCCATATAGATATTGCCCACGATACCCTGGTCGCCCGCGCGTTCGATGTGCAGTTCAACAAGCTGGCCGTTCTCGAGCAGCGCGACCCGCTTCTCGTGGTATGTGACATTGATGATCAGTTCGTTGCCGTTCATGGTCCCAACCTGTTGGTTTCTCATACCAGCGGCAGCCGAATGCTACACGATCATTCCGCTTCGGCCAAGTCGGCGGTTCGTCGGTGGGTAGCCCGTTTGACCAAGACCGTGGGCGGGATCGCGGTCGCCTCCACCCCTAGCATCCGCGCGACCAGCATCTGCGGCTTCAAGCCGCCACTCGACTCATGCCGCGCCACCAGCCGCAAACGATCAGCTGCCACACTCGCGGTCCGCACGAGCGCGCGCGCATCCACCGTCTTCGTCTTGCCCTTTTTCACCACCTCGACCGGCGCCGTGCCGGCGGCCAGGAACTCCGCCACCGCGTCGGCCGCCGGTCGCGGCAATGCCAATGAGCGCAGATCCACTTCGTAGGTCCACGCCTCCACTTCCTCAAACAGGCTGTCGGCCTCCGGCGCAGCTTCCTCCGCGCGCAGGATCTCCAACCCGGCCGGCAGTGCCGCGGACAACCGCCGCACGGCATCCTCCGGCGCCGTCGTCTCGGCAAGCAAGAACTCGACCACCTCGTCGTCGCTGGCCACCCCAACGCTCAAGGGTGGACCGAACGAAAGACGCGGTTGCGGATGGAATCCCTCGCTGTAGGCCAGCGGCAGCCCCGCCCTCGTCGCGGCTCGCGTGAACACGGCGACCATTTCCAGGTGTCCCAACCATTTCGCCGGCCCACGTTTGGCAAACCACAGGCGCAACCGCTGACGAGCGTTGCTCGGCGGCGAGACCGGTGGCGGCACCACGATTTCTTCCCGCGGCGCCAGGCGCACACCGATCTCTTCGCCGCAGACGCCGCAATTGCCGCAGGCGCCGTCCCGGCAATCGGGCGTCGTTTCACCGGCCAATGCCCGGTCGCGCTCGGCCAGTAGATACTCGGCCGATACGCCCAGATCCACCCCGCTCCAAGGCAGACAGTCATCGTCGGCAAAAACCTGCTCGGCGAGCGCCGCCAGATCCAAACCTGCCGCCGCGAACGCCGCCTGCCAACGGGCGTAATCGAAGTTTTCCGCCCAGCCGTCGAGACGCGCGCCACGCCGATAGGCTTCCTCAAGGGCGTCGGCCACCCGCCGGTCGCCACGGGCAATCGCCCCCTCAAGTTGGCTGGTGCGCGGTTCGTGCGATTTGATGGTCACCTTTCCTCGGAACATGGAACGGCCGAGCAGCCCTAGCCGCCGGCGCGCTGTTTCTAGCGGCAACATGCCGAAGCGTTGGAACGGGGTGTGCGGTTTGGGCACGAACACGCTGATCGTCGCATTCAATGACGCCCGGCGATTGATCTCCCGTCCGACACCGAACACCTGCTTGATCAACGACAGAATCGCCTCGACATCGGCATCGGTCTCCGTCGGCAGGCCGACCATGAAATACAGTTTGAGCAGATCCCACCCGGCGCCATACACCGTACGCGCGGTTTGTAAAACGGTTTCGTCGGAAATGGGCTTGTTGATCACGCGACGCATGCGCTCGGTCGCCGCCTCCGGCGCAACGGCAAAACCAGTACGGCGGACCTGCCGAATCGCTTCCGCCAGCTCGCCGGTCAGCGACTCCGCCCGCAGGCTCGGCAGCGACAGCGCCACGTGACGCGGCGCAAGCAACCGCATCAGCCGCGGCAAGAACGCCGCAATGGGTGTCCAATCGCCGGACGAGAGCGAAAGCAACGAAACCTCACCGTGTCCCGACGCCGCCAACCCCTGTTCGATCAGTTGTTCGACCCGCGCCGCGCTCCGTTCGCGCACCGGCCGATAGAAATAGCCGGCGTGGCAAAACCGGCAGCCGCGGGTGCAACCACGTTGCACCTCGACCGCCAGGCGGTTGTGCACTGACAACGCGTTCGGCAGCAACGTGGTCCCATGCACGGGCGCGTTTTCCAGGTCGTGGACCACGCGCCGCCGCACCTGCGCGGGTTCTCCCGCCGCCAGATCGAACCCAACGAGCCGCCCGCCGGCAAACCGCGGCGTCCGCCGGGTGGGCACGTAGTAGCCGCCGATGCCGGCCAGCGCCTCGATTCGACGCGCACGCGACCAGCGCTCGGCATTGGCCTGGCGCAACATCATGGCGGTTTCCACCACGCTTTCCTCGCCCTCGCCGATAAATATCGCATCGAAGAATGGCGCCCACGGCTCGGGGTTAGTGGCACACGGACCGCCCGCAATCACCAGCGGATCGTCCTCCTGCCGGTCGGCCGCGCGGAGCCGTAGGCCAGCCAGATCAAGGATCTGCAGTACCCCGGTCGCACACAGCTCGTATTGCAGGGTGAAGCCGATCGCGTCGGCTGCGGCCAGCGGCATCCTGGTTTCGAGCGTAGACAGCGGCAAATCGCGATCGCGCAACACGCGTTCGAGGTCGAGCCCCGGCGCATACACGCGTTCGGCCGCACACCAGGGCAAGCGGTTGAGCACACCATAGAGAATCTGATAGCCGAAGTGGCTCATCCCTACTTCGTAGAGGTCGGGAAAAGCCAGCACCCATCGCACTTCGACGTCCGCGGGGTTCTTGACCACTGCGCCGGCCTCGCCCCCGATGTAGCGTGACGGTTTTTCCACTTGGACAAGCAAGGAGTCAAACACATCCAGCGGGAACGCGTTTGGGTTCCCTTCCCGCCGGTCGCCGCGATTCATAGTCTAGAACGACAGGGACAGCAGATTGGTGTGGCAACGCAGATCGGTCGCGCCGGTCAGCACGCGATCGACCGCGGCGGTGATCTGCGGTACACGCCAGGACAAATCGAGGCCGTCATCGATTTCCAGACTGGCCGCCGAGCTTTCAGCTGCCGCGCCCACCGGCACGGTCGAACCGAGGATCACACCGCCGACGGTGAAAATCGGCACCGTCACGTACATCACCGTGTCGAAGTTTCGGTCGGCATCGGGGTTGGTGTAGAAAATCAAAACCAAGCCGCTGACAATGAAGCCGGTAGCCGCACCCATGAACGTGCCGATCAGCAGCGCTTTGCCGCGTCCCGGTTCGTAGGTCTGATTGGCGTTGAACTGGCCGTCTTCGAGCCATTCGCCGGCGCGCGCAAAAGGAGCGGCCAGCAAAAGCAGACACAAAGCGATCACCAGAACCCGAATCCGCAGCATGCAGAACCCCTGAATAACGATTGGTCTGGACGAGGCATCATAAGTGGTCATCTGGCGGGAATCAAGCGCGTTCGCCACCCGACCGCGAGGCATACAGACGGGCGATTCTTTGGTCATCGAGCCGCACGAAGATCGCCTTGGTAGCGCCGGCATGGACCTGACCCGTCGGAGCATTCTTCGGCCGGCGCACATGTTTGCAGCGCGTGTAGAGCACACTGCCTCCGCCCGCTGATTTGATCGAACTGTGCAGCACAGCCAAGCTCGCCGCGTCAAGCAGCGTTTCGCTGGCAAGTTCGCCGCTGGCCGGCAATTTGACCACCACGTGACTACCCGGCGCGCCATCGACGTGCAACCAGTAGTCGTTCCCCCGTCCCACGTGAAAGGTGATCTCTTCGTTCTCACGCGCGTTGCGACCAACGTAGATTCGCGCCCCGTCGGCGGCCACAAACGGCTGCGGACCGGGCTCCTCGCGTTTCTTCGTCCGCGCAACCGGCGCCGGCTGTTCCTGCTTGTCAAACAGGCCCGCGTTGCGCATGGCCTGCTCGACTTCGCTCAAGGCGACCAGGTCGGTTGCTTCGTTCAGTAGCCGTTTCCATTCCGCCAGACACTTCTCTCGCGTGCTGGCTTCGGCAATCCGCCCCCGCAGCCCCTCGGCTTTCCGCCTCGCCCGCCGGGCAGTTTTGAACAAGGCCTCGGCATTCTCCTTAGGCGACCGCGCCGGATTTAGCGTCACTTCCAAGGCTTCCCCGTTTGTCTCATAGAGATTTGGCAGCGTGGCGCTGGTCTGTCCCTTTTTGACCAGATGCAAACAAGCCAACAGAGTCTCGGCCTGGCGCGTCAATTGATCCACGTCCGGCAATCCGGCCAGCTCCGTCTCCAGCTTCTCCATGTACTTGCGGGTCCGCCGGCATTCGCGCGACAGCACGGTGGCCAATCGTGTGTTCAGGGCCGCAAGCTCGAACTCCTCTTCCGTCTGCTCAAGTTGTTGGCCGACGTCGGCCAGATCGAACGGTCGATCCGGTCCGGTTATCGATTGCGGTGGCGTAGGCGGTTCATAGTCGTCGCCGGGTTTCAATCGACGCATCGCCAGCCGCTTCGGTAGGAGTGATTCCACCACCCGCCCATCCGGATCCAACAACATGACGTTGCCCTTGGCTCCGATCAACTCGCCGACGACCGTCCAGATTTCCTCGAGACCATCCTCGTCACGCTTGGCGACATTGATCGTCAGCAGACGGTCGGCCGCATCGAGCGCGCACTCCACGATACGCCCGCCGACCAGCCGTTTGCGCAACAACATGCAGAACGCGCCGGTTGCGATGTTTTCGCGGGGCCGGTTGGCCAGAGGCACAAAACGCGGATACTTGGGGTGAACCGACAGCAACAACAAGATCGTTTCGCCCGGCGTGCGGCATTCGAACAACAAGGCGTTTTCGCGAGGCTGTCGGATCTTCTGCACCAGCGCCCCGGCCAGGCGGTCGGCCAGCGCGCCGACAATGCGGCCGAGTTCGGCGTGACTCAGGCCTCCGGCGGGTCCGTGGTCACCCACGAGGTCTCCAGATTCGGCAGGTGAATCTGCAACAGCCGGCCGGTGTCGCGGAAACAGCCGACGTTGATGAACCGCACCGGCAGGGAGGTCGAGGTCAAATCGGTGTGCTCCGCCAGTCGCGGTTGGTGTATGTGACCGAATAGGACCAATTGCGGACGTGCCAGATTGGCATAGTACAGCAGGTCGGGACTCCCCTCTTCATCCCGATCGGCACTCACGTCGTAGGTCATCCCACGAATCGCCGGCGGTGTATGAACACAGACCACATCGCAACCGCCAATCTCATGCAGGCGTTTGGCGAAGGTCTTGCGGTCGACTTCGCCAGGCATGCCGAAGGAATAAGGTCCGGGCGGATGGCCGCTGACCAAACCGAATCGTCGCCCTTCGAACTCGAGTTGTTCGGCCTCATGTAGCGTCTGGTTCTCCTTGAGGCTGCTGCGTAACAGCTCCGGAAAATCGACATTGCCGTAGATAAAATGGGCTTCACATGGCAGCGTTTCACTGAGATCGAAATAGGCCTGGCGCGCCGCCTGCCGAATGCGCGCAAACAGATCCGGCACCGAACCGGCGGAACGGGCCATGGCCGCGCGCGCTTCGTCCAGGCGGCCAGCCTTGATCAGACCGAGCGTGGCGTTGATCGTCTCGGTCGGCACGAAATTGGACAATACGCCGCTGAGGTCTTTGTAGTCGATAATGTTGATGTGATCGCCAAGGCTAATCAGGATGTCGTCGTCCCGCAGCAATGACGCCAAATCCTGATACGCTCCGTGAACGTCCGAAACCACCAGCAGCCGCATCGATCAACCTGCCAGAACCAGCGGCCGCGCGGCCGGTTTGCCGATCTTCGCCGCTTCCTTTTCATAACCTGGCCGTCCCATCAAACCGAACGCGAAACGCTTGCCGGTTTCGACGCCCGGTTGGTCAAAGGCATCCACGCCGAAGAGCAATCCCGCCGCCGCCGTCTGCAACTGCAGATGCATCAACAGGCGGCCAAGGGAATCTTCATCGATTCGCGGCAGGCGAATGGTCACACACGGCCGGCCGACTTCCGACAGGGCGAAGCGCGTGGCTTCCGCCTCGGCTTCCAGCAGCTCGAACATCGAGTGGCCGCGGAAATAGTTGAATGCAGCATCCTTCCATGGGCTGCGCGGGTAGCGCAAATTTTGCCGCGTATGTTCTACCCGCAGGAAGGTGTAGAACTTGTCGTCCGGACCTTCGACATAGAGTTGCACTTGGCTGTGTTGGTCGGTGGCACCGAGCGCGGCGAGCGGCGTTGGGCCCACGTTCACGCGCTTTCCCTTACGGTTGTCGGCCTTGCCCAGACTCTCGGCCCACAACTGGCGAAACCAGTCGGCAGTGCGGAACAACGCATTGCTGTAAGGCATCATCACCGCGATGCGTCGCCCTTCACGATAGTGCATATAGTGCAACGCCGCGCCCACAAGGCTAGGGCTGGCCAGCGCCGGGCCATGAAGTCCGGCCTGCAACGCGGCGGCCGCGCCTTTGAGCAGCGCCTCCACGCGAATACCGGCCAGCGCCGCGGGGAACAACCCGACCGGCGACAGCACGGAAAAGCGACCGCCGACGTTCGGCGGTACCGGCAAAGAAGCGAAACCTTCCTGGTTCACCAACTTGCGCAACGGTCCGTTGGCCGGATCGGTCGTGATGACAAAGTGTTCGTTCGCCTCGCGCCGGCCTAGCCGTCGAACGAAATCCTCGTAGAAGATCAGAAATTGGCCGACCGTTTCGGCGGTTGAGCCCGACTTGGTCACCACGTTGACCAAGGTGCGGTGTGGGTCGATCCAGTCCAACAATCCGGCGATCGGTTCCGGATCGATGTTGTCGAGCACATAGAATTCCGGGCAACATTCCTCGGCGGCAACCTGATTGTGCAGCGGATGCAACAAGGCGTCTTTGAGCGCAATGAAGCCCAGGGCACTGCCGCCGATGCCCAGCACGACCAGGTGATCGAAACGGCCTTGATAGGACTTGGCCAGCTTCAACACGCCGCGCAATATCTCGCGATCGCCGGGCAGATCGGCAAAGCCGAGACGACCGGCCTGCTGCTCGCTTAGCAGATCACTTTGTACTTGGCGCAGCGCGCCGCCCATCGCCTGCAGTTGTTGGCGGCCGAAACACCCTTTGGCGAAAGCGTGGGTATAGTCGAATTGGACGGTCATGGTCTTACCCTCCGAATCGCTCCCGTGACGTGATTTCGCTCATCTCTTTGCGTGACGTCGGCCGGCCCTGATCGACCGGGTAACCCAATGGGATCAACTCGACGAACTGCACCTCGCTCGGCACCTGCAGCAACGCCGCAGCCGCCTCGAGGTTGAGCGCGCCCACATGGACCGTGCCGAGACCCTCGGCCACCGCCGCGAGCGTCAGATTGGCCGCCGCGAGACCAGCATCGAACATGCCCCAGTCACCCAGACTGGTCACCGGTTTGCCGCCATAGCAACCCGATATGTTTTTCAGGTAGCAAAGGCCCAGCACCACGGGCGCTTGTTGAATCGCCGCCGAGGACGGATTGCGCGGGCTGAGCGTGGCGGCCAGTTTTTCTTTCAACGCCGGATCGGTCACCACGATCCAGCGCGTCGCCTGCACGTTGGCCCAACTGGGCGCAACGCGTGCCGCCTCCAACACGCGGTTGAGAACTTCTGTCGGAATCGGACGGTCCTGGTATTTGCGAATACTCCGCCGCGTGCGAATCGCCTCGTGTACGTCCATCACTTTCCCCCTTTGTGCAATTCCCGCACCCGTTTGGCCAGTTGTGGCAGAATCTCGGTCGACGAACCATGCAGACTGTGATGGGCCACCGAGCCGGTCAGCGGCGTGGCGCCTTTGTTGATCTCCACCACTGTCGCGCCGGTCTGCCGGGCCAGCATCGGGATGCCACTGGCCGGAAAGACCATGACGCTGGTCCCCACTACCAGAATTACATCACATTGACGCGCTTGTTTCTGGGCCTCCAACGAGGCATCGACCGGAATAGGCTCACCGAAGAAGACGACATCCGGTTTTAATATCGTACCATCGTTCTGGCATTCAGGCGGGAAAACGCCGGTTTCCCGCACGCGCTTTTCGACTTCTTCCGAGTCGTATTTGGCGCCGCATGCCAAACAGGTTAGCTTACGGCCGTTGCCGTGAAATTCAATGACTTCGTGCGACCCGGCCATCTGGTGCAGGTTGTCGATGTTCTGGGTAATGACCGCATGCATTACGCCCAAGTGTTCCAGTTCGGCCAATGCGACGTGACCGGCGTTCGGCTTGGCCGCGTGGATAACCGCCTGCATCTCGCGCAGCATCTCCCACACCCGTTGTGGGCTGCGCACGAAGGCATCGATATGCGCATACTCAAAGGGGTCGAAGCGGTCCCACAATCCGCCCGGACTACGAAAATCCGGAATACCGGAATCCACGCTGATGCCCGCGCCGGTCAGCGCGATCGCCCAGCGGCTGTTTGCCAACAGTTGCGCCACCTGTTCCAACGGCTTCAAGCTACACCTCGTCGCGATCTGCTCGGTTGAAATTCTTTTCCAGCGCCGCAATACGCGCCTGCGCATGCTGCAACAGGTCGCGCCTTTCTCCGGTTTCTTCTCCCACTTCGATGTAATCGCGCCAGCGCCGCAAGGCCAGATCCAGTTGCCCCAACTTTTCCAGGGCGGTAGCCAGATTGAAATGCGCGCTGGCATAGTCCGGCTGCAACAATACTGCCTTCTCGTAGGCGGACCGAGCTTCCTCGTACAAACCGCGGCGGGACGCGGCCAGGCCCAGGTAATTGCAGGCCTGCCAGTTTTCTGGATCTGCCTTCAAGGCTTCGGCGAACATCCGCGCGGCGTCTTCGTACCGTTCCTCGGCCAGAAGTTGGCGGCCGACACGCAAATGCTGCTGCCATGCTTGTTCATTGCCGCCCACTTCGATCGCGGTGGTCCGAGCGGGCCGCGGTTTGATCAGCGACAGCAGAATGAAGATCGCCCCGGCGGCGGCGACCGCCGCGGGCAACAACCAGAGCACTGTTTTCTGGGCAACCACCTGAAGGAAATATAAGCCTGCCGTGACTCCAAAGGCCACGAGTTCCAGCAATGCCAGCCACCAAAAGGACAATCGTGTTTGCGACGCAGACACTGTGTGTACCGCCACTGTTTTCAGCGGGCGAAAGTAGCACAATCTTCGCGGTTTCGGCAAACGCCGCGCTTGAACGAGCGAAGGCGGCTAGGCGGTCCGTTGGGTTACCAATTCGGCCAGGCGTTCGACGACCTGTTCGATTGTCAAATCAGAGGTGTCCAGGCGATGTGCGTCGGGTGCTTGGACCAATGGATTCAACTCACGTGAACTGTCGCGTTCGTCGCGCTCGTGTTGATCGGTAAGGATGGTTTCGTAGTCGACGTTTTCGCCGCGAGCCCGCAGTTCCAGCCACCGCCGGCGCGCACGCTGTTCCGCACTGGCGACAAGAAACACCTTGACCTCGGCGTCAGGAAAGACGTTGGTCCCAATGTCACGGCCTTCCATGACCACTCCCCCACCGACGCCCATCTCCCGCTGCATGGCCACTAGCCGGGTGCGCACCGCCGCCACGCGACTGGCCTTGCTCGCCATCTGGCTGACTTCATGTTCGCGAATGGCCGTGGTGACGTCTTCATTCTGACAAAGTACGCGCTGCCCGCCTTGTCCGTCAGGGACGAATGAGATACGTAGATCCGCCAACAACGGCTCCAGCGCCTGGGCGTCGAGCGGATCAAGGCCGCGTCGCATAGCAAGCAAACCGACACAACGGTACATCGCGCCGGTGTCGAGATACATAAATCCAAGACGGCGGGCCAACAGCTTGCTCACCGTGCTCTTGCCCGAACCGCTCGGGCCGTCAATCGCCACAATGGGACGTTCCCGTTTCATTGCAGTTTCGCTCCCAACTGTCTCATTGTCGCCGGAAACTCCGGAAAGCTCTTGTTCAGGCACTCGGCGTTTCGAACCTCCACCGAGCCGGATGCCGCCAATCCGGCCACCAGAAAGGCCATGGCGATGCGGTGATCGCCGGCCGAATCGATCGAACCGCCCCGCAACCGGCCGCCGTGCACCAGCAAGCCGTTTGACAGGAGATCGACGGAGATGCCGAGTGCCCGCAGGCCATCGGCCGCCGTTTGTAGGCGATCGGATTCCTTGACCCGCAATTCACTTGCATCGCGTATTGCCGTCGTTCCCGCAGCGAAAGCCGCTAACACGGCCACCAATGGCAGTTCATCCAGCGCGGCGAGCGACAGGTTGCCGGTGATCTCGCAACCATGTAGAGGTCCGTTCGTCACGGTTACGTTGCCGACCGGTTCGCCCGCCTCTTCGCCGCTCTGGTCGACCGTGACCACGGCTCCCATCTGTTCCAGAATACGCAAGAAACCGGTGCGTGTCGGATTGAGCCCCACACCCGTCACGCTGACTGTACTGCCCGGCACGACCACAGCGGCACCAAGCAAGAAAGCCGCTGCGCTGAAGTCGCCCGGCATGTGCATCACAAAAGGATGGGGAGTCCAGCCGCCCCGGACGCTGACGGACAATCCGTCGCGCCGGATGTCCGCCCCCAGATGCGCGAGCATCCGTTCGGTGTGGTCGCGGCTCAAGGCGGGTTCTGTCACGCGAGTATGGCCGTCGGCGGACAACGCGGCCAACAGGACGGCGCTTTTGACTTGCGCGCTCGGCATCTTGGTCGACCAGTCGATCGGTCGCAGTGGACCGCCGCGCAAGACAATCGGTGCATTTTCGCCGTGTAGCTCGACATCCGCTCCCATCGCTTGCAACGGTTCGGCCACCCGCCGCATAGGGCGACGCAACAAACCGGGCCGACCAGTCAAACGTGACGTGAAGGGGCAACCGGCCAATACTCCCGCCAACAAACGCATGGTCGTACCCGATTCACCACAATCGAGGTCGGCGTTTGGTGTGCACCAATTTTTACGACCCGGGCTGCGGACTACCGCCTCAACGCCGGAGACTGCGATCTCGACTCCGAGTTCACCCAAACTCCCGACCGTCGCGCGCCAGTCTTCGCCGGTGGGCACGTTGAACAAACGACTTTCGCCCTCCGCCATCGCTGAGAGAATCAGCGCCCGGTGGGCAATCGACTTGTCCCCCGGCACGCAAGCTTCACCATACAATCGTGGACTCGGATTGGCGGTCAGCGTAGTCATCGCCGATTTGTACCATGATTCCGTCAAACGTCCCAAGCGCCGCCCCGATTGCATCGCCAAGCGCCGATGCCTATGCTCGATGGGCAAATCAGGCAGGAGCAACGATGCGTCGACACTGGATACCACTGCTGTTGATGTTGCTGGTGGCATGTTCCGCGCCGGCGGACAATCTGTGGCATTTGAGGATTAACAAGCATGAGTTGCGTGTCGAGATTGCTGATTATGACGAGGCTCGCCGCCGCGGGCTGATGTTTCGCGAATCCCTGCCCGAAGACCAAGGCATGCTGTTCATCTATGCCAAGCCCAAGACTTTGTCTTTCTGGATGAAAAACACCCGGATTCCGTTGGATATCGCCTTTTTGGCGGAAGACGGCACTATTCAACAGATCGAAACCATGCAGCCCTTCGACGAACGTTCACATGTGTCCATCGAAAAGGCTCGCTTCGCGCTGGAGGTCAATCAAGGTTGGTTTGCCCGCCACCAGGTTCGTGTCGGCGACCGCGTGTTGAATCTGCCCAAACCTCTGCCTTGATAGGGTAGGATATCCGCCCTACAATAAGTGCTTACCGAGCATGGAGAACAAAATGCGCACTCTTCGTTTGGCGGCACTGGTTTTTCTGGCCGCATTGGCACTGACCGGCTGTGCCAGCAAAATCCAGACCATCAAGATTCAGACTGACGACCCGGACCATATCTGGCTACAGCACTTCGTAGCGCCAGATGGCAAAGTGGTCGCACAAGGGTACAACCACCCCGCGAAACTAGACCCCGCCGTGCTGAAAAACATGCTGGTTGCGGTGGATTACGAAGAATACTCGTTCTTTGCCTGGCGCAAAGTAAACCGCGTATTTACCGATCCGGAAATCAAAACGCTACAGGATGCACTGGCTCAGGCGCTAGCACAGGCGACCCCTGACCAGTGGGTGCACTTCGCGATCACCGGAATGAAGCGCGAATTCCTTTCGATTACCCCCACGCGCCACCTTACCGACGGCGTGTGCTTCGTGAAAGACGGCAAGTTCCACTTGGTCATCGGCAACTTGAATTTCGAAATGATTCAGTCTGACCGCGAACTATGGCGCCGTGACCCGCGTGATCGGTTCTATTTTGATTCGATCCGTCTGGCTTCCGACCCGGCACGGGGCATCGACATTCCGGCTATCGTCGACGGCGATAAATGGTTCAAAAAGCGCCGCGTGAACTGGTTGGTCTTCGACATCGCCAAGTTCCAGCAACCGGAAACCACGCCTGCACCTGCACCGGTGCCGACGGCTGACGCGACCGAGCGCCTAAAGAAGCTGAAGGAATTGTTGGATCAGGGCCTGATCTCCCCTGAAGAATACGAACAGAAACGCAAAGAAATCCTGGGAGGTTTGTGACCGGCGGTTCGCCCGCTGCTTTCTCAACCGGGACGGCATGGCATGACTCGCGGAGACCGCCGGGCTCTCGCTACTTTGGTCGCCGGCTGGGCGATTGTGATTGGTCTTCTCGGCACCGGTGGCGAAGTCGCCCTCGACGATTCCTGGAATTTCGCGAAGCCGGTGCGGTACTTCCTCGCAACCGGTCAACTGGAATTCGATCCGTTCAATTCGGCGGCTTCGGTACCACATGTCTTGTGGGGTGCGCTGGTCTGCAAGCTGCTTGGCTTTTCTCTTGCTGCATGCCAGATAGCCAACTTTATCGCGGCCCTCGCGGCTTTGATGGCAGCCTATGCGATGGCGCG
>CAZEDX010000100.1:0-14651 GCA_964511015.1 uncultured bacterium | reverse complement strand
CACCGCGCATGTGATTCCGCTGGATGAAGATGATGACGACCTGAAAGCGTTCTAGGCGTCTGTAACCAGAACGGGAAAGCGGTCATGCCGGCGACGGCATGGCCGCTTTTTTTTGGCACGCACCGTTCTTCGCGTTACAGTGTTGCGAACTTCCTGGAGGGTCGCCGATGCCTGATGTCTGTCCGTGGTGGGTTGGCCACTTGATGGCATTCTCTTTCCGGCGCTGGTGGCAGAACCCGCAATCGATTCTCTCGCCCTATGTGTCCGCCGGCATGACGGTGCTGGAACCCGGTCCGGCGATGGGCTTTTTTACCTTGGATCTGGCGCGGTTGGTGGGGCCGGCCGGTCGTGTGGTTGCCGTGGATCTACAGGAACGAATGCTGACCGCACTCCGCCGCCGCGCGGCAAAGGCGGGAGTGCTAGAGCAGATCGAGACGCGTTGCGTTACCACGGAGAGCCTGGGCGTTGCCGACTTGGCCGGCCGGGTCGATCTCCTGCTGGCTTTCTACATGGTTCATGAACTGCCAGACGCCGCTCGTTTCTTTACCGAAGCCCACGCAGCGCTCAAGCCCGGCGGTCGGATCCTGTTCGTCGAACCCAAGCATCATGTTTCGGCCGAGGTGTTCGCGGCATCCGTTAAGCAGGCTGAGGCTCAGGGATTCGCCTCGGAAGGCCAGTTGGCCGTTCGTTTCAGCCGGGGAGTGGTACTGAAAAAGAACCGAGCATAACGCCGCCGGAGTCGGCGGCCGTCAGCCCACCTGTGCGCGTCCTTTACGGTCGAGGATTTCGCGCACGGCGGTGGCTATAGCGCGTGGCGAATAGGGCTTGGGAATGAAATCGAGTCCGGGTTCCAACACACCGTGCAGGGCGATTACTTCTTCGGCATAACCGGAAGTGTACAGCACTTTGGTCTCCGGCCGTAACTTGGTTAGGCGTTTACCGAGTTCTCGCCCATTCATGCCGGGCATCACCACGTCCGTTAGCAGGAGATGGATGGTATCGGGGTAGTCCGCCGCGGCGGCCAGTGCTGATTCACCGTCGGCAAAGGAAAACACGCGGTAACCGAGGCGGGTCAGAATCTTGACGGCTAGCTCACGCACCACCTGCTCGTCCTCGGCCAGGAAAATGGTTTCACAGCCCGTCGGAAGGTGCGAGGCGACCATCCGCGCCGAAGCCTCGGCCTCCTCGTCGATGCGCGGAAAATAGATCCGCACCCGTGTGCCGCGGCCGAGCTGTGAATCGATTTCGACAAAGCCTTCGTTCTGACGAACCGTGCCGTAGACCATGGCCATGCCCAGGCCGGTGCCTTTGCCCTGGGGCTTAGTCGTGAAGAAGGGTTCGAAGACGTGTGCGCGCACCTCTTCGCTCATGCCGATGCCGGTGTCGGTTACCGTCAACAGCACGTAGCGTCCCGGCTGGACCTCCGGCCGCGTTTGACAGAAGGCGCGGTCAAGGTTGACGTCAGAGGCGTCGATTATTAGGTCGCCGCCGTGCGGCATGGCGTCGCGGGCGTTGACCACCAGGTTGATGATGACCTGTTCAATTTGCGTCGGGTCGACCCGCACATTTCCGACCGGGCGGTCTTGCAGGGGGGCTAGGCGAATGTCCTCGCCAATAAGACGCCCGATCATCTTGTGCATGTCGGCGATCAGCGTATTCAGGTTGACCACCTTGCGCGCAATGACCTGCTTTCGGCTGAACGCCAAGAGATGACGGGTCAACGCTGAGGCGCTATTGGTCGCCTTGGCCACCTCGGACAGCAGAGGCAGCAACGGGTCGTGTGGACTCAGTTCGAGCAACGCCAGTTCGACGTTGCCCATGATGCCGGTCAGTAGGTTGTTAAAGTCGTGCGCCACGCCGCCGGCGAGACGGCCGATGGACTCCATCTTCTGCGCTTCCCGGAACTGTTCTTCAAGGCGTTCCCTTTCCTGTTCGGCCCGCCGGCGCGCGGTGATGTTGTGGTTGACTCCCCCAAGCCAATACCCCGACGTCGTACGGATCGGGAACAAGGTATGCAGCACGTACTGCTGTTCCCCGTCCGGGCGCCGCAAACACAATTCGACTGGGCCCACGAACGGCACTTCGCCGGTGCGCATCGACTCCAGATAGGTTCGGCGGAGCAGCTCGGCGGTTTCCGCCGGATTCTGGTCGAGAGCCAATAACTGCGTTTGCAGTTCCCAAATCGGCCGGCCAATTGCGTCCTCGCGCGATATGCCGGTGAGGGCCTCGTTGGCCGCGTTCCATTCGATGACTAAGCCATCCTCGTCGGAAAGCTGGAACCCATCGGCCGACTGTTCAATGAAGACCCGGAACTTGCGTTCGCTTTCCCGCAAAGCGCGTTCGGCCTGCTTGCGTTCGCTGATGTCCCGGATGTTCAGCACAATACCGTTGACCGAAGGATCATGCAGCAGGTTGGTGCCCACCACTTCGATGTCGACCGGCGATCCGTCAAAACGCTGAATGGTGTTTTCCAACTTGATTGTGGCACCGAGGTGGGGTAGGGCTTCGGCAAGCAGAGTCCGTCCTTGTTCGGCAACCCGGGCAGGCAGGAAGGAAAATATTCTTCGCCCGATCATCGTTTCGGGTGGTATGCCGCCGATGCGTTCGATGGCCGGACTGATGTAACGGATCTTGCCGTCCCCTTCGAGCACCACTAGCGCATCGTGTGAGTTTTGCACCATCAGGCGGAACCGGCGTTCGCTGCTGCGCGATTCTTCTTCAAAACGATTGCGTTGGAGCGCGATGGACGTCTGAAGGCCGAAAGTCTCGATCAGGTGCCGGTCGATGGTGGCGCCACGCCGAAGGGCGATGACCGTCACCCCGAACAATTCCTTTTGCCACACGAAGCCCATGCCATGCAGTTCGCCAATGCCCAGTACGGTTTCCGTCAACGACGCCAAGGTTTTGGGGACACTGCGGAAGGCCACTTCGTACAAGCCGCCCGGTATCTTGGTCAGGCCGCCGCTCATGATCTGGGCGCGCACTTCATCGTCGGGGAGAGCGTAGGTAACCCCCACCGGATGACGCCCCAGGTGCTCCTCGAACTTGGCCACTAGACCGCGGCCGACCAGCGCACGGGTAACCAACGAATCGGTTTCGCTAAGGTACTCGCTGACACCGACGAACACCGCATTGGTCAACTCACTGATCTTCTCGGCCACGAAGCGGTATAGATCCTTTTCCGGCGGCAGGGCGGCCAGTTCGGCGGTGGCTCGATTGAGCAGTTCCAGTTTGGTGATTGAATGGGGCTCGTTCTTCTCGCTCACGATAGCGGGTGGCACCGTGTGCAACACCGCGCACAAGCCGGTAATCGTCCCGCCGGAACCATACAGCGGAATTCGTGTCATGAGGAAGCGGTCGGGTACGCCTGCGGGGTATTCGACGATCTCGTCGGCCACTTGTTCACCGGCCAACAAACGTGTGTCATTCGGCTGGATTTTGGCCGCGGTCGACGCCCCAAGCAATTGGATGTCGGTCCGGCCCAGGATTTCACTAGAGGACAAATTGAATAACCGGCAAAAGGCGGGGTTCACAAAGGAGTAACGGAGTTCCCGGTCTTTGGCAAAAATCGGTTCGTTGACGTGGGCAGCCAGATTAGGCAGCAATACCCCACCGTCGAAATCTAAAACGTCCAGATCGGTTTTCTGCCCCGAAAATGTCATCGTACCAATGTTGGAAACGGTTTTTTGTTCGCTCCCATCCCATCGATAGAGTGGGGGCGCATTAGGGTCCATCGGAACCGGAGAAATCTCCTTGAGCGGAATATTTCAAAATTGGCTGCTTTTTCATTTTGACAACGTTTTGAGCTGTCCGGCGGGCACGACATCCACCGGTTGATGCTTCGCCAACAACGCCGCCAGGCGTGGTCGAACTAGGTCATTGGCCACCCGGAATTCCTCCTCGCGAGGTAGTTCCTGACCATAATACTCAGTAAGTTCAAATGGTTCGCCGAATTCCACCTTCAGCTTGACCGGAAAGGTAAACGGCGGAAACACGATATCGTTGGGGCCATGATCACGTTGGATCTCATAAAGAATCGGCGCAGCGCTGTGAAATCCAACCATGGCCGCGGGCACGATGGGCAATCGATATCGAAGGGCAATACGTACTACTCCCGGGAAGAACGGAGACAGTACACGGCGTCGGCGAAAGGCCCCCGAATGTCCCTCCGGGAAGATTGCCACCAACCCGGGGAAGGACTCACCACCCGGTTTGAGGTAGGGATCGAGGTAGTCCCACCGAATACCACCCGTCGTCCAAAGCGGGATGCCGCTGCCGATGAAGTACCGACCCCACCAATGGCGAAGATAGTGCCAGTTATAGTCGATCAGGGTTTGAATCGGCCGCGTCGGGTGGCAGCAATCGGAGAGGGTCATAATGTCGAGATCAAAGCCGCCGCCATGATTCGCCGCGATCAAGGCCGGACCCGTCGGCAAGCGATCGATGCCGACCACTTCCAGGCGGTGATAGAAACGTAACCAGTTGCGCAGAAAAGCCTTTCGCACCCGGTTGTAGCGTTGGAAATTCCGCTGATAGGCCGCCATTTTTTCCCGGTTTACCGCGAATTCGTCCATGCTTCGGCCTTTCGTCAATTGAGGGGCTTGCGCAGCCGCGCGATCACCAGTTCCGGCGGCGAGCCAACCCGCATCGGCGGGCCCCAGGTGCCCAAGCCCCGCGAGACATAGAACACGCTGTCGCCGATGTTGTAGACACCTTCCGCGTGCTCGAATACCCTCCTGGTTATGAAGGCCATCGGCCAGAGTTGGCCGCCGTGGGTGTGGCCGCTGAGCGTGAGGGTGACGCCGAGTTGCGCGATGCGGTTGTAATGGCGCGGCTGGTGGCACAACAGCACTGAGGTTGCCTCGCGTGCCTCCGGCCCGACCACCTGTTCGACCGTCGCTGACGGGTAGCCCATTTGCCTTGCCGTCGGGTCATTGAGCCCGTATAGAATCAACCCATTCGGCAGCACGACCTTTTCATTCTGAAGATACCGGATGCCAATATCGGACGCGTGTTCTATGACCTTTCGCACACCGGCGTAGTACTCGTGGTTGCCGGTGACCGCAACCATGCCGTAACGGCTGTTCACCCGCTTCAGCGGATCGGCCAAGGCCAGCAGATGCTCGGCGTTTTCGTCCACCAGGTCGCCGGTAATCACCACCAGGTCGGGCCGGATATCGTTGATCTGATCCACAATGCGGTTCAACTGCGGGCCGTCAACCAGCACGCCGAGGTGGAGGTCGCTGATCTGCGCAATGGTGAAGCCGTCCAACTCGGCCGGCAGGTTCTTGGCCACGACATCGAGGTTAGTCACCCAGGGCTTGGCCGCCGCGACGCGATAGCCCCAACTGGTTACCGCCAACGTGGCCGCCAGCACCAGAAACGCCAGCGCTTTGGCCGGCGAGAATCCTATCGCCGTCTCGATCCGGGCCCACAGGCCGGCGATACGCAGTAGACCGGTCAGAATATGGGCGTTGACGCTGAACATGAACATGTACATCAGCAGACCCATCCAGACGCAGGCCGCCCAATAGACCGCGTGTGTGAACGCGTTCACCTGCCAATTGGTGAGAAACCGCGCGGCGAAGAAAGACAGCGCCATCATGACCAGGAAGATCCGCAGCGCCCACAACGTCGTGCCCGGCGTCAGCGCGAGCATCGTTTTAAAGCGCCAGTACAGATACAAATGGCAGGCGCTGTAGACGCTCGTAAAAACGGTGACAAAAATCATGAAATGCAGCCAGCGCGGCATCGCCTGGTCCTTTCCGCCGAAAGTTCGGTTACTCTACCAGACACCCGGGCGCGCGCCAACGATCAGTGAGCTGCGACTTTTTTATCCGCCGTTGACGCGCCGGTGGGGCCGTCTATCATCGCCCCGAGAAAACAACTGGGGGCTCCTGATGCCGCTTCGACGTTTGCTGATTCTGTTTGTTTGCGGTGCGCTTTTCGCCGGCGCTTGCGCGTCGAGTGATTCCGCCGACGACGATGCCGCCGATGACGATCTCAGCGACGACGATCTGGCCGATGATGACGCGGCGGACGATGACGCCGCCGACGACGACGCGGATGACGATGCCGACGACGACATCGGTGCCGACGACGACACGGCCGATCCGTTCGGCCTGACCTGGGTCGAGATCCCCGCCGGCGAATTCGACATGGGTTGCTCGCCGAAAGACTGGATGTGCAAGGCCGAGGAATACCCCGTCCATCACGTCGGCATTTCCGCGTTTCAAATGACCGCCACCGAGGTCACGCAGGCGCAGTACGAACTGGCGATGGGGTCGCACGAAAACGGCAACCCCGGCTGCCCGTCCTGCCCGGTGGAAACGGTGACCTGGTTCGAGGCCGCGGAGTTCTGCGAAGCCGCCGGCGGCCACTTGCCGACCGAAGCGCAGTGGGAATACGCGACACGCGCCGGCACGACCACGCGGTTCTACTGCGGCGACGACACCGATTGCCTGCCGGACATCGCCTGGTTCTATCCGGAATCGCAAGAGGTCTCGCAGCCTGTGGGCGGCAAGGAGCCCAACGACTTCGGCCTGTACGACACGATCGGCAACGTGTGGGAATGGGTGCGCGATTGGTACGCGCCCAGCTACTACCGCTGGAGCCCGGAGGTTGACCCGCCCGGGCCGGCCGACGGCATGTACAAGATCCTGCGCGGCGGCAGCCTCTACGATTCCGACCCGGTCAACCTGCGCGTCTCGTTCCGGCCCAACGACGAACCCGACATCGCCTGGGCCAATATCGGCTTCCGCTGCGCGCGGGAGGAGTGAAGAGGAAAGAGCCTCCCTGGTTCCTCGAACAAAAAAAACCCATGACAAATTGAAAAAAAACTATAGTTGGCGCTGGAAATTGAACTGCTGCATATTGCAGCGCCACTTTGGAGGGTGGCGTTGTCCTGGTACAGATAGGGACCATTGGGTCTATCGACCGGAAAGCTTCTGTAGCGAGTTTTCAAGTTGGGCAATTCGTCAGGCGACGTCCTTGCGGCCGCCGCAAAACGAAACGTGGGACATAGAAAGGAACTTCAGTTTCACGGAGATTGTCAGATACTTCTATGCCGTCAATCAGTGGCTTGGCACCCCCCCGTCTGATACTAACGAGCCCGGCGTACACCACTGGGGTGGTAATGTTGCAAGGGAGCAATGGTCGGAACTGGGGAACCTAGTTCAACCTGGGGATTTTTGTTGCGAAGTTATTCCATATCCCGGCAAGGGCGGTCATGCAATGTTTTTTATTGGTTGGTGCGATGAAAACGGAATAAAAAGTTTGACCTGCTCCCCGAAAACCGGTCCAGCCGAAGTGAGAGGATTTCGGCTAGGATCAGCGGTGGAAAGGAGCAGGAGTCATGCGATCGAGTCGGTACAGCGAGGAACAGATCATCGGGATATTGCGTGAGGTGGACGCGGGGCTGAAGGTGTCCGAGGCGGTGCGCAAGCATGGGATCAGCGAGCAGACGTACTACCGTTGGAAGGCCAAGTACGGCGGGATGACGGTCAGCGAGGCCAAGCGTCTGCGGCAGTTGGAGGACGAGAACCGGCGCCTGAAGCAGATCGTGGCGAACCAGGCGTTGGACATCGAGGCGCTCAAGGGCGTGCTGTCAAAAAAGTGGTGACGCCCCAGGCGCGACGCGACGCGGTGGCGCGGATTCAAACCGACCAGGGCCTCAGTCAGCGTCGAGCCTGCGGGCTGATCCGGCTTTCCCGGTCCGGCTATCGCTATCGGCGCCGGGGCACGAACGAGACGTTGCGCGCTCGCCTGCGCGAGCTGGCAAAAGCCCGTCCGCGCTTCGGCTACCGACGGTTGTGGGTGTTGCTGCGCCGCGAAGGTCAGGCGGTGAACCTCAAACGGGTCTACCGCTTGTATCGCGAAGAGCGTCTGGCCTTACGCCGCCGCCCGCGCAAACGCTTGAAGGGTGCGCCGCGCCTGGTGCCGGTCCCGCCCGTGCAACTCCGCGAGCAATGGTCGCTGGACTTCGTCAGTGACTGCCTGGCCAACGGACGTAGGCTGCGGGCCTTGAACATCGTGGACAGCTACAGCCGTGAGTGTCTGGCGATCGAGGTGGACACCTCGCTGCCCGGCCAGCGGGTGGTGCGGGTGTTGGAACAGCTGGTGACTCGGCACGGTCCGCCGCGACGCCTGGTGATGGACAACGGGCCGGAGTTCGTCGGGCAGGCGCTGGACCAATGGGCTTACGAACGGGGTGTCGAGCTGCACTTCATTACGCCCGGCCGACCGATGGAGAACGGCTGTGTCGAAAGCTTCAACGGCCGGTTCCGCGATGAATGCTTGAATCAGCATTGGTTCCGGGATCTGGACGACGCGCGCCAGAAGATCGAACGGTGGCGCTGGGACTACAACCACGAACGGCCACACAGCTCGCTGGGCAACCTCACCCCGGCCGAGTTCGCGGCACGTTGTGGGGTACCCCACAACGTCAACAGAACGGAACCGTCAACGATGCCCGTTGCAGCCAATAACCATCAGGGACTAACATAATGACTGGTACGAAAAGGGGGAGCAGGTCAAGTTCCTTCAACCCAAAAGCTAATCACAACTTTTTCTGGTCAATTAGTGGCAACTGGAGTCTCGTGAATCAAACCGCAATTTTTTCCGTTGGTTGGGAACTTGAACCTGTGAGTGGTCACGGTCATATCCGTTGGGGCAATCATTACAATGGTTTTGGTCTTATACGTGATTCGGTACAATTGCCGATCGGGTATATTCGAAAGAGAGTCTTGTGATGACCAAAAAGAAATCACAACACATTCTGACACTGACGGTGGCTGTCATTTGTTCGTCTATGGCATGGAATTCGTTTGGGTGTGGTCAGTGTGATGTCGAGAACGGTCAGACTACTGATGACGACATCATTGATGACGATGCGATCGACGATGATGTTGTTGCTGTCTACGGTGTCGCAAAGCACTATTCGGTTCTGATTGGATATAATGACGACATCTATATTGCTGGTCGGTCTGCGGGATCCTTTGATGCCTATCATGGATGTCTCAGTCGCATTGAAAGCAATGGCAACATCATGTGGCACCAATGTCCAGCGGCCGAAGATTTCAGTCGATTTATGCTTGGACTTGCGGCGTCAGCCGAAAGTTATCTATACGCAACGCAATGTGTTTCGTGGTCGTACATTGAAGTCGAGGACATGTGGGTTTGTGAAGCTAGAGAGATACAGGCAACAAAATATTCTGCTAGTGGCCAACTGATTTGGCAGACCATAATCGCACATGAAGAGGGCGTACCGACAACCACGACTATTGAGGGTTTTGTTATTGACACGTCGGGCCGTTCATTTGTCGTTGGAGCGGATAATTGGGTGACCTCTGGCATCTCCCTCAATTCGTTCGGTCAATTTGCAGGGATCGCTATCGAACCTCCTTGTACAGATAGTATTGCGGTTGATGCGTCTGGCGAATTTACGCTTTCTGCCGTTGACGAAAACGACGAAACCGGAGTCCCGTTTGTGAAAGTTTTGCGACGGAAGAAAACACATTTTAATAGCGCGCTTTGGTCGGCGGAACGAGAATTTCCGGCTGAAGCGGTTCTCTCAGAAAAGAGAATGGTAGAGTTGGCTGTCGACCTTGATGGCAGTGCCGTTTTGATGATTCCGCTCGAAACCGCGGAAGATCCGATTGAGTATTTCTGCCTTTTGGTCAAGTACGACAATATGGGACAGGAACTGTGGTCGGTCGAACAAGACAACTGTTCCGCCTACGGGGTAGTGACCGATGATGCCGGAACCGTCTATCTGTTCGGCAATACGTCCGGCAAATCCTCCACCGAGTGCTTTGTTGCCAAGTATAACAGTGACGGAGCGCTTTCGTGGAGTACGAGATTAACGCCCGATCCGGCCGTGACGTGTGACCTACAAGCGGTGGCCTTTGACTATGAAAGCAACATTTACGCTGTCGGAACCCATGTCGTCGTCTTGAACGCACAGGGTAACGAGAACTGGTCGATTCCCTATTCAAACGGCGCGGCTGGCGCCGTGGCCGTCGACCAAGACGGCAATGCCTACGCGGTCGGGGGCAGTGAGGATTCGCCGGAAATCACCGTGGTCAAATACTCCCCCTCCGGCACCGAACTCTGGACGGCCGAATTCGACGCGGACAGTCCGTGACTTGACGCGTCCGTTCGGATCCATCTTGGACCTTCCCACGCCCTTGACGCGCCGCGTCTCACTTGTTATGCGGTAATCATGCAACGCGAAGATGTTTCTTTCGTCGTCGATGGCAATCGTTGCGCCGCTTGGCTGTACCGGCCGACCTCTCTGTCTCCGTATCCGATCGTGGTGATGGCGCACGGTTTCGCCGGCACGCGCGAGCTGCGTCTGGATTCCTTTGCCCAGCGCTTCGCCGCCGCCGGGATGGCCGTGCTGGTGTTCGACTACCGCCATTTCGGCGACAGCGAAGGGCAGCCGCGGCAGTTGCTCGACATCCAGCGCCAACTCGACGACTGGCGCGCCGCGCTGCGCTTTGCGCGGACATTGCCGGAAGTCGATCTCGACCGCATCGCGCTTTGGGGCACGTCGTTCAGCGGCGGGCATGTGCTGACCCTCGGCGCCGAAGGGCAGGCGGTCGCCGCGATCATCGCCCAGGTGCCGTTTGTCGACGGGCTGGCCATCGCGAAGCGGACTTCGCCGCTGCTGGTGGCGCGCTTCGCCGCCGCCGCGCTGCGCGATCTGGCCCGGCGTGGCGCCGGCCGCCCGCCCAGGTACATTCCGGCCGTGGGCGAACCCGGCCAGTTCGCCGCCATCACCTCGCCCGACGCCGCGCGGCTGATGAAAGAGATGATTCCGCCCGGCGTGGAATGGGTGAATCAGGTCGCCGCGGGCATCACCTTGCAGTTGGCCACCTACCGGCCGGGCAAGCACACGCGTCGCATCAAATGCCCGGTGCTGTTCACCATCGCCGAGCAGGACGTGCTGACGCCGGTGCCGCCGGTGCTGGCCGCCGCATCGCATGCGCCACACGCCGAGGTGCGCGGCTATCCGGCCGGGCATTTCGACGTTTATTTCGGCGAGATGTTCGAGCGCGTCGTCGCCGACCAATTGGATTTCCTGCGCCGCAATCTGCTGCGGAAAGGCATGCCGACATGAAAATCGCCTTGACCGGCGCGACCGGCTTTGTCGGTTCGCATCTGGCGCATTCGCTGATGCAAGACGGGCATGACATTACGCTGCTGGTACGCAACCCGAAAACGTTGTTCGTGGCGCTGAAAAGCTGCGCGACGGTCACCGGCGATCTGCTCGACCCGGCCTCGCTCAAAAAGGCATTCGCCGACGCGGACCTGGTCATTCACGCGGCGGCGTACGTCGGCGAGTGGGGCACACGCGAAGACTACTTCCAGAACAACGTCGACGGCACGCGCAACGTGATCGACGCCTGTGCCGCGGCGAAGGTGAAGCGGCTGATCCACATCAGCTCGAACTCGGTCTACGGCGACGGCGACCGCGATCATGTCGACATGCCCGAGGACGCGCCGTACGTAATCACCGACCAGCCCTACGGCAATAGCAAGATCGAGGCGGAGAAGCTGGTGCTGGCGGCGCACGACGCGGGCCGCGTCTGCGTCACCGTGCTGCGGCCGGGCCTGGTGTGGGGACCGCGCGACCGCCAATTCCTGCCGAAGATCATCGATTCGCTGTCGTCCGGCACAATGATGTATCTCGGCGGCGGCAAAAAGCTGCTGGGCCTAACGCACGTGTACAACATCGTCGACGTCACGCGCCTGTGCCTGGCCAAGAAGGTATCGCACGGCCGCGTCTACAACGTGGATGACGATGACCGCCGCACACTGGGCGACCTGGTGCGCGCGCTGTGCCTGCGCCTGGGCTACCGGGAACCGCGTTTCAGCTACCCGACGTTCCTGGCGCGCAAAACGGCCACGCTGATGGAGTTCACGTGGCGAATGTTCGGCGCCATGTCGCCGCCGCTGCTGACCAAAATGGGCACGGCGGTGTTGTGCTACGACAACGATGTCTCGGTCGAACGGGCCAAGCGCGAGCTCGGCTACCAGCCGCAAGACAACTTCGATCGGTGGCTGGACGCGTACCTGGTGTCGTACCAGGGCGGGGAGTAGTTCAGTTCCGTTCCGCGCTGCGGCGCAGCCGTTCGCCGAGCGCCGCTTCGTCGCGCGGGAACGTGCGTGCCATCGCCAACAGCAGCAAGCCGCAAATCAGCCAGAAGAGATTGGCGATGTTGAACGCCGTCAGCCGTCCGAACTGCACGATCAGCAGGCTGATGATCACCGGCCCGAAGCCTTTGCCCAGGTCGTCGGCCAGGTTGAACAGGGAAAAGATCGACCCGCGCGTCTCGGGCGGATTCACGTTGAGCAACATCGCCTTCACGTTCGGCCCGGTGATGGTCACGATGAAACCGGTGCACAGGCCGACGATCACCGGCCCCATGACACTGCCGCCGGGCGTGTGCGGCGGGTAGTTGAGCAGCACCGCCATCGGCACAATGCCGGCCAGCGTGGTTGCGCCGCAGAGCACCGGCAGAGCGACTGGTTTCCAGTTGTACAGCCGGTTGCCGATCAGCCCGCCGAGGAAGCCGCCGAAAATGGCGCCGGCGCCGATCACCATCACGATCAGCGTCGCCGCCTCGACCGAGAAGCCCTTTTCCTGAGCGTAGAAGTCGTTGAGGTAGACGAAGAACACGCCCCACGGCACGGTGCCGGGAATGCCTTGTAGAAAGACCAGCAGGTTGGTCTTGTTGCGGAACAACTCGCGATAGCGCGCCCAGTTGATCCGCGCGCCGTAGACCTGTCCGCTTTCGATCAGGTCGCGCAGGCTGTCTTCGGTGCGGCCGCGCGCCGGCTCGCGCACCGTCAGCCAGAACAGGGCGATGAGCAAAAAGTTGGGCAGGCCGACGAGGATGAACGGCAAGCGCCAGCCGTGCTCGGCGCCGATGAATCCCGCCAGCAATTGTCCGCCGGCGACACCAAGCCCTTGCGCCAGGCCGATCACCCCCGCCGCCGTCGCGCGATTGCGATGGGTGAAGTAGTCGCCGACCAGCGAGTAGGTCAGCGGCAGCGCGCCGCCGATGGCGATGCCCGTCGCCGCGCGCAGCCACAAGAACTGCGGGTAGTTCTGCGCGAAGCCGGTCAGGATGCACGGGATCTCGCCGATCACCACCACGATCGCGAACAGTGTTTTGCGCGAGACCAGATCGGTCAGGTAGCCGATGCCGAGCGTCACCACGCCGCCGAGCAACCAGAACCACAGCGAGACATTGCCGCCGAGCTTCACGTCGCGTTCGTCGGGCGTGAAGCCGAACTCGTTGCCGATCTGCGTCAGGTTCGGCGCCATCAGGTTCTGGTCGGCGAAGAGAAAGAAGCCGATCAACGCCAACAAGGTGACGGCGAAAAGGTCTTTCTTGCCGAAGGAAGGATCAGCCACGCGGTCGTCTCGGGTTCGGTTGATATGCGAGTATACCGGTTCGCGCCTTGCGGTCCAGGGTCTCGAATTCGCGAGTCCGCGGCCGGCACAACCTCTCACGGGCTCATGCTGCGTTTGGGCGCTCCGGATCCGATCGCGTGCAACGAGTGGAACTCCTCCAGGTCCGCCGGCATCTCGGTCTCGTCGTAGCCGGTGGACCGCTTTTCGAGAATCATCAACTCGTAGCTTTCATTGTAGACGACCAGGAACACGCGTCCGTCGCGCAACACCAGCGAGTGGCGGACGACCACGTTTCCCGGCGGCTCCTGGCAAGTCCAGCAGGGTGTTTGTCAACACCCTGCCAAACCCCAACCCCGTTCACTTCAGCTTCTCGAAGATCTTCTTGTTCTCTTCGGCGTCGTTTTTCAGTTCCGCCGCCCAGTCGCGGACGATGCGCGGCGAGGAGCGGAAGTCTTCGTAGAGTTGGCGGCCGAGTTCGCGCTTGCTGACGCCTTCCGGCGCGACGCGGATGTCGTACTGCGCCATCGCCATGTCGAAGTCGGTGTTGAGCACGGTGTCGGAGTCGATCTCATACGCCTTCAGCGCCTCGTTGATGCGGCCCGGCTCGGTGTGGAACCGGCGCGCCAGGTCGTGGATGTTCTGCGGCTGATAGCCGTTGTCGGCGGTGATGCCCAGGTGGTAGGCCATGAACAGCTCGACCGGGTCGATGCCCTCGATCAGCTTGTATTCCCGCCGTGGCGGCAACTTGCCGACTGGCCGCTGCGCCTGCTTTTCCCTCGCCGCGCGGTCCTTCGCCGCCTGCTTGTCGTATTCCGACGGCTCGAGCCGCACCTTGCGCGCGTCGCTGCTTTCGCCGCCGGGCTGCGCCTTGCGCTTGAGAAAGTCGTCCACCTGCTGCTGCATGGTGCGCGGCGCGGGCTTGTTGGGCTCGGTCTTCGCCTTGCGGCGGATGACGTTGGTCATGGGTGTTCTCGTCGTTCCTTATTCCAGCGGCGGTAGGATAGCACAGTCGCGCGGAGAATGCGTGGGCGGGGCGGCGGGGGAGGTGGCTTCACGGACGCGATCCCTACAATGATTCAAGCAACATGGAACCGATACCGCGAGGCGGAGAATTTCTGTGTTCTGTGCACGCTCGCACGGCACACGCTGCGATGGTAAGCAGCCTGACATCACTGCTGTTCAAAACGTTTCTAGACTAGCCTTCATTGTACGCCATTCATTGGCC
>CAZEDX010000099.1:0-14724 GCA_964511015.1 uncultured bacterium | reverse complement strand
GCAGGTCGTAGTTGGCCAGCTTCTCGAGCACCGCCGCCGATTCCTTCACCGGGGTGACCGTTGCGTCCAGCGTGTCGTTCAAACCCTTGACGACTTTGAACCACTCTCCCTTGTATTTGCCGGCGTCCGCCCGGGCGTCAAGGTTTCCTTGCACCGCCTCCATACTCAACTGGTTGACATCGTGCACAACGCTACGGAGGTTGCTACGCAACCCGTCCATCTTTTCGTTGGCGATGACCTGTTTGCCCGGCAGTCTTTCCAGAACCGGCTCGAAGTCGCCATCGGCGTAGGAGGACAGGATGCCGAGGATTTTCAGAATGTTGTCGACGTGTAACTTGACGCCGGTGTTGACCCCTTCCGCCATTTTGCGATAAGCCCCGACAAAAGGTGCGGCGTTGATGTAGGCATCGATATCGCCGGCCTTTTGTCCTTCGTACATGGCGTTCATGTCGCCGATGAGGTGGTTCAAGACGTCAATGCATTGGTTCAGGTTGTTCTTGAGAGTGTTGAAATCGCCTTGATAGGAATCGGTGATCTTGGGAGGAATATCGCCCTTGCTGATGCGTTCCACGTATTCAGCCGAAACATTGAGCGGTCCGACAATTGCATCAATGGTTCCGTTGATGCCCTGAACCAGCTTGCGGAAGTCGCCTTGGTGACGGCTGGCATCAGCACGCACGCCGAGCTTACCTTCCGTCGCGGCTTTGGAGAGGCCGTTCACATCGGTGAGCAGACCCTTGATCGCATCGATGCACTGGTTGAGGTTGTTTTTGATCTCGTTGAAGTCGCCCTGGTAGTTGTCGGTGATCTTCGGCGGCAGATCGCCCTTGCTGATGCGATCCACGTATTCCGCCGAGACGTTCAGCGGCCCGATCACCGCGTCGAGCGTCTGGTTGACGCCTTCGACGATCGGCCGGAACTCGAAGTTGATCTTGTCGACGTCGCCGCGCACGTTCAGCTTGCCCGCCAAGGCCGATTGAATCAGGTTATCGACCTCGTCCATCAGCCCCTTGATGATGCCGCCGATGTTACGCGCAAAGAAGATGCTCAACAGCACGGTAATCAGGAAGCCGGCGATGCCGAGGGTGACCATCAAGGTAATGCTGCGGCTCGCGCTGGCCTGCGCCGCCACTTTTCCGGCCTCGGCAATCGTTTCGTTTTCCTTGACCAGCTTGCCCAGGGTGGCGATCACCTCCAACCACACCTTGCGTGCCGCCAGTGAGGCCTCGAAGGAAGCCTTGTCCAGTTCAATATTTCGTTCGTCATCGAGCGAAACACCGGAAGCCAACAACTGCTCTTTCTGGCGCAGGACACCCAACAGGTTGTCGTGCTCCTTCTGCCAGTTTTCCCGCAACGTCTTCAACGAAGTCCACAGATCCTGTTCGGTCTTGGTTTTCGGCATCTTGTCGTAGACGCCCCAGGCTTCGTCCAATTCCTTGGCCGCGCCGTCCATCCAGTCGTGCTGCGCTTTACGCAGTTCGGCTTTGGCGAAGATCAGGCGCATCATCAGCCCGCGCTCGCCGACCAACAAACGGTTGAATTGGGTGTTGATCTGCCACAACGCGGTGGACGCCGGCAGGCGAACCTCGGCAGATTCGTTCAACGATTTGGTAACGCTTTTCACACCCACATAGCCAAACAAGGCGATGACCACGATCACCACCATGAAGACAACAAAGGCAACAATCAGTTTCTTGGCGAGTTTCATATTGCCGAACATGGCTACTCCTCCTGATTCGTTTCACGAACGCCCATTTCGGCGACGTGGTTCATCTCTTCGTCCGTCAGCACCTTGGCAATGTCGAGGAGGAAGATGACGCGCTTGTCCGCCTTGCCGACGCCGAGAATGAACTCGGTGTCGACCGACCCGGTTCCGAAGTTGGGCCGCGGTTCGATCTGTTTTTCGTCGATGCGCAGCACTTCGAGCACTTCATCGACCAGAATGCCCATGGTGACATCCTGACCCCGCACCGAACACTGAACCACAATGATCACCGTCTGGTCGGTCGCCTCGGCCGGTTCCATGCCGAATTTGACCCGCAGGTCGACTACCGGAATGACCTTGCCGCGCAGGTTGATGACTCCGCGGACAAACTCCTTCGTGCGTGGCACGCGAGTGATGTCCATCAGGCCGATAATTTCCCGCACCTTCAGGATCTCGAGGCCGTACTCCTCTGCCGCGAGCTTGAAGGTCATGTACTTGCCGGCCAGCGCCTGGCCAATCGGCGCAGAGCTCCCCGGCAACACTCCTTCCGCCGCCCCCATGGTGTTGACATCGGTATCCATTGGTTCCCTCCTGTTCGCGAAGCTTTTTCAACGCTCCGTGCGTTGTAGCAGTCCGACCCCGGTCAGAGTCACGTGTAGGGGGATCCCGGCCAAAAGATCCCACGTGGCCCCAAGGGCGACCGAACCGCTATAGTTTTTGACGGCAAACCTGGGCCACTAACGAAAGCAACCCAAGTGCGCCGAAACATCACTTCGTCGTGCGTCATGTCGATCGGAGGGAAGCTACAACCCCGTACCCCGGCTGCACTGGAAACAGGTTTCACCTCAAGTGGCGTCCGTCTGTTTTCCTTGGTCCACATATCGTTCATCGCCGACCGCAGCCTTGGATTCCAGGCCAATTACCTGACCGGGTTTTTTGTGTCGCATTTTCATAATTCGGAACATTGGTGAACTCCTTGACGATATGAATTCGAGGATCGGCAATTTCGGCGAATTTTTCAGATTTGGGCGATTTGAATCTTCTCGGAAAGGAAAGACAAAGAATTATTGATATGTAACTATTTGTTTTCCAATGCTTTTCTTGTTACGACAAAGCTCTCCCACGGATAAAAATCATCCAAGTATTTGATTTTCTAAGACATTCGGTCAGAAGCCGCAGGGGCTGCCGCCGTCCGAGTCGTTGTCATCGTCGGCGCCATTGCCCTGGACCGCATCGTCGTCACCGGCGGTGTCGTCGTCGGCGGTGTCGTCGTCGGAAACATCGTCATCGGTGACATCGTCGTCGGTGACGTCATCATCGGAGTCGTCATCTGTGCTGTCGTCATCGGAGTCGTCATCGGTGACATCGTCATCGGAGTCATCATCGGTGACATCGTCGTCGGTGACGTCGTCGTCCGCGCATTCGGTGGTGGAGAAGGCCCAACTCATGGTATGCGGCGAACCGCCTGTCGTGTCACCCTCGATGTAAAGGAACAAGTCGAGGTCATTCGCCAGTGTGGGGGTGGCATCGAATTGGAACGTAATGCTGTGGCCGGTGCCGACATCGCCGCCCTGCCCGCTGTTGGCCGCGAACGACCAGGAAATGACGTTGCCCGCCGGGTTGACCACGTGCGACCAGGTGCCCGGCACATCGACGGCAGCCGGATCCAGAACGGCACCGACATCCCAGAAGTTGCCGATCCAAAACTGCGCGAAGGTCAGTCGTTCGCCGTCCGGACTCACAAAGTGCAGGGTCACAGCGAAGGCTTGCTCTTCGCCGAGGATGACACAATCGGGAGAGAAGTCATAGCTGGTGTTGGTGCCGATGGCGCCCCAGGCCACCACCGGAAGCAAGCACAACAAGACGACGACAAGCTTCTTCAACTCTTAGGCCTCCCATTTCCCAATATAGATTCGTGTTGCACTAGAATCACGCCCTCAGCAAGTGAATTATCCAACCTTGCAACGGCCAGTGCAAGAGCTTTTTCAACGGCCTTTTTAGGAAGGGGGCATCTGGAACGCCAATTCGTTGGCGATTGAGGCAAAGATCTCATCGATGGCCTGCGCCATCGTGCGATTGATCTTCTTGCATCCGCTCGACCCGCGCTGATAGACGCTCGCGCAATCGCTGCGGTTACGGTCGAAGGTTTTGCTGAGCAACACCTTCCCCGTCGTGTCTTTCAAGATGATGGTCGCTTGGAAGGTTTTGGCGAAGGTGCGTTCGGGCGCGACCAGCGAGGCGGCGACGAGCGGCAAACCGGCCGGGCCGATCAGGAACAAGGTCGCGTCAGGAAACGGAAACAAGGGAAGCGCGACCATCAAGGCCAATCCGCAAGGCATCGCCAGATTCAAAATGCCGCCGATCGGATACCGATCATCGAAGCGTAGGTTGTACTTGATGCCAGACACGTCCACCTTCGCCCGAACGTGCCCCATGTCCGGCAGCGGGGTGAAATCCAGTGCGCGCATCGAAGTAGAACAGGAGAGCAAGGTCAGACAGAGTCCGAAAACCAGCCAATGCCGGCATTTCCGCAACGTGTTCATGGAAAGCCCTCCCGAGGACGACGAACACAATAACATCATTGAGTAATGCAGATAACAAGTGCTGTCAACGGAACGACGATTGGCCTCAGTACGTCTCGGGCTTCATCACCCACACGCCGTCCACGTTTTTCCAGATTTCCACTTCGTGGATGCGGTGCTGCCAGATGAAATAGACCGTGCCGTACAACGTGACTTCCACCCGCGCCTGCACGCCGTTGGGTTCGATTTTAATTTGGTCCACCTTGAAGTGGTGCACCACTTCGCGCTCGAAATCCTTGTTGCGGAACAGGCTGGCATAGATCGCAATGAAGTCCGACAGATCCTCGGGGCTTTCGAAATACTCGGCGATGCGCTTCTTGGTCAGATCGGTCGAGAGTTTGGCGTGGCGCAGACTGCCCCACAGCCCTTCGACACGGGCGCGCACCGCGGCAATGTCTTCGGCGGATTCATTTTCCGGCAGGCTCTCGGTTTCCAGCAGTTCCATCCGCAAGGTGGTGCTGCTCACCGAGCAGGCGCTGACCAGCAAAAGCAACAATAACAGGGCAAGGCGCTGGCGATTCATTTGCGGCCCTTTCGTTTGTTGGCGGGCGCCGGCTTCTTGGCCGGTCCGCTCCAGAGCGGCACCTTGGCCAGCGGCGGTGAAACCCAGCCGAGGCGACGGTCGGCGCGCGCGCGCCAGATCCAGCACGCGATAGCGCTGATGATGAACAAGGCGCTGACCAACTGGCTTTCCGAAATGCGCACGGCGTAAAGGCCGGGAGTGAGTTGTCTCAGCGTACGCGCCCATAACAGGAAACCGAACAACCCCGGCGAATCCGCGGTCAGATTGGGGGCGCCGGACACGTGGAACAAGGTCACGAAACCGCGCGGGTCATCGCGCCAGAACTCGAGCACGGTACGCAGCAGCGAATAAAGGACCACGAAAGCCAGCAACACCTGGCCGCGGAACCGGCGGTGGTTGCGCACCACGAACCACAACAGCAAGAAGATCGCCAGGCAACCCAGGGCCTCAGCGGGTTGGGTCGGATAGAGCCGAACCCCCGCCAAGCCGATCGTCTGGTCCGGGAAAGTAATGCCAAGCGGAAACTCCGCTGGACACGGCTTGCCGTAGCAACAGCCGACCAGCAGACAGCCGGTGCGGCCGAACATCAGGCCCAGTGCGATTGACGGCGCGATCAGGTCGCCGATCTGCCAGAAACTCTTCTTTTTGATCGTACAATAAATGGCGCTGGCGGCGACAGCGCCGATGAAGCCGCCGTAGTACACCAGGCCGCCTTCCCAAATCTTGAACGGATCGAGGAAGCCGTGCATCTGGTCCCAGAACACGACTACGTGGAACAGGCGCGAACCGACGATGGCCGCCAGGATGATCCAGAACGAAACGTTGCCAATCTCTTCCGGGCTCTCCCCGATCTGACGGGCATAGCGTTCGGCCAAAAAAATGCCGACCAAGAACGCCACGGCCAGCATGAAGCCGTACGCGTGAACCTTCAGCGGACCGAGCTCAAACAGAACGGGGTACAATGTTGTCTTCCTTTGCTGCGCCACGCTGTTCGGCGCGCGCCTGCCGTTCGGTGCGAATCATGTCGATTGCGAAAAGCGACACGCCACAGACAATCGAGATATCGGCGAAGTTGAATGTCGGCCAGGACCAGCTGCCCAGATAGAACCGAATGAAGTCAACCACAAATCCGTGCTGCAGGCGGTCAAACACGTTGTTGCCGAGAGCGCCGGCAAGAATCATCGCCAACGCCGCCACCACCCTCAGGTCATCGCGGCGCAGGCGGAGGAAATAGAAGCCGAGCAAACAGATGGCCAACAGGCTCATGCCGACAAAAAACAGCGCATGGTTTCCGGAAAACAACCCGAACGCCGAGGCGTAGTTATGGGCATGGTAGATCTCGAAAAAGCCGGGAATGATCGGCAGGCTCCCGCCCTTGGGGAAGGACGCAATGATGAAAGATTTGCTGATTTGATCGATCGCCACGCTCGCCATGGTAACCATCACCAGCACGCTGTACTTGTTGCGCAACCAAGACATCGACATCGGTTTGCCTACCCGGCTGCCGCCGGCGCCGAAAATCCGTCGTCGGGCGCGCAGCCATCGTATACATCGGGAAGAACGCTCCTTCCACGCGGACACGGTCGCCGGGCCGCCGGTTCAAGCCGCACCCGTCGTCGCCCAGGCTCAGGCTGAGGGTGGCGGACCGGCATTTTCCCTCTCGGCGGCATGTTCCCGGCGATTCTGTTCACGAGCCTGCCGTTCGGTGCGAATCATGTCGATGGCGAACATCGCCACGCCGCAGACGATTGAGATATCGGCGACATTGAACGTCGGCCACGAAAAGCGGCCGAAGTAGAAACGAATGAAATCAATGACGAAGCCGTGGCGCACGCGGTCCAACATGTTGCCGAGCGCGCCACCCAGAATCAGTGCCAGCGCCGAGGCCAGCCACAGATCATTACGCCGCAAACGCAGGAAATAGAAGCCGATGAAGCCGATGGCCAAAGCGCTGACCGACAGAAAGAAGATTTTGGCCCGGCCGCCGAACAGCCCGAACGCCGCGGCATAGTTGTGCGTATGGAACAGTTCGAAGAAGCCTGGAATCAGCGGCAGGCTGCCGCCCACCGGAAAATGCGTAATGATTAGTGATTTGCTCACCTGGTCGAGCAGCAGGCTGAACACGGTCAGGCCCACAATCACGCTGTACTTGTCACGCCACGGGCTCATCGAATTCCTTACTTTGCCGCCGCAAGCACCGCCGCGCAGCGGTCGCAGACTTCCGGATGGTTGTGGCCGACGTCCGGCGTGCGGTTCCAGCAGCGCGGGCACTTCGCCCAGGCGGTCGGCTCGATTCGCACCCGAACCTCATCCGGCACGGCGCTTTCGGCGGTCGCTTCGCCGGTCAATTCATCGGCCAATTGCACCTCGGCCACCATAAACAGGCGCACCAGCCGGTCCTGGGCCGCCGCCAACAAAGCGCGGATTTCCGGCGATGCAACGATGGTCACGGACGCCTCGAGCCCCTGCTTGAGTTTGCCTTGGCTGCGCGCCACTTCGATGCCTTTGTTCACCACGGCGCGCACTTCGAGCAGTTTCTCCCAGTGCGCCAGCAATTCTTCGTCCAATCGCGACGCACAAGGCGCCGGGAACGAAGCCAGATGCACGCTGTCTTCCTGCCGGCCCGGCAGATGCTGCCAGACTTCGTCGGCAGTGAAGCTGAAGATCGGCGCCATCAAGCGGGCAATCTCGTCAACCAGAATCGCCAACGTCGTCTGCGTGCTGCGGCGAACCGGATGATCGGCCAGATCGGCATACAGCACGTCTTTACGCACGTCGAGATAGAAACTCGACAGGTCGCTGGCGCAGAAGTTCAACAACTGGTGATAAACCAAGTGGAAATCGTAGTCGTTGTACGCTTGCACCAACCGCGCCTTGAGTTGCTCCCATCGGCCGAGCAGATAGCGATCAAGCTCATCCAGGTTCGCGTCGGGCACGGCGTGCTGAGCCGGGTCGAAACCGTGCAAACAACCGAGCATGAACCGCAATGTGTTGCGCACTTTGCGGTAGCCGTCGACTAGGCCGTCGACGATTTCTTTAGAGATGCGAATGTCGTCGCGGTAATCGCTGCTGGCCGACCAGAGCCGCAGGATCTCCGCGCCGTAAGCGCCGATGATGTCGTTCGGCGGCACGGCGTTGCCAAGGCTCTTGGACATCTTGAAGCCCTTGCCATCGACGACGAAGCCGTGCGTCAGCACCGCGTCATACGGCGCGCGGCCCCGCGTGCCTACCGCCGCCAGCAATGTGCTGTGGAACCACCCGCGGTGTTGGTCGGAGCCTTCGAGATACAGATCGACCTTCGCGCCGAGCTGCGGATCAGGCTCGCACACCGCCGCGTAGCTGACGCCCGAGTCGAACCAGACGTCGAGAATGTCATTCTCGCGCTTGAACTTCTTGCCGCCGCACTTCTGACACTGGAACCCCGGCGGCAACAGTTGTTCGACCGGCCGGTCAAACCACGCGTCGGCCGTTTCCTGCTCGAAAATCGCTGCGACGTGATCGATGACCTCTTTCGACAAATGCAGTTCACCGCAGTCCTTGCAGGTGAAGGCGATGATCGGCACGCCCCAACTGCGCTGGCGGCTGATGCACCAGTCGGGCCGGTTGGCCACCATACCGCGAATGCGGTCGTGCCCCCATGCGGGAATCCACCGCACGCGGTCGATCTCACCCAGCGCCTTCTCGCGCAGGCCGTTGATGGTCATGGAAATAAACCACTGCTCGGTACTGCGGAAGATGATCGGCTCCTTGCAGCGCCAGCAGTACGGGTACTGGTGTTGCTCGTCGTGGCTGGCCAGCAGTGCGCCGCGCCGAGACAGCTCGGCGTTGACCGCCTCGTTGGCGGAGAAGACATGCGTGCCCTGCCATAGCGGCACGTCCTTGGTAAAGCAGCCCAGGTCGTCGACCGGCGAATAGACCTCGAGGCCATACTTCAAACCGACCTCATAGTCTTCCTGGCCGTGGCCCGGCGCAATGTGCACGATGCCGGTGCCGCTGTCGAGAGTGACAAAGTCGGCCAGAATGATCAAGCTGTCGCGCATGTCGAGCGGATGGCGCGCGCGCCGGCGCTCGAGCGGCACGGCGTTGAACTTGGCCACGATCTTGAGCGGCTTGCCGAAAGTCTCCAGGCACAACGGCGCCAAGCGTTCGGCCATGATGAAGGCCTCGCCATCGCCGACGTCGGCCAGCACGTAGTCGAATTCCGGATGGAACGCCAGCGCCAGGTTGGCGGGAATGGTCCAGGGAGTCGTGGTCCAGATCACCACGCTAACCTTGTAGCCTTTGGCCTCGGGCACAACGTCGGTAATGTCGTCCACCAGCGGGAACCGCACGAAAATGCTCGGGGCCACGTGGTCTTTGTATTCGACCTCGGCTTCGGCCAGCGCGGTTACGCAATGGCTACACCAGTAGACCGGCTTGCGGCTCTTGTACACACTGCCAGCGCCAACGAACTTGCCCAGTTCACGCGCGGTGATCGCCTCATACTGCGGGTGCATGGTGATGTACGGGGTATCCCACTGGCCGAGCACGCCCAGGCGCTTGAATTCGGCGCGCTGGATGTCAATGTACTTCTCCGCGTATTTGCGGCAGCGGCGGCGGAAATCGCCCTCCTGACCCGGCGCCGGACGAGTCTCGCCCAACTCCTTCAACATCGCGGTCTCGATCGGCAGGCCGTGACAGTCCCATCCGGGCACGTAGGGCGCATCCTGGCCCTGCATCGTCTTGGATTTGACGATGATGTCCTTCAGGATCTTGTTCATTGCCGTGCCCAGATGGATGTTGCCATTGGCATACGGCGGGCCGTCGTGCAACACAAAGCGGGGCGCACCGCTGCGCGCCTCGCGAATTCGCGCGTACAACTTCATCGCCTGCCAGCGATCGAGCATCTGTGGCTCGCGCGCGGCGAGATCAGCCTTCATCGGAAATTCGGTCTGCGGCAGAAACAGGGTGCTTTTATAGTCGGTCTTTCCTTTGGCCATTTTCCTTGTACCTCTCGGACCCGTCCGTCAAAGAAACGGACGTCTTCGAAACGCCAGAACATAGCATAAGGTGGCGGGGTGTCAATTGACGGACGGGGTGGGGTTCGCGGCCGTTTTTGCGGAGCCCTCGCCGATCAGCCACAAACCGTCATTTTTGGCCGCCAGCACCCGTCCGTCGGGCGCTTCGCGAATCACCCGCAGTTGGGACCACAGCGGGCGGCGATCGAGCAGCAGCGTCCGGACCACCTGGCGACGATCTAGATCGACCACCGAAAGTGTGCCGGAAATGTAGTTACCGACCCACAATTCACGCTGCTCGGCCCGCAGCAACATGTACCGTGGCGCACACCCCACCCGCAATCGGCAAACCACCCGGCGCTCGCCGTCAAAGGCCATCAGTTCGCCGCGAACCGGGCGACCGACCCAGGTCAGACCGGTACGCGGGTCATGCGCCACTCCCCAGAAGTTGGTGCCGCGCCAGAAAGTCTCGGCCGGCTGGGCGTGCGATGACGACAGGATCGTCATTCCGCCGGCAATCTCGTGGGCGATAAAGACGCGATCGGTGGTCTTGTCCAATGCCAGGAAGCCCGGAAACAACCATAGGGTCTCCGACTGGGCAACACCGCTTGCGCCATTGCGGAACCGCAAGAGACTGCTCGATCCTTGGCAGAGTACCCATACTTCGTTGCAGTCCTTATCGGCGGCCAAATCCGAAATGCCGCCGCCACACGCATTGCTGACCGGATAGCGCTTGCCTCCGACCTGCACACGCCATAGAACGGCCTGGTTCACAAACGCTCCGGCCAACACCGACCCATTCGAACAAGACGCCAGGCGATGCGGCTTCTGTAGCATCAAGTACGGGCTCTTCAAGCCCGATTGAACCCGCCATAACGAATGCATTTGGGATTCGCTGACCCAGGCCGCTCCGTCCGGCATGACAAAGCCGTCGAAGGCGTTGGGAATGGCGGCGACCAGCGTTCCCCGTGCGGGGACAGCAGTCGCCCGGTGCAACAAGTTGGAGGCCAAGACCACAACAAAGCCGACAACGATCATTAAGGCCAGACGAAGCACCCCGCGTCCGCGGCTGGATAGGCGAAGCCGAAAAGGAAGAAGGAGAATCGCCAGCCCGAAGACAGAGCTTACCCCCGGATGCATGCCGCTGGACAACCACCACCAGGAAATGGCGACCAATAGCCCCAGAACAAGGATCGTGAGAACAGACAATCGCCCGACCGCGACTACATAGAAGCGCAGCAGCCACGACGGCGAGCCGACCATCGCCAAGTTGCGGCGCGCCAAATAGCGAAACCAGAATGCGGAAATCAGCGCTAAGACAAATACCAACCATACCGCCCAGAACACCCGGCCCAACACCAAGAAGAAGGTGAACAGCATGGGAATCGCCGTCAGCAATTCGTTGGCGAAGTCGAGAACCCACAGGCGCGCGCTTGCCCCGCGCAACCAGTATTCCAATAGTCCGGCAGCCGGCCAGACGCAGGGTGCGCATGTAGCCGCCTCAAAGAGGACACCGGTGGATTTTTCTTTTCGCACAGTCCGCTTCCTGGGTTGGCGCGGGTAGTCTGGCATTACGGATGAATGCCAGTCAATCGGCCGAGGCGTGGGTTCGCCGGACGATCCGCCCGAGGAAATAAAGCCGCCGCGTTACGGAAACACCACGGATTGATAGGCCTTGACGATGTCGCCGCCAAGGTGCGGGCTGACGCACAGCATCTTCTCGTAGGTATACTCGTCATTATGGAACTGTTGTTCGTCAAGGATGTAGCCCAAATCGTCTTGCGCCAGGCCGATGAGAATTTGCGCCTCGCCGCCGAGGCTGGCGCGGATCTGCTTGCCCAAGTGGGGCGAGAGTTCGCCCGGCAGACTGCCGATGCGGATCGGGCCCAGGCGCACCGCCGTCACCGAGGTGGTGAAGTTGCCGTCTTCCGGAAAGAAATCGCTCGGCAACATGCCCAGCGCGCGCGACAGGCGGAACACGAAGTTCTTCATGTGCACCTTGATCGGGCGAGTCTCGACCACAATGCGGTCGACCTCGAACGGCGTGGCTTTGTCCATCACGCCCAACACGTTCTTCGTGAACTTGTCGCCGAACGCATCCGCCCACTTGAACCCCTGCCCCTCATTCGGTAGACCCTGCGCGTCGCGCCAGGCGACACTGGGCTGTACCGAGCCGCCGATCGAACCGTTGAGGTACATGTGCACACCGGGTTTGGCCGCCGCCATGTTGCGGTAAAAAGCGCCGACCCAGTCGGCCGACACCAATCTGTTCGGGTGATCTTCCGTGGTCGGGTGACAGGCCCAGTTGGTCAGCGTGGCCACGATCTGGCCGTCGGCGCCGGTGGCGACCAGCATGGTGATCGTGTGATCGAGATTGGGGTCGGAGGTGCGCTCCTGGTGGATGTTGTAATGCAACTCCGATTCTTGCCCCAGCGCATAAGACAGCGTCACCGGCTGCCGCGACTGGTAAGCCTGCACCGCCGCGTTGACCACGCCGTCCTTCAACGCGTTCATGTAGGTTTCGTCGCGCCCCGGATCGGCGGGCAGCAACGTGCCCCACAGCCCAAAGGTGTCCGGCGCATGGTGGGTATGGGTGGACGAAACTATCACCCGGTCGCGGCTGATCATTAGCTTGGTCGCGATCGCAGTGCGCATCTGATCGAGATCGCCGTGCATGATGCCCACTTGGTCGGTCTGCACCAGCACCAGCGCCTCGTCGCCTTTGAGGAAATACAACGCCGTCGCGTAAAGCGGATCATGCACGCCCTGCGACCAGCGGCAGTTCTTCTTCGACCATAACGCATAGCCGTAGCCACCGAGAATGACCGAATGATCGGGCGTCACGTCGACGCGGGCCGCGCCCAGTAGCAGCATGTCGCTACGCGGCGCCGTGTCGCCCACCACCGACGCCGTCGGCATGACGTACGCCGGCACGGCCGGCCGCAGATCTTGCCGAATCGAACAGGCAGAAAAGAACAACAGCGTTAGCGCGAAAATTACCAGCAATCGTCGAGAAGTCATGTTCCGCTCCAACGCGACCAGGCGCGTTCGCATACCTGTCTTAGGACGTATAACCATTCCATGCAAATCGACAAGGCAAACAGTGTCATTTGACACCCGCCTACTGCTCGAGAATCAGCACCTCGTATGGGGCTAGCCGGGACAGCCCGCCCACCGATTCGCCACGCGGTTCCGTGCCGAACAGCACCCGGCCCGACAAAGCGGGCGCGAGCGGCGCTTCGCGGCCGGCGAAGTTGAGCGCGACCACCAGCGACTGCTCGTCCGTGGCGCGGCGATAGACGTAGACCCTTGGGTGCGGTTCGCCGAGCGGTTCGTACGCGCCGATCTGCAACGCGGGCAGCGTCTTGCGCAGCGCGATTAGCCGCCGATAGAAGGCGAGCAGCGAATCGGCGCGCGCGCCGGCGGTCTGGACGTTCAGACGGTCGGCCGCCGGGTCGAGCGGCAGCCACGGATCGCCGGTGGTGAAACCCGCACCCGGCCCCGGCGTCCACGGCATCGGCATACGCCAGCAGTCGCGGCTATAGAACGGCCACTTTTCCTTGCCGATCGGGTCCCGCATCCAGCGGCGCGGCAGCCAGCGGTTGGGCAGACCCAGTTCCTCGCCGTAGTAAAGGAACGGCGTGCCGCGCAAGGTGAGCATTAGCGCGGCGGCCACGCGGGCTCGCGCTTCGGCCTGCCGCCCCTCGCCGTAGATCAGGTACTTGCCGCCATAGCGGCCGACGTGGCGGGGGATGTCGTGGTTGGATAGCGTCCAGGCCGGCCAGCCGTCGGCAGAGGCCTGGCGCTCGTAGCGATCGACCACCGCGCGGAATGCGGCGGCGCGGAAGCGGAAGACGTAGAATTCCATGTTGAAGCCCAGGTGGAGTTCGCGCCGGTTGACGAACGTATGCGCCTGCGATTCCTCCCACGGGAACGACATCGTCTCGCCGACGATCATCCGGTCGTCGTACTGGTCGAGCAGCGCCCGGATCTCGCGCACCGCCTCGTGCGTCTCGGGCCGATCGCGGTTGAACTCGGGCCGCTGGAAATGGCCCATCCACCAGCCTTTCAGCGACCGCGGATTGTCGCGCAGTTGGTCGTCTTCGATCAGGTAGTTGATCAAATCGGCGCGGAAGCCGTCGACCCCGCGATCAAGCCAAAAGCGCATGACTTCGAGCATGGCGCGCCGCACTTCCCGGTTGCGCCAGTTCAAATCAGGCTGGCAATCGAAGAAGGCGTGGTAAAAAAACTGTTGCGAAGGCGGGTCGAACTGCCAAGCCGACCCGCCCGACGCCGCTTCCCAATTGTTGGGCGCCAGGTTGTTCTTGCCGTCGCGCCAAATGTACCAGTCGCGTTTCGGGTTGTTGCGGCTGGCGCGCGATTCCCGAAACCATGGGTGCTGGTCCGACGTGTGATTGGCCACCAGATCGATGATCACGCGAATGCCGCGCCGGTGCGCCTCGGCGAGCAGCCGGTCGAAATCATCCAGCGTACCGTGCTCCGGGTGGACCGCGCAGTAGTCGGAGACGTCGTAGCCGAAATCGACGTTCGGGCTCGGGTAAAACGGCGTGAGCCAGATGGCATCGACGCCCAGTGAGTTCGGCGTACCGTCGTTGAGATAGTCAAGCTTGCTGATGATGCCCGGTAGGTCGCCGATGCCGTCGCCGTTGGAATCGGCAAACGAGCGCGGATATATCTGATAAATCACACCGTCACGCCACCAAAGAAAATCTGATTTCATGGTAAAATCCTCGCTGCAATTGAGCTATGCATCATTTTAGCCTGATCCTGTAAAAGCGGCCTGACGGAAGGCATTGTGTTTTTCTGCCATGTTGTTGCGGGGCATCGTGCCAGCCCGGCTTGCCTGCCATTGGGAATCATGATAAAATAGGTGCAACGCCAACGTATTGGTATGCA